>NZ_JBIDBB010000021.1:0-1104 GCF_043202775.1 Glycomyces sp. NPDC048151 | reverse complement strand
TGTTCTGTCCGGGGAGGTTGTGGACGCGGTCTGCTGGGGTTTGGCCTCCGAGTGCGGTGTGCGCGCGGTGATGGTTATACCAGTGCAGGAATGTCGGTAGTGTTTCGCGGCGTTCGGCTTCGGACCGGTAGGTGCGGGCGTAGGCCCATTCATCGACCAGGGTGCGGTGGAATCGCTCGACCTTCCCGTTGGTCTGGGGCCGGTAGGGGCGTGTCCGTTTGTGAGCAACGCCTTTGCCGCGCAGGAAGTCTCTCCAGGCCAGGGAGGTGTAGCAGGCGCCGTTGTCGGTCATGATCCGTTCGACGGTGACCCCGATACTCGCGAAATGGGCGATAGCGCGGTCGGCGAAGCCGACCGCGCTTTCCTTGGTCTCGTCGGGGAGGATCTCGGTGTAGGCGGTCCGGGAGTGGTCGTCGATGGCGGTGTGGAGGCAGGCGTAGCCGAGCTTCGCGCCGGACTTGCGTTTGGGGGCCAGGGGCTGGGAGGCGCGGCCGTTGCGCCGGCCCTGGGCGCGTGAGAGGACCCGGTGGCCGCCGCCGTCGGGGATGTTCCCGAGTTTCTTGATGTCGATATGGACCAGCTCGCCGGGCCGGGAGCGTTCGTAACGGCGCACCGGTGCTCCGGTGGTGCGGTCGAGGTGGGCCAGGCGAGGCAGGCCGTAGCGGGCAAGGACCCGATGCACGGTGCTCGGGTTGAGGCCCAGGAGGTAGGCGATGCGGGCCGGTCCCCATCGGCGGGCGAGCCGGACTTTGATGATCCGCCGCTCGGTCCTGGCCGGCAGCCGGTTCGGGTTCGAGAGTGGGCGCGAGGAGCGGTCGGTCATGCCCGCCTGGCCGTATTGGCGGTAGCGGTCGGCCCACCGCCAAGCAGTGGTCGGTGAGACTTGGAAGCGCTCGGCGGCGCGGCGCAGCGGCCAGCCGTCCTCGACGACGCATCGGGCCAGGCGCAGTCTGCCGGTCGGGGTCAAGGGGGCGTTAGAGTGGGCCATCGAGGGCCTTTCCGGGTTGGCGTGTCTTGTAGCGATTCACACCGAACCAGAAGGCCCTCGCCTCGTATCAGCCCGTCTCACCCAATGCGGTGTTCACAACCTCCCCGGACAGAACA
>NZ_JBIDBB010000020.1:0-1305 GCF_043202775.1 Glycomyces sp. NPDC048151 | reverse complement strand
GGCGGTTTCTAGGGGTGGTTGCAACACCGCTGGTTAGTCGCTGTCGGCCAGGAGCCTAGCAAGACGCTCGGCTGGGGTTTCCCAGCCGAGCGTTTTGCGTGGGCGGCCGTTGAGTTCGGCGGCGACGGCGGCGAGGTGTGCGGCGTCGTGCTGGCTGAGGTCGGTGCCTTTGGGGAAGTACTGGCGCAGCAGGCCGTTGGTGTTCTCGTTGGAGCCTCGCTGCCAGGGGCTGGCGGGGTCGCAGAAGAACACCGGGATGTCGGTGGCGAGGCTGAATGCCTTGTGGGCGGCCATTTCCGAGCCCTGGTCCCAGGTCAGGGACTGCTTCAAGTGCGCGGGAAGGGTAGCGGCGGTCGTGATGAGGGCGCCCGAGACGGCTTCGGCGTCATGCCTGCCGGGGAGGTGGACCAGCATCACGTAGCGGGTGGCCCGCTCGACCAGGGTGGCGATGGCGGACCGGTTCCCCGCTCCGAGGATGAGGTCGCCTTCCCAGTGGCCGGGGACGGCCCGGTCGGCGGCTTCGGCGGGGCGCTCGCTGATGTTGACCATGTCCTTGACCGCGCGGTGGCGGCGCCGGTCGGCCTGGGCCCGAGGGCGGCGCATGGCGCGGCCGGTGCGCAGTGCGGCGGTGAGCTCGCGGCGCAGCTCGCCGCGACCTTGGACATAGAGGGCCTGGTAGATCGTCTCGTGGACCACGTGCATCTCCGGCCGGTCGGGGAAGGTCTCGCGCAAAGCCTGGCAGATCTGCTCGGGGCTCCAGCGTAGGCCCAGGCGCTGCTGGATGAACTCACGCAGCTCGGAGTTGGCGGCGATCTTGCCGTCCTTGGGGCGTGGACGGCGCGCTTGGGCGCGGGCCTCGGCGGCGTGGGGTCGGTAGGCGCCCGATTCGGGATGGGCGTTGCGGCGGACTTCGCGGCTGATCGTCGAGGGCGAGCGACCCAGCTCGCGGGCGATGGCGCGGATCGGGGCGCCTTCGCGCAGCCGGTCGGCGATCGCGATCCGGTCGTCCTCGCGCAGATACCGTGATGGGCCCGGCGGGCGAGGCGAGACCTGTACCGGCGGGCGGGCCCTGCCCTGGCCTGAGGCGGCCCGGCCGTTGCGCCAACGCTTTCCGGTCCGGTAGTTGATCCCGACGATCTTGCACGCCTCGACACTGCTCAAACCCTGGCCCATGAGCCGGAAGTATTCCTCCCGCTCACGGGCCAGGGGCTTGCGACCCCGAGACCTACTCCGGTCCTCTCGGATCTCGAACGCCATCACAATCCCTTGTAGAACAAGGTGTTGCAACAACCCCTAGAACCCAAG
>NZ_JBIDBB010000019.1:0-1344 GCF_043202775.1 Glycomyces sp. NPDC048151 | reverse complement strand
CCTGTGATGCCCCCGCTTTTCCGGACACTCGTTTTCTTGTTTTTGTAGGATCACACCCCGCCTGGACGGGGTTGTGGTAGAACCTCGTGTTTTGTGGCCTGGTCCTCCTTCCACGCGGCCTCGAACTCCTCGGGTGAGCGGTAGCCGAGCTTCTTCTGGATCCGCCGGGAGTTGTACCAGCCGTCGATGTAGAGGAAGAGCGCTTCCTCGACCGCGGCCGGGCTTGTCCAACGTTTCCCGTAGATCGCCTCGATCTTGAGCGTGGACCAAAAGTTCTCCATCAGCGCGTTGTCGTAGCTGTCGCCCACCGAACCCATCGAGCGGCGGATCCCGTTGTCGGACAGCATCTGCGAGAAGCGCAGACTCGTATAGTTCGAGCCGCGGTCGCTATGGTGGATCAACTGCCCGTCCCTGATGTCCTTGGACCACAGCGCATACGAGAGCGCGGCGGCGATCAGGTCGGTGTTGCAGGACGGTCCGGTCGCCCACCCCGCGATCCGGTTGGAGAACACGTCGCGGATCGCCGCGACCCACACGATCCCGCAGTCGGTCGGGATGCGTGAGGCATCGGCCAGCCAGACCCGGTCGGGTCCTTCGGCGGTGAAGTCCCGCTCGACGAGGTCCTCGACCGGCGCGGCCTGCGCCTCGGTCTCGGGCTTCGGGTGCTTCCAGCCGCGACGCAGATGCGACCCGGCCCAGCCCTGGCCGGCCATGAGCCGTTCGACTCTCTTGCGGCCCACCCTGATCCCGTCGCGGCGCAACCGGCCCCAGACGCGGTCGGCCCCGTAGGTCCGGCCCGACTCGACCCAGATCTCATAGATGACCGAGAGCAGGCCCAAGTCCACTTCGGCGTGATCCGAGGGCCGGTCGGCCGAGCGAGCCCACCCGTAGTAGGTCGACGGCGGCACCTGTAGAACCCTGAGGAGGAGATCGACCGCGTATCGGTGCCGCATCCGTTCGACGAACACGAGCACTACCGCCGGGTCTGGTCGATCTCGGAGGCGAAAAACGCCGAGGCCGCGCGCAGGATCTCGTTGACCTTGCGCAGCTCCTTGTTCTCCTTCTGCAACCGGGAGATGAGCTCCTTCTCAGCGGTGGTCGGCCCCTCGGAGCGGACCCCTGCATCACGCTGGGCCTGTCGGACCCAGTTGCGGAGGGTCTCACGGTTGATCCCGAGCTGGTCGGCAGTCTGGGCGAGCGGCCGATCAGGCGACTCCAGACACAAGCGGACCGCTCGCTCTCTCAGTTCAGGCGGGTACTTCCGGATAGGCATGCGAACCTTGTCCCCTTCTGGTTCATTCCAGAACCAAGATAAAACCTCTCCGGAAAAACGGGGGGAGCACA
>NZ_JBIDBB010000018.1:0-1570 GCF_043202775.1 Glycomyces sp. NPDC048151 | reverse complement strand
ATCCACATCGAGCTCACCGGCGAGGACGTCACCGAATGCGTCGGCGGCGCCCAGGAGATCCGCGACGACCAGCTCTCCGACCGCTACGAGACCGCCTGCGACCCGCGCCTCAACACGCAGCAGTCGCTCGAACTCGCCTTCCTCGTCGCGGAGATGCTGCGCAATCCCACCCGCACCTGGGAAGAGTAAGGAAGAGTCAGAGGCCCGATTGTGCCAGGACTCGTCCGATCGGACTCCGAGCGTAGTCGATCCCGCGGAGCCTGAACAGAAACCCTGGCATGTGCCGACTCTAGGTCCCGCAAACTGCCTGGTGGGCGCGCATCGTGCTTGCAGGTCTTGGAACCCGCCTACCTAAGCGGGTTTCGGGTGATACCCGATCATGGGTTCAAATCCCATATCCTCCGCCAACAAGCCCCGCTGACCTGCGCAAACGTCAGGTCACCGGGGCTTCTTTCATGTCAGACCTTCGAACATCCGTCGATTTGTGTGAAGAAGTCTGCATTCGCGGCCTCTGAGTGCAGGATATGCGGCTTGACCAGGTATTTCAGTCCCGTTGCGTCCAGTTGGCTCCAGTCCACGCCAGCTGGTTTTCTGCCTAAGTTCTGCCTAAGTTGCACAACGAACCAGACTGGGCCTCGACTTTCCTCACCCATCTGGGTGAAGCGTTCGGCGACGATCCCATATATTGGGAGAATGCGGATTTCTGGGCCTACTACCTGCAGAAACGTCGGGCACTGGCCGTTGACCATTTTCGGGCAACGCTGCAGCGCGATCGTCGGGCCTGAACTCAGGCGCCACCGGCATGCGTGACAGCTCCTTGAACGGGTTGATGCTGGCGGTGTGGGCGCGCGTCCAGCTGAGCCATAATCGAGCGGATTCGGCTTCTGGCGCTTGGGGACCGGCCGCGTCGAGGTGGGCTTCAAACTGATTGCAGTAGGCGGTTAGGAGCCGCCACCGCTCCAAGGCGAGTGCTTGGCGTTCGAGCTCGCTGGCGTAGAAGCGTTCTCGCGCTTCTGTTCTGGCGCTGGCCAGGTTAGCTTCATGTGTTGCCTGCTGAGCGGCCCGTGCGTTCGCTTCTTTGACGAGTCGTTCGCGATCCGCTGCGGCGCGTTGGACGAGCGCTTCGACGATTTCGGGAAGGCGCTGCTCGTGCAGGGTGCTAACTGGCCTTCGGCGCCGCGCAGCTCCTGGCGTTCGGTTTGCGCGCCCTTAATGCGCGCGTGGACCTTGTCGGCGGTCCGTTCCAGGAATCGTCTAACGCTGCCGCGCGAACTGGGCGTGACGCTACCCTGGGTTACCCTAAAAACTCTTAGACTGTCTGGCTCGTAGGGAGTGCGTTGGTGGTTGTACGACGGCATGCCCTCATAGTGACCGCTGGTCGGATCGATCCCGACGGCCCAGCCGCCCAGCAGTCTGACCAGGTTTTCGGCAACTTGGACTTCGTGGCCGAGCGCGCTCAAGTCATACAAAGCTTGCTGTGCTCCCCCCGTTTTTCCGGAGAGGTTTTATCTTGGTTCTGGAATGAACCAGAAGGGGACAAGGTTCGCATGCCTATCCGGAAGTACCCGCC
>NZ_JBIDBB010000017.1:0-5350 GCF_043202775.1 Glycomyces sp. NPDC048151 | reverse complement strand
AATGTTTGGCGGTGTCCTGCTCTCCCACACCCTCTCGAGTGCAGTACCATCGGCGCTGGAAGCCGTAACGACCGGGTTCGGAATGGGACCGGGTGTGTCACTTCCGCTCTCACCACCAAACAAACCAGTGAACAACCACTGATCCGTTCAGCGATCAAGCACCATCACGGACAACAGCCCGTGACGGGCGATCGAGCCTGAGAACCAGTGTTGTCTCAGAATCGCATAGTGTGCGTGAATGTCAGTTTCTATCAAGACCGAATGTAATGTTAAGTTCTCGGCGGTTAGTACCCGTCCACTCCACGCCTTACAACGCTTCCATGTCGAGCCTATCAACCCCGTCATCTACAGGGCGCCTCACCAGCATACGCTGACAGAGATCTCATCTCGAAGCACGCTTCCCGCTTAGATGCTTTCAGCGGTTATCGCTCCCGAACGTAGCCAACCAGCCATGCCCCTGGCGGGACAACTGGCACACCAGCGGTTCGTCCATCCCGGTCCTCTCGTACTAGGGACAGCCCTTCATCAAATCTCTTACGCGCGCGGCGGATAGGGACCGAACTGTCTCACGACGTTCTAAACCCAGCTCGCGTGCCGCTTTAATGGGCGAACAGCCCAACCCTTGGGACCAACTCCAGCCCCAGGATGCGACGAGCCGACATCGAGGTGCCAAACCATCCCGTCGATATGGACTCTTGGGGAAGATCAGCCTGTTATCCCCGGGGTACCTTTTATCCGTTGAGCGACACCACATCCGTACGTCGGTGCCGGATCACTAGCCCCTGCTTTCGCACCTGCTCGACCCGTCGGTCTCACAGTCAAGCACCCTTCTACGCTTACACTCACCGACCGGTTTCCAACCGGCCCGAGGGTACCATTGGGCGCCTCCGTTACCATTTAGGAGGCAACCGCCCCAGTTAAACTACCCACCAGGCACTGTCCCCCGACCCGATCAGGGCCGCGGGTGAGACACACCACCAGATCAGAGCGGTATTTCACCAACACCTCCACCACGACTAGCGTCGCAGCTTCCCAGGCTCCCGCCTATCCTACACAAACCAAGCAATGCATCAATACCAAGCTATAGTAAAGGTCCCGGGGTCTTTCCGTCCTGCCGCGCGAAACGAGCATCTTTACTCGTACTGCAATTTCGCCGAGCATGTGGTTGAGACAGCGGGGAAGTCGTTACGCCATTCGTGCAGGTCGGAACTTACCCGACAAGGAATTTCGCTACCTTAGGATGGTTATAGTTACCACCGCCGTTTACTGGCGCTTCAATTCACCACTGCAGGCCAAAGGCCTTGATGGATCCTCTTAACGTTCCAGCACCGGGCAGGCGTCAGTCCATATACCTCACCTCACGGCTTCGCATGGACCTGTGTTTTTAGTAAACAGTCGCTTCCCCCTGGCCTCTGCAACCCCAACCAGCTTCCGTGCGCACGCACCACCAGCCGGGGCCCTCCTTCTCCCGAAGTTACGGAGGCAATTTGCCGAGTTCCTTAACCACACATCACTCGAACGCCTCAGTATACTCTACCTGACCACCAGTGTCGGTTTAGGGTACTGGCCGACTACCACTCGCTAGAAGCTTTTCTCGACAGCACGGGATCACCGAATTCAGCCTAAAGGCCTATGCTTCAGCGCTCACCCTCCAGACTCAACTGGGAACCTCCGGATTTGCCTAGAGATTCGGGCTACCACCTTACCCCGCCTAATCCACCAGACGGTACAGCTACCCCACTGCGTCACTCCATCACTACGCTACACACGGAAAGGACCCCAACCACTCACTGACAAGTACCGACCCGAAGGTCGGCGCTCGCCGGCTTGCAGCCGGTTAGCACAACCGCTATCACTCATACGCGGCACTCGGGTACCGGAATATCAACCGGTTATCCATCGACTACGCCTCTCGGCCTCGCCTTAGGCCCAGACTAACCCAGGGCGGAACAACCGTCCCCTGGAACCCTTAGTCAATCGGCGCACAGGATTCTCACCTGTGTTTCGCTACTCATGCCTGCATTCTCACTCGTGCAAAGTCCACCAGATGGGTTACCCCCTGGCTTCACCCCATGCACGACGCTCCCCTACCCAACCCGCCCAGACGTATCTGGACGGCATTGCTACGGCTTCGGCGGTGCACTTCAGCCCCGCTACATTATCGGCGCAGAACCACTCGACCAGTGAGCTATTACGCACTCTTTCAAGGGTGGCTGCTTCTAAGCCAACCTCCTGGCTGTCAACGCGACCCCACATCCTTTTCCACTCAGTGCACCCTTAGGGGCCTTAGCCGGTAATCTGGGCTGTTTCCCTCTCGACGACGGATCTTCTCACCCGCCGACTCACTGCCGCACTCAACACCATGGCATTCGAAGTTTAGCTGAGCTCAGTAACCGACACGGCCCATCACCCAACCAGCGCCCTACCACCACGGAGCAACATGCGACGCTGCACCTAAATGCATTTCGGGGAGAACCAGCTATCACGGAGTTTGATTGGCCTTTCACCCCTACCCACACCTCATCCCCCCAGTTTGCAACCTAGGTGGGTTCGGGCCTCCACGACCTCTTACAGCCGCTTCACCCTGGACATGGGTAGATCACCCCGCTTCGGGTCTACAACACACCACTCAACGCCCTATTCAGACTCGCTTTCGCTCCGGCTCCACCACAACGGCTTAACCTCGCGGCATACCATAACTCGCAGGCTCATTCTTCAAAAGGCACGCCATCACCCGCCTACGCTGAGTAAACTCAACGCCGGGCTCTGACGGTTTACAGGCACATGGTTTCAGGCACTCTTTCACTCCCCTCCCGGGGTACTTTTCACCATTCCCTCACGGTACTCTCCACTATCGGTCACCGGACCTCTTTAGGCTTAGCAGACGGTCCTGCCAGATTCACACGAGCCTCCACGAAACCCGCGCTACTCGGGTGCACCATCCGAACACCAACACTGCCCTTCACCTACGGGACTCTCACCCTCTCCGGTCGGCTTTCCCACACCGTTCGACTAGACAATGCTGCGTGAACCTGAGCACGGCAGTACTCAACGACGATGTCCCACAACCCCCGACCCGCAACGCCTGCCGGCTATCACACGAACCAGGTTTAGCCTCCTCCGCTTTCGCTCGCCGCTACTCACGGAATCACTCTTGTTTTCTCCACAGCAGGTACTGAGATGTTTCACTTCCCCGCCACACCACCAACCAGCCTATACATTCAGCCAGCGGCAACCGCCCATTAAGACGGCTGGGTTACCCCATTCGGAAACCCTGGGATCACAGTCCAGTTGGCAACTCCCCCAGGCATATCGCAGCCTCACACGTCCTTCATCGGTCATCCGGCACCAAGGCATCCACCATGCGCCCTACACAACTTAACCAACACACGGTCAAATCAGATAGAAACAAAGACACTCACGCACACTATACAAATCTCAAACAACACAGCGACCGCGACAATCCGCCCACACACTCGTAGACCATTTGACACGACCAGGCTCAGAGACGTGTTGTCTCAGAACCCCAACAGGGTGCGGCCCCCTGGGAAAACCCAGAGAGCCAAGGATGGATTCACGAACCAACGTTCGTGCAACGTGCAGTCGACACACCATTCAAAACATTTAGTCCATACACACCCGAGCGGTAACCACCAGAGCGAGATTGCTCTAGCGGGCTCGGATGGTTGACGCCCCCTCGCAAGGGGGGTCGGGACTCCTTAGAAAGGAGGTGATCCAGCCGCACCTTCCGGTACGGCTACCTTGTTACGACTTCGTCCTAATCGCCAGCCCCACCTTCGACCACTCCCTCCGGTAAACCGGTTAGGCCGCAGGCTTCGGGTGTTGCCAACTTTCATGACGTGACGGGCGGTGTGTACAAGGCCCGGGAACGCATTCACCGCAGCGTTGCTGATCTGCGATTACTAGCGACTCCACCTTCATCGAGTCGAGTTGCAGACTCGAATCCGAACCAAGACCGGCTTTACAGGGATTCGCTCCACCTCACGGTATCGCAACCCGCTGTACCGGCCAATGTAGCATGCGTGAAGCCCTAGACATAAGGGGCATGATGACTTGACCTCATCCCCACCTTCCTCCGAGTTAACCCCGGCAGTCTCCCGTGAGTCCCCAACTGAATGCTGGCAACACGGGATAAGGGTTGCGCTCGTTGCGGGACTTAACCCAACATCTCACGACACGAGCTGACGACAGCCATGCACCACCTGTCACCCAGTCCGAAGAGGCCTCTATCTCTAGAGGTTTCCGGGTGATGTCAAACCTAGGTAAGGTTCTTCGCGTTGCATCGAATTAATCCGCATGCTCCGCCGCTTGTGCGGGCCCCCGTCAATTCCTTTGAGTTTTAGCCTTGCGGCCGTACTCCCCAGGCGGGGCGCTTAATGCGTTAGCTACGGCACAGAATCAACCAACGTGACCCCACACCTAGCGCCCACCGTTTACAGCATGGACTACCAGGGTATCTAATCCTGTTCGCTCCCCACGCTTTCGCTCCTCAGCGTCAGAACAATCCCAGAGATCCGCCTTCGCCACCGGTGTTCCTCCACATATCTGCGCATTTCACCGCTACACGTAGAATTCCGATCTCCCCTAATTGCCTCAAGTCGACCCGTATCCACCGCAAAACCCCGGTTAAGCCGAGGCCTTTCACGGCGGACGCAATCAACCGCCTACGAGCCCTTTACGCCCAATAAATCCGGACAACGCTCGCGCCCTACGTCTTACCGCGGCTGCTGGCACGTAGTTAGCCGGCGCTTATTCAACCACTACCGTCAACGGTGCGAATACACCGCCTTCGTGGTGGATAAAAGAGGTTTACAACCCGAAAGCCGTCATCCCTCACGCGGCGTCGCTGCATCAGGCTTCCGCCCATTGTGCAAAATTCCCCACTGCTGCCTCCCGTAGGAGTCTGGGCCGTATCTCAGTCCCAATGTGACCGACCGCCCTCTCAGGCCGGCTACCCGTCATCGCCTTGGTGCGCCACTACCGCACCAACAAGCTGATAGGCCGCGGGCCCCTCCCCAACCGCAAAAACTTTCCACCCAGCACCATGCGGAGCCAGGTCGTATCCGGTATTAGCCGCCGTTTCCAACGGTTATCCCAGAGATGGGGGCAGGTTACCCACGTGTTACTCACCCGTTCGCCACTCGAGTACCCGCAAGCGGGCCTTTCCGTTCGACTTGCATGTGTGAAGCACGCCGCCAGCGTTCGTCCTGAGCCAGGATCAAACTCTCCAACAAAAACCTGTTGCGCACCACAATCTTGCGACCATGGCGACTTTTGGTATGTGTCGAAGCATGTCCTGACCGATTTTCAACGGGACACCAAGCAAGTG
>NZ_JBIDBB010000016.1:0-24620 GCF_043202775.1 Glycomyces sp. NPDC048151 | reverse complement strand
TTGCGACCCCGAGACCTACTCCGGTCCTCTCGGATCTCGAACGCCATCACAATCCCTTGTAGAACAAGGTGTTGCAACAACCCCTAGAACCCAAGTCACGCGCCGGGGGCCGTTTCGTTCGGTCAGGAGGTGACGCGGAAGGTCGCGTCGGCTCTGCCGAGGGTTGTGGTGATCGGGTCGATCCTCAACAGGTAATTGTCGTGGCGGAGGTAGCGGGTCGGGAAGTTGTAGGACTGGAACGACGACCAGGTGGCGTCAGCGAGGCCGGGCACCTGGCGGAACGTCGCGTCAGCCGCGAACAGGGCCGTGCCGTCGTTCGGGGCCAGGACCATGTCGTAGTTGGAGTGGCGCAGGTAGTGGCCCGGGAAGTTCACCGATTCGAACGAGACGTAGCCGGTCCCGGCGAGACCGGGCACGAGGCGGAAGCGCCCGTCCAGGGCCGGGGTGACGGCCGCGTCGATGCGGATGTCGTAGTCGGCGTGGCGGACGTAGCGGTCCTGGAAGTTGTAGGACTGCAAGCGGTTCGAGGGCGGCTCCGACTCGCCTGAAGGCACCGGGAGCACTGTGGACTTGGAGACGGGCCGCCCGAAGTTCGGCGTGCCGTCGGCATTCCAGGTGAACTCCTGGATGCGGGTGTCGCGGGTGTTGCCACAGCCTTCCGAGGCGGCGTCGTTGGCGTGGTAGACGATCCAGTCCTCGGTGCCGTCGGGCGACTTGAAGAACCCGTTGTGGCCCGGGCCGTAGACCCCGGCCGCGTCGTTGCGTTCGAAGACCGGCGTGGACTTCTTGGTCCAGGCGCTCGCGGCGAGCGGGTTGGAGCCGGTGAGCTCGAGGAGGCCGAGCTTGTAGTCGGGCGTCCCGCAGTTGCTCGCCGAGTAGGTGACGAACGTGCGCCCGTTGTGCTGCAGTACGGCCGGGCCCTCGTTCATCGGGGTGCCGACGTTCTCCCAGGCGTGCTCGGGCGTCGAGATCATCGTGCGGGCGCCGGTGACCGACCAGGGCGTGCCCAGGCGGGCGATGTAGATGCTCGGGTCGTTGCCGGTCCACTGGCCGGGCACGCCCGACCACAGGAGGTACTGCTGATTGGCGATGGTGACGACGCTGCCGTCGATGCCCCACCAGTCGTTCGCTCCGAACACCATGCCCTTGTAGGTGTACGGCCCCATCGGGTCGGTGCCCGCGCTCTCGGCGACGTGGACCCGCTGGTCCTCGATCCCGGCGGCGCCCGCCGAGTAGTAGATGTACCAGCGGGGCCCGTTGGGGCCGTTGATGAAGTGGAACTCGGGCGCCCACACGTAGTGGTCGCGGTCGGCCGGGAAGTCGGTGA
Organism: Glycomyces sp. NPDC048151; assembly: GCF_043202775.1. Lineage (NCBI taxonomy): Bacteria > Bacillati > Actinomycetota > Actinomycetes > Glycomycetales > Glycomycetaceae > Glycomyces > Glycomyces sp. NPDC048151. The sequence continues at coordinate 23,293 of NZ_JBIDBB010000016.1, read as the reverse complement.
AGACCGGGACGGCGGCGGCGTTCTTGAGCCCCGCGATCGTGGCGGCCTTGCGCATCGTGAGCGGGCCGGTCCAGGTCGTGGTCATGAGGTAGTAGTAGCCGTCGTGGTAGGTCATCCACGGGTCGGCGCCGGAGGCGTTGAGCGGGTTGGTGAACGTGGCCTGCTGGGCCTGCGCGCCCGAGGCGGTGATGAGGGATCCCAAGAGCAGCAACAGGATCGACGCGAGGCACAGGGCCGCGCGGCGGAACGTCGTCGTCACGGCGGCCTCCTAGTAGGTGACGCGGAACGTCGCGTCCGCGCGTCCGGTGGCGTCGGCGACCGGGTCGATCCGCAGGACGTAGCCGGAGTGGCGCAGGTAGCGGTCGGGGAAGTTGTAGGAGCGGAACGAGGTCCAGGAGGCGTCGGCGAGTCCCGCAGTGCGGGTGAAGGTGGCGTCCGCCGCGAACTGGGCCGTGCCGTCGTTGGGGTCCAGGCGGATCGCGTAGTTCGCGTGGCGCAGGAACCGGCCCGGGTAGTTCACGGACTCGAACGAGACGCCGGAGGCGTCGGCGAGCCCGGCGCGCAGGCGCCACTGCTGGTCGGCGGGCGGTTCCATCGGGAACGGGTCGATGCGGCCGACGCTGTCGGCGTGGCGCACGAAGCGGTCGGGGAAGTTGTAGGACTTGAGGCGGTTCCATTGCGGTGCGCCCCAACGGGTCACGAGCGCCGCGCGCTCGGCCTCGGTGATCGGCACGATCCCGGCGTGCTTGCTGCTCATCGGCGCGGTGTAGGCGCGCTGGTTGAGCGCCGTCCAGGAGTTCCCGCCGATGTCGGCCGAGCTCCAGGCGTAGAACACGGCGTTCGCCGGGCTGAAGGAGTCGCCCCAGAGCCAGAACGTGTTGGCGCTGTTGGACTTGACGAGGATCGGCGCTTCGATCGCCGAGCCCTGGCGCAGGCCGCTGGTGAGGGTGGTGAACGTGTTCGGCTGGCCCGTGGCCGAGCGGGAGACGTAGAGGAGGTTGTTCGCGAGGTTCTTGTACGCCAGGTAGAACGCGCCGTTGTGGACGAGGACGTCGCCGTCGAGCACGTTGAAGCCGGGGTCGAAGAAGACCTGCGCGGCGCCCATGTTCACGAAGTCGAGCGTGTAGTTGACCATGAAGACGTCGCGGGTGCCGTTGTTCGCGGAGTAGACGACGGCGTAGCGCCCGCGCGTCGGGTCCCAGAACGCGGTCGGCGCCCAGGAGTGGGTCGCCATGTCGTGCAGCTTGACCCGCCGGTAGCCGGTGAAGCTGCGCAGGTCCGCGGAGTCCCACACGTGGATGTACTGGTTGTTGAGGTTGAAGACGCGTCCTTTGAGGTCGGTCGCGAGGACGGTGAAGGTGCCGTCCTGCTTGCGCAGGATGAACGGGTCGCGCAGGCCCTGCATCCCGGCGGTGGGGGTGGCGACCGGGTTGTTCTGGTTGAGGGGCGTCCATTCGAGCCCGTCGGCGCTGACGCCGAGGTGGAGTGCGTACGAGTCGTCGGTGAGGTTCGGCGACTCCTTGAAGTAGGCCATGGCGTAGGCCGCGTACGACTGGGCGTGCGCGGCGTTCGGTGCGCTGACTGCGGCGGCGACGGCCGAGGCCATCGCGGTGGTCAGGATCGTGCGGCGTGAGGGCATTCTCGAATGCCTTTCTGCTGTGAGGGAACAGAACGGAAGACGCGGAGCAGCCGGGGGTGACCGCTAACATGAGTGCTTCCGCCCAGTGTGATCATTCACATTGAGAAAGTCAAGACCTTCGATGCCTTGTTCGGTTCAGCGGCGGGTGATCGGCTCGGGGGCCGTGAGGCGGGCGGCGTCGGCGGCGGCGAGGCCGGCGACGTGGCCCTCGTAGTTGGTGATGCGGGTGCCGCGCCCCATCTTGAGGCGGGGGAAGAGCTCGGTGGTGCGGGCGTCGACGCGCTCGTCGCGCTGGCGCATGACCGGGACGAGGTCGGTGCCGGTCTCCTCGGTGAACTCGCGCTCGGTGTCGGCGGCCGACTCGCGCAGGCGCTCGCCGATGCGCATCGCGAAGGACGCCAGGAACGACTGGCGGAACGAGCGGGTCTGCGACTTGCCGCGGCGCGCGGAGACCGAGCCGACGCGGGTCATCGCCGAAGTCGCCTGCACGAGCAGGGAGTTGAAGAGCAGTTCGACCGAGCGGAGGTCGGCGCGGTCGCCGATCAACGTGGTGAAGCCGCCGTCCGGCCAGTACACCGAGCGGCAGTGGTTGGCGTCGGCGATCTGGGCGAGGAGCTCGGACTTGGGCTGCTCGTAGGGGCGCTCGATGATGACGCGCAAAGCTTCGGGCTCGCGCTTGCCTTGGCCCGCTTCGGAAAGGAGCGCCTCGTTGATGCTGTGGCGGGCGATGAGCTGCTGCGCCTTCGCCGTGAACGCCTCGGCCTCGGCGTCGGAGTCCGTGGACTCGGCCTTGGCCAGGAGCGCCCGGATCTTCTCGTACACGCGGGAGGACTCGGCGACGCCGAGCCCCGCCGCGACGAGGATGTCGCCCGGGAGCGGCTCGACCTTCGGGATCTTCGGAAGCGTGTTGAGGAAGTCGAGCGCTTCGAGCACCGCCGCCCACAGCACGATCCGGTCCCAGCGGCCCAGGCCCGCGCTCGCTTTCACAACGCCCGCATCGGAGACGATCGCGGCGAGCTCCTCGCGGTGCACCTTCCACCGGTCGCTCAGCTCGTGGTCTTTGTAGCGGACGAGCTGGCCGCGCATGATCACGGCGCCCGCCTGCACCGCTTCGGCGGTGAGGGCCTTCCGCAAGGCGCTCAAGGCCTCCCGCGGCATCCAGCCCCACTCCCAGGCGCGCAGGGCGGCGTCGTCGCCGAGGTCGCCGAAGACGTGGGCGAGCGCGGCGGGCCAGGCGGGATCGTCGGAGACGCCTTCGAGCGCGGAGGCGGTGTCGACCCAGTCGGCGTGCTGCTGGAGGGCGTCGAGCACCGCGTAGCGGGCGCGCCCCGCGAGCGGCAGCGCGTTGAGCTCGTCCTGGTTCACCGTTCCCCCGATTCCGCGCACACGGAAAGCCCCGCGAGCACTCCAGCGACTGTATCAAAGTCGCAGGTCACGGGGCCAGTGTCGTGGCGCACCCCGCGCGGATGGCGTCCGCGCGGGGTGCGGTGAGGGTCAGGCGAAGACCTCGAACTCGGCGATCCTCGGCGTGCCGCTCGCGCTAGTGATCACGAAGTTGACCTTGGTCGTGGAGACGGCGGTGAACGAGATCACCCCGGCTCCGGTGCCCGAGGCGAGCACCGCGCCGGTGGCGTTGTTCACGACCTGCCAGTTGTCGATGTTGCCTTCGTATCCGGCGGCTTCGCGGATGTTGACCGTGTCGATCGTCTTGGCCGTCGACCACTTGACGGAGACGCGGCCGGTGGTGCCGCTCGGCGACCAGTACGTGCTCATGTTCCCGTCGATGACGTTGCCGTAGCTGGTCCCGTCGGCCTTGCTGGAGCCGTCGGCGCCCGCGCCGATGCTCAGGTTCGTGCCGCCCGGGGCCGGACTCGTGCCGGGGTCAGTCGGACCAGTGGTCGGGCTGGTGGTCGGGGTGGTCGGGTTCTGCGAGGGGGTCTGCACGGAGCAGCTGCCGTCGGAGACCTGGAGGCCCTTGTTCGCGCCCGCCGTCTGGGCCACGATGGTCGGCACGCACGAGGCGTTGTCGAGGGCGTAGCTGTAGGGGATGCTCACGGTGGTCGTGGAGGCCATGGCCGGTCCGGCGGGGTAGTTGTCGGTGCCGGTGGCGGACCAGGTCACGTTGTCGAGGATGTTCCCGCTGGTCTGCCAGGTGCCGCGCTCGGAGGTGTAGAAGGTGCCGAGGACGTCCTTGGAGTCCTCGAAGTAGTTGTTGTCCACTTTGGCCTTACCGCCGGCGCGGGAGTTGATGCCCGACTCGACGATGCCCGAGTAGTGGTTGTTGTAGACGTGGGCGGTGCCGCCGCGCAGCAGCGGGACCCGCGAGTTGAGGTTCTGGTACAGGTTGTGGTGGTAGGTGATGAAGGAGTTCGACACGTCGGTCTCGCTGGAGCCGACCAGGCCGCCGCGCTCGGAGTTGCGCAGGATCGAGTAGGAGAGCGTGACGTACTTGGTGTCGTTCTTCATGTCGAAGAGGCCGTCGTAGCCTTCGGCTTCGCCGCCGGAGGCCTCGAGGGTGGTGTGGTCGACCCAGACGTTGCGCACGCCCGACTCCATGCCGATGGCGTCGCCGCCGTTGGAGGTCGGCGAGCCGGACTTCTTGACGTTCTTGATCGTGACGTTCTGGATGATGATGTTGCTGGACTCGCGGATGTGGATGCCGATCTGGTCGAAGACGGCGCCGCCGCCCACGCCGAGGATCGTCACGTTGCTGACGCCCTTGAGGTCGATCAGGGTGTTCCCGACGTCGCAGCTGGAGCCGGACACGTCGGCGGTGTTGCCGTGGTTGATGGTGCCCTCGACCTGGATGATGATCGGGGTGCTGGTGCTGGCGCGGTTGCACAGGGCCTGGTTGATCTGGGTGCCCGTGGTGGCCTTGACGACCTGGCCGCCCTGGCCGCCGGTGGTGCCGCCGTTCTGGGTGGCGTAACCGGTGACGCCACCGGTTGCCGCCGAAGCGTTCGTGGTCGAGAGGGCTACGCCTGTCGCGATGACGGCGGCGGTGGCAAGCACCGCCGCGAGCCCGCGAGCTGTTCTTCGTCTCATCGGCACATCTCCAATTTCGTGAGGGGAAATCGATGTATGTCGATAAGTTTAGGAAAGGGCTTTCCCTGGGTCAAGGCTTTCACTGCAACCGTTTGCGAACAAGGTCGGCCGGACTGAGGCGCATGAGCCGGGTGGGTCAGATGTGGGACGCGTCCAGGTAGTCGGCCATGGCCTGCGACATCCTTTTCGGGGAGCGCACGCCGCGCAGCACCTGCTGCATCGCCGCCCTGGAACAGGATCTGCACCGGGAGGTCGGCGATGACACCCCAGGCGCCGGCGGTCTCGGGCGCCCGCGCCCCGTCGACCACGCCGATCTCCAGGCGGGTGCCCGTCATCCGGTCGAACTCGGTGAGCTGGCGGCCGAACACCTGGCCGCTCAGGTCGTCCGCGCTGCCGAACACCAGGAGCCGCAGGCGCGGCTCGGCGAGGAAGCCGGGGACGGTCGCGTCGTCGCGGTATCGGGCAGGGCCTCGACCTGCTCCGCGTCGGCCCGGTCGATCGTCAACCGCGCCTTGTCCCGATCACCGGCGGCTGCCCCCGCCGAAGAGTGCTGAACCGCTCGCGCGACGCCCCCGCCGAGTCGCCTCGGCGGGGGCGTCAGTGTCCTTCCGCTAGTTGAAAACGAGCTCGAACGTGCTCGTGTTGTTGCGGACGTCCTCATGGTTGCCGCTCAGCTCGAGGCCGTTGAACACCGCCTCGCCGACGGCCGGGCCCTGGCCGGGCTCGGGCATCTCGTTCGCCCAGATGCCGATGCCGGACTTGGCCTCGAACTCGTCGCCGCTCAGCCGCGCGCCGGTGACCGAGACGTCCGTGAAGACCGTGTCGGCGACCGGGTACTCCGGTTGGCCGCCGGTGTACTTGGTCTGGAACATGATCCCCGAGTACGTCGGGTCGACGATGTCCACATCGGTCAGCCTGATCCCCTGGAACACCTTGTCCGCCGAGAAGATCCAGACCGCCGGGAACGTCTGCGCGCCCCAGAAGTGCCCGCCCGCCCTGACGACCGAGATGTTCGTGAAGTCGGTCGTGGGGCTGGCCCCGAAGCCGTCCATCGGGTAGCCGAAGTCCAGCGAGCTGATCGTGATCCCCGAGTACACGAGCGTGTCGGCGATGTGGATGTCCCGGAACGTGTTCCCGGTCCCGCCGTAGACCGCCAGCCCGGCGGCCCGCCAGGTCAGGATCGACGTCAGGTTCTCGTACACGTTCCCGGACTGGAGACCGCCGCCCGAGTCGGTGGCGGCGAACAGCGCGAAGCTGTCGTCGCCGGAGGCGCGGGACTCGACGTTCCGCACGAGGTTGTCCGTGCTCCCGTTCGTCATGTTGATCGCGTCGGCGAACAGGTTGCGGGCCCGGGAGTCGGTGATCGTGACACCGTCCATGTTGGATCCACAGAACATGCAGACCTGGTGCTCGGTCCACGTGTCGTCGATCGTCATGTCCGAGACGTTCTGCCAGTCGAAGACCTTGCCGGGGCCGTCGATGCGGGTGGTGTAGTTCCCGAAGTAGGCGAAGCCCGAGAACACGGAGCCGTTCGCGGTGGCTTCGGCGCGGAAGCCCACGTCGGTGTTCTCCTGGCTCTGCGGCGCGTAGAACCGGGTGAACCAGGGCCCGGCGCCGATGATCTCGACGGCCTTGCCGTACACCTGGAACTTCTGCGCGGTCGCGTAGTCGCCCGCGGGCAGGTAGACGCCGCGGAGGGTCCCGGTGGTGTCCATGCGCACCTTGTCGAGCGCGCTCTGGACGTCCTGGTGGGTGAACCCGGCGGGCTCGACGTACCGCGACGGGTCCGGGTTCGGGACCGGCGCGGCCTCTTCGAGGCTGATGAAGTCGATCGCGTAGTAGGCCGCGGTGTTCGCCGCGTCCTTCTGCAGCCGGATCGTGCTCCCGGCGGGAATCACGTCGTCCAGCAGGACGTTCGCCTCGTCGTAGATGTGGCGCGCCGGGCCCGAGCTCGGCGAGTTGTTCGGGCTCGCCTCGGCCCCGTACAGCCACGCGTACTTGGAGGTGAGCGTGATCGGCTGGAGGTACTGCCCGTCGACGTAGAGGTTCAGTGTGGCGGTGATGCCGCCGCCGCCCGCGGCGTCGGGGATCGCGAACCTGGTGACGAGCGTGTTGGTGTCGGTCGTCGTCGTGAACTGGACGTACTCGCCGGTGCCGTCGAGGACGACGGCCTGGCGGCCGCTCGCCTCGCCCGCGAGGTCGCCGATCTCCCGGTTGGGGCTGAGGACCTGAGCGCCGCCGCCGGTCGCGGCGTGCTCGGCCTCGTCGAGGGTGAACGGCATGTCCGCGCCCCGGCCCACCGAGAGGGACCTGACCGCGGTGTTGTTGCCCTGCTTGATCTCGTGCTCGTTGCCGTCCACCCCGATCGCGACCTCGAGGTCGTACTGGCCGTCGGCCGCGGTCCAGGAACCGAGGTCGATCGGGCCGGAATCGGCCCCGGCGGCGATGACCCCGCTGTATGAACCGGACAGGGTCTTCACGACTGCGCCGGTCTCGCTGTTCACGAGCTTCGCGGTGACGCCGTGCGCGCCGCCCGCCGAGTCCTGGCTGCCCTGGTTCCGGACCGTCACCGAGAAGTCGACGACGTCCCCGGCCGAGGGGCTGCTGGGCGTCCAGGCGATCGCGGAGGACACCAGGTCGGACGTGGCGATCGCGCTGACCGCCAACGGATCCGCGTGCGTGTACTCATTGTTGGACTCATCGCTCTCGGCCACGGATGCGTTCGGGTCGACCGTCGCCGCGACCTCGTGGTCGCCAGCGGTGAGCGATCCGACCGGGACTTCCACTATGGCTGCTGAACCGGCGGCCAGGCCGCCCACGGCGACGCTCCCAACCGGCTCGCCGTCGATGGAGAGGTCCACGGCGGTGGGCGGGGAGGCGACCTCGCCGGTGTTCTCGACGCGCGCCGACAGAGTCACGTCGTCGGTCTCGACCGGGGCGGCCGGGCTCCACGAGAGCTCGGCGACCCGCAGGTCCGGCGCGGGCGCGGCCTCGCCGAACACCTGGAACTCCGCGACCTGCCCGTTCGGGGCGCCGGTGTTCGCGGTGAACTGCAGCCGGACCTCGCCGTAGGTGCCGGAGACCGGGATCGTCACGGTGTTGCCCGAGGCCGGGTCGAAGGGGTACGCCGCCGACGCCTTGATCTCGGTGAAGGACCCGCCGCCCGCGCCGCGCCCGAGCACCGAGAACGTCTGCGTCCGTGGGGACCAGGCCGGGTCGGGGTTGAGCTTGACGACGACGCGCTCGAGTTCGGCGTTCGCGGCGAGCGCCACGGTCAGGGTGCTCGGGTAGGCGCCGTTCGCGCCCTCCCAGTACGTCGTCACGTTGCCGTCGTTGGCGTTCGCCGCCGCGTACGTGTACACAGTGGACGATGCGGTGATCGGCTTGCCGACCGCCAGCTCGCCGGTCTGCGACGGCGCTCCGGCCTCGCCGTAGACCTCGAACTCCGCGACCTGCGCGGCGGGCCAGCCGGTGTTGGCGGTGAAGACCAGCCGCACGTACCGGACGCTCGCCTCGTCCAGCGCGATGCTGACGGTGTTGCCGCTGCCGGGATTGAAGGTGTAGCCCTGGGAGGCCTTGAGGGTGGTGAAGGACGACCCGTCGGCGCTGCCGCGCACTTCGAGGGTCTGGGTCCGGGTCTGCCAGGCCGGGAGCGCGGGCAGCTCGAGGACGATCTCGCCCACCTCCGCCGCGGCACCGAGGTCGACCTGGAGCCACTGCGGGAAGGCGCCGCTGGCGCTCTCCCAGTAGGTGCCCTGGTTCCCGTCGGCGGCGTTGCCCGCCGTGTAGCCCTGGACGCTGCTGCTGGCGGTCATCGTCTTGCCCGCCGCCAGGTTGGTGTCGGCCGCTTGCACTGCCGCGACCGGCACGAGCGCTGCCGCCGCGGCGACGACCGCAGTCGCCGCCGCAAGGGCGAGGCGCATGAATCTCATGATGGCTCCTTGTTCGGGGGGAGACGCATTCGCGGTCGCTGCGGCATTGCGCCAGCGGTCAGCCGAGCACGCCACAGTAGACCGACGAGCGTCGATCATGAAGGAAGATTGAAGGTATGAAGTGGCTGGATGATCGAGGTTTAGCGCTATACCTAATCGCCGATTCTAATCCGACGAAATCACACCTGTCAATACATCACTGACGAATGCCGCCCCAGTTCCCCATGGGAGCGATAGGCATATTCGCGCCCCCACTCTGGCAAACGCTTCAGATCCCCCACGGCCCCCGCCGGGCGAGAGCACCCGGGCGCCACGAACGCGGACACTCGAACCCCGGACACGAAAAAAGCCCCGGCAACCTGGCGTTTCCGCAGGTCAGCGGGGCTTGGTGGTGGAGGCTCTGCTGGAGATCCTCCTCCACTTCGTTGCGGAGGATATGGGATTTGAACCCATGATCGGGTATCACCCGAAACCCGCTTAGGGAGGCGGGTGCCAAGTTCTTTGTGTGAGCGTCTCCTACCAGGCAATATGCGGTTCAGGTGCGCAGTGAGGGCAGTCCGGCGGCGATGGCCGCGAGCATGCGGCGCATGGTCGGCTCGAACGGGGGCCGGGCGGCGGCGAGTTCGGGGTGCTGGTCGTACACCTCGGTGAGTACCGGCGGCGGGTGGTTCGCCGGGTAGAGGAGCGCGGCGAACCCGATGGCGGCGATGACGAGTTCGGCGCCTTCACTCTCGTGGAGCGACAAGGCCCCGGAAACGGCTGAACCGAGCTCGCCGATGACGGCGACCATGGTCCGCTTGTACGCCAGCGCCGCTGCGTGGGAGGCGTTGTGCTCCAGGCTGGTCGAGTCGTGGCTGAGGAGGTCGCAGAACAGTGGCCGGGCCGCCAGCGTCTCGACCAGGGCGTCGACGGCGTCGTCTCCGGCCGCTAGTCGATGGAGGACGGCTTCGCGCCACTCGTTCCAGCCTTCGGCGGCGAGTTCGAGGTAGATCTCCTCGCGGGTGGCGAAGTAGCGCGCGATGTTGGACTTGGCGAGTCCGACTGCAGTAGCGACGTTGCCGAGGCTGACGCGGCCCACCCCGGACTCGGCGGCGAGCGTGCGCGCCGCGTCGAGGATGGCCTCGCGGCGCTGCTGCTTCTGCTCGGGCCGCCTGGCCCGCACGAACTCGGTCATGGTGCCGTCATCCTAGCCTCAATTTTAACAGAACACCGTTCACTTGTTTAGAGGACGATGTTCTGTTAATTTGAGGATGGTCGAGCGAGCCGCGACCAAGCGGCCGCCGATCACGCACAAGGGGTTCATCGCTATGAAACTGCTCGTCCTCGGCGCGACCGGTCCGACCGGCCGCCACTTCCTCGACATCGCCCTGGACGCAGGCGATGCGGTCACCGCCTTCGCCCGCAATCCGGCCGCCCTCGCCGAGTACGGCGACCGTCTGGCGGTCGCGAGCGGCGACGCCACCGCCCATGCGGACGTCGCGGCTGCCCTGGCCGGCCAGGACGCGATCGTCGTGGCCCTCGGCCGCGCCGCCTCGACCAGGGCCGACGGCCTGTTCTCCCGCGCCGCCGCGGCCGTGATCAGCGCGGCGAAGGAGTCCGGCGTCAAGCGCCTGGTCTGGCTGTCCTCGTTCGGCGTCGGCGACTCCTACCGCCAGGCGAGCACCACGCAGAAGCTCATCTACCGCACGCTCCTGCGAGACATCTACGCCGACAAGCGCCTCGCCGAGGAGGAGCTCCAGTCCAGCGGCCTGGACTGGACCATCGTCTACCCCACCAGGCTCACCCACGGACCCGCCGCAGGCCGGTTCAAGACCGGGGACCGCCTTCCCATGCGCGGCAACCCGACCGTCAGCCGCGCCGACACCGCCGCATTCATGCACCAGACCCTCCACGGGACCGAATGGATCGGCCGCAGCCCGATCGTCACGGACTGATCCACCCGAGCGGGTCAGGCCGCGAACCTGGTCCGCAGGACGTAGGGCATGATGCCGCCGTGGCGGTGGTAGTCGGCCTCGCGCGGCGTGTCGAGGCGGATCACGGCCCGGAAGGGCGTGCCATCGGCCTCAACTGCGGCCCCATCTGCGGAGAGCCGGATCGTGTACTCCTCGAGTCCGGTGAGGCCGAGCGTCTCGGCATTCTCGCCGGGGAGGAACTGGAGCGGGAGGACGCCCATGCCGATGAGGTTGGAGCGGTGGATCCGCTCGAAGGACTCGGCGATGACGGCCTTGACGCCCAGCAGCGCCGGTCCCTTCGCACCCCAGTCCCTTGAGGATCCGGTCCCGTACTCCTTGCCCGCCAGAATGATCAGCGGCACCCCGGCCTCGCGGTAGGCCGTGGCGGCCGCGAACACCGTGGTAGTCCTGCCCTCATGGAGGGTGTAGCCGCCTTCGGTGCCGGGCACCAGTTGGTTGCGCAGCAGCCCGTTGGCGAAGGCGCCGCGCATCATGACCTCGTGGTTGCCGCGGCGTGAGGCGTACGTGTTGAACTCCGGGCGCGGGACGCCCCGTTCGCCGAGGTAGCGCCCGGCCGGGCTGTCGTGGCCGATCGCCCCGGGCGGCGACATGTGGTCGGTGGTGATCGAGTCGCCCAGCTTGAGCAGGACTTTCGCGCCCGTGATCGCCGTCGCCGGTTGCGGTTCCGGGGTCATTGCGTCGAGGTAGGGGGGCCTGCGCAGGTACGTGGACTGCTCGTCCCACGCGAAGGTTCGGCCCGCTGGGGCCTCCAGGTTCCGCCACTGGTCGTCGCCGCCGAACACGTCGGCGTAGGCACGGGTGAACATGTCGGCGTCGAGAGTGTCGGCAATGACCGCGTTGACCTCCTCGGCGTCCGGCCAAAGCTCAGCCAGGAACACAGGCTCGCCGTCTCGCCCGGTGCCGAGCGGTTCGGCGGTGAGGTCGGCGTCCACCGTCCCGGCCAGGGCGTAGGCGACCACCAGCGGTGGAGAGGCCAGGAAGTTCATGCGCACTTCGGGGTTGATGCGCCCCTCGAAGTTGCGGTTGCCCGACAGGACCGAGGCGACGGCGAGCTCGCCTTCGGCGACGGCCCGGGACACCTCGGGGATGAGCCCGCCCGAGGCGCCGATGCAGGTCATACACCCGTAGCCGGTGAGGTGGAAGCCAAGGGCGGCAAGGGGCCCGGTGAGACCGGCCCGGTCCAGGTAGTCGGTGACGGTGCGCGAACCTGGCGAGAGGCTGGTCTTGACCCACGGCTTCGGTGCGAGTCCGCGTTCGACCGCCCGCCTGGCGAGCAGGCCCGCGGCGACCATCACCGACGGGTTGGAGGTGTTGGTGCAGGAGGTGATCGCGGCGATGGCGACCGCGCCGTGGTCGATCACGTGGCTCGAACCATCCAGCTTGACCGGGTTGGCGGGCCGGTCGAGCGATTCGCGGAAGCGCTCCTTGACACCGCCGAGCGCGACCCGGTCCTGGGGGCGGCGAGGCCCGGCCATGGACGGCTCGACCGTGCTCAGGTCGATCTCCAGCGTCTCCGAGTAGCGCAGCTGCACTTCAGGACGGTGCCATAGGCCCTGCTCCTTCGCGTACGCCTCGACTAGGGCCACATGCTGTTCGGGCCGTCCGGTGAAGCGCAGGTACCGGAGCGTCTCGGCGTCGATGGGGAAGTATGCGCAGGTGGACCCGAACTCGGGGCTCATGTTGGCGATGGTGGCACGGTCGGGGATGCCCAGGGCGGCCACGCCGGGCCCGGTGAACTCGGTGAACTTGCCGACGACCCCGAGGCGGCGCATGCGCTCGGTGATCTGGAGGACCAGGTCGGTGGCGGTCGCGCCCGGCGGCAGCGCCCCGGTGAGGCGGACGCCGACCACTTCGGGGATCAGGAGCGAGACCGGTTCGCCGAGCATGGCCGCCTCGGCCTCGATGCCGCCGATGCCCCAGGCGAGCACGCCGAGTCCGTTGACCATCGTGGTGTGGGAGTCGGTGCCCAGGCACAGGTCCGGGTAGGCGCGGCCGTCGCCGGTCATGACCACGCGGGCGAGGTGCTCCAGGTTGACCTGGTGCATGATGCCGGTCCCGGGCGGGACCACGGCGAACCCGTCGAGCTCGTTCTGGCCCCATTTGAGGAACCGGTACCGCTCGGCGTTGCGCTCGTACTCGCGTTCCTTGTTGCGCTGCATGGCATCCGGTCGGGCGAAGAAGTCGGCCACGATGGAGTGGTCGACCACCAGTTCGGCCGGGATCAGCGGACCGACTTCGGACGGGTCGCCCCCGAGGGCGGCGACGGCGTCGCGCATGGCGGCGAGGTCGGCGACGGCGGGGACGCCGTTGGTGTCGTGCAGGAAGATCCGGGCCGGGTTGAGGTCGATCGCGGTGGTGAAGGAGGCCGGAGCGCCCCAGTCCAGGAGCGCCTGGACGTGGGCGGCGGTGACGGCGCGCCCGTCCTCGTGGCGCAGCAGGTTCTCCAGCACGATCCGCAGGCTGTAGGGCAGGTCGGCCGGGGCGAGGTCGGCGATCCGGTGCACCTCGTAGCGCTCGCCCGCGAGGGTGAGCCCTGCGGCGGTGCCGAAGCTGTCGAGTGCGCGGGCCGTGGTCATCGGTGTCCTTCGGGGTGGTCGAGCGGGAACGGCAGGCCGCAGTCCGCGGCGAGGTCGCGCAGTCCGGCAATCGTCTTGGCGGGCACGGTGATGCCGGTGCGGCGGCACTCGGCCTCGCGGCGGGCCTCGGGTTCCCCTGGGTGGAGGATCTCGGCGGCGCCGGGTGCGAGCGGCACGGCCTTCGTGGCGGCGATGAGGTCGGCCAGGCGCTCCTCGAACTCGGCGGGATCGGCGACCGCGTCGACGCGCAGCGCCATGGCCAGATGGCCGCAGCCGCTGCGCTCGTCAGGAACGTAGGGGCCGTTGACGCCGGTGCCGTAGGCGCTGCCGGTGAGCACCCCCGAGAGGACGTCCATCATGAACGCGATGCCGTACCCCTTGTGGCCCGCCATGGGCAGCAGCGTCCCGGCGAGGGCCAGGTCGGGATCGGTGGTCGGCCGCCCAGCTGCGTCGGTGGCCCAGTCGGCGGAGATCGTGCCGCCGCTCTCGCGGGCGGCGTAGATCTTGCCGCGGGCGACGAGGGTATTCGCGATGTCGAGCACGACCGGGCCTTCGGGCCCGGGCACCGCGATCGACCACGGGTTGGCGCCGATCGCCTTCTCGCGCCCGCCCCACGGCGCCATCGCGGCACTGCCGTTGGTCGTGAGGATGCCGACGCAACCGGCTGCGGCCATCCGGCGGGTCCAGTACCCGGCCATGCCGAAGTGGTTCGAGCGCCGCACGGCCACCGCGGCGATCCCGTGCCGCTCAGCGCGTTCGACCGCGAGTCGGCAAGCGTGGTCGGCGACGACCTGGCCGACACCGTCACGCCCGTCCACCACGCAGACGGCCCCGAGGTCGGACACGGTCTCGGGCGCGGTCCGCGCCGCCATCGCCCCTGACTGCAATCGCGCTGCGTACCAGCTGAGGCGGAGCATCCCGTGGGAGGAGTGGCCCTGGAGGTCGGCGGCGACGAGGCTCTCGGCCACCAGGCGCGCGTCGCCGCCGGGGACGCCGAGCGCGGCGAGTACGTCGGCGCCGAAGGCGGCCAGGCGCGCCGCGTCGATCGGTGCGGCCACCGCGCTACCCCCGCCCGATCGCGGCCACCACGGCGGCGGTGAACTCGATAGTCGATGCGGTGCCGCCGAGGTCGACGGTGCGGGTCCCCGCGGCGACGGCGGCCTCGACGCCCGCTTCGAGGCGCGCGGCCGCATCGGCGGCCCGCTCGTCCCCATGCCTGCCAGCGAGCCAGCGCAGCAGCATCGCGGTGGAGAGCATCATCGCGGTCGGGTTGGCGATGCCCTGCCCGGCGATGTCGGGCGCCGAGCCGTGGGAGGCCTGCGCCATCGCGCGGGACGCGGAGGCATTGAGCGACGGCGAGATCCCGAGCGACCCGGCCAGTTCCCCGGCCAGGTCGGACAGGATGTCGCCGAACATGTTCTCAGTGCAGATCACATCGAACTCGCCGCCGCGGCGAACCAGGTGCGCGGCCATGGCGTCGATGTGGAAGTCATCGACCTCCACGTCCGGGAAGTCCAGCCCCACCTCGAAGCAGACGTCCCGGAACAGGCCGGTGGTCAGTTTGAGCACGTTGGCCTTGTGGACGATGCTGACTCTCCCATTCCTGCTGCGCGCCAATGCGAACGCTTCGCGGGCGATGCGCTCGACCGCGTCACGGGTGACGATGCACATGGCGATCGCCGTGTCGGAGGTCGGCATGAACTCGCCGGTCCCGGCGAAGGTGCTGCGGTCGGCGTAGAAGCCCTGCGTGTTCTCGCGGACGATCACCAGGTCCATGTCGGGCACCACGGCCGCCGCGCCGGCGAAGGCCTTGGCGGGCCTGATGTTCGAGAACAGGTCGAAGCGCTTGCGGATGGTCCCGCTCGAGTTCAGCGCCGAACGGTGCGGCTCGGGGTAGGCGGCGCTGTCGTGGGGCCCGAGGATCCAGCCGTCGACGTCTTCGAGGGCGGCCAGCGTGGGTTCGGGTGCGGCACTGCCGTATTCGTCGATGGCGTCTTGGCCGATCGGCAGGTCGAGCCAGCGGATCGGCGCCATGCCGGCCGCCGCCGCTGCGGCGTCGGCCGCACGTACGGCGGCGGGGACGATCTCGGGCCCGATCCCGTCGCCGCGCAGCGCGGCCAGGCGGAGTCCAGTGGTCATGGTGTTCCTTCGTTCAGTCGGCGAGCGCGAGCAGGGCGTCCTCGGCAGCGGCAGGGACGGCGGCCTCGGCGAACAGGCGGGCGTCCTCAGGCCCGAACACCAGGGCGGCATCGCCCTCGATGCGGGAGCTGGCGCTGTCGACGCGCACCACGTGCTCGCCGAGCCGCATGTGGTACTCGTAGCGCGAGCCCACATAGGAGCTGGTGAGCACTTCAGCGCGCAGCGCGTTCATCCCGGCGTGCTCAGCGCCGACGCGGACCGCCTCCCACCGCTCGGGCCGCACCGCGACGGTGACGGCCTCGCCATGGGCCGCATCGAGGTCCGAGACGACCTCGACCGTGCCGACGTCGCCGTCCAAGAGCACCGCGATCTTCCCGTCGCGGCGCTGCGCGACCGTGCCGGGCAGGAAGCTGCACCGGCCCACGAACGCCGCGACCTCGATCGAGGCGGGCGTCTCGTAGATCTCGGTCGGGGTGCCGACCTGGAGCAGGTTCCCGTCGGACATGACGGCGATCCGGTCGGAGAGCGCCAGGGCCTCTTCCTGGTCGTGGGTGACGTACACCGTGGTGATGCCCAGGTCCTCCTGGAGCTTCTTGAGCCAGGCGCGGGCCTGCTCGCGCAGCTTCGCATCCAGATTGGACAGCGGCTCGTCGAGGAGGAGCACCGAGGGCGAGTAGACCAGGGCCCGCGCCAGGGCGACGCGCTGCTGCTGGCCGCCCGACAGCTGGTGCGGGTAGCGGCTCTCGAGCGCGGCGAGCCCGACCTTGTCGAGGGCGTCGGTGATGAGCCGTTCGCGTTCGGCCCTGCCGACCTTGCGGAGCTTCAGCGGCAGTGCGAGGTTCTCGGCGATCGTCTTGTGCGGCCACAGCGCGTAGGACTGGAACACCATGCCGAGGTTGCGTTCCTCGGGCTGGAGGAACACGCCTTTCGCGGCGTCCACGAACGTCTGCCCTCCGACGCTGATCGCGCCGCCGGTGGGACGTTCGAGACCGGCCACGCAGTTGAGCGTCGTGGACTTGCCGCAGCCGGAGGGGCCGAGGAGGGTGAAGAACTCGCCGTCGGCGATGTGCAGGTCGACCTCGTCGAGGACCGTGTTCTCGCCGAAGTCCTTGGCCAGGGCGGTGATACGGACATCAGGCATTCTCGTGCCCTTCCTTTGTGTTGCGCATGAGCAGTCCCGCTAGCCCGACGAAGGCCACGGTGATCGCGATCTGGAGCACCGCCATGGCGGCGACCGAGCCGGTGTTGCCCTGCTTCCAGAGTTCGAGCATGGTGGTGCCGATGACGTTGGAGTCCGCGGAGGCGAGGAAGACCGCCGGGGAGTACTCCTTGAGGATGATGACGAAGGTGAGGATCAGCGCCCCGCCGAAGGCAGGGGTGACGAGGCGTCCGAGGACGCTCCAGAAAGTGCGGATCCAGTCGGCACCCGAGACGCGGGCGGCGCTGTCGAGTTCAGTCCCGATCTGCATGGTGGACGGCGCGATCGAGCCGAACGCGCTGGGCAGGGCCCGGACGCTGAAGCCGATGATCACCGCCGCGAGGGTGCCCTGGATGAGCCCGCCGAGGCCGAACGGCAGGAACGCGAAGGCCCAGAACATGCCGATGCCGACGATGATGCCCGGCATGGCCTGGGGGGCGAGCGACAGGTATTCGACGGTGCGGCCGTAGCGGAACGTGGAGCGCCGGGCGACCATCACCGCCGCCACGGCCAGGACGCTG
Organism: Glycomyces sp. NPDC048151; assembly: GCF_043202775.1. Lineage (NCBI taxonomy): Bacteria > Bacillati > Actinomycetota > Actinomycetes > Glycomycetales > Glycomycetaceae > Glycomyces > Glycomyces sp. NPDC048151. Next base: position 6,270 of record NZ_JBIDBB010000016.1, on the reverse strand, counting down.
ACGGTGACCGCGCCGACCGCGGAGACGATGATGCTGTTGGTGATCGACTGGGTGTAGGCCGCGTAGGAGAAGATCCGCTCGTAGTTCTCCATCGTCAGCGTCTTCAATGGCGACTGCAGCGGCGTGAAGATCAGCGTGAAGGACCGGAACGCGAGCCCGCCGAGCGGGATGAGCGCGCCGAACACCAGGTACACCGCGATGAACGCCGCGCCGACCCATTTGAGACGGCCGATGTCCAGGCGCCGGGGCCGGGTGGCCTTGCCGCGCACGGACACGAACCGCTGCGCGTTCTTGAGCAGCTTGGCCTGCACCAGCACCGCCACGACCGTGAGCGCCAGGATGAGCACCGAGGCGGCGCCCATCACGCCGTAGTCGGGATGCAGCGACTTGAGTCCATTGTGGTATAGAAAGGTGGAGAACACGTCGATGCCCACCGGCTGACCGTAGATGAGCGGGACGCTGAGGGTCTCCAGAGAGATCGAGAAGACCAGGATCGCGCTGTAGACCATCGGCGGACGCAGCATCGGGATCACCACCGAGAACAGCACCCGCAGCGGGCCCGCACCGCACACCTGGGCGGCGCTCTCCAATGACGCATCGGAGCGGCGCAGCGCGTTGGCGCAGAACACATAAGCGATCGGCGCCAGCGCCACCGCCTCGGTCAGGGCCATCCCCGGGATCGAGTAGAGGTTCCACGGAACCGTCCCGACCAGGTCGCGCACCCACACGCTCACGAACCCGGCCGGGCCGTACATGGTGATCCACCCGAACCCCAGGATCAATGAGGAGATGAAGAACGGCCACTGCATACCCATGGCGAACAGCCGCCCGCCGGGGAGCCTGGTGCGCACCACCATCACGGCCATCGGCACCGCGAACGCGAGACTGAGCACCGTGGTCAGACCCGCGAACAGGCCCGTGTTGAGCGCGACTTGCGCGAAGTCGGCCTCGGTGAACAGCCGCACGTAGTTGTCGAGGGTGAACAGGCCCCCGGCCTCGTACAACGGCCGGTCACGCACGGACTGGACGAGGGTCGGGACGACCGGCGCGAGGGTGAACAGCGCGACGACGACCAGGACCGCCCAGTACGCGAGGTGTTCGCGGCCGAGACCGAAGGGCCGCCGGTGGCGAGGCGGCCGCCCCACCGGGTCGGACTCGGGCCGCTTCGGTGCGGCCTTCACTGCAGTGACTGTCATGTCGTTTCCGTTCCGGCGCTAGCTGTCGAGCAGGCTGTTCCAGCGGGTGGTGAACTCCGCCGCGTCCGTCTCGTTCACTTCCACGTACTCGGCGAAGACCACGCCCTCCTCGCCGACGGCCGCGACGACCTCCTGATAGGTGTGCAGGCCCTCGACCTGATCGACCGAGTCGCGGTAGGAGGTCAGGCCGCCTTCCGCGACGGCCCGCTGGCCTTCCTCCGAGAGCAGGAAGTCGATGAAGAGCTTCGCGGTGTTGGGGTGCGGCGCACCGGAGGCGATGCCGGCCCCGCGCGGGAGCACGACGGTGCCATCCTCGGGGAAGACCACCTCGAACAGGCCTGCGGAGTCCTCCACCAGCGGGTAGGCCGGGGCGGCGCTGATGAAGAACCCGACCAGGTACTCCCCGGCGAGGATCTTGTCGTTCTGGGTGCCCGAGGAGGTCTCGGGGCGGGCCAGCGGAAGGATCTGTCCGAGCGCGTCCCAGGCGGCGGGGTCCGCTTCGGTGAACGCGTGCGAGACGGTGAACCCGAAGGCGCCCTCCACGTCCCGCGCCGTGATCTTCTCAGCGAACGCGTCGGGGTCGGCGGCGACGATCTCGGCCAGGTGCGCGATCCCCTTGGGCTTCTCGGGGATCAGCGAGGCGTTGTAGGCGATGACCATCGGGTCGGTGGACATGGCGTAGACGCTCGGGAGCAGCTGCGCGAACTCGGGGAGCTGCTCCAGTTCGGGCGAGGCGTACTCCAGCAGACGCCCGTCCTCGGCGGCGAACTCGGCCCAGGCCTGTGCGGCGTTGGAGACCACCAGGTCGGCAGGGGAGCCGCCAGTGGCCTGCTCGGAGAGGACCCGCTGGAAGACCTCGTCGCTGTCGAGGTTGTTGGCGGCGATGTCCTTGACCCACTCGTACTTCTTCTGAAAGTCGCGGAATACCGGGGCCCAGTTCTCCTGGTCGGTGTTCGAGTAGATGGTGAACTCGCCACCTTCGGCCTCGGCGGCGGCGATGAGCTGGGCGTACTCGGCCGGGTAGTAGTCGGGAACGGCCCCGACATCGATGGTGTTCTCCGGCAGCGGGGTCTCCTCCTCGCCGCAGGCGGCGAGGGCGCCGCCGACAGCGGTGGTGGCCGCGATGCAGACGAACCGGCGGCGGCTGAGGGACGGGGCGGGCGAGAGATCGAGCCTGGCGGCTCGGCGAGGGGGTTTGCGGTCGGGCATGACTGCCGCTCCTTTGCGGTCGCGTCGGACGTGACCGGCCCCACGCTACAGGTTATAACCTATAATCGTCAACGCAAGATTCCCGCCGCATTTCCAGGTTCGGCCTCGCCGACCTAGTAATGTGAGTTCATGACGGGCGATGTAGGCTATAACTTCTTTTGAAGGAGGCCCCTATGGTGCAGCCCCAGGCCGCGGTGTCGACGAAGAGCGAGTACGCCTATCAGGTCCTGCGCGAGCAGATCCTCTCCGGCGCGCTCGAACCGGGCCAGGTCCTCAACCAGGCCACGCTCGCCCCCTCCCTCGGCGTCAGCACCACCCCGCTGCGCGAAGCGCTGCGGCGCTTGAGCACTGAGGGCCTGGTCGAACTGGGAGCCCACCGCGACTCCCGAGTCGCGCCCCTCACAGCGGAGGAGGCCCGCGACCTGCTAGAGATGCGCCGCTCCCTCGACCCGCTCGCCGTCTCCCTCGCCGCCGAGCGACGCACCAAAGAGGACATACGGGCCATGCGCGAAGCGGCCGAGGGCCTCCAGCCCTTGCACTACGACCCGAGCGTCGAACAGCTCATCGCCCACCGCCGCCTCCACGCCGCGATTTACCGCGCTTCGCACAACGACCTGCTCATCGCCACCTTGGACGCCTTGTGGGACAAGGCTGACCGCTACCGCAGACTCGGCCTGGAGGTCCCGCACACCGAGGACGAACGCGACCTGAAGGCCGCCGAACACGCCGACCTCATCGACAACATCGTCGCCGGGGACGCGGACGGCGCCGCAGCGGTCATGCGCCGCCACATCAACACCAGCCTCGGCGCCAAAGCCGCTTCCCGCCTCAGCGCGGCCCCGATCCCTCGCCAGTAGCGGACGCCGAGACGGCGTTTCCTCCAGCGGCCCGCGAATCGGTTCCGACACTCCCGGTTCTCAAGCCCGAGAAGCCGACCTCGTCAGCACCCAAATCGCAGCGCGAGAACAGTGAGCCCTTCTCATCCTGGGTGAGTTCCGTTGCAGGGTAGGGAAGAATCTCCTGGTAGAACAGGGTTGCTGATTTCCCTTGCCGCCCAGGAGCTTCGAGTGCTTTTGTACCAGGCCGCGCTGCCGCTGTCGAGCCGCACCCTGAACTACGCCGCCCGCCTCATCCGAGCCCACCGCCAGGCCATCGGGTCGCGCTGGAGGGTCCTCGACCTCGGCGCCCAGGCCCTGCTCACTCTTGCCTACCTGCACCAAGGCCACACTTACGACCAGCTCGCCCCCGGATTCGGCATCTCCCGCGCCACCGCCGCCCGCCGCATCCACGAGACCATCGACCTCCTCGCCGCCTGCGCGCCGAAGCTCCGTGCCGGCCTGCAACGGGCGAGGCGCTCGGCCCGGGGTTACGCGATCGTCGACGGCACCCTTATCCCCACCGACCGCCTCGCCGCCGACCGGCCCTACTACCAGGGCAAGCACCGCTGCCACGGCATGAACCTCCAAGCGGTCGCCGACCCCGACGGCAACCTGCTCTGGATCTCCGGGGCGATCCGCGGCTCGATCCACGACACCGCCGCGGCCCGGATCTGGCAACTCCCGCGCCTACTGCGAGCACGGCCTGTTCGCCTTGGCCGACAAGGGGTACCAGGGCCTGGACCCCAACCTGGTGGTCACGCCCTACAAAGGGAAGGGCAAGCCGGAGTACCAGAAGGCGCACAACCGGCTCCACGCCCGCCTCCGAGGCCCTGGCGAGCGCGTCTTCGCGGAACTGAAAAAGTGGCGCGTCCTGCGGAAACTCCGCTGCGACCCACACCGAGCCACGCAGATCGCCCGCACCGTCGCAACCCTCAATCGCCAAGAACGCCATCCAGGCTGAGTCGGTATGGACTCAGACAGCCAGAGGAGTCGGTACAGCGTTCGCACGCCCGTAGGTAAGCACCCTGGCGAGGACCTCACGGAACAAGGTGATGTCTTCAGCAGGAGCTTCAAGGACGGCTTCGATCTCGCCGTCGCTCAACCGCAGGTCGTCAAGTGCCTCGGGATCGAGCACGACCCGGAGCACATTACCTGCTAGAACAGCTTCGCGCACACAGCCATAGGCAGTCCCTTGCCCGGCCGTGACCAGGCAGTGCGTATCCATCCCCAGAGCGATCTCCTGATCGTCCGGCTCTTCCTCTCCGGCCATGAACATCAAGATGAAGCCGCTGCCGTCTTCGCCCTCGGCGAGAGCGGCTTCCGTGAAGTACCCGTCAGGGTCGATCTCTGTTCTGACTGCGCGGGCGGTGAATCGGAACGTCACCCTGAGATCTTATCGAGCACTGAGGTTTGCCCCGGCGATGTCCGGATCGCACCGGCGCTACCTGCCAAGAGCCATGGTCGCTTGTTGAATCCGGGAGAGGCAGGTTGAGAAAGCCTCATTGTGCAGGCTCGGGCGCGTTCGGTGCATCGTGCCCGTTGATGAGTACCCCTATGACAGCGAACTCCTCTTACTCTTAGGACAGAGTGAGCCATCTGGCAAGCAGCGGAGCGCAGAACATGGCGTCGATGCCGGCACTCTTCGGCTGGTTGCCACGTCGATCGGAGGCTGATCCGTTTGCTGACCTCGTTCCTGCCCGGACTGCGGCAGCTTCGTGCGCCCTTGGCCGCCGGCACCATCTGGCTCGTAGCCTTGTGGATTGCCTGGGGAAGACGCCACCCCGGCTACGGACTCCCCGCTGACTTCACAGCAGACGTTGACCGTCTCGCGGGATCCCTCGGTGCGGGAGCGGTCCTCGGGGCGCTCGTGTTCGCTGCATACTGCATCGGCATCGTCTGGACGAACCTCCAGTACAACGTCATCGCGATCGGGGGCGTCCTGCTACGCCGCCACACACCGCAGCTCGCACACCGTCTCGCCACCTCACGAATCATTCCCAACTGGCGACGGAGAACTCTCCGATCCTTCACCACCGCGGACGGCTACCACGCGCAACTTCTGGGAAAGCTCGGAATGCAACGGCCCGACCACACGCCGAGCGACCCTGACACACGCAGAGCAGTCCTGCGAGCGCTTGAACAAGACCTGGAATGGGTCAACACCGTCGTCCCCGACCAGGCGCCCGCGCTGGCCGACCAGTATGCCCGCGCACAGGTCGAATCCCGGTTCGCAGCGGCACTCGCCATCCCGCTTCCGGTATGCGCGGTGACTTTCATGGTCGCGGTAATGCCAGGTTGGTCCGGAGTGCTGTGGGGAGCGGTCATCAGTGCGGTGGGCGCCTATGGATTGTGGTGGGCTGCCCAGAGCATGCGAGTGCACGCAGTTCGGATCATGCTGGAGGCCTTCCACATCGGCATACTCCATGCACCCGCCTTGACAACACTGGGACTGGAACTCTGGGGGCCTGTCGAGGATCCACAACAGACGGTTGGCGATGGCAATGCTTTGCCTGACACGCATCAGGCGGTCTCCGAAGGAATACAACAGCTCAGACAGCGGCGAAACGAAGGCACGGGCTCCTCTTCTCGCGCCGCGACATAGCCTCCGTTCCGAGCGATCTCGTTGCCCACGGGACTGGGCCACCGCGGCCCGAGCTGCAGATTCAGCGGGGGGCTCCAAGGAGACCCCGGCGAGTCTCGGAGTGATCGATCTGGTGGTCTTTCCTCCGCTCCCGTTCGGGCGAGACGGATTTCATCCTCGCGCATGGAGGCGCCAATCCGGTGCTGTTCCACATCGAGGGCGGCATCGAGGAGCCGATCCGCAAGGCGCGTCAGGTCGCTGCGATCGGGAACCTCGTCGCGCACGACAAGTATGAAGAGCACATACGGGTCAACCTGTGATGCCCCCGCTTTTCCGGACACTCGTTTTCTTGTTTTTGTAGGATCACACCCCGCCTGGACGGGGTTGTGGTAGAACCTCGTGTTTT
>NZ_JBIDBB010000015.1:0-53054 GCF_043202775.1 Glycomyces sp. NPDC048151 | reverse complement strand
GATCCACATCCAAGTCGACAAGTGACACATCCTGACGTTAGGATGGATGTAATGCCTAGTAGTACCACCCAGGCATCTCCGGCGAGCACTCGTCTCGCCGATCACGCCGCCCTCATCGGCGGCTTCGATTCCCTCGAAATCCTCCCCGACCTGGGCGGGTTGAGTGTTGAGGAAACCAAGGACATCACCGCCATCTACGCCCGTCGCTCCCCGACCCGCAAGGACCGCGACGAGGTCTCGATTGACAACCAGCTCACCAACGGCCTTGAGTGGTGCGTCCAGCACGGCCGTACCCGAGTCGTCCTCTACATCGACCAGGACCGCTCTGCGTCGAACCCGGCGAAGCCGCGCGAAGCTTTCCAGCGACTCATGGCCGATATCAAGGACGGGAAGCTGAAGGAGGTCGTGTGCCGCTCGGACGAGCGGTTCCTGCGCTCACCGATCGAACGGGAGCTGTCCATCAACCTCTTGGTGGGCGCGGAAATGCCCGTCTGCTACACGCACGACGCCTACAACGACCTGACCACCTCCGGTGGTCGGATGCAGGCGCGCATCAAAGCCGCCGTCAACCGTCAAGAGGTCGAGCGACTTGCCGAGCGGCGCAACCTCTCGGAGCTGGAGCGGGTTAAGCGCGGCATGGCTGCCACGACTCCGGCCCCGTTCGGGTTGGCGCACACGAAGGACCGGTCCTCCTACGTCCACGTCGACGAGGAGGTGAAGGTCATCAAGGAGGCCGTGGACTACCTGATCGACATCGAAGGCTCGACGCTTTCTGAGGTCGCTCGCCGCTGGAACGCCGCTGGAATCACCAACCGGCAGGGGCGCCCGTGGCGCTGGCGGGCGGTCAAGGACGCGCTCTTGAACCCCCTGTTGACTGCTCGCCGCGCTTATCAGCGTCACACCTACCTGTACGAGTCGAAGACGAAGCCGGTCGAGTCGTGGAGGGCCGAGACGACGCCAGGGAACTGGGAGCCGGTGATCGACGCTGACCGGTACGAGACGCTGAAACTCATGCTGACGGCGACACGGCAAGTAGTGGGTAACGCGGCGCGCTACCTGGGAGCAGGGACCTACGAGTGCGGGGTGGGCGAGGAACACAAGCCGGTGCGCTCGCGGTGGACCCGGAACCGCTCAAGCGGTGTGAAGCTCCGCTACTACGCGTGCCACAGCGACCGCTGCGGGCAGACCCACCTCCACGTCAAGGCCGAAGAGGTGGACGAGTACGTCGTCTCGGCGCTAAAGGTCTATCTGCGCGATCCCGACCGGTTCGACGCGTTCATGATGGAGCAGTCCGGCCAGACCGCCAAGGCAGTCGCCGAACCGGAGTACGTGGCAGCGGCCAAGGCCCGCCAGGTCCTCGAAGGCCGCCGCGCCGAGCTGGCGACGGCGTTCGCAACGGGCAAGATCAGCATGTCCATGATGGTCGACGCTGAAGCGCGCATCACCAAGGAACTCGCTGCCCTGGAGGTCGCCGAACTTCCGGTCTCCCAGGTCGAGCGCGATGAGGTCCCCTGGTCCGTCATCGAAGAACAGTGGGATGACCTGGAGATCCTCGCCAAGAAGAAAGCTCTCAAGCGCGTGTTCCCCACGATCCGGGTGTTCCCTGCCCTGGCGCAGTCGCAGGGGCGTGGGAAGTTCTATACGCCTCCGGTCGAGCACTGGGTGCACATCTACGATTTCGCGGGCCGCCTGCTCCCGATCCTGGACGGTGACGAAGATCTGAACGCCGTGCGGCTCGCGCAGATCACGCACGCCGCCAAGTGCGGGGTCGAGATCCCCGGCGCGGTCGAGATGCTTGCCAACCTCCAGGCCGACCAGGGCGACGCGGAGGAGGCGGCCGTGTCTTGATGACTTCGATGCCGGCCCTTAGGATTTGAGTACACGAAAGCCCCCACCGCTTTTGGGGATCTGCGGTGGGGGCTTCGCCGTCCGAAAGGAAGTCAGCCCTGCGAGGGCTCGGACCAAGACACGTTGTCGGGGAGACGCCCGGTCTCGATGTACCGAACTGCGGCGGCCCGCGCAGTCTCGTAACTGACCCGAGCGACCGACACGGGGACCCACGCAAGCGGCTGCGCTGATGACTCGCAGACCGTGACCACTCTGGGCGTGTAGCCCTCCTCAATGCCGATCAGGTCGTCAGCGAGCCAGCGGAGGGCACCGGCCCCAGTCTCGGGATCGAGATCGACCCGGAGCACCGGTTCCCGCATGGGGTGGTCCTCGTCGTCGGAGTCGCGGACGCCGAGCCAGTACGCCATGCCGTGCGTGCCTTGCGGATTGGTCATGGTCGCGTCATCGTCCAGGAGCGAGGTCAGATCGCTGGCATCAGCGACGGGCTCATATGAGGTGTCATAGTGGATGACGAAGGCCGCGTCAATCCTGCTCATTCGATGCCCTCTCCGGTACCGGTGTACGTCCTGTAGTGACGCGTGGCCTCGCCTTCGGCGAGGTAGACGGTCATTGTCGCATCCTTGGGGATGATGTGCGGAATGGTGGCGTCGCAGCCCTCAAGTGCTTGGCACGGCTCGTTGTTGATGACGACGGAGACGTGCTCGGGACCGCCAGGGCGGCGCATGTCGGCGGCCACGTGACCCTCCGCATGGTCGCGGACGACGAACCGCCGCGCGAAATCGGGCTTGAGGCCGTCGCGGGCGTCGCGGCGGCGTCCCGAGGCGTACTCGACGGCTTCGCCGTCCTCGTCGGTGAAGGCGAACAGGCGGGTCTTGTCGCCCGATTCGCGGACTGGGAGGCGCTCAGCGAGGCGGCGCGCGTGGACAGGGACGGGTCGTTCGGGTCCCGGGTCTGGTGATGGCGTCGGCGGGGTGGGCGGTGGGCCGCTGCCGCCACCCCCTGTACCGCTGGCGTGTCCTCGTGCGGCTTCGGCGGCGGCGATGGCGCCTTCAAGCTTCTGCGCAATGGTGCTCGTCTGGCCTTGACCCTCCTCCAATGCCGACACAGTCGCGCCGAGCTGGGCGGCGGAACCGGAGACACCGATTGCAGCGAGCTCGTTCCGGGTGTCTTCGGCTAGCTCTTTCGAGGCGCTGATCTGGTTGAGGAGTTCCCGAGTTTGGTCAAGGCAGGTACGGATTGCGGTCAGGAGGGTGTCGATTGAGGGCACACGGGCTCCGTCCGGGCAGCGGTCGAGGGGTGGTGGAAATCCTAACCGATTTCGGACGAAACCCGTGCGTCGTGCCGCTGCTAGGCCGGTTCGGTGACGACGCTGGGGGTGCCGGTCGGGCCGACGCCGGAGGTCGCCACGGAGGTGAGAAGGGAGGCAAGGGTGGCGAGTCCGGTGATGGACGCGGTGGCGGCCCAGTCGATGTCGGTCAGGCCGAGGCCGGCGGTCGCGGTGACGAGTGCGAGGCCGGTCTGCGCGGCGGTGCGGACGGCGCGCTCAAGCGCGTCCGCCCAGAAGGAGCGGGTGAACAAGGCGGGTTCTCCTTGGGGTTGAGGGTGAGGGTCAGAGGCGCTGGAGGAGTCGTCCGGACAGGACGGTGGCGCGGGAGGTGCCGTAGGCGGTCATGCCTGTGGTCGAGGACTGGTAGTAGCCGCGGACGGCGGTTGTCCCGGCGGTCATGGAGACGTAGGCCGAGCAGTTGAGGAACGTCGCCATGCCGCCGCCGACGCGGACCATCTGGTCCCCGGCGACGCGGGTCCCGGCCGAGGATTCGTCCCCGGCGTAGAGGTTGGCGAACGCTGGGTTTGCCGAGGACGGGCTGTGGGACAGGGAGACTTGGAGCTTCCATTCCCAGATCCCCGTGTAGGGCACGGTGATGTATTGGGCGGGGACGGTGACGGAGAAGTTGGACAGGCTGGTGAGGATGTTGTTCCACGTCAGGTACCCGGAGGTCCCGAGGGTGGTGTTCGAGCCGAGGTAGAGGTGGATCATCGGCGCGTCGGTGACCCAGTCGGCGTGGCTGGCGAGGGTGTTCATCTTGGCGGCGCTCACGCGCTCGCCCGCGCTGAACGCGGGCTTGGTGGGGATGGCGGAGACCATGAGGGGGCGGCTCCAAAGAAGGGGGCTACTTGGCGAGGACGGTGTTGAGCCCGAGTTGCTCGTTCGCGTCGTCGAGGACCCAGTCCCCGACCTCGGGGGCCCCGGCGACGGTGTAGCGGGCGGCGGCGAGGTACATGTTCGCGGCCATGAGCGTCCCGGTGTTCCCGATGACCAGTGAGGACGTGGTCGTGACGGCCTTGACCTGGTTCCCGGAGAAGTCGCGGGCGTGGACGATCGCGGGCGGGTACTCGACCACGGTGGGCAGGGTCAGGGTTGCGGCCCACCAGGTCTCGGGGCAGACGAAGGAGTAGCGGGCGAGGACGAAGCCGTAGGCCGAGGCGACGTTGGCTTGGAGGCTGAGGGCTCCGGTGCCGGTTCCGGCGGTGTATTCGGCGGCGGTGCGGTGGACGATGATGCCGGGCGCGTAGGTGTCCCAGCCGGTGACCTCGGCCTCGTGGGCGTCCTCGATGGCGGCGGCCCAGTCCTCGGCGGCGGTCGCGATCCGCTCGAAGTATTCGACGAAGTCCCGCCCCCAGGGCTGCGGGCGGGGGATGGTCCGGTCACTCACTCGCGGTCTCCTCGGCGGGGTCGAGGACTCCGGCGGTCTCGGCAGCGTCGAGGATCTCGGCCTCGGCGGCGGTCGCGGCGCCCGAGACGGGCTCGAACTCGGCCGAGAGCAGGAGCGCGTCCCCGGCGGCGAAGGGCACGTTGGGGACGGCGATGCCGTTGACTTGGGTGTCGAAGGTGGTGGGCGCGGCCGAGACCGGGGTGAGGACGCCGGCGGCGGAGCGGTGGAATGCGGTGGCGATGGTGAACCCGTTCCACGTCAGACCGCCGGGCGGCAGGAGCCGGAGCCGGGTGCGGCCGGCCCCGGTGGGGAGGGCGGCGGTGAAGGTGACGTACGCGCTGATGTGGGCGAGGAGATGATGGGCCCGCCAACGGCACAGCGAGTCGGTCGCGGTGGTGATGCCGGTCGTGGTGTCGTCGTCCCACAGCAGCAGCAGGGGGATGTCGATCCAGGGCTCGGCGGGGAGCCCGAGGGCCTCGACGGCGACGAGCGCGGTCTCTACGTCGTCGGCCAGGTTCGTCATGTCCGCGTGGGGGGTGAACGGGTCGGTGCGGACCGGGTGGCGGATCTGGAAGCGGGGCGTGCTGGCGACCATCAGGGAGCCCACCCTTCGACGACTGCCCGCGTCCCGGTGAACCGCACGAGCGCGGTCGTGTTCGCGCCGGGCGCGGCCAGGTGGGCGGGCACCGTGGCGGTGATGGTCTCCGCGTCGGGGGCGGTGAGGTCGACGTACCCGCCGCTCGGTGCGGCGGTGATGGGGAGGCGGTAGGTGTATTCGCGCAGCGGCCGGGGCTGGGGTGGCCGGGGGCGGCGCGGGGGCGGGGGTGTGCGGCGGCTACGCGCCATATTCGGGCACCTCGTACTGTGCTTCGTCGATGGATTCGAGGTCGAGGACCATGTCTCCCAGGCCGAGCGGGAGCGACACGGCGCTGATGACGTACCGCGGCGGGGCGCTCGACGCCCCGGGGAGGGCGATCACGTTGCCCGCCTCGATCCACCAGTACGGCGGGGCCGAGACCGTCAGGCGCTTGGCGGGGCTGGTGTAGTCCGGGAGCATCTCCGTGATGGCGGCCTCGGCGAGGGCGCGGGTGTGGAGCAGGTCCGAGCTGTAGAAGGCGGGCTTCGCGCCGAACCGGGAACCGTAGGCGTAGGCGCCCGTGGAGGCGGGCCGCCAGGAGTACCAGAATTTCTCTTCGCTCTCGCCGGGCTGGATTACGAGCGCGTTGTACTGGTCCTCGCGGGAGAACTTGACCGCGTCGACCCTGAAAGCGGCGGGGTCGGTGAGCGTGTAGTCGGCCCTGGTGCGGTTGGAGCTGAGCCGGTAGTAGGAGGCCGGGTCCCTGCGGATGGTGAGCGCGCCCGCCTTGTCGAAATAGGTCTGTGACCGGTTGCGGTCGTTGAGCAGCTCGAACATGTCGATGCGCTCGCGGTCCTCGGTGATGGGGACGCGGATGATGGAGGCGTAGAGCGGGCCCCAGGTGGTGTCGGCGGTGATGGCGGCGTGGGTGGTGCCGGGCGGGGCGATGCCGAGGATGGCGAGGAGGCGGCGGATCGCCTCCAGGTACGTCCAGCCTTTCTTAGCGGTCCAGGGGAATTTGAATCGGTCGTCCACGACCAAGGTCAGTTCGTCGGCGAGCTGGGCGGCGACGGCGGGGGCACCGGGGGTCCACTCGGTGCTGATCGCGCGGAACCGTCCGAGCGGCACCGTGTGCGTCTCGTCGCCCTGGCGGACGGTCACCTGGAGGTCGGCGGTCCACCCGGAGTCGAGCCCAGCGGCGAGTGCCTTAGGGGTGAGGGTCTGGAAGACCGCGTCTGCGGTGCGGACGACTTTCCCGGGCCGAGTGAGGGTAAGGGTCCCCGAGATCGGGACGCGGGTGGCGACGACGGTTCCGGTGTCGCGGATCGTGGCCGAGCACTCCAGTTCGAGCTGCGTGCCCCGCACCCAGGGCGTGAGGTCAGGAGTAGCCAACGCGCACCCCGCTCTCGCCCTCGGGTAGGGGCGGGCCGCCATCGGCGACGGCGGCCATCTGCGCGTGGGTGTAGGTCACCACATCGGGGTCGGCGTCCATGTCCATGTAGGAGTCCCAGCCGCCCGTGTAGACGGTCTGGTAGGTGGCCGAGACCTCCGCGAATACCCGCGTGGTCGCATGGACCGGGCTCATAGTCCAGGTCCACTCGAACATCCCCTGGTCGGGTGGGCCGATCGCGGTGCGCGAGACGTTCTCCAGGAGGTACCACGGCGCGACCATGAGCGGCTCGTCGGTGACGCCGGGCCACTGGACGCACAGGGGGTTGTCCCTGATGAGGTCGCGGACGCGGCTGGCCTCCTCGAACGACCACGTATAGAAACTGAACTCGACCGCCCCGGGGCGGCGGACTCCGGCTTGGCCGTACCCGAGTCCCTGTGTGGCCGAGGAGAGGCCGTAGAAGACGTTGACCTCGGCGTTGAAGGAGAAGTTCGGCGCGGCCTTGAGCAGCAGTCCGATCGGGCGGTCCGCGTACTCCTTGGATTTGACCCACACGTACTGGCCGTGCCCGTGGACGGCTGGGATCGAGCGGACGACTGTCGACCCGGCGGTGGCCCGGTAGTAGACCGGGACGCCCAGCGGGGGCGTGAAGTCCAGGACGAACGTGCCTTCGGGGTCGACGCCGTACGTCCCCAGGCTGGTCGCCACCGAGCTGGGACCGCCGTACTCGGAGAGGTCGGCGAAGGACACCAGGGCAACGGACGGGTACTCCGCGAGGGGGTTGACCAGGTGGATGACGTTGGCGCGGCGGGTGGGGTCGGTGGCGACGGTGATCTCAAGGGGCATCTATCGGGCTCCAGCGGCGGCGAAGGCGGCGTCTCGCTCGTCGAGGACGCGGATCTCGGTACGGACGAGGTCGGTCAACTCCTGGTCGCCCAGGTAGACCCGGACGGCGACGTTCGGCACGGACACGGAGGTGTCGAGGTCGAACGTGGCGAGGGAGTCGGCCGCGCCCGCGAGCGTCGAGGCGTCGAACGCGCTCACCGCCGAGGCGGCGTCCGCGATGGAGTACGTGGCCGCGAGCGGGGAGAGCGCGGCCGAGACGCCGGAGGTGTCGGTCTCCAGGCCGACCAACCCGGTAAGGTCGGAGGCGGAGAACGGATTCAGGTCGATATTGGACACCTGGTCCGAGACCCACGAGGAGACCGAGCCCCAGGCCGAGGACAGGCCGTCGATGACCCAGTCGACCAGCTCGCGGCCGATGTCCTTGAAGGCCGATCCGGCGTCCTTCCAGGCGTCGAGCAGCTCGGGGACCAGCTCCATGAAGGCGTCGACCGCCTCGGGCAAGGCATCGATGAGCGCCGATGCGATCTGGGGAATCATGCCGACGACGGTGCGGACGATCGAGGGGATCGCGCCGATCACGGCCGTGAGGATCTGCGGGACGAGCAGGAGCAGGGCCACGACGATCTGTGGCAGCATTGGAACAAGTGTGCTAATGATCGCGGGGACCATCGAGACCACTGATTCCACAATGGACGGAATGGCGGCCACGGTTGACTCGATGAGCATCGGGACGCTCGAAATGAAAGCGCTTACCAAGCTCGGCAAGGCCCCGAGGATGCCGGTCACCAAAATCGGAAAAAGTGACACAAAACCGGACACAATAACGGGAATCGCATTCACGATCGCAGTCAGCAGCGGCGGGACGAGCTGGACGATCGCGGAGACGAGACTCGTTGCGGCCGTGCCGATTCCGGCGACGATCTGAGGGAAGACGCCCATGAAGGCGTCGACCAGGAGCGGGATGTTCGTGGCGAGGTAGGACGCGAGCTGGCCGACGAGCCCGACCGCGAGGGCGAGCAGGGTCGGGGCCGCCTGGACGGCGCCCTGGCCCAGGATGGACAGGCTGTCCACAATGGCCTGAAGGATGAGCGGGCCGCCCTCGGCGAGCGAGTCGACGAGCGCGGGGAGGACCTGGGCAAGCGTGCCGACCGCCTCGCGGATGATGCCGGGGAGTTGGACGGCCAGCTCTTGCGCGAGGATGGGGAGGTTCTGGATCGCGGCTACGACCTGGTCGCCCGCGTCGGCGACTGCGGGGCCGATGGCGACGCCGGAGACGAGCAGCGCGCCGGCGGCGAGGGCGGCGCCCATGAAGCCGCCGCGCAACAGGTCGAGGCCCTTGCGGGCGATGCCTCCGGCGTTGCGGCCCAGTGTGGTCAGGGCGTCGGTGGCGACGCCGCGTGCGAAGGCGCCGAACCGTGCGAGCCCCCGCGAGGTGGCGGTGAGGGCGTTGAGGAGGCCGTTCGAGAGGCCGTCCGCAGCGCGCCCGGCGGCGCGGTAGAGGCCCATCATGGCCTGTGCGGGCCCGTCCTGGACCATCCAGCGCAGCCCCCGCCCGGTCGCGAGCGCGGCGTTCTGGAGGCCCTTGAGGGTCTGGGAGCCGAGCGCGGCGAACTCTTGGCGGGTCTTGGGGATCGCCTTCCATGTGGCGACGAGCCCGGAGCGGACGGCTTGGACGCCGCCCTTCGCGGCCCGGACGCACGCCTGGTCGAAGCGGTAGACCGCGTCCCACCCGGCGCTGATGACATCGGGGAGCCGATCGAAGGCACGCCAGAGGACCCGGTCGACTTGGAGGGCAAGGAGCTTGGTCCGCTGGTAGGCGTTCCAGGTGCCCTGTGCGAACTGGGAGAGGGTGCGGACGGGGTGGAGGACCTTGTCGCCGAAGCCCGCGACGGCCAGGGCGGCGGTGTCGAGGGCCTGAGCGGCGCGGCCGACTGGTTGCGGCGTGGTCCGCCAGGACTCGACGAAGTAGGTGAAGGTGCGCTTGAAGCCGCCGCCGAGGGTCTTCGCGCCCTCGACGACGCGGCCGTTGAAATGGCCTACGGCCTCGGCGCCTTCGCCGAGGTGGTCGAAGAGGCGGCCCGCGACGAGCAGCAGGGGGCCGATCACGGCCGCGAGCAAGGTCAGGCCCGCCATGAGCGCGAGCGTCCCGCCGTCCATGCCCGCGAGCCATTCAGTGACGGCCGCGAAACCGGCGATGATCGGGGTCAGGAATTCCGCGACAAAGCCCGAGTCAATGAGCGTGCCGATCGCGGTATTGAGGTCCTTGAACGCGGCGACGAGCGCGGTGTTCTCGTCGGCGAGTGCGCCGCCGATAAGGAACGACAATTGGTTCTGGAGGATCATCAATTGGCCCGACATCGTCTCGATACCGGCTGATGCCTTCCCCGCGAATTCCGGGTTTTCGTTGAGGTACTGGTAGACCTTGGGCATGACATCCTCGGCGAGCGCCTCGCCGCGAGCGGTCATGTCGCGCAGTTCTTGAGTGGTGATGCCGAGCGCTCGGGAGAACAGGCCCCAGGAGTCGACGCCCCATTCGGAGATCTGCAACATCTCCTCGGCCTGAATCTTTCCCTTCTGTGCGATCTGCACAAACGCCCGAATCACACCATTGACGGCCTCCGCTGAGAGGTGATACTTTCCAGTGACGTTGTAGAGTCCCTCCATCGCATAGCGGATCTCGTCCACGTTGCCGCCGAAGGCGGGCCACAGCTTGATCGCGCCTTCCAACATCGTGTTGAAAGAGGTGCCCCAGGCGTTGGACTTGCCGTACAGCTCATCGACAAAGGCCGTCGCGGCGGACGCCTCCATGCCGAACTGATGGAAGATGTTCCGCGCGGAACTGACCGACTTCGCCATTTCCCAGCCGTCCGCGACAATGTGGCCGACAGCGAGCGACACTGGCGCGAACGCGATTGTCGCCTCCCCGCCAAGGGAAGTGAGCCGGTCGCCGATCCGGTCGAACGCGGCACCGAGGTTCCGGGTGATGTTCCGTTCGATGTCGCGCGAGATCTGCGCGGTCAGACTCTGGGCACGCTTGAGCATCGAACTGTCCAGTAGGGTCAGTTCGATGTAGCCGGTCGCGAATTTCGCTCCGCCGGTAGCCATCAGCCGATGGACCTCACATGCGTGCCGTAGTGGGAGAACAGGGCCCGGAACCCCTTCTTCCTGCGGCCCTTGGCCTCCTGGCCGGGACGCGGGACGGGGTCGGGCTTCGCCACGGGGTTCTTCTTCGCGCCGTGCGCGGTAAGGAGGGCCCCGATCAGGTAGTTCGTCTGCCGTGCGGTGTCGAGCTGCGCGGCGGCGAGGTGGGTGGGGGCGTCCCAGTCGTCGGCCCGGCCGCTGATCGCGCGCAGGCTCCGCGACTGGGGCGGGAGGCGCACGAGGAGCCCCGCGAACCGCGCGTAGCGCAGCCGCGGGGTCCCGAGCAAGCCGAGGTCGAGCCCGTAGTGGTGGAGGAAATCGTGGTCGAGGTCGGCGGTGTGCGCCCGCGCGATGCGCGCGAGCGCGATCATTCCCCCGGCGTCACGCCCTGGTCGGCCGCGGCGCGGTTGATCGCCTTCCACACGTCCATCGCCCGGCCGCCGGCGGATCGGAACCGCTCGTAGTCGGGCCCGAGGATGGCGCGCGCCATCGCGACAATCGAGCGCGGTGACACGGCGTTGACGTTGTCGGGCATGGCCTCGAACGCCTCGTCCGGCCATTCGTCGGCGCTCGGGATGAAGAACGTCTCCCCGTTCTCGGCGCGGATCTGGACGCCGGGGCTGGCGTCCGCGCGCAGCTCGGCCATGCCGTAGGTCGGCAGGACCGGGCCGAGCGCCGCGCCCTGCGGGGCGGGGACGGCGACGGCGACGGCGGGGCGGGTGAACATCGACGGGGCGGCCGGGGTGGTGGTGTTGGGGTGCATGGGGAAAGGGGCTCCTTGGCTGAGGGGTGGGTTACTCGGACTCGCGGAGGGCGGTGATCGTGGTCAGCTCCTCCTCGCCGCCGCCGATGACCGAGGTCAGGGTGGTGGTGCCCTCGCCGACCACGACGGGGTCGTTCGTGATGAGGGTGAGGAGGTCGTGGCTGGAGCCGAGGGCGGCGATGGTCACGCCCCAGGTCACGGCCGAGGCCGAGGTGAACGCCGGGGACTCCAGCTCGGTCACCTGCGAGCTGGGCATGATGAGCCGGTAGACCTTCGGCGTGGTGCCGTCCGCGAGCGTGCCGTCCTGGAACTCCAGGACCGTGATCATCTTCTTGCGGGCCACATTGGACTGGACGCCGATGCGGCCGATGCCCGCCGCGGGGATGGACATGATCGCGCCGTAGAACAGTTCGAGGGCGGCGCGGTTGGTCTCCAGGGCCGCGAGGGTGAACGCCGCGGTCCTCGAAGTGATGAGGGTGCGGACGATGCCCTTCTGCCAGGACAGGATGTCCTCGGTCTCGTCGGCGAACTCGTGCTCCACCGCGTCCTCGCTCAGGAGGCCGAGCTGATTGAACGGGGTGGTCGTGATGGTCTCGATTGCGGTCGAAGGGGTCTCAAGCTGGGCCTTGACCGTGGGGTAGATGAGGCCGAGGTCGTCTTCGAGGTAGAAAACCTGGCCCGTGGACGCCACGCGTACAGCGGCGTTGTCGAACTCGTATGCCATTGGGAGGTGTCCTCTGAGGGGGTGAGGAGGAGGGGGCGACGACGCGCGTCAAGCGTCGAGGGAGCGGCAGTAGACCGCGACAGTAGAAATCCACCGTGGACAGTCGGTGGTCGCTTCGGGGAAGAACTGGGGGCCGGACTCGACAAAGGTGCGGACAATGCGCGGCAATCGGATGTCGTTCTTGTCGCGCGGTGTCGTGTCCAGTCGCCCCGCGACGAGGAGCGCGCCGATGGCCTCCTGGAGGCGGGCCTGCGCGTCGAAGCGGCTGGCGCCCCAGGCTTCGAGGGAGAGCCTGGCGTAGTCGATCGCGGGGGGCCTGTAGTTGCCGCCGTAGCGGCGGGCCACGATCCAGGGGCGTTCGGGTGTGCCCGTGGGGAAGTCGGTGCTCCCCTGGAAGTCGTCGAGGTGGCGGGAGAGGTAGTCGAGGACGGAGAGTTCCGCGTCCCCGAAGCGCGGCGCGGAGCCCGTCATGGGAGCGCCGAGGCCCAGAACGCCCGAGCCATCGTGTGGTGGTCGGGGGTGGGGCCGGTCAGGGAGTAGCGGGTGCCCCATTCGATGTGGGCGGCGGCCGGGTCGGTCGAGCCGACGTAGCCCACGGCGTAGCCGCGCCGGTCGAGCCCGGCGTGGGTGAAGAAGCTCCGTTTGTAGGCGCCGGTCTTGCCGACCGGCGCGAACGCCTCGGCGGTGGCGCGGATGCGGGTGGTGTGGTGTTCGAGCATGTCGAACACCGGCTCCGAGGAGAGGAACTCGCGGATCTGGTCGCGGTGCATGACGACGCGCGCCATCTAGTAGCCCTCCGTCTGGGTCATGCGGACAGTGAGGTGGTGGACCGAGCGGTGCCCGAGACGCGGGAGGACCTCTTCCACATCGAAGTCGCGGCCGTCGAAGCGGATGCGGTCGTGGCTGGTGACCTCGGCGTCGGGCGGGAGGATGGCCCACCAGGTCTGGACGGGGAGGTCATCGCGGTACCGCTCGACCTCGCGGCCGGCGGTCATCCACACCCGCGCCCGGTAGGTGCGAGGCTCGCCGGGGACGCGCACGGTGTTGCCGTACACATCGACCTCACTGAGGCCGGGGGTCACGGTGACGGTGTGGCAGAGGACGGCGCGGGTCGTTTTCACCGGTAGTCGCTCCAGCCCGGGTAGGCGTACGGGGACCAGGCGGCCTGGTCCTCGGCCGTGATGCCGGAGGTGACGCGGACCGAGGTGATCGGGCTGCGCCCGGCGATCCGCTGGAGCAGGAGCCGCTCGGCGTCGTTGAACGCGAGCCCCGTCATCTGCGACCGGTCGAGGCGATAGCTGTAATCGCCGATGACCTCGGAGGCGATCGCGTTGGGGTTGGACCACCAGCGGGCGGCCACAGAGAGGGCGACCATGCGCAGGAGCGGCCAGCGGGGCTCGTCGACCTCCTCGGGCTCGGCGGCCCACCCGAGTTCGAGGAGCATGAGCGCCGAGACCTCGTCGAGGAGCACCGCCGCCCTCGCCGTCTCCTCCGGGGTGAAGGCGACGGCGAGGCGGTCGGCGAGTTCGGTCGGGGTCGCGAACGCCATCGGGCTACGCGCCGGCCGGGGTGTCGAAGTCGATCACGGCGCGGACGCCGCGGTACTGGCGCAGCTTCGTCTCGTCGGCAGCGGTCTGCTCGGCGGCGGTGGCGTAGTCGACGATGTTCCCGATGCCGAAGTAGCAGTTCATGAGGCTGCGGTCCATCGCCCACGCGTAGTCGTAGTCCCTGATGAGCCGCAGGGACAGGCCGTGCGCGCCGAGGGAGGCGGCGTAGGTGACGCCTTCGGGGGTGGCCGGGGCCATCGAAACGAGGCGCAGCGCTGAGGGGTGCCACGCGTAGATCTCGTTCTCGCCGATGCTGGAGCTGGTGGCGACGTTGAACCCGTAGATCCGGCCGACCTGCGCCGAGCGCAGGGCGGCGTTGTCGCCCGCCCAGTCGGCGCGGATGAGGTTGGGGTCCTGGAGCATCAGGCTCTCGACGGCGGAGCCGACGAGGAGGTGTCGCCCGGCCCCGTCCACGTTGCGGTCGTTGAGGACCTTGCGCATGATGAGGATGACGCCGCGAATCTTCGCGGTGGCGGTGGCGAGGTCGTCGCCGCCGATGGCGACGGTGCCGGTCGCGCCCGTGCCCTCGGGGTAGTCGTAGACCTGGAACAGGGACCGCATCGCCTGAGCCACAATGGACTCGTACTTCTCGGCGATGGCCCGCGTCTGCGGGTCGAGGACCTGAGCGGCGTACGACGCGATGTCCAACCGGAGCATCTCGTCGGTCAGCTTGAACGCGGAGTAGAGGTCCTTGTCCAGCTTGACGGGGATGGTGTACTCGTTGACCTTCGAGTCGATGTAGCCGACCGCCGAGCCCGAGGAGTTCAGGGCGCCCGTGGGGTAGCCCGAGCGGTTCTTGCGCATCGGGAGGGGCTCCTGCCCCACGATCCAGGACGGGCGGCGGACGTTGACGACATCGCCCATCGCGCCGACGAACTCCGCTTCGGAGTGGCGGTCGAACATCGCCGGGAGGATCAGTCGCGCCTGGAGCAGCGCCAGGGCGACGGCGGCGAACTTGTTGGCCTGGACGAGGACGCCAGGCTCCCGGTAACCGGGGTAAGAGACAGGCATATTGAGTTGTGGGTCCTTCGTGGGGGACGGTCAGGGGCGGCCGGGCTCGCCTGGGGCCGGGCTAGTAGGAGGCGGCGGCCCGCACCTGGCGGGCGACCTCGGCGGGGTCCCAGTCGTCCTCGGCGGCAACGGCGGTGCCGCCGGACTGGAGCGAGGCGACGGGGGCGGAGTGGAGGGAGGCGGCCCGCTGGTCGGTCGCGAGGCGCGCGAGCTTCTCGGCGGCGGCCCGCATGGCGGCCTCGTCGCCGTTGAGGAAGTCGGCGAGATCGTCGCTGATCCCGAACTCGGTCATGACCTTCGAGCGGGTCAGCTCGGTGCGGGTCTGGGACAGTTCGGTCTTGGACGCCTCCAGGGCTTCCAAGGCGCGCTGCAACTCGGACTTCGACTCGTCTTCGAGGGCCTTCGCCTTGGTGCGGTAGGAGGCCGACTCCTTGCGGAGGCCCTTGATCTCGGCCTGTGCCCACTCGGGGAGGCCGGAGAGGTCGACCGCCGGGGCGGTGGCCGGAGGCGAGGGGGCCGGCGCGGCGGGCTCGCCCTCGGCGGTGGGGGTGTCGGTGGTGGTCTGGGGTTCGTCGCCCACGGGCTATCTCCTGGACAGGGTGAGTGGTGGCCGCCGCCGGGGCGGCCGGAAGGGAAAGAGAAGAAGGAGGAGGGGGGTCAGCCTTCGGCGGCCTTGGCGGCGGCGTAGTCCGCTCGCCGCATGGCGTTGAGGTCCTTGCCGCTCGACTCCCACTCGGCGAGGTACTCGGCCTCGCGGTCGCGCTGGAGCGGCGTGCCCTGGTAGATCACACGGGCGAGGCACCGACAGTGCTTGTGGGCCTTGAAACTCGCGGTCTGCTCGTTGAAGTAGACGGGCCCGCGGCTGATCATCATGCGGCACCACGGGCACGGGCGCTTGGAGATCGAGAACCGCGCCCAGCGGGCCGTACGGCCCGCGTTGTACTCGGCCTGGAGGTGCTCGAAGGTCCGGGCCCGCGCGAGGTCGGCGAGCCACTTCTGCATCGTCCCGAGAGACTCGACCAGCGCGAGTTCAACGGCGCGTTCGAGGCTCCACCCGGCCGCCAGCGCCGACTTGATCGCGGCCGGGCCCGCCTGGAAGAGGCGTTCGAGGAGTTCCTCAATGCTGATGTCGAGCGAGCGGGCGAGCGCGCCGAGGTCGTCGACGCCCGCGAGGTCGCGCAGCTCGGCTAGGTACTGGTCGGCGGCGGCGATCATCGCGCCCTCGTGGTCGCGGGCGACGAGCTGTGCGGCGGTCGCGTAGGCGGGGAAAGCGGCGTCGAGGTCGCGGGTGTCGAGCAGGGGCCACACGTCGATGAGGTCGAGCTGCGCGGCGGCGGTCTCGCGGCCGATGATGCGGGAGAACTCGGTTTCGAGGTCCTCGACGGCCGTGCTCACGCGGCGGCCTTGGCGGGCTTGCGGCTCGGGGTCCCGTAGCCGCTGTTCGAGGTGGTCGCCTTGCCGGGCACGTTCGTGCCCTGCTTGGCGTTGTCGGCGCCCTTCGCCTCTGCCTGCGTCTTCTCGACGCCGGCGCGGCCGGACTGCGCCTGGAGCATCCCGAGCATGTTCCCGAAGCTGTCGGCCTCCTTGGACATCTTCTTCCAGGCGGCGACATCCGAGCTGTTGATGCCGGGGATGCGTTCCCACAGGGCCTCGGGAGGGACCTGGAGCATCTGGGACAACTTCCCGAGCGCGTCGACCGTGGAGGCGAGCGAGCGGGCTTCGGTGTCGCGCCAGACGATGCGGTTGAGGTGGGCGTCCTCGGGGATCGCGCGGCCCGTGGAGGCGGCGGTCGCCAGGCGCATGACCTGCGCCCACGCCTCGCCGTAGACGGTCCTCTTTTCGGAGCACTTCCGTTGCAGCCCAGCCTCAGCCGCGGCCAAGGCTTCGGCGCTGATGTTGACGATCTCGCCGAGGAGGTACACGGGCGGGACCTGCGAGATGGCGGCGAGGTGCTTGATCGTCTCCGCGACCGCGAGCAAGATCTTGCCGATGTCGGACTCGGAGAACTCCCCGAAGCGCGCATCCGGGGTCTCGGTGACCCACACGCGGTTGACCGCCGAGTTGAAGGAGTCGACGGGCTCGCCGGTCTCGGGATCGCGCGGGATCACGAGCCCGGAGGCCCACCGCTGCCTGAAGCTGGCGAACTGCGCGATCAGCGAGGCCGTCAAGGTCAAGCTGTTGAGGCGGTCCTGTGTGGGGATGAGGGCCTCGATGTCGCCCCTGGGGGCGACGTTCGGGGAGGTCGAGAGCTGGTTGCGGAACCTGACGACCGGACACACGCCCAGGCCGTGCCGGCGGGACTCGGTGAGCGTGAAGGAGTCGAGGTCCGGGGCATCGGTCCAGTGCTCGCCGAGGTACACGTGCTCGAACTCGTCGTCCAGGAGCGTTGCCCTGCAACGCTTCTCGCCCGTCGAGTAGTCGAGATCGACGTGGACGGCGAACTGCGGCCACTCGTCGTGGATCGGGTCCTCGTAGAGCGCGGACATCGACAGCGGCGAGATCGGCCGGATCTGCGGCACCTTCCGCTTGCCGGGCAGGACCCTGACGTAGGCGACGCCGTACGTCAACGTGTCGCGGTGTACGGAGTGCTGCCAGGCGTCGAGAGAATTCGCCGACCACCACTCCCACGACGAGTCGTCGTCGGGGCTGTCGGGCTTCCGGTAACCCTCCACATAGAGCTGTTGGGCGACCGCGTCCACAATGAGCGGCAAGAAGTTCAGGACGGCGGTCTTCGCCAGGGAGGCGTATTCCCGGTGGGCGTGCTTGGGCATGTAGGGCGGGTCCTGGAGCCCGATGGCGTAGCGCTCAAGCCAGGCGTAGTGGGCACGCTCGTCGCTGAAGCGGACGAGCGAGCGGTGGAGCACATTTCTGAGGTCGCCCGCGAGGGCCATATGCCCCCCAAGAGGCAGGAAGGGGTGTAAGGATGGAAGTGCCGAGTGGTACAGAACTCACCGGAGGAAGCAATGTCTCAAGCAGCGGCGAGCCAGCCTGTTCTTTTCGTCTACGTTGACAACTCGAACCTCTGGATTGAGGGACAACGACTAAGCGCAGTCAAAAAAGGACTAGCAACCGATGTGAACGACGCGACAAAGAGAAAAACCTTCGACAACACCTGGAGATGCGATTTCGGACAGCTATACAAGATCGCTTGTCCGGATAATGCACGGATTGGCAGATCGAAGCTCTGGGGATCGCGCCCGCCTGACGACGACTCCGTCTGGAACATGGCGAAGAAAGAGGGATTCCAAGTCGAGGTGTTCGATCGAAATGCTGGAAACAAGGAGAAGAAAGTAGATACTGCAATTACGGCGTTTATGATCGATGATCTCCATGAATTCATGAAGCCAGATCGGGGTGACATCGCTGTTCTCGTTGGTGGAGATGGTGACTTCGTTCCCGCTTTTGAAATCCTTAAGAACAAAGGAATTTCAGTGGAGATTGTGTTTTGGGAGCATGGATTGAGTAAAGAACTCCGCGACAAGGCGGACAGGCATGTAAGTCTCAATCCGCATTTCGAACTGCTCTCTCGTGTCAGCTAGGCTGCCAACCCAGGCGTAGTCAGCTACTAAGTTGAGGCCGACGAGGGTGCCGGTCCTGGTGCGCCACTTGGCGAGCACGCCCTTTTCGAGGGCGACATGGCGGGCTTGGAGGGCGATGATCATTGCCACGGCCGCGTCGATCTTGTGCGTCGACTGGCGCGACTCTTTCCCGAGCCCGATGCCGTAGGCGTTGGGGCGGCGTCTGGCGTTCTTGAGGTGGCGCACGAGCGCGGGATCGCGGGACAGGCGCATGGTCCCGGCCCCGAACGCGGTCTCCGTGGCCTCGGCGCGGATGGTGAACTCCGCGAGGCGCCGAGTCGAGCGCATGTCGAAGTTGAGCAGGCCCTTGGCGCCCATGCCGGTGAACACGTCGTCCCGGTAGGTCTCGGCCCAGATCTCGACGTAGGGCTCCCAATAGGCCATGTCGCACGCGAAGGCGGCGACACGGAAGCGGGTGAACGCGCGGGCCACGGCCGCCTCGACCTCGGGCTTAGGGACCGACCAGTCCTGGTGGCCGGGCATGTCGGGCTTTTCCCAGCACCCGAGCAGCTCCACGAGGCCGGTCTCCACGTCGACCGCGACGAGCGCGGTCGCGTCGTTGCTCTTGCTGCCGTCGAAGCCGAGGGCGACGATCCGGCCGTCCTGTATGCGGTCGTCGACCACGGCGGCGTCGACCTGCTTGGGCTCGACCCAGGAATCGGAGTGCGCGACGATCTGATTGAGGTAGAACCTGCGCGCCTCATCGGGTGAGACGGTGAGGTCGTAGATCTCCTGGACGATCCGGTCCACGTCGAGCCAGGTCGCGTCCCCGCGGCAGTCGGCAAGCGCGGCGCGCAGCTCGGCCTCGTCGCCGAGGTCGAGGACCGGATAGGAGGACTCGATCGAGTCGAACAGGATGCCGGTCGTTCGGGCCCGGTGCTCCTGTTGGGCCTGGTAGGTCTCGTAATCGCGCTCGGCGACCGAGTCCATGCCGGGCATGTGGGCGTTGGTGGTGACGAGCATTCTCGCCATGCCGTGCTTGGACTTGCCGAGGTTGCGGCGGCAGACGGCGGCGAGGCGGTGCCCGCCATCGGAGGAGGTCCACAGGTGGGTCTCGTCGGCCAGGACGAACGAGGGGCGCGAGCCCTCCAGGGTCTTCGCCTCGCTCGTGACCGGGAGGAGCTTGCGGGCCTTGGTGGGCCCGGCGAGGATGCGGGTCTGGCCGCAGTCGACGGGCATCCCGTCGATCTCGCTGCGGTCGCCGATCATGCCCCGCGCCATGTCGAACGTGTTCGCGGTCTGGTCGTAGCTGGTCGCGGCGAGCTGGACCCAGGCGGCGTCAGCGCGGGCGGCGGTCCACTCGCGGCGGCGGGGGTCCCACTTCGGCCGGCAGGGACCGAGGAGTTCGGTCAAGCCCAGGGCCGCGCCGAGTGGGCCTTTCCCTGCGCCTTTGACCCGCTGGAAGATCCCTCGCCGCCAGACGAAGCGGTGGCCCTTGGCGGGGTCGGTGGCGTACCACCACAGGATGAACCGGAGCTGTTCGGGCGTGTAGCGCCACGGGAGGTCGGGGTCTTCGGGGAAGTAGAGGTGCTGGTGCGCCCACTTGATGGCGGCCAGGCCGACGAGTTCGGAATAGCCCTGGTCGCGGGGGCGCGCGGAGGGGAGGTTCCCCACCTGGACGATGGACACGAGGCTCTCCGTGCGGGGGTCAGGCGAACGCCGCGTCCACCGCTCCGTCGTCGCCCGCCTCGGCCGTCTCGCCCTCGATGACCGGCACGAACTTCACGCCCACCTTCGACCGGTCAACATGCGTCCACAAGAGACTGTCTTCCAGGGGTTTGATGGTGCGGGCCAACTTGATGAGCAGCTCCGGCTCCGAGGTGCTGTAGTACGCGTCTTTGAGGGGGAGGAGGTCGCGGATGCGCTGGATGTCGGTGATCTGGTAGAGCGCGGCCTGCGGGGAGGAGAGGACCGCGATGAGCCACTGGCGGGTGCGGTGCTTGAGGCGGCCGAGGTCCCCGAAGTCCCATTCCTCGCGGTAGTGGGGCGTGGCCGCCAGCTCGACGGCCGCTTGCTCGGCGAGGCTCCTGTGGCGGCCGAGCTTGCCCGCCTCGGGCTTGGGGTGGGTCATGCGGGCTTGAGGTAGTTGAGGATGCCGACGACGAGCGCGGCGACGGCCAGGATCGTGGCGGCCGTGGGCAGTGCCCACAGCCGCCGCTCGACCTGGCGGAGCCGGTCCTCGTGGTCGGACAGGGTCTCCTGGGTGGTCTCGTCAGAATCGGAGATCCGGCCGAGTTCGCCACCGATGCGGCCGAGGTCGCCTCGCATCGACACGACCTCGTCGTAGATCTC
The DNA here is from genome assembly GCF_043202775.1 of Glycomyces sp. NPDC048151. Classification (NCBI taxonomy): domain Bacteria; kingdom Bacillati; phylum Actinomycetota; class Actinomycetes; order Glycomycetales; family Glycomycetaceae; genus Glycomyces; species Glycomyces sp. NPDC048151. The sequence continues at coordinate 32,563 of NZ_JBIDBB010000015.1, read as the reverse complement.
GCGAGCGCCGATGTGAACGATGCCGAGGTCCTCGGTCACGAGCTAGCCCTTCACGAGGCGGGACCAGGTTCGCGGGCCCACGATGCCGTCCCGGGTGAGGGACTTCGCGGCCTGGAAGAGCTTCACGGCGGCGGTGCTCCCGGGTCCGAAGATCCCGTCCAGGCCGCCGCTCGACTTGAGCTTGGCGGCGGGGGCGCCGCCGTAGGCGAGGATGAGGCCCTGCATCCGGCGCACGCCAGCGCCGCGCGAGTTCTGCTTGATGGTGTCGAGGTCGGCCACGAGCTGATCCGTCCAATCCGGAGTCGAGGGATTCGAGGGGCGGGACGGCTTCGAGGGAGCGTCGTCCAGATCGGCGATGCCCCAGGCAGACGTGTTGTCGTAGGGGCCGGTGCTCTTGCCGTCCGGGCCGACGCCTACCGAGGCGTGAAGGTGGGTGTCGTGCGGGTTCGAGCCCGTGTAGGCCCGCCAGCCTTCGGAGGCGCGAGCGCGGGACCAGATCCGGCGCCGGTAGATGACGTACTTGATGGCGGGGTGGGGATGCGCCACGAGGTGGGCGGCGAGGTCGCCGAGGTCGAGCCCGGCATTGCCGAGGATGTCGACCGCGCACACGACGCCGTTCTGATTGGGGTTGTGGTCGGAGGGCCTGTCCGCGTGGTCGGCGTCGCCGATGGACCAAATCGTGGTCCCGGGGTGGCGGCGCTGGATCTCGGCGGAGAGGACCTGGAGCGACCGGGCGAGACGCCACGAGGCCAAGGGAGTTCTCCAGGGAGAGTGAGGGGAGAGAGCCCGGCCGGGCGGTGAAAGGAGCGGAAAGCCCGCCCGGCCGGGGCGCCCGGGTTTCACTCGCTCACTGGCGAGCAGTCACGCCCCAGAACCGGGCAGGCGCTAGCCGCGTGCGCTGAGCCCCGATGCCCCGAGGGGAGGAGGGCACCGAGGGCGCGGCGAGAAGAGGCGGCGAATAGGACGCCACCCCAGGTCAAGAGCAAGGGGTCCGGACTAGTCCGGACCCCTCTTGGGGATCAGGTGAAGTGGGCGAGGAGCTTCGGAGGCGCGACCTTGAGCAGGCCCGAGACGGCGTGCGAAGCCTGTTGCGGCACGACCCCGTTGCCGAGAATGCGAAGCTCGGCGGTCCGGGCGAGGCCCCGGCCGGTGACCCAGCCGCTCTCGTAGCCCATGAGCCACTCGACGAACTTCGGCGAGAGCCTCGGGCCGTTCTTGCCGGGCTCGGTCGGGGCGGGAGGCTGGCGGCCGGTCACGTCGACCCAGCGGGCGACGGCGGGACCGTAACGGCCCCAATCGACCTCGCCGCGTCGGTCAGCGTCAGGCCGTGTCCCCAAGCCGGGTTCGAGCCGCTCGACGACTTCGAGTCCGTCGCGGTCGGGGTCGGCAAGAGCGTCACCGCTGAGGGGAGCGTCAGATCCCCGCGCGAACCGCGTTGGCGCGGTGAGCCCTTCGTGCCGTCCGTCGCCCTGGGCGTGGGCAGGAGCACCGCCGACAGCGGCGGCCGGAAGCCCTTCCCAGGCCGCCTCCCGGGGGTCCCGGTGTCCGACGCCCTCGGCGTCGGCAGCAGCGGCAGCGAGCACAACTCGGCCTGAAGACTCTTGCCGTGCTTCCCCGCGAGCTGGCTCGGGGTCGGCTTGTACTGCCGGTCCTCGTTCGCCGAGGCCCGCGGCGTCGGCAGGAGCGTCACCGCTCCGGCCAGGAGCGGACCCGTCCGGGTCGCCGTGCGGCCGTGGGTCGCGTCCGGCGTCGGCAGGAGGCTGATCGCCGTCCGCAGATCCGGGCCGCCCGAGCCGTGGCGTCCGTGCCCATGAGCATCCGAGGTCGTCGGGGTCGGAAGGCCATGCCAGGCAGAACCAGCGGTTTCGCTGGTGCGCCGCCCCGATGTCGCTAGCTCGAAGGCACGTCCATGCGAGGTCATACCCGCTTTCGGCCAACGAATCGGCGACCTCGTCGAATCCTCTCCGGAGGATGGCGGAGACGTTCTCCAACACAACGAAACTCGGTCGTAGAAGGCGAATTCCTTCCACAATGTACGGCCAGATCCAGCGGTCATCCTCGGTTCCTCTTCGCTTGCCCGCGTTGGAGATCGGCTGGCAAGGGAAGCCCGCCGTGATCACGTCGACTCCGTCGACCGCGTCCCAGAAGCCTGGGGCGGTCAGGTCGCCGTGGTTGGGCGGTTCGGGCCAGTGGGCGGCGAGGACGGAGGCGGCGGCAGCGTCGGGCTCGGCGTGCCAGGCGATCTGGCCGCCGAGGACTTCGAGGACGGCGAGGTCCAGGGCTCCGGAGCCGGAGCACAGGGACCCGATTCGCGGCGGATGCCGCGCGAGGGGTGAGGGGTGAATATCCATGTCAGGGGGAAGGGGGTGCGCTCAGCGCACCCCCTTCCGGGTCCGGCCGGGGCTGCCTCGTCCGTGAGGGCGTGTGGGGGCGGGTCTGCCCGGCCGGGGTCCGATGGGGCTGCGGGTGCCCGAACCCGAGGGGTGGGGGTTCGGAGCCGGGCCGCGCTAGTCAGGCGCCGCAGTCGGCGCTGAGGACCTCGGGGTCCTCGTGAGGGCCATCGGATTCAAGTTCGAGGGGCCGGGACCACCACTCGCGGGAGCAGTGGCCGGCGGGGGCGAAGTGGGGCGGCAGCGCCAGGCGGGTCCAGGACTCAGCCTGTGCCCAGATGGGAACCTGCCCGCCGATCGTGTAATCGGATTCGATCGCGTCGACATAGAGCGCGCCGAAGCGCAGGGTGCGGGCCAGCGCGGTGGCGCCCTCCATGAGGTCCTCGGCGACGCCGGGCGTGCCGAGGGCGAGGACGGCGACGATCTCGCCAGCGCGGTAGCCGGGCCGCTGCCCGAGGTCGCCCAGGAGCACCATGCCGTGGATCGTGTCGGTCTGGTCGATCGCCGCGAGGGCGGCGACGAGGTCGCGGCCTTCCAGGCGCGGGGCGAGGAACTCGCCGACCCCGCCGAGGTCGTCGACCGGCACGGGAACGTACTCGATCACGGGCGAAGCAATGGCAGTGACAGTCATCGATGCGTACCCCTCTGGAGTGAGCCCCGGTGCGAAGAAGACGAACCGCGAAGCGGTTCGGATTCGAGCGCCGGGGCGAACCTGATTCCGCAGCGCAGCGGAGGAGTCAGAAGACGACGGACGGAAACCTGAAGCACCGGAGATCGAATCCCCTCCGGCGCAGGAGCGCCGGAGCGAAGTGCTCGCTTCGGATGGAAGATCCCGACCGCAATGCGGTCGCCTCGCGCGTGCGCGCGTTACGGACCTAAAGCAGAAGAACAACCGGAAGAGGAGGGAGTGAAACTCTTCGGCTGACCCTTGAGGGTCAGCAAGAGAAGTTCAGTTACTTTCAGTCACCAGCCCTGTTGGGCTGGTACTGAAGAGAAGAATCTGAGGAGAGCGAGGTTGTCGCTCGCCGGGGCTCGCTCTGAGACCCCTACCCCCCTTTATCCCCCCTTCCCCGTTCCTTTGCTTTCACTAGTGATGGTGTGTAGCGGCGCGGGTTTTCGACGCGCCGAGACGAAATGTGTCCGCCTTCACGTTCCGGCGCTTACGATCCCGAGCATGAGCAGCTCCATCACCCTTGAGTCCCTGACCTTCCCCGGCATCGTCGACCGCGATGGCCGCCGCCGCCGGTTCGTCACCGAGACCTCAGCAGCGCCGTGGGCGAAGCACCTCCGCCCTGGAGACCGGATCGAGACCGCCGGGCCCGACCGCGCGACCGTTGCCGTCGTCGTCGAGGAGGTGTGCGTCCACTCCGGTGGGCACGCTGGCCTGGATCGGTGCCTCAAGCACCCGATGCGCGAATATGACCTCCGCGACTCCCACCTGTTCGAGGTTCTCGGCGGTGCCTTCGTCGCGCTCCAGGTCGAGCCCGAAGAGATCCGCTCCGAGCGCTCGTCGGAGATGACCGTGGTCGTCTACCGAGTCGACCGGAGCGCACCGGCGGCGTAGCCTCGGCCGCAACTGGCGCGCCTGCCGCACCTGCCCCAACTACCGCCCTATCGTCACCACATGACACGAACCATCAGGACGCCTGAGCGTCTCAAGATCAAGACGTGGAAGACGATCGACGCGGGTATCGTCGCCGGCATTCGCCAGGCAGGCGGCATGGCGTTCAGGATCGAGGCGGACCAATTCCCGTGGGCTCTCGAACTCAACCAACACGATGTCGTCGGATTCCAGCCCGGTGGCCCTGCCGCCGACATCCATGACCCGGTCGTCGTCTTGATCGAGAGCATGTCCACCCAGGAGGAAACCGATCCCACCAATGGGGAGGTCTATCCGGTGGTCTGGCTTGGACTCAAACTCATCAGCTCCTGACTGCCGCGAAGGGTACGCGATAATGCGTACCCTTCACTGACCAGGATCTATACCTGATGTTGGCTCCTCTTCGACTGTCTCGGGGACCGGGCCAAGGCGGTGGCCGGGAAGGAAACTCGGCAGCGCCCGGAGGATCTCGGCTCGCTCCCGAGGTCGCGTGCCCCGGAGAGCGATCGTTGCGACGTAGGCCCGGCCGAGTACCGAGAGCGCCGCGGTGACGGCGATCCAAGCGCCGATGTCCGAGAAGTCCATCTACCTGTTGTATCCGGGGATCTCGAAGGAGGACAGGCAGAAAGCTGCCCAAAAGCTTTCAATCGAAAGGCAGAAGTCCATCCCTACTTTGTAGTTCAGGCGGGACGGCTCCACCAGTGCATCTTGGGGTGCATCTTGGGGTGCATCTTCGTGCATCTTGGGTCCGTGCGCCCTTCAGGGTGACGGACCGACCGAGGCGGACTCCACGGTTGAGGGCTCCTGAGGTGTCGCCTCACGCCGGGGGCTCGGAATCAGGCCCGGAAGTGCCCGAAGGATCTCAGGTCGCTCCTTCGGCTTCGTGCCGCGCAGGGCCATCCAAATGACGAATACGCGCGCGAGCGCGGACGCCGCAACCGCGGCGGCGATCCAGGGACCGAGACCAGGAGAAATCATCCACTCAGTGTCTCAAATTACACACGGTGAGTGCACATAAAGATGCCTGAGCGGATGCACGTGCATCTGCCCGGTGTTGATGCATCACCCAAATTATGCTATTTCGCGATATATAGGGCAGCTCTCGCGCCCGCGCGCGAGGCGAGACTGAATTTGCAGATCAGCGACCCAATGAACGACGAGTGCGTTCCGTAAGCAACACCAGGCACAGGATTTCTAGCTAGGCCGCTGCGGAAGAGGTTCAGAGCGTGTCGGGGTTGTCCCCCTGGTCCTGATATGCCCGATTCTGATTTCCATGCACGATTCAAGCATGAATGTCCGATGTGATGAATGTGATTCAAGATGTGAATGATGCGATTCGTTCGTGAGTGATCAAACGCCGATTAGTTCGATGTTTGATATGAATCATCATGTTGATGATGAATGAAATGATTGATGCATTGTGAGTGTATTAATCATTATTTGAATTCATAGATAATATTATTATCGATACTCAATGATTTTTAGGCTTATACGGCTTTTGTTACAGGGCCCTTGCATGACGACCCCCTTACACGTGCCCCCTTGCGAATCCTCGCGAGGAAACCGCCCCCGCCGGCGGCGCCGCGCGCTCCCCCGCCACCTGGCGAACCTCCTCCGCTCGACGCGCCACCGCTCACGTAGCGAGGCGTACAGCTCGCGTCGCTATAGAGAGGCATGGGCGCGGCGTAACGCGCTCCCGTGGCGTGTTGCTCCTACCCGCTGGATACCTGCCGCTCATCATCCGTTCGGTGGATACCTACCTAGCCGTTCGGGTACAACCATGCTCGTGATGTTGCATCATGCCTAGGCATGTGTAACTCTAGAAATCCGCAAGGCTCACCGCCTCGCGAGCTGTACGGGCCCGGTCTAGACGACGGACGCGCGCGGCACGTTGTTTGAGAACTTCACAGGGTGCCTCACCAGCCATTCCGCAGCGCGGCCTAGCCGTGCGAGTCGCACACGAGTCACGCGTCCTAGTCGCGCGTGTGCGTGCTCTCTCGGTTTAGGAACTAGTGGAGGGAATCCCTCATGTCGAAAAAGCACTTCATCGCACTTGCAGCCATGATCGCTGGTCTTGACGTTGACGAGTCGACGCGCGAGACGCTGATTCTTGAAATCGGCATGGTGTGCAAGTCGCAGAACTCTCGCTTTAGCTGGCAGACGTTCCGTGAGGCTTGCCAGCCTGCGAAGTGACCCTATCGGGTGAGTGAGGCACGGAATCTGATTCTAGGTTCCGTGCCTTGCGCTTTCTCGGATTAGGAACACGAGAGGAGAGGCTTTATGTCTCTAAAGCTGCGGGATTATCAATGGGATAAAGACGGCTTCATTTTCAAGTGGTGGCCGTATATCGGGCACGGTAAGGAAATCGTCGTCTATCGGGACGGTGATCCGACGCCGTATTACACGATTCGGGTATGGGACTACGCGCACGATTGCACTTCGATCGTGGGTTATCTCTCATTCATCATGGCTTGTCAAGCGTTTCTCAAGGAAGCGCGGCTGCCGGAATCCTAGTCGGTTATTGGCTCACAGCCGAGAGGCTATGAGCCTTTATCCGAAATAGGATAGTGAGAGGAGAGGCAGAATGATGGAACGCGATCCCAGGATTGACCTATGGGAGCGAATTTCTTGGAATGAGCTTCATTCCGAGGCTACGCGGAAAATCGCCCGTCGCCAGCGGAACCGCTTGATTTACCAGAGCATGACCTATAAAGAGGCTGTGCTCATGGTGTGGCGCGAGGAACGGGAACACTGGACTTACCACGATGATGTCCCGCCCTCAATATGGAACATCGTTAGCCACTTTTGCAACGTCGTAGCGCTTGACTACGGCGTCGTAGGAGCAGTTTCCCTAGATCATCAGGGGGATGTGTTGAGCGACGCTTACCAAATCGTCTTGCACAGGTGGCACGTTCGGGTGGGGCGGGAAATCCATCCGGATTTCCTGGATTAGAGCCTAACCGTTCGCATGATCCGTGAGCCTCGGTTCGCGGGTCGTGTCCTCGGATTAGGAACACGAGAGGCATTGAAATGAAATCCCCCAAGCGGAACTATGACGCATATCTCGAAATGTATGGGCACGTGTACGGCGATATTTCCGACCCGGTCCGCCGGGCGGAAACGATCGCGTCACTTCGGAAGCGGGACGCTATGCAGCTCGCTTCCGCCCGTCGCGAGTGCCGCGCGATTATCGCGCGGAAATCGACGCTCACGCTGATCTGTGACCGTCGCGTCAAGGTCTATCAGATCGAACAATGCGCGAATGTCCGACCGTGGAATGTGATTCGGTCGGATATTCACGACTTGCGCATGATCGATAACGAGTTGCGAAAGCGCGGCATCGAATCCTAGGCGAATGTTGGCGAACCCGAGTCCTCGGGTTCGCTTTCACTCGGATTAGGAACACGAGAAAGTGAGGCGAGAATGGAATACGATACTCGCGAAATCGTCGTGACCGAAGAATACGACGATATCAAGGAACACATTCACGGCGACACGGTCACTGTGAGCGTGTGCGAAGTCTATCGGTCATTCGTTGACGAAGACGGCGAATGGATGGATGGCGGGTGGCGGGAACTGGAGTCCCCGGTGTGGCACGTGTACGGGATCGAACCGCAGTCGGAAGGCGAACACGAGTCGCTGAATGAGGCGGTTAACGAGATTATCCGTGATGCTGGGGTCGACTCTCCGCAGGACGGTTTGGAGGCATCGGGATACCCGATCGCTGACACCGTTGGGGATCACAGTTGGGTTTCCGGCCACTACTGCGAGGACGGACACGAGACGTGCCGTGAATGGTCGATTCGCGTTCACGGTGTCTCTGAGGAGACGCGAGCGGACGTGTTCCGCTACCTCTCGCGATTCTAGGCGGTTATTGGCTCACCCGAGACCGGGTGAGCCTTTATCCGGATTAGGAACGGAGGAAAGCCGAATGGCAAACAAGATTGAAGCTCCGAAGCTTTGGGAGCTTTGGCGCACCCCGGAACGGGTCGCGTTCGATCCCATGAAAGACGGGTACTTCGCAACGGACCGATTCGCGGTATGGGATCTGTCGAAAATGACGCTCGCAGATCGCAGGATCGTTCCGGGAGCACAGGGCATCTATTCAGTCGGGAAATCCCGAGTCGCACCCTACGGGACGGCCACGTTCAACTCGGTTCGCACCGGTCATATTGGCGAGAAATTCGCCCAGTGGGCGGGAACCGAGCGGGGGCGCGTCTGGGAAGACTTGACGCTCTCACCGTGGCAGTACCGAGGGTGGCGCGTGTGTGCTTCAGCATCCGGGCCCGTGTTGCTCTTGGAAGAGTTCGCGACGCTCGCAGAGACGTACTCGTCTCTCGGGTTGTTGGTGTGCCACTCGGGTAAGGATTTCCCGAAAATCAAAGTCCTATGGCGTACTGAGATTTCCCCAGAGCGGACCGTGGAAACGACGGTCGGATTCATCCAACCGGGCCCGGTCCTCTCAATGGGATCGGAACCCGCAATTCTGAACTTGATAGCCCAGGATATCTAGCCGTAGTCGGTTATTGGCTCACCCGGTCCGCCGGGTGAGCCTTTATCCGTTTAGGGACAAGGGAAGGGGCAGCAATGCCGTATATCTTGGAATTGGCACCATCGGAGGGGTCGGTGTCGGAACACGAATGCACCGACCTCGCAGCGGCTAAAGCTTTCGCGATCGATCATGCCGCCGGACGGATGCCGTTCCGGTCGGAAGGTGAGCGCGCCAACGTCTGTGAGCCGCTGGAATCGCTTTCGGAGCGTCACCCGGTCACGGTCGACCGGGTCCGGTACTCGGTTCGCCCGGTCGCTACTTCGGTCCTCACAATCGATCACGAGCTGAGGACCGAAGGCGAGACGGTGTACTACCGGTGCCACGGTTGCCGATACGAGTACGTGCGGGGCACGATCACGGCCATTACCTACAAGGTCGGCAGGTGGTTCACCAACGTGAAATGCTCACAGTGCAAGGAACCCACAGGAGCCGAGGCCGAAAACTTCCTGTGGGCGCGACGGTACCGGGCGCACTTCACAGGGACGCATCACCAAATCCACCCGCGCTGTAGCGCTTGCGGGTGGCTGTAGGGACCGAACCCGCACCGGGTGACCGGTGCGGGTTTTTTCATGCCCTACGGGAGCCGCTGGGAGCCTCCCAGGGGCCCGGAATCGACCGGGCCCAGACCCGTACGGCCACTGAGGACACCGAACCCGCACAGCGCGAGCTGTGCGGGTTTTCTGTTGCCTCCCAACGGGATAGGCCGCGCCACGGGACGCGATCTAAGCAGCCTAGCGGCCAATCTGAGGCACGCAGAACCGGTGCGGGTAGTCCCGTAGTGGGCGCACGGCAGAGAGGTTCTGAGGGTGTGTCGGTTGCGGCGCCGCCGGCGGAGTCGAGGCAGGCAAGCCCGATACGGACATAAGGTACAGAAGGGAGTAAATCAGGAATCGGACATATGGAATGGAAGGCGCAAGAGGTGTATATGCCTAGAATGTCATGTTCTTCGCATATGCCACATAAGGGATATCACCTAGAGGGGCTCCAGCCGCATACGCACACGGGCAGCTTCTCTAGGGGCCCGGCGGGTACCGAGGGTACCCGGCAGGTTCCCAAGCCGCGCGAGCAGCCGAATCACTCGACCCATTCAGGCCAATGCCAAGAACCGCCGAGCTTCTCGGCTTCGTCATGTGGCACCTCGTGATTGAAGAACATGCCGTCCGGATTGAAGACGGCGAGACTCAGGACTTCCGCATCGGCGTCGTCGACCCGCGTCACCTTCGCCGCTCGACACTCCGAACCGAACTCGCCGCCAGGTGTTCCGTACGACACGTAGTGAACATCGCGGCCGATGCTCGGCCGCTGAACCTTGGCCTCTGACACGGGAACTCCTCGATCATCGCCAGGTCGACCTGGACTCGAATGTGCTCCGCTCCAACGATAATGGAGAGCCCGGACTTCGTCGGTCCGCTCGAATCTGGTCCGGCCCGCCGAGGTCGACGGCGGCCAGGCGCGGGGACCACCCCTCCCCTCGATACCCCACCCCGGACCCCTCCCCCCGGCACACCCCCCTGCCCTGGCCTCCATCCCTCAGCCGAGGAGCCCCGGGTGCCGCGGCGCCGGCCGTGCCCGCGGCGGCCTCGCCCCCGCCGTCTCCCCTCCCGTCTTCCGAAGGTGATGGAACCGGCATAGAGCTTGCAAGTTGCTGAGGTCGTGGTTGCCGCCGGGCTCGATGTGGTCCACATCGGAAGCCTCCAGCCCACACGCCTCCCCGGTGTCGGACCGCACCCACTGGCACCGCCGCCCGTCCCGCTGCATGACGAGGCGGCACCGCAGCGGCCAGTCCGCCGGGAGCCGCTCCCCGCGCCCGCTCGGACGCTCTGACCAGCCTGAATACAAAACAAGGACCCCCATGTTTCTACATGCCCAGGCATGTGTAACACTTGAGTGCATCGGATTAGGAACCGAAAGAAGGGAAGGGCAGCGATGTCTGTCATTCGAGTCAGCAAGAACTGCATCGACATCCTCGTGACCGCCGCGTCCTGGTCGGACTGGCGCTATGAGGGACCCGGTGACGAGCCGTTCTACTGGGAGATGCCCAAAGAGGACGGGTCAGTCGAGCGACGATACCTCCGCTCGCAGAAGCCGGACCGGGTCGGAGCGATGCTCGACTGGGCGAACAACGTCGCTTATGGGAACCGCTACAACGAGCGGGCCGTCAAGGTGCCCTACGTCTTCAAGAAGGTCGAGGGCTGCAACCCCAAGCTCGTCGAGCCCGAGCAGCGCCCGTACCTCGTCGCTTCGGTGATGAAGGAGATCCAGTTCTACGAGTACCAGACCTCGGAGGAGTGCGGCTGGGAGAAGACCGAACCCTACGTCTTCTGCCAGGCGCTCCGCCAGCACGTCACGTCGTTCCTGTGGACGGGGGTCGACTCGATCCCGTGGGGCGGCGACCGCGCCCACTACGCCGCGCTCCAGGCCCCGCGCTCCTAGCCCGAGGTCGGCGCACCGCCCCGCGCGGTGCGCTCTCCTCCGGATTAGGAACCGAGAAGAGAGAAGGAGCACAACACTATGGGCTCACGGTCACTCACTACGCTCACCTTCCCCAGAGGGGAGAGCGCCCACTTCTACCTCCACTGGGGATCGCCGCACTACCAGGTCCCGAACGTCGCCGCCTACGTCTGGGAGACCTGGTCTCAGGGCCTGGACTGGACCCTGAAGGGGTACCGCGACTACGTCGCCGCCCTCAAGATCCAGGACCTCCCCATCGAGGAAGGCTGGGACCCGAAAGACGCTAACCGCAGCGACCTCGAACACCTCTACACCTACACGTTCACCGAACACGGCCAGGTCGCGTTCACCTACGCCAACCGACCGATCGGCGGCAGGTTCAAGGGGGCGGACAGCGGCGCGTCCCGCCTCGACCTCTACCAGGCAGCCATGCGCTGGCGCAGGGAACTGCGCTCCAACGTCTACCGGCGACTCCACGGCCACGGCCTTCGCTCGGGCATCGAGGACTACGACCTCGAACTGATCGAAGCCGAATTCCGCATCGCCAGCGAGGCCCGGCCCGGCGCCGCCGAGTCGGCCTCCGCCCAGGCGTTCCACCGCGCCCACGAGTGCCCCACCGCCGGATGCGGACGCCCGCTCACCCTCGACTCTGCCGCCCAGCCCTAACCGAAGGAGCCTAGACCATGATCCGCGCCCAGAACCGCGACCAGTATGCGCAGCGCGCGCTCGACCAACTCGCCGTCAACGTCTCTACCCAGCACGGCGTCAGCCTCGCCGGCGTCGTCGTCCCCGACGAGTTCACGATCCAGCTCGCCACCTTCGATTTCCCGTCGCGGTCCGGTGAGGCCAAGGCGCAGCGCGCGCTCGCGCAGCTCTGCCTCCTCGCCGACGCCCGCCAGTACGGCATTGAAGGCGGCGTGAACACCCTCTACCTGGACCACGAGGAGCGATACGAGCACGTCTACACCGCGTTCGGCTTCACCGGGACCGGCGGCGGCCTCTCTGCCCGGACCTACCGCCGCGAGCCCGAACCCGAGGGCACCCACTACCACCAGGCCCGGCGGGTGCGAGCCGACGAGGTTAAGCCCGGCGACATCGTCCGCCAGGTCGTCATCGACCGCCACGGCGCCGTTGCGTGGCACGCCGTCAAGTCCGTCTCCCCGCACCCCTACGGTGTCGCGCACATCGAGTTCGAGACCAAGTCCGGGTTCTACTGGACCCTCCCGGCTCAGCGGCTCGTGACCGTCGAGCACCTCGACGACTAGCCGACCCAGAGGGGCCCGCATCTGGCGGGCCCCTCCCACCGCATCGAGAGGAGGTGAACCATGCCAACCGCGTACGCCGAGCCCCGCGATCTGCGGCTCCGGTACCCTGAGACCGCAGTCGAACAGGGGAAGGGCAAGTCAGTGGTCGAGCGAGTATCGCGGTTCACCGCCGAGGAACTCCGCGACCTCGCCGAACAGCGAATCACGCAGGCGGACCTCGCCCGCGCCAAGGGCGTCAGCCGCATGACCATCGTCCGATGGCTCCGGGACGAACCCAACGCTCCGACCTCCAAGCGCACCGCCGTCAAGCCGTTCTGGCCCTGGGAAGTCGTGGCGATCCACCAGAACTCCGCGCCCTACAACCGGGCACATGACCACCTCCGCCGAGTCCTTCTCGATGACCCGCTCGACGCCGAGCGCCAGAAGAAGCTGCGAACCTGGTACTCGGACTTGCAGGAGAACCGCGAAGTCCTCGCCTACGACCCGGACGCCCCGCCCACGCCGTGGCGCGTCAAGCACGGAGGGTTCACCTACGAGCCCCGCGGGGTTGAGGACGAGGACCTCATCATCCGCGTCCCCGACCCCGAATGGTGGACCCCCGAGCGCCGCGACGCCTGGCGGCTCCCCAAGGACCTTCCCGAGGGATAGCGCCCTGTCGGGCCACGCCCCAACCGCGCGCCGCAGCGGGGGACCTCGAAACCGGCTCACCCTGCTAACGTGACTGGTGCCCGCCTCGCGGCAGGCCCACAGTGCTCTCCACGTCCCGTGGAGCTGTTCCCCGCCGAGAGAACGCAGCGCCCTGCTTCCCGGCCGTGCTCCCCGCACCTGCGGGGTTTCCCAGGGCGGCACCGCCTAGTGCCGCCTCACCATCATGCGCTTGCGTTCATGCGAAGCCATGACCGAGAAGGAGACCCGCATGACCACTCCCGGTGAACCGATGTCCCTGGACGAGCTGGGACTGAAGCTTGGCATCGCGCCCTCCGCGCTCCTGCGAGAGCTGGAGGCCGCGCGCGCCGCCGGCGAGCAGACTCCCGAAGGCGACACCGACACGGATGTGACCTCCTGGTTCGCCCCCGACAAGTTCGAGACCTGGTGGAAAACCTGGAAGCGGGCGCGCAACATCGAGGGCGCCGCGACCTTCGACAATCCAACCCCGGCAGAAAACGAGATCGGCATGGCCGTAGGCCGCTGGCTCGTCGACCAGATCCGAAACGGCGTACTTGACCGCGACATGGTCGACCGGCGCGTCCGCGGGAGCACCGGCCAAACCGCCGAGCTGTTCCGATGGCTCAGCAACCGAAACCGCCTCCACCACGGCAGGCGGCTCGACCTGCCGCACCGAGTAACCCTGGCGGCCGAAACCCTCGGCCGACACGACACTCACTCGGAGGCGCTGGCGGACGCGATCGGGCGGGCCTACATCCGCTCTGGGGTCTGGAAACGCGAAGGCGCCCAGGACTAGCGGCGAACAACACGAAAGCCCCCGGCTTCGGCCGGGGGCTTCGACGTGTCCGGATTTAGGCGGCTACGAGTTCCGCGCTCCAGGTCTCAGGCGCGAACTCGCCAAGCCGGGCACCTTCAGCAAAGGCGTTCCATTCGTCTGCGGTGTAGACGAGGATGTCGTCCGCCGCCTGGTCGGCGAGGCGTAGGGCGACCATCCCGTTCGCGGCGTAGCCGACTTCCAAAGCGGCAACCCGGTACCAGCGGGCTTCGCCTGCATTGAACTCGCCTGGCAGGCCCGCCCGCAGCGGGCTGGCTTCGGCGTGCGCCAGGAACTCATTGAACTCGGCCCTAGGAAGGGGAAGAATCGGAGATGCGGCGCTGAGCTTGGAGTCCCGAATCTCGAACCCGCCTTCCGAAGGGCGAACTTCGACGCAGGTGTCGCCGTTGGTGCTGCGGGTGCTCTTGCGCCAGGCAATCGAAAGTGACCGGGTCATGACTGATTGTTCCTTAGAATTCTTCAATGCGGCGTTGTAGCAGGTCAAGGGAGTCCTCTCGACCAAGCGATTCGGACCTAATGTAATTGTATGCTTTTGTCAAGCGGTGAAGTTCGTCCGGTTTTTCCATATATAGACTCCCCGCTTGAGACTCCACGTACGCTACTGCCGAGTGGAGATCCTCGTCAAAAGAAAAGATCTTGAAATTCCCCAATGTCCCCGGATGGCCGGCGCTGGAGAAGGGCGCGATCCGCAGAGTGATCACCTGCCGTTCGGCCAGGTTCACCAAGTGCTGTAGCTGGCCTTTCATGATCTCGTGGCCGCCGATGAGCTGGTGGAGAACTGCTTCACCAAAGATCGCCCAAACTTCCGGCGGATCGTCGACCTCAAGTACACGCTGCTGACGCTCCATCCGAAGCTTGACCTGCTTCTCTACCTGCTCGGGCGTTTGATCAGGGGTGACGGCGCGCTCATGCGCTCGTGCATACGCCTCAGTTTGAAACAGGCCGGAGACCAGCAACGGCTCAAAGGATTGAATCTCGACAGCGGCGGATTCGATACCCAGAAATTCCGCGAAGGGCTTCGGAAGCCGCCCATGCTTCGACCACCATCCTCGCTGGTCGCCTTGACTCCTCAGCTCCTGGCAGCGCTCGACAACTTCCGCGTCCTGGACTCCATACAGTTCGAGAAGGTCATCAAGTTCGGCCTTGATCACTCGCGAGGCGCCGGTCTCCATGTTCTGGATTTTGTTCTTCGAGCACGCGAGGGCCTTCGCCGCTTCCTCCTGCTCCAAGCCCTTGTCGAGGCGGAACGTGCGAAGTAGATCACCCAATTCCCAGCGAGGAACGGTTGGGCCGATTGCGCGTTTCATCTCCAAACCTCCTGGATCTGGCACCGCGTCACCTCCGTAACCCTAGCCGAAGTCCCTGCGTAGTCCGCACGCGATCGTATCCCATCGGGCGGTAGTGAAAAAGTTGTAGTACAGGATTGATCGGAACCGGTAGTGTCTGCCATACTGTGACGACAGCCTCAGGGCCGATGTCTTAATTGCAGGGCTGCGAGACCGGGACGGTGCTGACGACCAGTGCGCCAGCCGGTCCGCGAGGGGCATTGGCTGGCGCCCCCGCCGCGAGAGCGGCCCGCGGTCCGCCCGTCTTGGTGGGACCTCCGTCCCGAAAGGGCGGGCGGGCCACACCTACAACTTCACATGACACACATCCGCGAAGCCGCTGGGTACATGAACGGCGGCCCGCTACGAGACATCAGGGTTCCAAGCTTCTGTCTCGCGGCGGGCCGCTCCAAATGAACCCCAGCGCAGCATGAAGGGTCTCAAGCACTCATGCCGTACCAGGGTTCCATCCCATCCTACGATGTGCCGATCGGCCCAACCAGAGCCGATCTCGCCAAGCACACATGCGCCGGCCGCGCCTGGTTCGGCCTCGGTCCCCGCCGCTGTGAATGCGGCGAACGCTGGGGCGAGTTCGGGTGCCCCGAGCGAGTCAGCGAGTTCATCGCCTACCTCCAGGTCTCCACCGAGTCCGACCGAGCCCAAGACCTCCAGAACAACTCGCACCTGTTCACCACGTTCGAGGCGACGACGATCGCCGCGAACGACCAGCGGAGCCAGCGGCAGCGCGCGAAAGCTCGGCAGCAGGGCCTCTGGAGCCCGCCGTATCCGGCCGGGCCCAGCACCGCCACCGTGCCGCAGCAACGGCGGCCCCAGCCCTACCCGATGGAATCGGTGGCGGCATGACCAGGTGCATCGAGTACGACATGACCGGCGTAGACGGCACCGACCTCCTGAGAACAGCCGTCCTCCGGACCGGACTGGGCCACGGCAACGTCCTCAACCTCTTCGGTCTCGCACCGGACGGCAAGCCCGTCCGCCTCGGCACGCTCGTGGTCGGCGCCCACTCCCGCATCACGGCCGCCTGGAAGGAAGGCGCGGGCCGGTTCCTCACCGCGAAAGCCGCAAAGACCCTGCTCAACGCCGTCTCTGACAGCATCGCGCTGCGCAAGGACGAGAGGGTCTGGTGAGGTGATGGGACTTCCGGACCGGAGCGCGGTGCGCTCAGACGATGTCACGATCGAAGGTCTCGAACTGCGGTTGACCGCGTTCCTCGGGGACTCGCTCGTGTACGTCTCGCGCTCCGGTTCGGAGATCCCACGAGCCGGAGAGGTCAACCAGATCGGCCTCGCGGGCGGCGTCGACCGCATCGACAACGGCACCATCCAAAGGCCCAGGCTCGCGGTCTTCCGCGCCGACCTCATCCCCGGACTCCTCGACGCTCACGACGCCGTCATTGCGGCGGCCGTCGCCTACTACCGGCAGCACAACCCGAAGTCGATTTCAGCTCTCCGGGTCAACCCGGAACCGTCAACGAGTGGGAGAACCTGATGGCAGGACAACAGGCCGAGGCGATCGAGGGGAGGGCGGGGGCGGCGCCCGTGGTCGAGACCGCGCCTCCGGGGACAGTGCTCCGCGAGTTCGGCCTGAGCGGGGGCAGGTTCTTCCAGATCGTCAGGACCGAGGGCGATGCGGTCCGCGTCCATCGCACGCATCCCCGGCCCGAGCAGGGCCGTGATGTCGCCGGAGCGACCGCGCTCGACTCCGATACGCCGGAGTGGCGGTGGCCCGCCAACTGGGGAACGGACGAACGTTTCCACGCCCGGACTTCGATCCTCAACGCTTGGGCCGCCTACCGCCAGGCGCAGCGGGCGGCGCAGGAGACCGCCGAACAGGAAGCGGCCGAACGGGAAGGGCGGGCCGCGTAGTGGAACCTCCGGAGCCCGTTGCGATTGCCGGGATGCGGTTGCGCTTCGAGCGTGACGGCCCTCTGGTTCGCGTCACCGACGCCGACCAGGACGACCGCTGGGTTGGAAACGCCTTCGGGTTCGTGCTCTCGACCGGCCCGTTCCTCAATCCCAATATCGCCGACTACGGCGACCGGCTCGGAACGAGCGCCGGAGACCCGCACGGGGCCAGGGACCGCCGCCTGATCTGCCAGCACGCCAAGGAGTTCCGCGATGCACAGTCCCAAGGCTGAAGCCGAGACGGCGAGGCCGGTCACCCCGACCGGGGAGGAAACCCGTCTGGGCGGGTGGGGCGGAAAGCTGTTCGCCTTCACGGTCTACGAGGTCGAGGACGCTGAAGGCGAACCGGAGTACCGCGTCTATGTCGACGACGGGCCAGGAGAACGGCTCGTGTGCTGGTTCACCTCGGACCGCGAGGCCGCGCCGGTCTGGCGCGGGGCATGGAACGGCGACCAGTGGTGCGCTCGGATCGAGGAGCGCGCCCGCGCGATCGTCGCGAACCCGGAAGCTGCGGGCGGGAATGGGAAATGAGCCGACCCCTGTCGGGGAGTTCAACCGCGACACCTGGCGGTTCGCGGTCTACCCAGAGCGGCAGCTCTACCGGGTCGAGGCCCGCGAGGTCGGCTCCAAGGGACTCGTGATCTGCCGAACGGGGCCATTCACGAACCCGGAGTGGTACCGGACCTGGCACATCGACGCATGGAGGCCGTGGATCGAGCTGGAAACCCGGAAGGTCATCACCTCGCATCAATCCCCATGACTCCGGGCGCGGCGGCGGGCTCGCCTCATCGAACCTGCCGGGCGATCTCGACGCGCCCGCCGCGCCCGGCCTCCACATCACACACCACACAGGACAGTTACGCCTATCGATACTTAGTGAGGACACTCACCCCACCAATGGACACCATCGACAACATCAACAATCCGGCTCCGGCCCTGATCCCGCTGGGCACGATCCGGCGGGCCGCCCACACGATGCTCATCAGCATCGATCCCAGCCGGTTCCCCGCACGGGGCTTCACGCTCGCCTCGGGTACTGGAGGTACTGGCCCCGAACTCGGAGTCATCACTTTCCCCGAAGACGGGGACTTCCATGCGGAGTGGACCGAGGCGGCCAAGGAGATCGGGATCGGCCCTGACCACCCGATCGAGCGCGGCATCGTGAACACCTGCCGCGATCTCGCCGCCGCCGTCTGGGACCAGGAACTCATGCCAGGCGAGCATGATTTCCGACCGGTCGCCAACTGCGCCTATGCCATCGCCGTCAACGACAGGCGCCTCACATGGCTGAGCTGACCTCCCAAGACGCCGGAATCCTGGCGCTCGCGGTCCTCATCCTCGCGTGGCTGGCGTGCCCCTGGAAGTGGCTGCTCCTCAAATGGATCGCCGGAACACTCGCCGCCATCGCCGTGTTCCTCCTGTTCCTCCCGGCCATCGCGAACGGACTGACCTCATGAAGCAACTCGGCGAGTTCGAGATCGACGGCAAGCAGTTCTCGCTGGCACAAGGAGAATGGGAGGGCAAGGTCGAGAGTCCGACTTCCGCGTCCCTGCTCCGGCCCACCTCGCTGCCCGACCTCCAGTTGGAGGGGCACTCCCTGGTGGCGAACCTCTTGCGGCTCCACACCGAGGAGCCCGAGTTCGCCGTGCTCCCCTTCCCCGAGGACACCGAAGACCTTCACGACGCGGAGCTGCAAGCGAAGATCATCGAGGAAGGGGCGCGGATCTGGCGGGAGCACTACACCCCGGACGACTTCCCCGAGACGAGCGAACCTGACATGAGCGAAACGGAAGACGAACCCGATGAGGAGCCAAAGCGGAAGCGCTCTGGACACGACGTGGTTCGCAGGCTGCTCATCGACGATGTCCCCGCGCCGTACTTCTTCATCCTTGCCCTCGCGGGACTCGCCCAGGTGTTCAGCTACGTCGGGGCGCTCGTTGGGGCGACCATCGTAGCGGTCGGGCTGCAACTGGTCTACGAGGTGACCGTGCTTCCCCCGCTGGAGCGGGCCCGGAACCGATCTGCCGCCAGGTCGATCCTGCTCGACCTGATCGAGCATCGATCCGACGTGGCAGAGGTCCAGATCGACCTGGCCTCGCTCGTCAGCTCGACGGAACGTGCCTCGGACCCGCGCATCGCTGTGACACTGACCCGGGACCACATCGCCGCGATGTTGAACCGTTACGAGGCGACCCTGAACGCTGGCGAAGGCGCGAGGGTGAACGCGGCCGAGCTGCGCGACTGGGCCCGCACGATCGACGAGCTTCACGTCCTCGGCATCCGCGAGACCGGGCCCATCCGTTACGAGCACGGCTACTTCGGGGCGATCATGACCGTGATCGCGAGTCTCGCCAACGAAATCGATCCGTGGTACGACCTGACTCCGAACGGCATCGCCGGGATGCGCCGATTCCTCGACATCCCCGACGCGTTCAGCGACAGCGACGGACCCCAGAACGAACAGCTCGCCGAGTGGAGCCGCGTTCTCGACCTCAAGACCGAGACACGTTTCCACTGGTTCAAGGACGGTGACCACCACCTGTGCGTCTACGCCGAACCCGAGGCACCCAAGTTCGGCCTGATCGGCATGTACTTCAAGGAGACTCCCGAACTGATCGAGGACGTGATGATCGCCGAGTTCACCGTGGACGAGACGGGCGCGGTCGATGACCTCGACATACAAACCGCCGACCCCAGGATGCCCGAACCCCAGGTCAGAGCATGGCTGGAGTCCATCCGGGAACCACTCACCACAATGGCCGCCGTCCAGCGGCTCTGAGACCGGGAAGGACGCCGTCCTTCCCGAAGGGGCCGCCGTCGACCGATTCCCCCGGACGGTGACCCCGCCCAAATGCTAAGGGGCGGAACGCATACGCGATCCGCCCCTTAGCTGTCCCGTGAGGTTACGATTTCGGCCGCAGACGGGGCGGGTCGATCAGTTCAATGCCGATTGCAAGCACGCCCATCGCTTCGCGTTCGGGTGGGTAGATCTGGCGGATGTTGGCGAGCTGGCTTTCTCGGGTCGCGGTCGGGTTCACCGAGGCGACCGACTCGTGATCGAACATCTCATCGAAATCCGCGTACCTGTGGACGTAGGTGACCTTGGTGAGGACTTCGTCGCCCTGGCACTTGAACCGGATCAGCTTGCCCTCCTTAAGGTTCCGCCGGGAGGCGTCGTTCACGCGGATCTCGGTGGTTTTCTCTCCGCTTGCGATCAGGTCGAAGTACCTCTTGTAGATGCCCATCTCGTGCGCACGCGGCCGGTTGGCTTCCTCGGCTGGCCGGGCGTGCATGAGTCGACTCAGCTCGCGGACGGTGAAGGACCTGAAGAAGTGCTTGGGATCGGACAGCATCGTGCCCACCAGCCACAACAGGGCATCCACGTACCCGTCCACGTCGCCGGGAACGGTGGTGGTGTCGAGCATCCACGGCTCGACATCGGGCGGGAGCGCCGTCGTTCCTCGCTCGCGAAGGAGCGACTTCGACAGCTTCGCGCCGGTCGGGGCGAGGACTTGCGGCGTGAAGATCCGCATGGGGATCTGGGTGATGGGCGTTCCCATCGCGCCGAGCGCTCCGTCTACGAGCTGGCAGCCGAAAGTCCAGTCGCCTCCTTTGACCATGACGGGCAGGATCTTCCGGTCCCGGCCGATCAAGCGCTCCTTGACGAGGTTGCGGTAGAGCGTCGCGAGGTCGAGGTACGGGGTGTCGTCCTCGGGGTCGATGTGGACCTCATACGGGCCGTGGTCCATGCACACGGCGGTGAAGGTCGCCCCGTCCTCGTCGAGGCCGGCGAGCCGGGTCCGGTCGCCGCGCTTCTCGGCCCACCCGCACTCGGGGCAGGGAACACGGACGTGGACGTTCCCGTGCGAGGGTGCCATCCACAACCGGATGTCCTCCAGGTACTCCAGGCTCCGGAGGAACTCTGCGCGGAATCCTGGGCTCGCTTGCTGGTCGGTGTAGGTCTCGACGATGTATTCCACATCGGTCGCGTCGGAGAGCGAGTCGAAGAACGCCCGATAGTAGCGATCGATCAGGTCATCGACCCCTGCCTTCCCCAGCGCATGAAAGTAGGTGCGCTGGTAAGAGTGATGGGTCTCAGGGTCGAGATCGACCTCGTAGGGGGCGTTGTCGAGCGCGCCGAACTTGACGGCGGTCTCGATGCCGAACTCGCGGCGAGCAAGTCGGGCGAGCGTGAAGGCGGCGGCTTGGACGAGGTTGGTGCCCAGGTGGGGCGCACCGTTGATCTGGGTTCCCACGACGAACTCGATCCTGTTCGGACGGTCGGCGGCGACGCGGGGACGAAGGAGGTCGATTGAGCGGACCAGCGCGTTCGCCAGGACCGAGTTCGGGGAGACCAGAAGGTCAGGCTGGGTCATGGTGTCACCTCTCGGGCTTGGGGAGTCGCAGGTTCGCGCAGATGAAATCGAGCCGGTCGGCGGCCGGGCCGGGCGAGACGAACACCGGTTCGTATCCGGCGTTGATGTAGCCCTGGACGATCAGCTCGTGGACGCGGCGCAGCTCGCGCTCCTTGGCCCACACGATGTCGTCAGGGTCCTCGAAGCTGTCGAGGGGATCGAGCACGAACACGGTGTCATACCGGTACCGTTCGGTGGCCGCATCCAGCTCAGGAGCAGGCGGGAGACCGAAAAATCCCTCCCAGCCGTACCCGTCAGGGATACCGCGGTTGTAAAAGCGGATGCCCGCCGTGTGGTGCTCGAACTCCTCGACGAAGGCCGCGAGGACTTCAAGGGAGTAGTCCCGGCGGTCTTCCTTGAGCAGGTGCCGGCCGAGCCGGTCGCGGTGCTTGCGGTAGATCGCCCGGCCCGGCTCCTCTTCCATGCACGGGAGCCCGGCGGCGCGGATGGCCGTGATCAGCTCGTCCTTCCCAGTGGACGGGCCTCCGGTGATGACGTACCGCTTCGGAGGCTCCTCGGCGGCGTTGGCGATGGCTTGTGCGAGTGCGTCTGTCACAGTTCGGTGCTTTCTTGGATCGGTTCGGTATGGGCGGCGCCCAGGTATGGGCGCACCCAGGTCTGGTCGAGATCCAGATCCGCAGCGACGGCGGACCGGAACGTCTCGGGATCTCCGGCGTCTTCGGCCGCGGTCCGGATTGCCACGGCTTCCTCCGGAGTGAGCAGGGGACACCACCCCGCCAAAGCCATCAGTTCGTCCGCGTTCGCTTCGCCCGGGTAGATGTCGACGAAGTCGGCGGCACTGTTGCGGGCCTGACCCCATCTCCATGCAGCGCTGATCAAAGCGGTGGCGACTGCCTCGACGGACTCGTCCAGACTGACAAGCCGTTCGGCGAGAAGCAGGTCCGCGCGGAGCGCGTACACCGCCGCCCACACCCGCGTAAGAGCCTCCTCGTGGGCGGCGACCTCCCACGCGAGCGGGTCTGGGGTGACGAGCTGTCGATCCGTGCATGCAGCCAGGCGGGGCGCGATGAGCTTGGTCCGGCGGAACCGGTCGGCGTCGGCCAGCAGCTCAGCCGCGAGCTGATCGAGCAGCCCTGGTTCGATCCGCTTCCGGAAGTGGTCCGCCTCGTACACGGCGGCTTCGGCTGCCGCCGCACGGCGCTTCATGAGATTGAGGCCCGCACCGGAATGAAGTCCGAAGAGGATGCGTGCCGCGGCGGCCGTCCGCGGATCGGGGAAGCGGGTCAGGAGCGACCGAAGAAGTCCTTCGAGCGCTTCGGTGCGACTGGCCGGGTCGGTGGGGTCGACGGCGCGGCCGACAACGCCCCGCAGTTCGAGCAGCGCGGGCGGCGGTGGGCCTGCGGAGAGCGGAAGACCGTGCCGCAGCACCGTCCGCAGCCCCGCCGCCACGTCAGCTTGAGGTGGGCTTTTTGTGGTCATGCCCTAAGTAAACCACACGTGCCCAAAAAATGCCCACTCTTCATGTACACTGGAGCGCAAACGCAAGACGGCCCCGGCAAGGTGCTCGAACACCTCGCGCCGGGGCCTCGCACTACTCACCAGCTCGGATTAGGAACAGAGAAGGAAAGCAGTATGCGTACTGACCAGCCTACCCAGCCCTCCTCGCCGCGCGGGATGCGCATCCTCGTGTGGACCGCCCTCGCCTCGGCGATCACCCTGTGCGCGACCGGCGAGTACCACATGGCCGTCGAAGTCGGCTACGACTACCGCCTCGCGGTCTTCTACCCCGTCGCCCTTGACGTGTACGCGCTCGCCGCTTTCAAGGTCCACCGCCGCCTCGACACCTTCGCGGCAATCGGGCTCATGATCGTCTGCAACTCCCTGTCACACCTGCTCACCACAGGGCAGATCCCCGAATCGCAGGCCCTCACGATCGCGGCCTCGGCCGTCCCGCCGCTCATCCTGTGGCGCGTTCACGACTTGGACGCGTTCTTGACCAAGACCATGCTCAGCAACTTCATTGACTCCCTGAACAGGGTCGGTGAGCCTGCGCCAGTCGAGGTGGCGACACCCGCACACGTTCCCCCGGTGCTCGTGGCCGAGCCCGTCGCGGTTCCGGCCGCCGTCGCGCTGGCCGAGGTGGCACCGGTCGTGCCGGAATCCCCGGCGGCGCTCGACGACCTCGGCGAGGCCGTCGCCGAGCCTGTCGTCCGGTTCCCGTACGGGGTCGCCCCGACCGGTATCCACCAGGAGACTTGGGACGCCGTGGCGTCCGCGCACCAGAAGCACCCCAAGCACTCCGCGCCCGCGCTCAAGGACGCGTGCAAGCTGCCCGTCGACATCCGTACCATCCAGCGGGTTGTCAAGGCGGTCAAGGACAGCGACAATGTCCTGATTGCTGTGTAGCGATTGGAGACCCTCATGCCCCGCCGCCGCCGGAACCCCGTCAAGGTCACGTTCAACCGAGTGCGGGGCCGCGCGAAGGCGCGGCTCGTGCGGCAGATCGCCGACCCAGGCGCGCGGCGGGTCGTCCAGACCGCGCGCAAGGCAAAAAGGGTCAAGCGGCGAATCCGTCGCATTCTCTGACCTTCTCCGCTGACGCGTCCACCAAGTGGGCGTGTGCTGTCGGCTTGTCCCGCTGGGTGACACGCCGAGCGCAAGATGGACGGCAACCCACACTGCCGCACGTAACCTGAGAAGATGATTCAGCTTCAGTGGTTCCGGCGACCGACGCCGACGCCGTACAGCTCGGTCGGTGCGATGCGCCGCAACGCCCTCGGCATCCTCGACGAGTTCCCCGACTTCTGCCACTGGCAGGAGCAGTCCGCGTCTGAGTGCTCGGCGTACTGCCACCTCTCGGCCGGGCTGGAGCGCTTTCGCCGTACATTGCGTGACGGGCGCTGGGATGAGTCCGGCCTTTTCGAGAGCGACGAGCCGGAGTTCATCCATCTCTACGAAGTCGCCTTCCCCATCGGTGGTGAGCTTCTCGCGGAGCTGGCCCACGTGCCGCACAACCCGACCGGTGTCCGGCACAAGCCGAGCCGCTCGGCGGAACGGGACGATCTCGACCGGTACGTGAACTTCTACTTCAAGCACCGGGCCGAGAACGGACGCCTGTACTACCAGGACCACCACTCCCCTCGATTCTTCGTGGACTTCTACGAGGGGTTCGACAACATCGTCTGGGACTCGATCACCAAGGCCAACGGCAAGACGGTCGACCAGTTCGGCATTGGGCGCGACGGGAACTGGCGAGTGCTCGGTGTGCCGTCCCTGCCAGGCCTGGCCCGCATGGTTGTCGATCAGTGCAAGGAGCTGGACCGCGACCTGAACGATCCTGGGATGCGCGGCGCGATCGAAGCGCACTTCGATGTTGCTTCCCCGGTCTACGAGGCCGCCTGAGTCAGTGCAAGAAAGCGGCCCCACCCGTCTGGGTGGGGCCGCGCGGCCGTCGTAAGCCTATTGGGTGCAACGGATGATGAAGTCGCGGGCGACCTCGCGGGCCTCGCGTCGGCTGTACCCGGAGTTCCTCGCGGTGAGGTAGACGCTCCTGGAGCCGCGGACGACGGCGGACCAGACCTCGGCCGCGATGGTGATCTTGGCGGCGGTCATCGCGTCCTCCAGGCCCTCCTGGAGCCCGCCGAGGAGGCGGCGGGCCTCGTCGTCGTCGAAGGTGTCGGCGGCGGTCATGGGCTACCCGCCGAACGGATTGTGGTAGCTGTACCGGGAGGCGTACGGGCTCTTGAGAGCGGAGGTGTAGAGCTTCATCAGCTCGTCGACCACGTCCTCCTTGACCGGGACGACGCGGACGGTCTTCACGGCATCGAGCCCGAACCGGAGCGCCCGGTTCGTCTCGCCGATCACGAGCACGGTCTGGCCCTCGATCTTGTGGACCTCGGGAGTCTCGAAGACGAAGCTCGTGCCCTTCTTCAGCTCGACGGTGACGGTCGTCTTGGACTTGGTGGTGGTGCTCATCAGATGGTGCTCCATTCGGGTTCGTCGGCGAGCGCTTTGAATCGGATCGGGTTGGAGTTCATGGAGGCGACCACGACGCCCTCGGCGACGGCACCGGGCTCGCCCACGTAGGAGCCGTCCCGGTCGAGGTGGTCGAGGGCCCAGGCGACGCGCTTGGACAGCTCGTGGCCGGCGGCGGTGGCGATGCGGGGAACGACCCCGACGTTCTCGGGGAGCCCGTAAGGGAGGGCGTTGCGCCACTGCTCGTCGAAGAGGGCGAGGCATCGGATGTCCATGCCGTAGCCGCGTTGGATGCCGCGCCCGAACCACTCGCCGTAGTGGCGGCCGGGGCCGAGGGCGGTGAGGGCTTCGGCGTTCTCGTGGACCCACTGGGCGAAGCCGAAGTTGTCCTTCTGGCCGGGTTCGATCCAGCGGGTCCGGGAGGCGGCGCGCACCGCCCAGACGGCGGCGCCGGAGCCGAAGACGACGCGGACGCCGGGGTGGTTGTCGAAGTCGAGGTCTGCGGCGGTGACTTCGCCGCCGTGGTCGATGCGGCTGATGGCGACGCACGCGTTCGTGCCGTCGATCTTCTCGGTGATGACGAAGGGAGTCGTCAGCCTCGGCGTCTTGGGCCACTTGCGGTGCTCGTCGCGGACGGCCAGGAGCGGCGGGGCCGCGGGGGCTTCGAGGGTGAGTGCGGACATGGTGGGGCTCCTTTCACAGGCGGGGATCTAGAACGGGGGCGCGTCGTAGGACTGCGCGGGGGCGGCCTGGCGGGTGCCCGCGCCCTTGTCGGGCCACTGCGGCGGGCACTGCGAGCCCCTCGGGCCGGAGCAGAACCAGCCGCTATACGGCTTGCCGGAGCTGTTGGAGATGCCCGCTTTCCAGGTCATCTCGCCGTGATCGCAGTACCGCTGTTCGCCGCCGGGGGCGCTCTGGGGGCCGGAGGCGGCGTAGCCGGAACGCTGGCCGGCGGGAGCGGAGGCGGCGGGGCGGGCGTTCTGGGGCTGGTTCTGGCCGCCGAGAGTGCGCCAGTAGGCCGAGATCGTCGAGGCGCGCTGGAGAAGCCCTTGGATCGCGGTCTTGTCGTCGAGGTGCGCGATGATGTCGGCGGCCGACCCTGACTCGAAGGTCAACCAGGGAGGTCCGTCCTCTTTGAGCGTGAGGCGGACGATCGCTGAAGGCATTGCGGGGGCGGCGATCTGGGGTGCCGGGGCAGATACGGGGGTGCCCTGCCCCGGCGGCATCGACTGTACCGGCGCTGAGGGTGCCGGTGTGGTCCACGGATCGTCAGTCACGTGGTGATCCTCCTAACAAGCACGTATGTGCTTTATGGACATACGCAGCGGTGAAGTGTGGACAGACACGTCCTGTGGAGACCCTGTTCAGGGGCGGGTGGTGTTCCCTCGAAGCCGGGAGGACTCCTCGGCGAGGTTGTTGACCAGGTACGTGAGCGCCTGGATGGCGCGGGTGACCTGCGTTGAAGACGGCTTCCCGTAGGTGTTGCTGAGCTGGGGGCCGAACTTCGCCATGAGGGCCTCTCGGTGGCGGTCGGCGACCAGGTCGAGGGCGGCGGTGAGGTCGGCGGCCTCGGCGAAGCCGACCGTGTAGGACCCGTCCGGGTCGCGGCTCTCCTCGACGGCGCCGGGGATGATTCCGATGCCGTCCTCCAGGAGTGCGCGGACGCGGACGGTGGAGTAGACCTCGGTGCCGTGGCAGCGCCGGCGCGATTCGGCGGCGGCGTGCGCCAGGCGGAACGCCTTGCGCCGCAGGGTGGTCCGCAGGCCCCCGGCCGTGTACTCGTCGAGCAGGCCCCGCGTGGAGGCCGGGGAGCGCACCAGGTCGACCATGAGGTCCTGGGCGAGGTCGTCGGCCTCGATCAGGCCGCTGGGCCAGGTGCTCAGCTCGTAGCGGGCTGCGGCGAAGGCGATGTCCCGCAGGCGGGCCCACTCCTCGTCGGTGATCTGGACGGCGGGCGGCTCGGCGGTGGTGGTGTCATTCGGCATGTGGGGTCTCGGTTTCGTCGTCGTCGGGGAGCGGGCAGCACGCGCACTCGTCCCATCCGCCCTCGTGGGGCTCGTCGGTGAAGTACTCGGGGTAGACGGCTCGCAGGTACGCCTCCTCGTCGCCGGACTCGGGGACGGCCCCGAACACGTCGTAGCGGTGGGCGGCGTCAGACACCAGCGGGCACCGCCCTGGGGCCCTTGAGGAGGGCGTTCGCTTTGCCGTGGAGGTGGGCGTCGTTGAGGTCGAGGCCGTGCGGGCACGGCTCGACGACGGCCGCCGGGATCTGCGCGGCGAGGGTGTTCGCCCACTTGAGGCTCTGGCCCTTGTCGTCAGACTGCGCGAAGATGCGGACCTTCTTGTATCCGGCAAACGCGGCGGCCATGTAGGGCTTCCAGCTCTCGACGCCGGGGACGCCCACGGCGTGGAGGCCGTAGGCGAGGGCGGTCATGGTGTCCCACTCGCCCTCGCAGATGCACATCTCGTCGACCGGCGCCAAGAGATCCCTGGTGTTGTAGAGCCGGGAGGCGTGGCCGGGCAGTGAGTTCATCTTGCCGTGGTGCTCGTGGGAACAGCCGGGCGTGATGCACGCGAATCGGATCGTGGCGACGTTCGGGCCTCCGTACCCGTAGCGCAGGTACGGGATGGACATGAACCCGCGGAAGCGCTCATGCTCCGCCGAAGGCTCGGCGACGTAGCCCAACCCCAGTCGCTTGATCAGGGCCGGATCGTTGATGCCCCGCTTTCTCGCCAAATAGGCGGCGACCGGGGAGTCCTCGGCCTGTTCGGCGTAGCTCCTCGCCGATTCCAGGAGCGAAAGCCTCTGCTCTGTCGACAGCGTCACAGTAATTGACTCCTTCCTGGTCTCTGATCAGGGAAATGAGGTCGCCAGACAGCCCGCAGGAGTGGCACATGAACGCGCCTTTCCCTGGGTGGACTGAGGCAGAAGGGGTGTTGTCCTCATGGGACGGATCGGGGCATTTGCAGGAGTTCCAGCGGTCGGCGACCGTACGCGGCGATTCCCACCCCGGGTAGTAGTGCTTGAGCGCCGCGTAGATCGCGGGCTCGGTCATCGCGTCGAGGCGACTGGCGCGCGCTCGGCCTCGGACAGGTCCAAGACCTTCGGGGCCAGGACCATCACGCCGGACTGCCACAGCCCGTACAGCGACAGCAGGCGGCGCGCGAACGCCTCTTCCACGGTCCAGAGGTTGCGGTCGTGCGGGGCGTAGGAGTCGCCCCGGCGGTAGCGGTGGACCACGACCCAGTCGGCCCGGCCGGCGTTGACCGCCTGGGCGCTGGCGGCGTCCGCCACGTTGAGCAGGCTGATCGCCTTGACGTTCTTAGCCTGGACGATCAGGTCGAGGTGCGGGGAGTCGATGTCGCCGTGGTCGACGGGTCCGTAGCGGCTCCCGTTGCGCTGGGCGGCGGGGTCGATGTCGAGGAGCACGTCCTTGACGTGGTTCTCGAAGGCACGGCCCTTATCTTTGCTGGCTCGCCCATTGGGCGGCCGGGAACGTGGGGTCACGGATTGCCATCCTGGAGAGATCGGCCTCCAGCTCGACGGAGAGGTGGCCTCCGGCGTCGGATCGGCCGTTGCGGTTCTTGACGACCGACGCGCCGAGGAGCTTTTCACCGGCTTTGTGGAGGGTGATGATGAGGGCGGGAACCCTGGAGATCTGCCCTTTCACCCCTGAGAGGGGGATGGGCTGGGAGGAGTCGTTGTGCGCGGCCGTGGTGTGGTGGAGGCCGAGCACGTGAGCGCCCGTCTCGCGGGCCATCGAGTGGAGATAGTCCATCAAGGACTCAAGACCACTGAAGGGATCGTCAGCGTTCGCGGCCGAGGTGCCCCTGATGTTGGTGACGTTGTCGACCACGATCAGGTGCGGGAACTCGCCGTAGATCTCAAAGTAACAAGCCACAGCGGCCTCCACGTCGTCCACAGTGGGGGACGGCGTGAAGTCCCAGCGGAAGAACAAGTTCTGACCAAGGGCTTCGCCGACTTCGGCGGGCCAGGTCTGTGAGCGAGTCCACTCCTGCGACTCCGCGAGCGGGGCTCCAGTGAGGATGGAGATCGTCCGCGAGGTCTGGACGTGGGAGTCGGAGTCGGCGCTGAGGTAGAGCACGGAGACGCCCGACTTGAGCGCCATCGTCAATCCGAGCGCCGATTTCCCGGTGCCGGCCGGAGCCGCGCACAGCGAGAGCTGGCCCCGGATCAGCCGCGCCCCCCACCGCTCGAACGAGCGGAAGACGGTGGGGAGCGCGACCCCGACATCACTCCCGGCGCGGTGGGCCTGGAGGAGTGAGAACATCTAGGACGCGATGCTCAGGCGGGCCGAGCGTGCGCGCCTCCGGGAGGCGCGTTGCTTCTGCTCCTGCTTGAGCAGGTAGACCCTGGTGAGGAATTCCCGCTGGCAGCCAGGCCGAACGCGGGCCACGCCCCAGGAGTAGACCGAGACCTGATCGCCGCGCCGGACCCTGGTCTCGGCGAACAGGAGGTCGTGCCAGCCCTCCATGATCACGTAGCGGCCGTGGCGGATGCGGTAGAGGACGCCGAGGTCTTCGAGCTGGCACATGACAGACCGGGTTGGCCCGTCCAGCTCGGCGTCGCTGACGAGGCAGTCGCGCATCTCCCAGACTGAGACGCCGCCGTGCCGGAACTCGGAGCCGATGGCGAGCACGGCGCGGTCGCCGAGGACTTCGACCTCGGTCTCCAGCTCCATGATCTCCACCTCCAGCCCGGCGGCGGCCCGCTTCCACTTCAGGTCCTCGGCGACGACGTAGCGGCCGGTACGGCGCAGCTTGGGCAGCAGGTCATGCGCGATCCAGCGGCGGAACTGGACGCCCAACTGGGTCTTCGCCCCCATTGCGGCCTGGTAGAGCCCCGGCTCGTTGATGACGCGGACGACCTGGGCGCCGCCAGGGGTGTGCAGTTCGCGCACCCCCTTCTCGTCGAACGCTAGGCGGCGGACGAGATCGGGCGCCCGCTGGTAACCGAGGGCCTCGGCGACATCGGCCGCGACGAACCAGAGGCCGTCTGCGTCGTTGTCGCTGCCGAGGACGCGGAACCGCGTTCCCGTTGCGGGAAAGGTGAAGTCGTCGACCGCTTCGATGGGCGGGTGTACGACTTCGAGGTGGGTTACGACCACTATGAACTCACTCCTTGTGTGTGATCCACCGCTTAAAGTGATGTCAGCAGAGGCGCGGTGCCGGTCGCGCTGGGGTTGATTTGCCGGGCCACCAGCCCGGTTATGGGATTGCGTGAAGCAAGAGACCTGCGCGAGAGCCAGGCTGGATGCCCGTAGACAACGCTCGATCGCGCGGAAGATCTAGTAGAGCATCCAGTGGGCGCAAGAGCCGCTCACCGAGCAGGAACGGCAGTTCGCCGGGCTCGGCTTCGGGTCGAAGCGTCCCGCTTTGATGTCCTGGTCGAGCTGGCCGTACTGGTCGGTCAGGTACGCCTCGGTGTACTCGGTGAGGTCCTTGACCTTGGAGAGGCGACCGGTCTTGCCGTACCAGTAGTCGCCCACGTCGATCTTGACGCCGTGGACGAGTTCGACGCCGAGCTTGTAGGTGCCGAGCTGGTTGTGCGGCGCGGCGGGGGCCTGGCCGTTCTTCACGTCGCGCACGCGGAGCCGCTGGCCGGGCTTCGCGGCGGGGATCTCGACGATCTGGTCGACGTAGCACAAGATCGGGACGCCACCGAGCCTGAACTCCAGCTTCAGCTCTACGGCAATCCGACTGTCGAGCACGATCGGGGCCTGATCAGGGTGTGCCTCGGCGAACGCCAGGTAGGAGGCGAGGATGTGCTGTCCGCGCTCGCGCCGGCGTTTGATGTCGACCTCGGCCGGGTACCGCGGCCCAGAGTCCGCCCACCGTGCCGGGTCCGGCTCCCTTTCACAAAGGAGGTCGATCTCCCAGTCGTAGGCGTCGGTGAACGTCTGTTGGACCTCTTCGAGGGTGATCTGCCTGCGCGACAGCTCGAACGATTCGATGGCCCTGTGGATTGCCTTGCCCTCGGGGCTCCAGGCGTCCGGACGCTGCGGGACGAGCTGGATGCGCTTGAGCCAGTACATGTGCGGGCAGCGGGCGTAGTCGCCGAGCTGCGACGGGGAGCGGTGAGGCTCCTCGGTATGAGGTGGGGCGTCTGCTTTCTGTTGTTCGAGGATCGTCATCGGATTGACTCCAGGTGGGGTTCTCAGGGGGTGCTGAGGAAATGGGGTCCTCGCCTACTGTGCGTAGCGAGGAGAGTCAGACTACCCACGGCCGCACACCGCTCGCCACTCCTATGTGATCAGTTCCCGTGGTGCCGCCTAGCATCACGGGTCCGCCTAATCGTCCGGAGTGGACAACCGTACGGACATCCGGTTTCCGGAAGTTTCGGATTGGCGCGCGCTAGGCCGGGCCGCGATGTGAACGTGCGCATCACGGATTACCTGGGCCGCCTCGTTTGTAGACACTCTGACATCAGGGGCTAGTTCTGCACCGTTGAAGACACGGAGCGTGCGCCCTCACTAACCAAGTTTTGCGAATGTGAAGTTCCTGGGTACTGGGAACGGTTCCATCCTTAGTGACTGGAAACACATTCCGAACACTGGGATTTTGAGACCGGTCTCACTGCAACCTCGAATCGAGCTTTAGCCCGAACTACCTGCACTTATAGATCATCTATAAGAAACTTGGAGGTTCTCGAACATGCCCTGAACGTGTGATGTCGGGTTCCCGACCGAAACCTTGACAGACGCCTAGAGTGTGTGAGTTATGACAGGCATCTAGAAGAACAGGAGTGAAAGCAGTGACAGAGCGGAATCATCCCCTCCCGCCCGGTCTCGAAGCGCTTCATTACCGGACTCCATCCCGACTCGCGTCCTTCCGTCGCTTCTTGCCGATGATGCCGCGGCCGTAGCCCCATCCGAAGATAAAGGCGCCTCCCAGCGCTGTTAGCCCCATCCATGCCATGACTAGCCCTGGAAAGCCTGGATTCTCGATCACGACCCAGGCCACCAGAGAACCCGCCAAGATCATGACGGCCAGCATTCCCAAATGATCGGCCCAAGACCGGATTCGCTCCATCATGACCTTAAGCTACGAGGGAAGCTTGTTCCGGCGTGGCTGCCACGCGGGACCCTTCGTCCTAGACCTCTTGTCCTGGACTAGATCTGACAGGGGTAGCTCTGTTATGCTGGGGCTCCACGTTGTGTCACTTGTGGTTCTTGATCCACA
>NZ_JBIDBB010000014.1:0-92339 GCF_043202775.1 Glycomyces sp. NPDC048151 | reverse complement strand
ACACGACATCCGCGCCTCCATCTGGATGCACCCCGGATCCGCACTCCTCATGACCATCGTCGGCACCACCCTCTACCTCACCGGAGCCATGTAACACCGCTGGAAGGGCCCCGCACGCGACAGCGTGCTGGGCCCTTCCGTGTGCCCGGCGCATGCAAAGGCTCTGAAATTCCTTTTGGATTCAAGCAACCTCCACACCCCCTGCGGCAGTCCTTATGAGGGAACGCGGACATCCAAATGCCTTGGGGTACAACGGATGTGCTGCTGAACGACGCTGCCCGCGCACCCGCGGGCACTGACCTTGAAGGGAACTCGGCATGCGCAAACGCATCGCAACGGTCCTGTCGGCGCTGATCGCATCAGTCGGCATCGCCTTGATGATCGGCTCGCCCGCGGCGGCCTCGGAGTCCGACCGCGCGGTCGACGTCGACTGGTCGGACCGGTACTACAAGGAGTGCCTCGACTTCGCCAAGGTCTCCGGCTGCGTGCAGTCCTACGGCGACGTGCTGTGGATCAAGGACAACTCGGCGGACGGCTACGCCGTCTCGCTCTCCTGGCGCGACACCGGCAGCACCCGCTCGGGCACCTGCCTGAGCACCCTCGGCGAGGCCAAGGGCTGGGGTTCTTGCAACAAGAACTTCGAGGACGGCAGCAAGATCCAGTGGCAGCTCGGCTGGAACACCGCGAACGGCTGGCAGCACAGCGGCTGGTACGAGTCCTGGGTCTAGACGCTTGAACGACGAAGGCCCTGTGCGGTTCGCGCACAGGGCCTTCGCTACGTCTTGGCTAGCGGGCCGCCGTCGTCGGCGTCCCGATCAGGCGCGGGGCGATGACGACCCGGTCGATGTTCGGCGCCCACGCGCTCGCGTTGCCCAGCGTCAGCGATTCATCCGCAGTGGACAGTGTCACGGGGATGGTGCGCTGGGAGAAGCTGTTCCACGAGTACGTGTAGCGGAAGTACGCGTGGCCGACCTGCTCGCCGCCCTCGCTGACTTCGAGGAGCCGGTCGACGACCTGCGGGTTGTAGTCGTGCTGCCCGGAAGTCTCGGCGTTGGCGTAGTAGACGGTGAGGTCGTAGTCCCCGGCGGCGGCGAAGCCGTCGCGGGCGATCTCGACCGTGTTGGCGGTGCCGTTGCCGATCCAGCCCGCGAAGGCGTTCCCGGAGGCGTTGGTGCCGGTGCTGTCCGCCAGCGTCGTGACCGACGCCTGGCCGTGCATCGTCATGTCCTCGGCCTCGACCGAGACGGCCGCGTCGTCGGCGGCGCGGTCGCGGATCGTGGTGAGCGACTGGACGACCGCCCCGCCGGGCGAGCGCAGCTCGATCTCGTTGATGCCCTCGTTGAGGTTGAGCGTGGCGGTGGAGCGCCACTTCCCGGCCGCGCCGGACTCGACCGTGGCGACAGCCCGGCCGTTCACGGTGAGCTCGACCGAGGACGCCTTGGTGGAGGCCCAGTCGATCTGCACGTCGTAGTAGCCGGTCTCGATCGCCGTGGCGTACAGGTCGGCGCGGTCGTCGCCGGTGAGCGCGGCCCCGCCCTTGCAGTTGCCGGTCCACTTCAGCGACGCGCCGTTCTCGAGGCGGAAGCCGGAGGCCGGGTACAGGGTCGGCTCGCCTTCCTCCACTGAGGTCAGCGAGACCTTGTCGAGGGTGATGTCGGAGTTCGGAAGCTTCGTGGTCCCGTCGGCGCTGGAGCGGATCGACAGGGTGTGGCTGCCCGCGGTGAGGTCGACGAGGACTTCGGCGCTGCCGCGGTACTTCCAGCGGCTGTTGGCGTTGAGCGCCAGGTCGGCCGCGTACTGGATCGTCCCCTCCGAGGCGTTGTCGACGAACAGGGCGTGCCTGCCCGGGACGCCCGGCGCGCCGCCGATGACCTGGAGCCGGTAGGTGCCGTCGTGCGGCACGTCCACGGTCCACTCGGCGCGGGAGCCGACCTGGTTGAACGAGCCGACGTCCTTGCCGCCGGAGGCGAGGAACTGCCAGCCGCCGTTGGCCTTCGGGTCCTGGGTGTACACGGTGGCGGCGGTGAGGGCCATGTGCTCGGCCTCGATCGAGTCCTGCCACGGCTGGGCGGCGGCGTCGGCTTCGACGTCGCGGGTCTGGCTGGGCGTGATGACGAGCTGGTAGCCCGCGTACCGGTCGTACGTCGGGACGTCGAGGCGCAGCGCGCCGTCGTCGAGCGCGATCCCGTCGTACGCGGCGATCACGCGCGGGGTCCCGGCGAGGCCTTCGGCGCCGGTGAGGGCGTTCTCGCGGATCTCCACGTCGACCTTGTTGCCGAACACGGACTGGTCGAGGCCGCTGAGATCAAGGGCCACATCGTTGTCGGTGCCTCCCCACAGGACGGTGGCCCTGCGGTTGGCGTCGTCGACCGCGCCGATGCCCTGGAGGGTGTCGACGACGTTCGGGGTGGGCGGGGTGACGCGGACGGTCTCGCTGCCGTCGAGGTCGCCGTACCACTTGAACATCCACCAGCCGGCGTTCGCGCCGCCCGGCCTGGCGGTGTTGTCGGAGAGGTTGCCCGCGTAGTTCCAGTACGCGGTCTGGGCGTCCACCTTGGTGTCCTCGAACATGGTGAACCACTGGATGAGCTGGCCGGGGACGCTCATGTCGCGGAGCATCCCGTACTCGGTGATGTTGACCGGGATGGGGTCGAGGCCGAGTTCGGCTTCGAGCGCGCGGTAGTCGGCGAAGTTCTGCCGGTAGGACCCGAGGTTGTCGATGCCCAGCTCGTGCCAGATGAAGATGTCCGGGAGCGAGCCGTTGGCCTGGGCGAACTCGAGGATGTCGCGGCTGCGCTCGGGCTGCCAGCGGGTGTCGCCGGGGCCGCCGATGCGGGCGTGGCCGAGGCCGTGGCGCTCCCAGACCGCCTGGATCTTGTCGTAGGTGGCCTGCCAGTCGGCGAGGAACTGGTCCTTCTGGTTCGCCCAGTCGGGGTACCAGTTGCCGCCGTCGGGCTCGTTGTAGGGGATGAAGACGTAGTCCTGGGGGCGGTCGGAGTCGGTGGCGACGGCCTCGGCGACGAACTCGACGACTTCGAGGTAGTCCCAGACGCCGTTGCCGCCTTCGGTGTAGGTGCCGTCCTCGAGGTTGTAGGTGCGGGTGTCGCCGGGGCGCTTCCCGCCGTGGTAGGACCAGTCGGGGTAGTAGTCCTGCACGTAGATGTACATGTCTTCGCCGTGCTTGGCGAAGAAGCCGTCCTCGATCTTGATCGCGTCGCCGGAGGGGTGCTGGGTCCCGTAGGGGGCCTTCTGGGACGAGTTGGTGATGTGGGCGCCGTTGATGAGCGACTGGGTGGGCGCGCCCTCGTCGCCGAAGCCGTAGAGGGTGCCGCTCGCGCCGCCGCGGAAGTCGCCGGTGCGGTCGGCGAAGTCCACTGCCAGGACGTCGGGCTCGGCGGCGGTCGCGGGTGCGGCCAGCCCGGTGACGGCGGTCGCGGCGACGGCCGCGGCAGCACCAGTGCTCATGAGTCTCCTCAACATCAGGGGTCCTCTCTTCATTGAGGCGGATCTGTTGAAAACGATGGGGATCGCGACCCTTCGATCGCAGGTAGACCGTACCGATTTTTGATAACGATTTCAAGACACAACTTGAAATCGATTTCAGAAATGCGATACGGTTCGGTCTGTCAACGACGACGCGGCCGACTCCCGGCCGCGCACCGACGACCGGTAAAGGGGCATCGTGACCGATCAGTTCTCTTGGGGCAGTGCACGTCTCGAACTCGGATTCGCCTGGGGCGAGGACTCGCCCGTGTGCTTGACCGGGCTCACCCGCGACGGCGCGGCCGTCCCGGTCCACGCCGTGCCCCTCGTCGAGATCACGACCGCCAAGACCGGGAACACCCCCGCCGCCGACCGGATCTCCCACACCCAGCTGGGCCTGGCCCTGCGCTACGCCTCCCACGAGGTCGACGCGAACCGCCTGGTCATCCGCCAGACCGCCCCCGGCATCGAAGCCGCCGTCACCCTCGAACTCCTCCCTGGCGCCGAGGCCGCCGTCCGCTCCCGCGTCGAGATCCGCGCCGTCGGCGAGACCGCCGTGCTCCGCTCCGCCGCGTCCTGGTCCTCCGGCTTCACCCGCCCCGGCGCGACCGAAGACGACAGCCTCGCCGGTTGGCACCGCATCCAAGGCGTCAGCGACTGGTTCGGCGAAGGCCGCTTCGCCCGCACCGCGCTGCGCGGCATCGACTTCCCGCGCCTGTCCACCGAGCTCGCGCACGCCGCCCACGACCCCCGCGGCTTCCACGCCGTGACCTCCGACGGCACCTGGTCCACCGGCCGCCACCTGCCCGTGGCGGGCGTCGAGACCGCGGGCCTCGCCTTCGCCTGGCAGATCGAGCACAACGGCCCCTGGCGCTGGGAACTCGGCGAAGACCTCCACGGCGGTTACTTCACCCTCTCCGGCCCCACTGACACCGACTCGGCCTGGACCCGCGTCCTGCGCCCCGGCGAGTCCTTCACCACGGTCCCTGCCACCGTCGCCGTCGGCGGCGACTTCACCGAAGCCGTCGCGGCCCTGACGGACTTCCGCCGCGCCGCCCGCCGCCCCCACCCCGACAACGCCGCCATGCCCGTCGTCTTCAACGACTACATGAACACCCTCAACGGCGACCCCACCACCGAGAAGCTGCTGCCGCTCATCAAGGCCGCCAGCGAGGTCGGCGCGGAGATCTTCTGCATCGACGCCGGCTGGTACGACGACGGCGGCAACTGGTGGCCCAGCGTGGGGGAGTGGCAGCCCTCCACCACCCGCTTCCCCGGCGGCCTCAACGAGGTCATCGACGCCATCCGCGACGCAGGGATGACCCCCGGCCTCTGGCTCGAACCCGAGGTCATCGGCGTCCGCAGCCCCATGGCCGACAAGCTCCCCCCGGAGGCATTCCTCCAGCGCCACGGCCAGCGCATCGTCGAGCACGAGCGCTACCACCTCGACCTGCGCCACCCCGCCGCCGTGGCCCACCTGGACGGCGTCGTCGACCGCCTCGTCGCCGAATTCGGCGTCGGCTTCTTCAAGTTCGACTACAACGTCAACCCCGGCCCCGGCACGGACCTGAACGCCGACAGCGTCGGCGACGGCCTCCTCGCCCACAACCGCGCCCACCTCGCCTGGCTCGACTCCGTCCTCGACCGCCACCCCGGCCTCGTCATCGAGAACTGCTCCTCTGGCGCGATGCGCATGGACTTCGCCGTCCTCTCCCGCCTCGCCATGCAGTCCACATCAGACCAGCAGGAGTTCACGAAGTACCCGCCCATCGCGGCCGCCGCACCGATCTCCCTCCTCCCCGAGCAGGCCGCCAGCTGGGCCTACCCCCAGCCCGAGATGGACGCCGAAGAGGTAGCGTTCTGCCTCGTCACCGGACTCCTCGGCCGCTTCTACGTCTCCGGCCACCTCAACCGCATGACCGACGCCCAGCGCGCCCAGGTCACCGAAGCCGTCGCGGTCGCCAAGACGCTGCGCGCCGACATCGCCTCCGGCCACCCCTACTGGCCCGCCGGGCTCCCCGACTGGACCGAACCCTGGGTCGCCCTCGGCCTGCGCGGCGACACCGAAGACCTCGTCTCCGTCTGGCGCCGCGGCGGCGACGCCGCCGCCGAACTCCGCCTCCCGCACCTCGCCGGACGCGACCTCACCGTCACCACGGTCTTCCCCGCCGACCTCCCCGAATGGAAGACCGACTGGGACAAGGCCGCCGGCACCCTCACCGTGCAGGCCGGGGACGCCGAAACCGCCGCCCGAACCCTGCGAATCGCCTACTAGATCCCTCACTCGCAAAGGAGCGATGCAATGAAGAACAGGTTCCGCAACGCGCTGGCGCTCGCCGCCGCAGGCGCGATCACCCTCGCCGGGTGCTCCGACCCCGGCGCCGACACCGGCTCGGACGGCCCCGTCACCTGGCCCGCCCAGGACGCCGACCTCTCCGGCACGACCCTCACGATCTGGGCCGCCCAGAACTCGAACACGGTGCCCGACAGCGTGATCGCGGGCTTCGAGGCGCTCACCGGCGCCGAGGTCGAAGTGGTCACCATCCCCGACCCGTACGAGCAGGGCGTCCAGACGAAGGTCGCCACCGGCGACAAGCCCGACCTCGCGTTCTGGCAGCCCACGGCCTCCCAGCTGACGGCCCTCAACGCCACCCAGAACCTGCAGCCGCTCGACGACGCCCCCTGGCCCGACGACTACCAGCCCGAGCTGCGCGACATCACCGGCATCCTCGACGACACCCGCTACGCCGCGCTCGTCACCACCCCCGCCGTCGAGGGCGTCTACTACAACAAGGAGGTGTTCGCGGCCAACGGCATCACCGCGACCCCTACCGACTGGGACTCCTTCCTGCAGACCGCCCGCGACCTCAAAGCCGCAGGCGTGACCCCCTTCCACGAGATGGCCGGCGACAAGTGGGGCACCCAGTGGTGGGTGCAGGTCCAGCTCGCCGACGCCGCCGCCGACGGCCTCTGGGACCGCGTCAACACCGGTGAGGAAAAGTTCACCGACCCGACCATCCAGGGCGCCATCGACACCTACAAGGCCCTCATCGACGAAGGCCTGTTCAACGAGGACATCAAGACCGCCACGTTCGAAGACCAGGGCGCCGCGCTCCTCGCGGGCGACGCCGCCATGGTCATGCAGGTCAACTCGTTCTTCGGGCAGCTCCAGTCCCTCGCCGACACCGAGGAGCTGAACCAGAAGATCGGCTTCTTCCCGATCTCCCCGTCCGGCAACACCGGCACGTTCATCCCCGACCAGTCGAACGCGCTCGTCGCGTTCAAGACCGGCGACGAGCAGCGCGAAGCGGCCGCCCGCCAGCTCCTCTCCTACTGGATGGGCGACGGCTACCAGGACTTCGTGAACGCCCAGTCCACCGTCTCGCTCCAGACCGGCGTCGAGACCCCCGCCGACGTCCCGCAAGCGCTCCTGGACGTCAGCGCCTCCGTCGGCACCTCGGTCGGCTCCATGCAGGCCCAGGCCATCGCCAACCCGGACCTGTACATCTACCTCGCCGACATGATCCAGGGCACCAAGACGCCCGCCGAGGTCGCCGAGGCCACCCAGGCCCAGTTCGCCGAACTCGCCAAAGCCCAAGGCGCCGAAGGCTTCTAGAACCGCACCCCGAGGGGCGCCGGGCAAGGGTCAAGACCCCGGCGCCCCTCACCCCCTAGCAACGCCGCTACCAGGAAGGCCGAACTCCGTGACCACCATGCTCGCCAAGGGCAAGGCAGGACCCCGCCGCCAAGACCATCCGCTGTGGTTCCTCATCCCGGCGCTCGCGGTCCTGGTCGTGTTCTTCCTCGTCCCCACCGTCTTCAACTTCGTCTACGCCTTCACCGACTGGTCGAGCTTCAAGAGCGCCATCAACTTCGCCGGGGTCGACAACTTCACCTCCCTCTTCTCCAACGGCACACTCCTCAACGCCCTCAAGGTCACCCTCTTCTACGCCGTGCTCGTCGCCGTCTTCCAGAACGCGTTCGGCCTCGGCCTCGCGCTCCTGCTGGAGAAGGACACCCGAGTCAACCGCGCCGTGCGCGTCGCGTTCTTCGTGCCGGTCATCATGTCCGCCCTGGCGGTTGGCTACATCTTCCAGGCGCTGCTCAAGCCCGACGGCGCCCTCAACGGCATCATCGGCGCGCTCACCGGCGCGGACGTCGCGATCCCGTGGCTCGGGAACACCACCTGGACGATCGTCGTCGTCGCGATCGTCCACGCCTGGAAGTGGATGGGCCTGTCCATGCTCATCTACCTGGCCGGGCTCAAGACCATCAGCGAAGACGTGCTCGAAGCGGCCCGCCTCGACGGAGCCGGGCGCTGGACCATGTTCCGCTCCATCCGGTTCCCGCTCCTCGCCCCCGCCGTCACCTTCAACGTCGCGACCGCGCTCCTCGGCTCCATGAACGGTTTCGACATCGTCCAGGCCACCACCGAGGGCGGCCCCGGCGGCACCACCGAACTACTCAACATCTTCATCTTCCGGACCTTCGGCCAAGGCCTGTTCGCGCAGGCCACGACCATGAGCCTCATCCTGTTCCTCCTGGTCGCCGTCCTGGCGTTCCCCGTCATCCGGTTCCTGCGCAAGCGAGAGGACGTGCTGTGACCGTCACCGCCGAACGACCCCGCACCGCCGCGCCTGCCACCCCGGCGCGACGCGGGCCGCGCCGCCGCTTCCCCGTCCAGCCCGTCGCGGCGGTCCTCACCGCCGTCCTCGTGCTCGGCGTCCCCTTCTGGCTCGTCATCGCCACCGCCGCGAAAGACCAGGCCGAAGCCCTCAACCCGGACCTGTCCCCGCCGGGCGACTGGCAGCTCCTCCAGAACTTCGCCACCGTTTTCGAGGACGGCCGCATGGTCGCGGGCTTCTTCGGGAGCCTCCTCGTCATGGTCCCGGCCGTCGTCGGCGTCCTCATCCTCGGCTCGATGGCCGCGTGGATCCTCGGCCGCCGCGGCGGGAAGCTCACCGCCGCGATCTACGCGCTCGGCATCTCCGGCATCGTGCTGCCGCCCGCCGTCGTCACCATCGTGCTCCTGCTGCGCCAGCTCGGCCTCGCCGGGACCGCGCTCGGCATGATCGGCGTCTACATGGGCATGTACCTGTCCACAGTGATCTTCTTCGTCACCGGATTCGTCCGCACCATCCCGCACGAGCTCGAAGAGGCCGCCCGCGTCGACGGCGCCGGACCCGTGCGCACCTTCATCCGCGTCATCCTGCCGCTCCTGCGGCCCGTCCTCGCCACCGCGACCATCCTCATCTGCCTCTACATCTGGAACGACGTGTTCTACGCGCTGTTCGTGATCGGCGGCCGCCTCGACACCCTCCCGCTCAATCTCTACCAAGTGGCCAGCGCGGGTCTGTATCTCCAGAACTGGCACCTCATCTTCGCCTATATCATCCTGATGAGCCTGCCGCTCCTGATCACGTTCGTGGTCGCGCAGCGCAGGATCATCTCGGGCATCACGAGTGGTGCCGTGAAGTGAGGAGTGCCGTGGGCAGGGCGGGGCGCAACCCGACGATCTCAGACGTCGCCGAACTGGCGGGCGTCTCGGTCCCGACTGTGTCCCGCGTGCTCACCGGCGCCGCGAAGGTCAGCCCCGCCAAACGCGAACTGGTCGAGGCGGCGATCGCCGAACTCAACTACCGGCCCAGCGCCGCCGCCCGGGTCCTCGTCTCGCGCAAGTCCCAGACCATCGCGGTCATCGCGGGCAACACGTCCCGCTACGGGTACGCCGAGACCATCCGCGGCATCGAGATCGCCGCCCGCGCCGAGGGCTACACCGTCATGATCACCGTGGTCGAGAGCGCCGACGACGACGAGGTCGACCGCGCCGTCTCGGCCGTCCAGATGCAGACCCTCGCCGGGATCGTGGTCCTCAAGTTCGACCCGGCCGGGGTCGCCGCCCTCCACAGGCTCGGCACCGACGTGCCCGTCATCGCCCTCTCCGGCACCCGCGAAGCCGGTGTGCCCCAAGCGGTCCTGGACGAAGCGGCCGCCGCCGAGGAACTCACCGAGTACCTCCTCGGCCTCGGCCACCGCACCGTCCACCACGTCCGCGTCCCCCCTTCCCGCCGCGTCGACGGCCGCACCAGCGGCTGGAAACGCGCACTGCGCAAGGCCGACGCCCCCGTCCCGGCGATCCACGACGCGACCTGGGACCCGCTCAGCGGCGTCCCGATCGGCCGCGCGCTGGCGGCCGACCCGGAGGTGACGGCGGTGTTCTGCGGGAACGACGAGATCGCGATGGGCGTCATGCGCGGCATCACCGAAGCGGGCCGCCGCGTCCCCGAGGACGTCTCGGTCGCCGGCTTCGACGACCACCCGCTCGCCGAACTCTGGTCCCCGCCGCTGACGACGGTCAAACAGGACTTCGCCGGGCTCGGCACCCGCGGCTTCCAGCTCCTCCTCGAATCCATGAACGACGAAGGGGCCCGCAGGTACTCGTCCGAGCGCCCGAAGATCTCCTTCCGCTCCAGCACCGCCCCGCCGCGCGCTTAAAGCACGCGGGAGAGGAAGTCCCGCGCGAGGGAGACGATCTCGTCGAGACTGGTCTCCAGCGCCCAGTGCCCGGCGTCGAGCAGGTGCAGTTCCGCATCGGGGAGGTCGCGCAGGTAGGCGCGGGCCGAGGCCTCGGGCATGTAGCCGTCCTGCGGCCCCCACGCGATGAGCGTCGGCGGCTGGTGCTCGCGGAGGTAGGCCTGGTAGCGCGGGAACCAGTCGAGGTTCTCGCGCAGGCCCTCCATGAGGCCGACCATGACGGCCCGGCGCTCGGGCGTGTCCAGCTGTGACCAGGCCAGGGTCCAGAGGTCCGGTGGAATGCGCGCCGCGAGGTCCGGTCGCACGTCGTTCAGGAACTCCTCGCGGAAGCCCGCTTCGCTCACGGCCGCTTCGAGCGTCGCCCGCCCCTCAGGGGTCGGACGCTCCCAGTATTCGCGCAGCCCTTGGTATTTCGGCCCGAGCGCGTCCTCGTAGATGTCGCCGTTCTGGACGATCAGCGCACTCACTCGCTCCGGTGCGGCGATCGCGAGGCGCAGGCCGATCTGGGACCCGTAGTCGTGCAGGTAGAGCGCGTACCGGTCGAGCCCGAGCCGGTCGGTGAAGCGGCGTAGGAACCGGGCGTAGCCGTCGAAGGTGCACTGTTCGGGCGCTGGCGTGCCGCTGTAGCCGAAGCCCGGGAAGTCGGGCGCGACG
This sequence comes from Glycomyces sp. NPDC048151, assembly GCF_043202775.1. NCBI lineage: Bacteria > Bacillati > Actinomycetota > Actinomycetes > Glycomycetales > Glycomycetaceae > Glycomyces > Glycomyces sp. NPDC048151. The sequence continues at coordinate 81,668 of NZ_JBIDBB010000014.1, read as the reverse complement.
GTGCGCCATTGGTCGGCGAGGCGGGGCATGAGGTTGCGGTACTGGTAGGACGAGCACGGGTAGCCGTGGGGGAGCACGACAACCGGGGCGTCCGCGGGGCCGGCCTCCCGGTAGAAGACCTCCGTGCCGTCGAGGTCGAGGCGCTGGTGCCGGACAGTGTCGTCCGGACTGGTTCGGGCGGTCTGTCCGGTCTGCATGTCCGTCTCCTTCCCGGAAGTCCGGTCAGCGGCGCGGTGTCGCGTCGCAACACGGCCGAACCGGGTGGCTTTCCGCACCGGGACGGCGGTAAACACGCGACCGCGAGTGGGGTTGGTGAGGAGCGCATGCCCACAGGCCCCCGGCGCGGCGCGGCGCGAGATCGGGACCGGAGAACGGACCATCATCCGCCCGCCGCCCGCCGCCCGCCGCCCGCCGCCCGCCGCCCGCCGCCCGTGCGGAACGTCTGGCAGCTCGTAGCCGTATGTCGTACCCTCGCGCGATCATTGACTCGGGGGCCTGGCGCGCCGACACACCCGACCCCGGGGGCACCAGCCAGCGCCGCCCGCCGCCAGTCGACACCCCGCCGTCAGCGAAGCTCGCGGAGCAGTCCGGCCACCGGCCCGAGACTCAACATTCCACTTCCCGCGCCCGCGAGCTCGCCCGCCGCCGGAGCCAGCGCCGCCTCCGCCCTCGCCATCGCCTCCTTGTCGCCCAAGGCGATCGCCGCCCTCCCCGCCAGCGCCAACATCGCCTCCAGCATCAGGTCGCCCGGCGGGTCCGGCACGCGTCGCAGCGCCGCCGCCGCTTCGGACTCCCGACCCGCGCCCGCCAACAGCACCGGGCCGACCCAAGGACCGTAAGGGCCCCAATCGGTTTCGTCCGCGAACGCCAAAGCCTCCCCGCGCTCCAACCGCACGCACAACAGCGCCAGCGGCAGCAACCCCCGCTGCACGCCCGGCATCCCCGACCCCGCCAGTCGCGCGTCCGCCGCCCGATAAGCCGCCTCGACCTCCGCGACCGGCGCCCCGAGCGCCGCATCGCGCATCGCCCGGTACCAGTCAGTGAACACCCCCGTGAGCGGCCGCTCGTGTCGCTGCGCCAACCGGTCCGCTTCCGCCGCATGCGCATCCGCGCCCGCGAAGTCCGCCAGCGCGCTCAACGCCTGCACCCGCACCAGATGCCCCAGGATCGCGTACGCGGGCAGCCGGTGCCGCGTCGCGACCTCGACCAGTTCCGCCCCGATCCGATCCCGCTCCGCAGCCAGCCCCGCCCGCCCGAACGACTGCATGAACACCCCATTGAGGGCGAACGCCAGCAGTGCCGGATCGCCCAGCTCCCGCGCCAGCCGCTCCGCCTCGGCCGCCGCCTCCGCCGGACGCGGCCCCGGCACGCCCCGCGACTCCACCGCGACCACCGCCAGCAGCCGCGCCCGGTCCACCTCGTGCGCCCCTTCGCCCAACCGCGCCAACGCCCGCTCCGCTGCCGCCACGATCCGGGCCGACCGCGCGGGATCGTCCGACCGCGTCCAGATCGCGGGCACGTCATAGCCGCCGATCACCCGCGCCGCGAGCTCCGGATCGTCCAACCGTTCCGCCGCCGCCACGGTCGCCGCCCGCTGCTCCTGCGCCGTCCCGAGCCCCGCGCCCCCGGTCAGCGCCAGACTCCGCAACAGACCGACCGTCGACTCCAGACGAGCAGACGACCGCGCCCCCACCGTCTGGTCGTACGCCGCCGCCGTCGCGGCCCAGACCGCCTCGGCCCCTTCGGCACCAGGATCGGCCTGACGCAGCAGGTCCGTCTCCAACCGCCGCAACCGCGCGTTCGGCTCCACCCCGTGCCGTTCGTCCAGCAGCGCCCGCGCCCGCCGCAGCACCGCGAGCGCATCCGCCTGCCGTCCACTGCGGTACAACGCCAACGCCAGCAGCCGCCACGCCTCCTCGCGCCACGGATGCTCCGACACCAGCACGTCCAGGCCCGGCACCGCCTCGCCCGGCCGACCCGTCTCCAGCAGCGCCCCGGCCCGGCGCTCGACCGCGCCCAGCCGCAACTGCTCGAGCCGCGACCGCTCCGCACCCGCCCACGCCTCGTCGAAGTCCGCGTACGCCGCGCCCCGCCACTCCCCAAGCGCCCCATCGAGAACCGCGACCGCCTGGTGCGCCGGCAGAGCCTCCGCCGCACTCACCGCCGCCTCGAACCGCCACGCGTCCACCGCCTCCGGCCCGACCCGCAGCGCGTACCCCGGCCCCTCGGTCACCAGCACCCGCGCGGGCGAACGCGGCCGCCGGTCCGGTTCCAGCGCCCGCCGCAGCGCCGCCACGAACGTCCGCACCGCGCCCACCGCCCCCGCGGGCGGCTCCGCCCACAGGTCCGCGACCAGACGATCCACCGCCACGACCCGGCCCTGCGCGGCCACCAGCCGCGCCAGCACCGCCCGGTGCCGCGGCCCCCGCAGGTCCAGCGCAGACCCCGCCTCGTCCCAGGCCAGCACCGGACCGAGCACCCCGATTCGCACCCGCACGGCCACCTCCGTTCCGGTGCCAAACTATCGCGCTCATCCAACGCTCATCGGCGACTCGCACACTCGAGGAGACCCACCGAACCGACAAGGAGCAACCATGAACCTCGCGATCCCCGGCTTCGACTACCACCGGATCGCCGTCGCCGACGGCGTCGCCCTCAACACCGCCGTCGGCGGCGAAGGCGACCCGGTCGTCCTGCTCCACGGCTTCCCGCAGACCCACCTCATGTGGCGTCACGTCGCCGCCGAGCTTGCCGCCGACCACACAGTCATCGTCCCCGATTTGCGCGGCTACGGCGCGAGCGACAAGCCCGCCGAGACCGGGCCTGAGACGTACGCCAAGCGCACCATGGCCGCCGACATCGTCCGCCTCGCCGAACGGCTCGGCCACGACCGCTTCGCGCTGGCCGGGCACGACCGCGGCGCGCTGGTCGCTGTCCGCGCGGGCCTGGAGCACGCGGACGCGGTCTCGCATCTGGCGATCTTCGACGTCGTCCCGACCCTCGACATGTGGGAGGTCCTGCACGGCGCGGACGCGGCGGTCGCGTTCCACCTCTACCTGATGGCCCAGCCGCCCGGCCTGCCCGAGCGGATGATCGCGGCGAGCGCCGACGAGTTCTTCGGCCACTTCCTCGACGTCTGGACGAAAGACCCGGCGGCGATCCCGGGCCCGGTCCGCGCCGAGTACCTGCGGGCCTCGCGCGAGGCGGTCCCTTCGATCGTGGCCGATCTTCGCGCCTCGTCGGGCATCGACCTCGACCACGACCGCGCCGACCGCGCCGACGGCAACCTCCTGCGCATGCCGGTGACTGTGGTCCAGCAGGACTGGGGCGCGGCCCTCGGCTACGACGCGGCGGCGGTCTGGCGCGCCTGGGCTCCGGACCTCGACCACCGGCTCACCGACGCCGGCCACTTCATGGCCGAAGAGGACCCGGCTTCGGTGGTGAAGGCCTTGCGGGACCTGCTCGCCCGTTAGACCCTTTGTCGCACAGAGAAAGGGCGTGCCCCCCGAACCTCGGGAGGCACGCCCTTCCGCTAGGCGACAGCTGGCGCGTGCGCCCGCTGCCACAGGACCGCCGAGAGCCACACGACCGCCGCCGCGAGCACGACCAGCGCGAGCTGGAGCGCCAGTTCGGGCACGAAGGCGCGCAGGCCGATCGGGAACGTCGAGGCCGCGTACAGCGCGAGCGGGATGCGGGGCGCGCCGCCGCGCCACAGTCCGGCCGCATAGACGACGGCCGCGAGGATGAACAGGATCGAGGCGACGGTGAGCGCGGTCCCGAGCGGCCCGGCTCGGAGCGCATCCACTTGGGACGGTTCGAGGTAGGCGAACACGAGGTTGATCACGAACTCGACGCCCACGAGCGCCGCGACGGCCGCGAGGCTCGCGGCCAGCCCGACGGTGAGCAGGCCGTTTCGCCTGCCGCGGCAGGCGATGTAGAGCCCGAGCATGAACCCGATCGCGAAGATCTGCGCGAGCGGGGCGAGGAGCTGCGTGACCGCCGTGGTCGGCAGGATCTCGGCCCGCTTAGCGGTGTTGACGAGGATGATCGCGGCGCTGAGCCATCCGGCGACGGCGGCGAGCCGCAGTTCGAGGCGGGGGAGGGATGCGGTCATGGAGACCTCCGAAGCGAGGGAATAACGCTTGTTATCTGAATAACGATTGTTATGCTGGTGGCGGCGTCCTGTCAAGCGCAGGCGCCGAACCGTTACCGAGCAGCGGAGCCGCAGATGTCCTCATTGACCGTCGCCGAGCAGCTCGTGCGCGGCGGCCGCGACCTCATCGGCCGCGAAGGCACCGGTGACCTCTCCGTCCGCCGACTCGTGGAGGCCGCGGGCCGCTCGACCATGTGCGTCTACAGCCACTTCGGCAACCGCAAACGCCTGCTCGCCGAGGTCTACCGCTCCTGCGCCGCCGACCTCCTCGACGCACTCGCCAAGGCCCCCAACGCGAACACCCTCGAACGCGGCTACGCCGCCTACGCGCACGCCGAGCCCCGCCACTTCCAGTACCTGTTCGCCGCCGACCTCGACGCCTTCGGCATCGACCAGTCGCTCCGCCTCGACCTCATCGCCTCGGTCCTCGACCTCGCCGCCGACCGCCTCGGACCAACCACAGAGGACGAAGCGCTCGCCTGGTGGCTCCGCGTCCACGGCGCCGTCTGGCTCGACACCCTGCAAAGGCTCGCAGGTCAACCCGACCGCTTCAACACTGAAGCCGCGCGCGGCTAAGACGCCGCCGCGCGTTCGGCATTGCCTCTGAGGACACAGAACTCGTTCCCCTCGGGGTCGGCGAGCACGGCCCAGCCGGTGCCGTCGGCGTTCCGCCGATCATGGACAAGAGAGGCACCGAGCCCGAGCAGCCGCTCGACCTCCTCCTCACGCGTGGTCTTCGGGCGCAGGCACAGGTGCAGCCGGTTCTTGACGGTCTTCGGCTCCGGGACCTGGTTGAAGAAGATCGCCGGGCCGCCCGGCAGCATCACTTCCGTCTCCTCGTCGCCGGGCCTGTCCTCCGGGTGCAGGGGACGGTCGAACACCTTGCTCCAGAACAGCGCCAGCTCGTAAGCGTTCGCGCAGTCGATCGCGACGTTCTGCAGTTCCGAGACCATGCCCGCGAGTCTGCCGCAGCCACCCTCCGGCCGCCACCGGAATACGGCGGGAGGGCGTGCGCGAATGCGATCTCGTAGGAGACGACGGCCGCGCGCCGCAACGGCGTAGTCGCGGGCGCGGGGGAGTGCGCCCGCGCCCGCTAGCTGATCTCGTCCACCAGCCGCCTCGCGGCGACCTCCGCGCCGTCCGTGCGGATCATCGCCCCGACCTCGGCCGCCCGCCGCACCGTCCCCGGCGCGAGCGCCTGCCGCAGCGCCGCCGTCAGCGACTCCCTCGTCGCCACCGGACCGTCATGCGCCACACCGGCACCCAGATCCGCGACCCGGCCCGCCCAGTACGGCTGGTCCACGATCTGCGGCACCACCACCTGCGGCGAGCCCGACCGTGTCGCCGTGGTCGTCGTCCCCGCCCCGCCGTGGTGCACGATCGCGGCCACGCGCGGGAACAGCGCCTGCTGGTTCACCCCGCCGATCACCAGCACGTCGTCGCCGCCGACACCCTCGCCCAGCTCCGCCCAACCGCCCGCGAGCACCAGACGCCGCCCGTTCGCCCGCGCCGCCGCCACGGCCACCTGCGCCGCGTCCCGCGCCGCCTGCATCGGCATCGACCCGAACCCCGCGTACACCGGCGCCTCGCCCGCCTCCAGGAACGCCTCGAGCTCAGGCGCGAGCGGGCTCCGGTTCTCGAGCATCCACGCCCCGGTCTGCACCACGTCCAGACCCGTAGGCTCCCAAGGACTCAGCACCGGATCGGTCGCCAGCCAAGGCTGCGCGGTGTAGGTGTGGTCGCGCACGTTCGCGACCGCAGGGAGCCCGATCGACGTCCGGAACCCGTTGGCGGCCTCGCCGAACAGGCCGTTCATCTTCTCGACGTCCCACTCCCACCGCGCCATGTTGTCGGTGACCTCCTCCGGCCAGGCCCACCCCCGCATCGGCGTCGGCGGGTGCGAATGCGACGGCAGCGTCGTCGGCTGGAGCACCGCGCACACGAACCTGACGCCCAGCAGCTCGGCCGCCGCCCGCGCCCCCACGACGCTCGGGAACAGCCCCGTCCCCACGATCGCGTCGCACCCGTCCTCGGCGGCCGCCAGTAGCGCCCCCGCATAGTCCTCCACGAGCTCCCTCGCGTGCCCTTCGAAGTCGGCGAGCAGCCGCTCCATCTGCCCCGGGTTCCTGCCCGTGACGAGATCACGCACGGATCCGCCCACCTTCAGGTGCGCGACCCCGACGCTCCCCAGCACCTCCGTGAACTCCGGATCCGGCGACGCGACGACCGCCGTCTCCGCGCCGAGGGCCTGCAGCCGCTGAGCGAGCGCGGCGAGCGGCTCGACGTCCCCGCGCGACCCGCGAGTCGAAAGCAATACGCGCATGTCCGGTCTCCCTCTTTCGCACCGACGATGGCTTCGATCCGCCATTGTGCCCCAGGTCAGAGCCCCTTTCTGCAGCCCCGTGCACCCGGTTTCCGGGCCGGTGCTAGAAATAATGAGAGGGGCAAGCGGAAACGCCGGCCCCTTCGTCGTTCCCCTCGAACGCCCCGGAGACCCCTGATGCTCGACGAGATCCCCGTGCTGCGCGCCGCCGCCGAGCGCTACCGCGACGCGGCCATCGCGGCGGGCCAACCCTGGCCCGCCCCGGCCGCCCCCGACCCGAACCCGCCGCTCGACCTGGCCCGCAAGGTCTTCGACACCGATCACCTCCCCGAACAGCTCCTCTGGATCCAGAACCTGGGCTGGCACGACCGCCACTTCGTCAACGGCTGCTCCATGGAGCCCTGGCCGACGCACGACAGCGTGCGCACCGCTTTCGACTTCCTGGTGCTCGCGGCGGGCGTGCCCTTCAATTGGCGCCGCCAGATCCCGCTGTTCTTCCACGACGAGATCGTCTTCATGTTCGTCCTCGACGGCGACCGCGTCGGCGAGATCTGGCGGTACGAGATCGACGTCGACAACTTCGGCACAGCGATCCGCGCCGCCACCAGCCTGGCGACGCTCTTCGACCAGTGGACCGCGGGCCTCGCCTCCGGGCTGTTCAGCTACAGCCCGGACCTCGGGTGGTTCTCCACCTCCGGCAACGGCGGCACCGAGGAGTTCGACCTCTACCCCGGACTCGACGTCCTCGCCTTCCCCGTCTACATCGGACAAGAACCCTGGCTCCGCGAACGCCAGCGCGCCTGCGGCGTCGACACCGCCGCCGCCGAACGCGACTTCGACGAGCACGAGCAGGCGATCGACGAAGCCGAAGCCGTCTACCGCTCACTCGCCCTCGACTAGCCCGGCACCGCCTCCTGCCCGCACGGCCTCGGCCGGCCTTGACGCCGCGTTCCGCTCACCCGGTCTCAGTCGCGTCCGATCCAGGTGGCGAGGTCGACTTCGTTGCCTTCCGGGTCGGCGAGGGTCCAGTACATCGGCGCATGACGGTCGCTGACGAGCGTGCCCCCGGCCGCGAGCGCAGCGGCGACCCGCGCCTGCCTCGCATGCTTGCTCCTGCCCGCCCGCTCGCCCGGTGGGCGCCTGCCCAACCGGCCGACCGGCCTTCTGCCCGACCGGCCGACGCCGACCGCCTGACGCCGCCGGTCCGGTGCCTTCCGACCCGACCTTCGCTGGTCGGTCAGGCGTGGTGGGCGAGGACCCGATGTGCGTCCGGCAGATCGGCCGGGTCGGTGTGGACGGTCGCGCGGGTTAGACGCGGGACCGCGTGGATGAGCCGGTGCTCGGCGTCGACGGCGATCGCATGCGCATCGGTGACCGTAAGCGCCGCATCCACGACGATGTCCACTTCCCCGTGCAGCTGGTGCCCGACCCACCGCAGCCGCACCGCGCCCACACCGCTCACGCCCGGAGTCCCGGCCAGGACCGCTTCAGCCCGGTCCACGGTCTCAGGGTCGACCGCGTCCATCAGACGCCGGTAGATCTGCTTCGCAGCGTCCTTGAGCACCAAGGCGATCGCGACCGTGATCGCCAGACCCACAATCGGGTCGGCCCACCCCCAGCCCATCGCCACCCCTCCTGCGCTGAGTAGGACCGCGAGCGACGTGAATCCGTCGGTCCGCGCGTGAAGCCCGTCCGCGACAAGCGCGGCCGAGCCGATCCGACGCCCAACGCGGATGCGGTACCGGGCGACGAGTTCATTGCCGCAGAACCCGACCAGACCCGCAGCGGCCACCGCCCACAGGTGCTCGACCTCGGCGGGATGACGAAGCCGGTCGATCGCCGCGACCCCCGCCGCGACGGCCGAAGCGGCGATCACCACGACGATGACGATGCCCGCCAAGTCTTCCGCGCGGCCGAAACCGTAGGTGTACCGCCGGGTCGCCGCACGACGCCCGAGGACGAACGCGATGCCGAGCGGGATCGCGGTGAGCGCATCTGCGACGTTGTGGAGCGTGTCGCCCAGCAGCGCCACCGAACCGGTGAATGCCACGACGACGGCCTGGGCAGCGGCGGTCGCTCCGAGGACCGCCAGGGAGATCCAGAGCGCCCGCAGGCCTTCGCGACTTGACTCCATCGCACGGTCGACCTTGTCCGCGCTGTCGTGCGAGTGCGGCGATACCAGGTGTTTCAACCGGTCGAGCCAGGTGTGGGTATGGGCATGGTCGTGATCATGTTCGTGCTCGTGACTGTGTCCATCGCGGCCGTGGCTATGGCCGCCATGGTCGTGCGTGCCATGCGCCTGGGCGTGGTGCGGGTGGTCATGGCCGGACATTGGGCTCCCTGCCTTCAGCGATGTCGAGCGGCGCGAACCCTTTATTATAGGCCGATCTACCAGGCAAAACGCTCGCATCTGCCCAACCCTGGCAAGAGCCCACCCCTCCTACGGGCGAAGTGCACGAGCTGTCTCGACGCCGAAGGGCCGGAAACCGCTGCGCGGTTTCCGGCCCTTGGCTTGGATGTCTGTGCTGTCAGCCTGCCGCGTTCATCAGGGCACTGAAGTCCTTGGGGGACAGGTCGAACACCGGGGAGTCGGTGTCGAGCTTCGAGTCCCGCAGGTGGAAGCCGTCATCGCCTGAGCAGACGGCGACCTCGACGCAGCTTGAGTTGTTACCGCCACCGCTGCGGGTGCTCTTGCGCCAGGTCCTGCGAATCTCGACGCAGTCGGAGTCGTTGCCTGCCCCGCTGCGGGTGCTCTTACGCCAAACGGTCACGCCTGTCGTCATCGTGATAGACCTCGATCCGAGTCGCCATTTTCCACAGCTTCTTGCGGAGGTCATCGTAGCTCGCGATGCGCGATTGGTCATCGATGCACCAGCTGGAGTCGATGCTCTCGGTATAGACGAACGGAGGGCAGGCGAGTTCGCTGTTACCGGGCTTGTAGATGCTGAAGTTTCCGTATCGCGCGTACACGGGCGCGCTGAAGATGCGGATCGATACCCCCGGCTTCCGCGCCCATTTGCGTAGATGGGCCATCTGGTCTTGGTACAGGTCTTCCGAGATCTTGCGGAGCTGAAGAAGCCCGGCTTCTCCGATGAGGAACATGATCGTCGGCTTGTCGCCGCGATCTGCGAGGGATTCTGCTCGCTCCTCCTTGAACGCCCAGCCTTTGGCGAGTCGATCCTTTGAGGCAGTCGGTTCCACCAGTGGCATCACGCCGAAGTGAAAGCCCTTGGTCTGCAGAGGGCCCGGGATGATGAGTGCATCGAATTTGAAGATGAAGCCGCAAGTGCCCTCAGCCAGGGCGATGAACATGGCGTTGTATCGCGCGTCCGCCTCGATCGGCTCGCCCTTCTTGCGCGCTGTGGCGACCATCTTCATGTACCGGGCGCTTTCGTCGTCCATGCCGCATGCTTTGGCGTAGAGCGCGGCTAGCAGCGATGGGATGTCGGTCCGGCCGAGTTCCCAGGCGCGGATCGTGTCCTCCGAGCGCTCCATGGCGTCGCCGACCTCTTTTTGGGTCTTCCCCGTCTTGAGCCGGTGCGTCCTGCCCATGGTCTTGAGGAACCACCATGCGGAGTCCTCGATCACCATACCTGCCCCCCAGATTTGTGCCTGCTCTTGATTTGGCCATCCACTATCGCATAGGCCGACTGATTCTGGAAGCCCCGGAGTGTCGTTGGGGGAGTGGGCAACGCCGAGTTTCTCGGCCTATTTTCTCAGGGTGGTTCAGCTCGGCGTCTGGCGCGCGGTCGACAAGTCTCTTCTTGTGACCTGCGGTTTTACCGATTAAATTCAGTGAAGGCGAAACGACCATCCAAAGGAGGCAAGTGGTGGCGATGCACCATGAAAGCCGGACCGGCGCAACTGAACAGGGCGAGCTCGATCGTGGCTCGTTCAGCGATGACTATCGGACCTACCGGGTCCGAGCATCGTGCGCCGATGCGCCCGACTCCTTCCAAGTTCTGACCGGGGCGGGCGAAGACATCGTCCTGATCGTCTCCGGCCTCAACTCCGGGGACCTGAAAGCGACTTGGGGGCCGTTCTGGCGGTCCTTCAAGCCCAACTGGAAGATCTGGGTCGAGGAGTCGGCGTTCCGGGTGTTCTACCGGGGCCGGTCGCTGATCCCCGAGAACCCGGCGTCGATCCGGTTCTGCCGTGGCTAAGACGATGTCCGCATCCGAGGAGGGCCCGTACAACCTCCGCTCCGACGGCGAACCCGGCATCCACGGCCACCTCGGCGGCTTCCGAAGGGGCCCAGCCGTCTTCAGCGTCTACGAGATCCCGCCTGACCGGGGCCGCTACCCGAACGGCCCGACCGTCTACCTGATCGACGTCGACGACGGCGCGGGCGCTCGCGAATGCTCCCGGTTCACCGACGACCCAGAGGACAAACCGATCTGGAACGGCGCGTGGAACAACGACGAGTGGTGCGAGTGGATCCTCAAACTCGCCCGCGCGCTCATCGCCGCCCCCGATATCGGCTGACCGCACCCGCCCCTCAGCGGAAGCGAGCGGCGATCAAACAAGAAAGCCCGGACCGGCTCTGTGCCGGTCCGGGCAGTGTTCTGCCCGGGTGCGGCCGGAGGCGATGAGTACACCATTGCGTGAATACACGATTCCGTGTACTGTTCGCGTCATGGAGACCCTGACCTACGGACAGGTCCTGGCCCGCTTCGGCCATGCCCTGTCCGACCCCATCCGCTCCCGCCTCCTCCTGGCGCTACGCGAAGCCCCCGGCTACCCGGCCGACCTGGCCGACCTGCTCGGCGTCTCGCGGCAACGCCTGTCCAACCACCTCGCATGTCTTCGTGGCTGCGGCCTGGTCGTGGCCGTCCCCGAAGGCCGCCGCACCCGCTACGAACTGGCCGACCCCGGCCTCGCCCACGCCCTCGGCGACCTCCTGAACATCGCCCTCACCGTCGACCCGGCGGCCTGCGACGCCACCGCAGAAGAGAGCTGCTGCTGATGGCCGCAGCCCACACCCACACCGCACCGCCCGTCCTCACCCCGGAGCGGCGAGACCGCCTCACCCGGATCGTCCGGCTCCTGGTCGCCGCCACGATCACCTACAACGTGATCGAAGCGGTCGTCGCCATCAGCGCGGGCACCATCGCCTCCTCGACGGCCTTGATCGGCTTCGGCCTCGATTCGATCGTCGAGGTCGCCTCCGCTGCTGCCGTCGCCTGGCAGTTCTCCGCTGCCACGCACGAGCAGCGCGAAGCCCGCGAGAAGGTCGCGTTGAAACTCATCGCGATCGCGTTCTTCGCGCTCGCCGCCTACGTCACCGTCGAGTCGATCCGCGCCCTGATCGGTGCGGAGGCGGCCGACCACTCCACGGTCGGCATCGTCCTCGCCGCCGTCTCGCTCGCGGTCATGCCGGGCCTGTCGTACGCCCAGCGCCGGGCCGGGCGCGAACTCGGATCGGCCTCGGCCGTCGCCGACTCCAAACAGACCATGCTCTGCACCTACCTCTCTGCGGTGCTCCTGGTCGGCCTCGTCGTCAACAGCGCCTTCGGCTGGTGGTGGGCGGACCCGTTCGCGGCCATGGCCATCGCCGCCCTCGCCGTCAAAGAAGGCCGCGAAGCGTGGAAGGGCGACAACTGCTGCGCCCCGGTCGGCCTGACCGTGACCGATGAAACCGCCGAAAACGACGACTGCAAGGACGGCTGCTGCAGCCCAGCCGGGGAAGGGGCCCCGAAGATGCTGACGATCATGAAGGCCCCCAAGGCGACTCACGCCGAACCCGACGACTGCTGCGCGAACGACCGCCACTAGACCTTCGCCGCAGGCCCGGCCGACACCATCGCCTGCACAGGAGCGCACGGTCGGACACGGCCACCCGAAAACCCGAACACGACCACCACCACACCCACCCGGTCGGCGCGGCCAGGCAGCGCAACGCCCGGCCGCGCCGACCTCACCCCTCAACCGAACCTTCGGCAGATGAGCGCGGGCGTCGCACCCGGATGGCACGATCGCGGACATGACCGACATCAAGTCGCACCCGGACCGTCACCGCACCTGCCGCGAGACACTGCGGGCCGACTGCGAAGACCAGGGCGAACAAGTCGCCCGCACCGCCGCCGGGCGAGCCGCATGAGCGATGCGACCGGGCGGGCCCTGACCCTGCTCAGCCTCCTGCAGTCCCACCGGCACTGGCCCGCCTCCGAACTCGCCGAGCGGATGGGCGTGACAGTGAGGACCGTCCGCCGCGACGTCGAACGCCTCCGGGGGCTCGGCTACCGCGTCGACTCCGTCCCCGGCGTCTACGGCGGGTACCGGCTCGAAGCGAGCGCGGCGCTGCCCCCGCTCCTGCTCACCGATGAAGAGGCCGTGACGATCGCCCTCGGCCTGCGCATGGCCGCGACCGGACGCCTGCGCCGAGGCGCCGAATCAGCGCTGTCGGCCCTCGCGAAACTCGAACAGGTCCTGCCGCAGCGCCTGCGCCGACAGGTCAAAGCCCTCGCACCCGACCACGGCGGCAAGGGCGGCGACCTCTCGTCCAAAGTGCTCACCGACCTCGCGCTCGCCTGCCGGGACCGTGAACGCGTCCGCCTCACCTACCGGCCGCCCAAGGGCCGCAACGAGTCCCGCCGAGTCGAGCCGTACGCGCTCGTCCCAGACGGCACCGACTGGTACCTCGTCTGCTGGGACCTCGACCGCGCCGACTGGCGCACCTTCCGCGCCGACCGGCTCACCGCCATGGAATCGCTGCGGGTCAGGTTCAACCCGCGCCCCCTCACGCCCGAGCGCATCGACGACCTCATCGCCGTCACCCGCACCTGGGGGCCGAGCACCGAGACCGCGACCGCCGTCGTCGACCTGCCCTTCAACGCGTTCAAGGCCGCGTTCGGCGAATGGGCCCACGGCGCGGCCCCCGACGGGCCTAATCGCACGCGCTGGCCGGTCGGCGGCGCGAGCGCCCGCGATATCGCGTACGGGTTGTCGTGGATTCCGGCGGGCACCGCGTACCGGGTGGAACTCGCCGAGTCGGACCGGGCCGAGCTGCGGGTCTTGTTGCGCGGCATGCTCGAAGCCTTGGAGCGTCCGCCCGGCGACGGCCGTCCGGCGACACGTCGGGCCTCCGCCGACTGATCGACTTCTTGCGGGCCGGGCGGCTCGCGAGGCGTTAGCCTGAGGGGATCCCGAGACCTAGGAGGGTTCCGATGGGCAAGGTGGTCATGTACGCCACGGTGTCGGTGGACGGGTTCATCGCAGACGAGGACGACCAGCCCGGCCCGCTGTTCGACTGGCTGGTCGGCGGCGAAGTGCCGCTGGACGGGAGCGGCTTCCTGAAGGTGTCGCGGGCGTCCTACGACTACACCCGGGCGTACTGGGACGGGATCGGGACGACGATCGCCGGGCGCCGCGTCTTCGACATGACGAACGGCTGGGACGGGACCCCGCCGGCCGGTGTCGAGAGCGTCGTCGTCGTGACCCACCGGGGCAGGCCCGAGGGATGGTTCCCCGACGCGCCGTTCCATTTCGTCGACGGCATCGAGGCGGCCGTGGCCAAGGCCCAGGAGCTCGCGGGGGACCGGATCGTCGAGGTCGCCGCCGGTGACGTCGGCGGCCAGGTGCTCGCCGCCGGGCTGGTGGACGAGGTGCGGATGGACGTCGCGCCGGTCGTGTTCGGTTCCGGCAAGCGTTTCTTCGGGTCGGTCGATGCCCAGCACCTCCTGGAGGACCCGGAGGACGTGGTCCGGGGCAGCCGGGTGCTCCACCTGCGTTTTCCGGTACGCAGGCGGAGTGAGGACCAGCCCTAACCCGCCGCTCGGGGGTCGCGCAGGCCGCGCATGCCCTCGTGCAGCGTCGCGTTGATGTACTCGAGCTCGGGAGTGCTGAAGGCGTGCCAGTCGGCGTCCGCTCCCGCGGCCGCCCAGTCCGCACCGCCTTCGTCCACTTCGGAGTCCGTACCGGCGTGCGCCTGCCAGGCCTCGGCTCCGGATTCCGCCTGGGCACCCGCCTGCCAGTCTCCGGCTCCCTCCGCGGTGCCGCCGTCGCCGGACCAGTCCTGTGCGGCGTCCGGGTCGTGCAGGTACACCCACCACAGGTTCGAACTAGGGTCCTGGAACCGGGCGAGGGTGTCGCCGAAGAAGTCGGTCGGTCGGGTGACGATCCGGCCGCCGAGCTTCTCGGCGCGGGCGAGGACCGCGTCGACATCGTGGACGTAGACCCGGGTCAGCGCGGGCGTGAACGGCCAATCGGCCTTTCGGTCGCAGACCGTTAGCGTCGAGTCGCCGATGCGCAGCTCGGAGTGGAGGATCTGCCCCTCCTCGTCGAGCGTCCGCGCCTCGGGCACGTCCTCGGCCCCGAAGACCTCGACGATGAAATCGATGAGGTCGGCGGCGCCCTCGGCCACGATGAACGGATTCACGGTGTTCGACCCGGCCGGTGCGGGCGGTATCGCAGTCATGTCGTTTCCCTTCGCATGTCGTTCGACAGGCACCATCCTCACTGGGAACCAGGACAGAAACAGTCCTCATTCACGAGCCCTCTCGAAATCACCGGTTCGGTCCGGCCGCGGCTACCATGGCGCGGTGACTGCCGCCTTCTTCACCGGGCTCGCCCTCGGACTCGCCCTCATCGTGCCGATCGGGGCGCAGAACGTGTTCGTGTTCGGGCAGGGGGTCTCGCTCGGCATGCCCCGTGCATTGTGGGCGGTAGTCGGTGCGGCGGTGTGCGACTCGATCCTGATCATCCTGGGCGCGGCCGGGACCTCCGCGCTCCTCAACTCGGTGCCGGGCCTGCGGCCCGCGATGCTCGCCGCGGGCGCGCTGTTCCTCACCTACCTGGGCGTGAAGTCCTTGCGCGCCAAGCCCGCCGACCTTGACGACGAGACCGGCGTCTGGTCGAGGGGCCAGGTCCTGCGCCGCACCATGGCCGTCTCACTCCTCAACCCGCACGCCATCCTCGACACCGTGGGCGTCCTCGGCGCGGCCATCACGGCCCAAGCCGTCGGCACCCGCCTGCCCTTCGCGATCGGCGCGGTGAGCGCCTCGTGGGCCTGGTTCCTCCTGCTGGCGGGCGCGGCACATGCCTTGCGCCGCTTCATGACCAAGGAGCGCCGCGTCTGGTTCGACCGCGTCTCCGGCCTGATCCTGCTCGTGTTCGCCGCCTGGCTCGCAGTCGAGTTCGTCCAGATTCTCCTCTGAGGACAAGCTCTCCGTCGGGGCACACGTCGCTCGTGGTCGTGCCGTTTAATCGATGCAAGTACCCCGTGTCCCTCCCACCCGGCTCATCGAACCGCCCCGAGTCCTCAACTCGCGTGCAAACGTGGATGTCGATTGTCGGTGCGCTGAGCGACAGTCTCATCCGGTGCGGGCACGGTCGGCGACGGCGACATCGTGCTCGGCGACCCCGTGTGGGCTCTCGGCGGAGCACTGGCCGCGCTTGCGATCGGGGTCGTCTTCCTTTGGCTGCGCAGGCGCATCAAAGAGCGCCGCGACATCCGACTAGACGAGCGGCGGCCCGTCGGCGAACGGGTCAAGCGCCGCCTAGCGGAGATCGACGCCGCATCGGCCTCGCTCGACGCCCTCATGGCCGACCTCAAGACCGAGGTGGACAAGCAGCGCGGAGCGCTCGACATACTGCGAACCGAGGCGGAGGAACACGAACGGCTCCTGGCGATCAAGAAGGAGCACGCCGAGGCGCTGCGGGCCATCATGACACGAGCGGACGAAGCCAAGGACCGCCGTCGTTCCATCCGCGACCGGTGGGCGTGGTCGATCGGCCTGTTCATGTCGATCCCGCTGGGCATACTCGTCAACGTGCTCTACGCCTGGCTGACCTGAACCTCGGCGCTAGCGGCGGCCTCGGGGGCGGAGCCTGCCTCCTGGGAGCGGGGGCGCGGGGATACGGGCGCCGTCGTGGCCTTCGACGCGGCCGAAGCGGGTCTGGTCCGGGTCCTCCCAGGCGGTCCGGGCGGCGACGATGTCCTCATGGGAGCGTCCGACGAAGTTCCACCACATGACCAGCTCCTCCATGAACGGCTCGCCGCCGAGGAGGAACACCGTCGCGCCCTCGTCGGAGGCGAGCGGCAGGGACTCGCGGCCCGTGCCGAGGTAGAGCAGCGGGCCCAGGGCCAGCGGCGTCCCGTCGACCCGGAGCGTGCCGGAGATGACGAGGACCGCGTGCTCGAAGTCCGGCCGGAGCGGGAGGACCGGGGCCGCGCCGGGCTCGACCGTGATCTGCGCGCCCACGATCGGCGTGAACACGGTCGCAGGCGAGGCGGCCCCGGCGAGGTCGCCGAGCGCCACGATGCCGTGCGCGCCTTCGAGGTCGAAGCGAGGCAGCGCGGCGTGCTGCTCGAAGCCCGGCGTGATGCCGTTGCCGCCGTCGGGAAGCGCGACCCACAGCTGCAGGCCCTCGATGAGCGGGCGCTCGCCGACGGAGAACTCGGAGTGGGCGATGCCGGGGCCGCTGGTCATGAGGTTGAGCTGGCCCGGCCGCAGGATCACGTCGGAGCCGAGGCTGTCGCGGTGGTTGATGTCGCCCCTGACCGGCCAGGTCACCGTCTGGAGCCCCGAGTGCGGGTGGGGGAGGACCCGCATGTCGGTGCGCTCGGGCCCGAACTGGTCGATGAAGCACCACGCGCCCACCGTGGGGATCTCGCGCTGCGGCAGGGTGCGGCTCACGTGCATGTGGCGGACGCCGCCGAGCGGCACTTCGCGGGCCTGGAGCAGGGTCGCCTCGGGCCCGGCGGGGTCCGAGGTCCGGCAGGGCTCCACTTCGGGACGGACCTCAAGATTGCTCACGCGGTCACTCTAGCGCGCGGCAGGCGCACCAGTCCTGAACCGCGCCATACGAGTCAGTGAAAGAATATATCTCGGCGTCGAGGTAGTCGACCTCAGTCAATCGGCGGCGTTCGGCTTCGCAGCGGGCACGGCGACGACGCCGTTGAGGATGAGCTCAAGGAACCGTTCGCGGGCCTTGGGCGGCTGGTCCACCGGGACGGTCGCGAAGAGGAGGTGGAAGTCCTCCACGGCCAGATCGGGCCGGAAGCACCCGTTGTCCTTGCCCACCTTGATGATCCGTTCGATGGCGGCGGTGCCGCGCGCGATCGGCCGCTCGATGTCGAGCTGCGCGCCGAGCGCCCGCGCGGCGGCCTTGGCGGCCTTGTCGCTCGCGGCGAGCTCGACGGTGGCGAGGAGGAAACGCCGGAACTCGTCGAGGGGGTCCGCTCCGGCCTCCATGCGGTCGGCCGCGGCCTCGACCTCGTTCATGATCCACTCGACGTGCTCCTCGACCACGGCCGCGACCAGGGCGTCCTTGGTGGGGAAGTGCCGGTAGAGCGTGCCGACCGCGACCCCGGCCTCCTCGGCGATGACCTCCATGCGGACCTCGGGGCCGTGGATGATGATCTGCCGGTCGGCGGCCTCCAGGATCTTGGAACGGTTGCGCGCGGCGTCGGCGCGCAGGGGGCGTTCCGCGCTCATCCCGTCTCCTCTCGTTCGGACCGCATCGTATGGCATCGCGCGGCGCGACGCGCGCCGTGAAGCTTGCAATAACCTGAATCATGGTTCATGATGAAGATGAACCCAAGTTCAGCTTACCTCGCGGACGGGACGCCAGGCCCGCGCGAAACCGAAGGAGACACCCGATGAGCAGCAGGCAGTGGACCGTCGCCGACATTCCCGACCAGACCGGCCGCACCGTCGTCGTCACCGGAGCCAACAGCGGCCTCGGCATCGAGACCGCCCGCGCGCTGGCCGGGCGCGGCGCGCGCGTGATCATGACCTCGCGTTCGGAGGAGAAGGGCCGCAAGGCGGTCGAGGACATCCGCGCCGACCATCCGCGCGCGAACCTGGAAGTCCGCACGCTCGACCTCGAAGACCTCGACTCGGTGGCCGCGTTCGCCGACCGCCTGACGGCCGACCTCGGCCGCCTCGACGTCCTCGTCAACAACGCGGGAGTGATGGCCCCGCCGCGTTCGCTGAGCCCGCAGGGCCACGAGCGCCAGTTCGCGACCAACCACCTCGGCCACTTCGCGCTTACCGGGCGGCTCCTGGGCCTGCTCGAAGCGGGCCGCGACCCGCGCGTGGTCACGGTCTCCTCGCTCGCGCACCGGCACGGCAAGATTCACTTCGACGACCTCACCGGCGCACAGCGGTACAGCGCGGTCGGCTACTACAGCCAGTCGAAGTTCGCCAACGCCGTGTTCGGCCTCGAGCTCGACCGGCGGCTGCGCGCGGCCGGGAGCCCGGTCCGCAGCCTGATCGCGCACCCGGGGTTCTCCGCGACCCGGCTCATGGCGAACGGGACCAACCTCCCGATCCGGGTGGTCGGGAGCCTCGTCATGCCGTTCGTGACGCAGTCGCAGGCCGACGGCGCGCTGCCGCAGCTGCGCGCGGCGACCGACCCGAAGGCACAGGGCGGCGAGTACTACGGCCCGAAGGGCAAGAACGAGCGCAAGGGCCCGCCGGTCGTCGTCGACACCATCCCCGAGGCGAAGGACCAGGGCACGGCGAACCGCCTGTGGACCCTCTCTGAGGAGCTGACCGGAGTGAAGTTCCAGCTCGCGGCCGCATAGCGGGCTACGGCGCGGTCTCGTCCAGGTGCTTGATGATGCGTTCGGCGATGTCGCCGAATGCCTCGAACTCCTCGGGGGAGACCGCGTCGAGGACGAGTCGGCGGACGGCGGCCACGTGCTTGGGGGCGGCCGCTTCGATAGTCGCGCGGCCTTGGGCGGTGACGGTGACGAACGCGCCGCGGCCGTCCTCGGCGCACTCCTCGCGGGCGACGAGGCCGCGCTTGTTCATGCGGCCGATCTGGTGCGACAGGCGGCTCTGCTCGAACTCGATGGCCTTGGCGAGCTCCTGGAAGCGCAGGCGGCCGGAGGGCTCGTCGGTGAGGGCCACGAGGATCGCGAAGTCGGGGCCGGAGAGCTTCGCGTTCGCCTGGAGCTCGCTGCCGAGGCGGGCGGTGAGCTTCTGGTTCATGCGGATGAAGGCACGCCAGGAACGCTGCTCTCGCGGGCTCAGCCACTGGGTTTCGTCGTTCATGATGACCCCATCCTACCCGGTTCTTGACACATCATCTATCCAGCGCTACAGTTCGAACAGAAGAACATGACGCATCATGTACGGGCGCGGGTCCACCGCGGCCGGTGCGCCGTGAAGGAAAGCAGAGGCATCGCCATGCCCGCCGTCACCGTCGAAGACGTCCTCGTCCTGCCCCGCCTGCCGCTGCCCGACCCCGCCCAGACCCGCTTCCGCGAGGTCAAGCGGCTCGTCACCGCGCCGCTCGGCATGGAAGGCGAGGGCTTCCAGGTCCGCCGCGGCTTCGCGGGCGTCCCGATGCACGAGCTCGACCCGTTCGTCCACTTCGACCACATGGGCGAAGTCGACCTCGCCCCCGGCGAGCCCACCGGCGCGCCCTGGCACCCGCACCGCGGCTTCGAGACCGTCAGCTACGTCATGGACGGCGTCATCGAGCACGAGGACTCCAACGGCGGCGGCGGGCGCATCACCGACGGCGACACCCAGTGGATGACCGCCGGGGCCGGGATCCTCCACAACGAGATGCCGCCCGAGAGCTTCGTCATGAGCGGCGGCGTCGTCCACGCCACCCAGCTGTGGGTCAACCTGCCGCGCGCCCAGAAGTTCGTCGCCCCGCGCTACCAGGACATCCGCGGCGGCCAGGCCGCGCTCGTCACCACGCCCGACGGCGGCTCCCTGATCCGCATCATCGCCGGAGACATCGCCGGGCACGCCGGACCCGGCTCCACCTACACGCCGATCACCTTGGCGCACATCACTGTCGAGCCCGGCGCGCAAGTGGACCTGCCGTGGCACCCGGAGTACAACGCGATCGTCTACGCCCTCGCCGGAGCCGGAACCGTCGGCACCGACCGGCGCCCGTTCCAGATGGGACAGACCGCCGTGTTCGGGCCCGGCGACGCCATCCGCGTGGCCGCCTCGCCGCGACAGGACTCGCGCACACCGAAACTCGACCTCTACGTCATGGGCGGGCGGCCGATCCGCGAACCCGTCGCGCACTACGGCCCGTTCGTCATGAACACCAAAGCCGAACTCGTGCAGGCCTTCGAGGACTACCAGGCCGGGCGGCTCGGCGTGATCCCCGCGAAGCGCCTCCCGCACGCCGACTAGGGGTGCTTCAGTGCGCGGTCCCCGACGACCAGGTCCTGGTACTCGGGGTGCCGCTCGACGAAGCGCGCGTAGTACGGGCACAGCGGCCGCACGCGCTCGCCGCGCGCCCTCGCGTCGTCGAGCGAGGCCCGCGCCAGCGCGGCGGCCGCACCCGTGCCCGCCGCCTCGGGGAGCACCTCGGTGTGCGTGAAGGTGATCACCCCTTCGCGGCGCACGTAGTCCGCGAAGCCGAGCAGCCTCCCGTCCTGGTGCACCTCGTAGCGGCCGCGGTCCGGCGCGTCGGTCACGTCCACGATGCCTCCTCGGGTCTCCCGCCAAGCATGGTCCGCCGACCGCGCGGCGTCCACCGAACCCGGAGTCTTAGCGGCAGCGCCGGAATCGTGGAATCCTGGGGCGAGACGAGGAGGCCGTATCGATGGTGAACGAGCAGTACCGGATCCGCACCCTGCCGGTGGGCACCGGCGCGACCGGAACGCGGTCGGAGAGCGACTCGATGGGGCGGGTCGAGGTCCCGGCCGAGCACTACTGGGGAGCGCAGACCCAGCGCTCCCTGCACCACTTCGCGATCGGCGAGGACCGGATGCCCACGGCCGTGTACCGGGCGTTCGGGCGGGTGAAGGAGGCCGCGGCGCTCGTGAACGCCGCGAACGGGCTCCTCGATCCGCTGCTGGCCGAGGCGATCGTGATCGCGGCGGGCGAGGTCGTCTCGGGGGACCTGGACGCGGAGTTCCCGCTGTCGGTGTGGCAGACCGGGTCGGGCACCCAGACGAACATGAACGTCAACGAGGTCATCGCCAACCGCGCCAACCAGCTCCTCGGCGGCGAGCTCGGCACGAAGTCCCCGGTCCACCCGAACGACCACGTCAACCTGAGCCAGTCCTCGAACGACAGCTTCCCCACGGCCATGCACCTGGCGACGCTGCTGGCGCTGCGCGACCGGACGCTCCCGCAGCTCGACGCCCTGACGGCCGCGATCCGGTTCAAGGCCGAGCAGTGGGTCGACGTTGTGAAGATCGGCCGCACCCACCTGCAGGACGCCACGCCGCTCACCGTGGGCCAGGAATGGTCCGGGTGGGCCGCGCAGCTGCGCGATGCCCGTGTGCGCCTTGAGGACTCGCTGTCGAGCATCTGCGGCCTCGCGGCCGGCGGCACGGCGGTCGGCACGGGCATCAACGCCCCGGACGGCTTCGGCGAGGCGATCGCCGCGAAGCTCGCCGAACTCACCGGGCTGCCGCTGGTGACGGCCCCGAACAAGTTCGCGGCGCAGGCGTCCCTGGACGGGATGGTCGCGGTGAGCGCGGGCCTGCGCGGTGTCGCGGTCGCACTCATGAAGGTGGCCAACGACATGCGCTGGCTCGCCTCGGGCCCGCGCGCGGGCCTCGCGGAGCTGCGGCTGCCCGCGAACGAGCCGGGCTCCTCGATCATGCCGGGGAAGGTCAACCCGACCCAGCAGGAGGCCACGCTCATGGTGTGCCTCCAGGTGATCGGCGAGGACTCGATCGTGGCCGCCGCCGGGGCGCAGGGCCACTTCGAGCTGAACACGATGCGGCCCGTGGTGATCGCAAACGTCCTCCACTCGGCCCGCATCCTCGGCGACGCCGCCGAGAAGCTCAAGGACTTCAGTGTCGAAGGGACGCAGCTCGACCGGGCCAGGATCGGCGAGCACGTGGACCGATCGCTCATGCTCGTCACCGCGCTGAGCCCGCACATCGGCTACGACAAGGCGACCGAGATCGCCCACAAGGCCGACGAGGAGGGCTCGACGCTCCGCGAGGCCGCGCTGGCGCTGGGCGTGAGCGCCGCCGACTTCGACCGCATCGTCGACCCCGCGACCATGGTCGGCAACCCGCGGAGGGACCTCGGCCTCGACCCGGGCCGGTGAAGCCGGGCACGATCGGGGCGGTCCGTGAAACATTCGCGGCCGCGCGGGCGTTGCGCGGCATATGAGGACTCCGCAGCCCCTTCGGCTCTCGCTGCTCGACCGCGCCGTCATCGCCGAGGGCGAGACGCCCGCCGAGACCCTGCGCGACGTCGTCGCCAACGCCAAGCAGGCCGAGGACCTGGGATTCCACCGCTGCTGGGTGGCCGAGCACCACAGCGTGCCCGGCATCGCCGGTTCGGCCCCCACGGTGCTGGCGGCCGCGGTGGCGGCGGCGACCTCCCGGATCCGGGTCGGCACGGGCGGCGTGATGCTGCCCAACCACCGGCCGCTGGTGGTCGCCGAGCAGTTCGGGGTCCTCGAGTCCCTGTTCGAAGGCCGCATCGACATGGGCCTGGGGCGGACTCTCGGGTTCGTCCCGGCCGTCCGCGCGGCGCTCGGCCACGACCTCGACGAGGCTGACGACTTCGACGCGCTCCTGACCGAGCTCCTCGGCTACTTCACCGGCGAGCAGACCTCCCACCCGGGCGTCCACGCCCGCCCCGGCGAAGGGCTGCGCCCTGAACCGTTCGTCCTGGCGGTGGGCTCTGGCGGCGAGTACGCCGCCCGGCACGGGGTCGGCCTCGTGATCGCCCCGTCCAAGGGGCTCACGGCGACACGCGCCAAGATCGACGACTACCGGCGCGACTTCCGGCCCTCGGCGTGGCGGTCGGAGCCGTACGTCGTCGTGGCGCAGACCGTCGCGGTCGCCGAGACCCGCGAGGCCGCCGAAGACCTGCTCCTGCCCGAACACTGGTCGACTGCCTTGTCCCGCACCAGAGGCGAGTTCCGTCCGCTGCTGCCTCCCGCCGCGATCAGGGCGGCCGCGAAGACGAGCCGCGAGTCCAAGTACCTCGAACAGGCGCTGGCGGGCGCGGTCTACGGCACCGCCGACGAGGTCGCTCCGCGCCTGACCGAGCTGGTCGAGGCCACGGGAGCGGACGAACTCCTCGTCGGCACCTCGTCCTACGACCGCAAGGCCCTCTTCGACTCCCACCGCCGCCTCGCCGAACTCGCGAACCTTTAGGGGCCAGCCGATCTCGGCCAGTCGCAGGCGCCCGGTCGGCACACCAACCTTCCGGAAGGTAAAGTGGCGTCATGGGTTCGAGAGAGCAGATCCTGGACGGCGCGCTCGCGCTGCTCAAGGAAGGCGGGTCGGTCTCCCTGGAGACGGCCGCCAAACGCGCCGGGCTGACCAAGCCCGGCCTCATGTACCACTTCCCGACGAAGGAAGCGCTCATGCTGGCGCTGGTCGACCGCGTGGTCGACGGCTGGGAGGAGCGGCTCACGGGGTTCCTCGCAGGCCCGGTCGAGGCGGCCACTCCGACGGCGCGCATGCGCGCGTATCTGGAGTGGACGCTCGTCGACGAACCGGACCTGGGCGACCTGGTGATGTTCGCCGACCCGCGCCTGTGCGAGCGGTTGACGGCCCACTGGGTCGAGCGGATGGAGTCGTGGCTGGCGCTGCCCGCGGACCTTCCGGCCGCGGAGCGGGTGCGGCTGACGGCCGTGCGGCTCATGGCCGACGGCCTGTGGTTCGCCGAGGCGATGCGCAACCACCCGCCGGACGAGGAGACCCGGGCCGGCCTGCGGGACCTGGCGCAGTCCATGCTGGAGGGAGCGCGATGAGGAAGTGGCTGCTCCTGGCCGGGGCGATCGCCAGCGAGGTGACGGCTTCGCTGTCGCTGAAAGCGGCGATCGCGCACCCCTGGCTGTACGTCCTGGTGGTCGCCGGGTTCCTCTCGGCGTTCACGTTCCTGAGCCTGGTCCTCAAGTCGGGTATGCCGCTCGGGGTGGCCTACGGCGTCTGGGGCGCAATGGGTGTCGTGCTCACGGCCGTCTTCGGCGCGGTCCTGTACGGCGAGCCGCTCACAGCGGTCATGGGCGCCGGGATCGCGCTGATCATCGCCGGGGTGTTCACGATCGAGATCGGCGCGGAGCGGGCGGCCGCCCGCGCGAAGGCGGAGGCGGCGTGATGGCCTGGGTGTTCCTGATCGGAGCGATCCTCTCGGAGGTCGCGGCGAGCCTGTCGCTGAAGGCGGCCTCCGACGGCAGGCGCCGCTGGTACGCGGTGGTGGGCGTCGGATACGTGCTGGCGTTCACGAGCCTGACGTTCGCGCTCGACCGCGGCCTGGGCATCGGCGTCGCCTACGGCATCTGGGTCGCCGCGGGCGTCGCCCTGACGGCGATCGGCAGCCGCGTCCTGTTCAAGGAGCCGCTCTCGAAGCTCATGGCCATCGGCATCGCCCTCGTCGGCGCCGGGGTGATCCTGGTCGAGCTCGGAGGCCACTGACCACCCGGGTCAGCCGGTCCGCTGATCGCGGAAGTAGCGCTTGGCGGCCGGGACGTTGAGGAGCGAGAGGAACGCGAGGGCGCCGCCCGCCATGAGCAGGACCGAGATCCAGTCCAACGCGGTCACCCACTGCGGCGTGGCCGCCGTGATCCACTCGTTCGCCTCGTTGCTGTATTCGGCCCCGCCGCTGTCCTGGGGGAGGAGCGAGCGGTGGGCGAAGAAGTCGTCGTTCGTCCGGGTGAACACGCCGACCGGCAGGCAGCAGCCGAGCACGACTCCGGACATGACGAACGTGAGGACCCGAGCCGCCCCCGCGCCCTGGGCGTTGAGCGCGGCGAGCACCGCGAAGACCGCCGCGAGCACGACATGGAACACCGCCGCCTGAGTGAACGAACCCTCGATGGCCCAGGCGATCTCACCCGAGGCGATCTCGAAATCGCCAGTGATGTCGTGGTGCATGAGCCGCTCCGCCTCGCCCCGCACCGTCCCCTTCACCACGAGGAAGCCGACGGCGCTCACGACCAGCACGACGGCGGTGACGCACTGGATCCACACGACGGCGGCGACCGCCGCAGGCCGAGGCGTGAACGGCGGCGGGCCCTCGTACACCGGGGGATGTGCCATGTCAACCTCCGTCTGCGCACCAAAGGCCCCGATACTAATCCGTTGGTGCCCAAACGCATTGGCAGAATGGGTCGCATGGACATCACTGAGGCCACTGCGAAGGCGAACCGCCTGTCGGACCTGTTCGACGAACTCAACGAGGCGAACGGCCAGAAAGCCTGGACGGGCCTGGACATCGCGCTCGGGTTCGTCGGCGACGTGGGGGACCTGGTGCGGCAGGTGCAGGTCGCCGAGAACGTCCGCACCTACCCCGGCGGGCGCGAGGCGCTCGAACACGAGCTCGCCGACTGCCTGTGGTCGGTGCTGATGCTCGCCGACCGCTACGGCGTCGACCTCGCGGCGGCCTACGCGAACACCATGGCGCAGATGGAGACACGGCTCGCGGCGAAGCTCGCCGCGCCTCACGAAGCCCCCTAGTCGGGGCACTCCTGCAGGTCGGGAACATCGCCGTGATCGGAGACGGTGCCGGTCTGCGCGTCGTAGTCAAGGGAGGCGGGGACCTCGGCGGGGTCCTCGGCGAAGTAGACCCACAGCGGATCGACGTACCCGGTGACGCCGTCGTAGGTCGCGAGGTAGTTCGGGACTTTCTCCTCCAGGTAGATGCCCGGCTCTTCGGTGACGCGGGTCGTGGTCCTGACACAGTGGACGTCGATCTCGGCCCGGCCGGGCATGACGATGTGCTCGAAGTCGCCGCCCATCCCGTTGAACGTGGCATAGGAGACGCCCAGGTACAGCCATTCCTCATCGCCGGAGGGCACGACGAACGCCCGGTGGTGCACGTCCGGCGCTTCCGGTCCGGCCACGGTCTCCGGCTCGTCGTCCCGGCAGGTCTTGATGTCGTCGGGCACCTCGCCCGCGCCCAGGTAGTCCTCGCCTGACCGGAGCCGGACGCCGTCGGCGTAGACCCATGCCTCCCAGCTGTAGTCGGACCAGCCCTCGGCCACGGTCTGCTCGGTCTTGTAGTAGTCCGTGCCCTCGGCGTGGAGCGCGCACAGGACGGTGAACGTGCTGTCCTGCGCGATCGTGTCCAGCACCGGCTCGTCGAGGCGCTGGCCTCTGATGTCGACCTTCTCCGGCGCCGATTCCCAGTACACGAGGGTGGTATCCGCGATGCCGCCGTACTCCTGCTTGCCGGTCACGGCGTCGACGAGGCCGCAACCGGCGAGGGTCAACGCGGTTGCGGCAGTGAGACTGATGTGAAGTTTTCGCACAGTCGTATGTTACTTGGCGATCGCGTCCCGGCTGCAGGTCGCGCATGCGCCTCGGCGGCGTTCGCGGTAGGCCATCGCGGCGGTGAACAGTGCCGCACCCCAGACCACCCACAGCGTCTCCGGCAGCTCCATCGGCCAGGTCGCGGCCGTGACGCCGCCTCTGGCGAGCACGACCCGGATGTACATGCCGCCTGCCGAGGCCACCAGGACCGCGACGAGCGTGGCCGGGACGACCGCGAGCATCGGCGGGACACGCTTGCCGCGCAGGCCGATCATCCAGCGCGGGAAGACCTCGCCCCACCGCTGCATCAACCCGAGCGTGAGCACCGCGCCGACCGCGCCCAGCGTCGCCAACCCGGCCCCCGCCAGCCACAGTCCCTGCTCCTGGCCCTCGGCGTAGAACTCTGGGTCGATGCCGAGATTGAAGCCGAGCGCCCACGCCCAGCGGGTCACGGCGTAGACGAACGGGATCGCGAACGCGGTCCACGTCGCCGGACGGCCCCAGCGCTGCAGGAGCGACAGGCCCTCCCGCCCGGTCCGACCGCAGTCGCCGCAGACCCCGACCGCCTTGCGGCGGTAGGCGACAGCGGTCATCGCCCAGACGACGCCGAGCAGCAGCAGAAACAGCAGGTTGACGCGCTCGGGGTGGTAGAGGTCGCCCCAGCCCGCGTGCTCGGGCCAGCCGAAGAACGTCTTCGCGATCGCCAGGACCGGCGTGTAGGCGATGACCACGAGCGGCCGGTAGTCCTGGATGACGACCGACAGGCCCAGCGCCATCGTGTAGGCGAACGCCGGGAGCAGCCACCGCGCGGCCCCTTCCCGGTAGCCGCGGGCCATGAGCACGCCCGCCGCCGCGCCGAGCGCCCCGAGCGCGGCGATGATCGGCCCCGCGACGGCCGGAGTGGCGTGGGCCAGGAGCGAGACTTTGAACGCGAAGTCGGGCTCGGCCATCAGTTCCTCGTCGCCTACGCCGATCGGGAAACCGGGGCCGCCGAGGGCCCAGAACAGGCCGAGAGCCCCGTAGGCGAGCGAGAGGGCGGCGGCCGCGTAGCCGATCCACCGGGGCCAGTTCGTCTGGCGCCGTTGCGTTTTCACCAGTTGCGTTGTCATGCCTCAATCCTCGGGCCGCCAGCGCCCCGCGCCCATGTGCCGAATTGCCCTTTCGGCGCGGTGCGGGGCGGGCTGATGTGCCGAACGGCCTATCGCGAATTCGGGCTCGGCGCGGAGGCGCACTCGCGTCTATAGTCGGCGGGTGTCCGAGTCCCTCGCTGATGCCGTCGACCGGCTCTACGCCGCATTCGAGTCGGTGCCGCGCCCCGAGACGATCGACCGGTGCGATCACTGCTGGACCGAGCAGGAGGCCGCTGCGGTACTGCGGCCGGTTCCCCTCCGGGACCTGAGCGCCGACGAGCTGCGGCCGTACGCGGCCTCAGTGCTGCTCACCGTCGGGAGCGTCGCGGACTTCCGCTACTTCCTCCCGCGCATCCTCGAGATCGCCTGCACGGACGGGTTCAACTGGCCCGACCTCGAACCGCTGGCCGGACGGCTGCGCGACGCGGAGTGGGAGACGTGGACCGCCGAAGAACAGGCGGCGATTCGCGGCGTCCTGTGGGCCAGCTGGCGGCAGGTGCTGAGCGGGCATCCCGACAACTGGGGCGCCGATACCGTACTGTGCGCCATCGGCAACGCCGAAGACGATCTCACGCCCTATCTCGACGAATGGGCCGCCTCCCTGCGCCGGACTGCGGCGGCGAACGAGCTTCGGGACCTGCTGCAGTACTCGACCAGCTGGAGGAGCGAGGTGCCCCGGCTGACGAATGCGTTCTGGGACGGCCGGGATGCGCAGGTGATCGAGTGGCTGACCGGTCCTGCGCTGCGGGCCGCGCTGGCCGAGGCGCGGGCGAACGCTGCGACTCGGGACGCGCGGGAGCCGCTGGTGGAGGTCGAGGCCGTGTTCGCGAGCCGCGGCCGATGAGGTTCGCGCGGATACCGGCGGCGATCGTCGGCCTGCTCGTCCTCGGCTACGGCGTGCTGTGGCTGCGCCCTTCGCCTGCGGCCCATGTCATCGGGGTCGGGACGGTCGGTCTGCTGCTCACCGCTGTGGCGTTCTGGTGGCCGGTGCTGCGCCGTTTCCTTCCCGGCATCGGTTTGCTGGCGGCGGCCGGTTCGCTGGCGTCGACCCTGCTCGTCCGGGCCGCGTTCCCCGGAGGCCAGCCCGAACCCGGCGGGTCTACCGGTGTCTGGATGCTGGTCGAGTCGGCGGCGCTGGCGCTCGCCGTCTATCTTGTCGTGCGCTGGTCGGGGCGCGTCCCCATGGCGGTCACGGCTGTGGCGCCCGCGTTCGCGAGCGCATTGGTCTGGCAGCGGTTCGCGCTGGAGGGCAGTGCGATCCAGGTCGCCGCGGTCAGCCTGTTCTGGCTGCTGCCGAGTGTCGGCGCGGCTTCGGTCGCGGCCTACTTGCGCTGGCTCGACTACGGCCGCCGCAGGGCCGTGGTCGACGCCCGGCGCGAACAGCGGCTCGACCTCGCGAACGACCTGCACGACTTCGTCGCGCACGACATCAGCGAGATCGTCGCCCAAGCCCAGGCGGGCCGGTTCGTGTTCGGCGAAGGCCGGCCTGAGATCGCGAAGCTGTTGGAGCGCATCGAGACCGCCGGAGTCCGGGCGCTCGGCTCGATGGACCGGACGCTGGCGCTTCTGCGCGACCCGGGGGAGGCCGCCCGCGCTCCTGTCGGCGGCGTCGACGATCTCGG
The DNA here is from genome assembly GCF_043202775.1 of Glycomyces sp. NPDC048151. NCBI lineage: Bacteria > Bacillati > Actinomycetota > Actinomycetes > Glycomycetales > Glycomycetaceae > Glycomyces > Glycomyces sp. NPDC048151. Next base: position 52,282 of record NZ_JBIDBB010000014.1, on the reverse strand, counting down.
CGCGCTGGTCGAGCGGTTCAACGCGGGCGGCGGTCCGCAGGCGGTGCTCGATCTGCGGCAGTCGCAGCCCGTGTCGCGTGAGAGCGGTGCCGTGGTGCACCGTGCGGTCACCGAAGCGCTCACGAACGTGCGCCGTCATGCGCCCACGGCCGCAACGGTGTCGATCGAATTGTCTGAAGTAGACGGATTGCTGCGTCTGCGCATCGAGGACGACGGCCAAGGCTCCCCGAAGCCGGCCGCCCGCGATTCCTCCGGCCTCGGTCTCGCCGGTATGGCCGAGCGCGCCGAGAGCCTCGGCGGGAGCTTCGAGGCCGGGCCGCGCGAACCTGCTGGCTGGCGGATCACCCTGTGTCTGCCGTTGCAGGACAACGAGATAGGAGTGCCGCTGTGACCATCAGGGTCCTCGTCGCCGACGACCAGGAGGGCATCCGCGACGCCTTCCGCATGGTCATCGACGCCCAGCCGGACATGCGTGTGGTCGCCGAGGCCGCCGACGGCGAGAGCGCCCTCGCTCAAGCGGAGCTGCTGCGCCCCGACGTGGTCCTCGCCGACATCCGCATGCCCGTGATGGACGGCCTCGAACTCACCCGCCGCCTCGCCGGGCCCGAGGCCGCCGACCCGCTGAAGGTCGTCGTGGTGACCACGTTCGACCTCGACGAGTACGTGTACACCGCCCTGCGCGAAGGCGCATGCGGCTACCTCCTCAAACGCTCCGGCCCGAACCTTCTCGTCGAGGCGATCCGCGCCGCCGTCTCCGGCGAGACCCTCATCAGCCCGCAGATCACGGTCAAGCTGCTGCGCAAGATGATCCCGCCGCAGGCCCCCACCAGGACCGGTGAGGCCCTGAGTGAACGCGAACTCGAAGTGGTCCGGCTCGTCGCGCGCGGGCTCCAGAACGACGAGATCGCCGCGGAGCTGTTCATCAGCGCGGGCACCGTCAAGAACCACCTGGCGAACGTGCAGCGGCGGCTCGGCGTGCGCAACCGCGTCGAGATCGCCGCGTGGGCCTGGTCCACCGGCCAAGTGACCGCATAAGCCGCAGTTGCGACCTCGTTCCACGCTGGAGTGCCAACTGCCTTACCCTCGAAGCACATCCACAGGAGGAGGGCCGATGGCGCGAGCGTCACGGACGCAAGAGGCGGTCGAACAGGTCCTCGACGCCATCATCGACGGCAAGCTGCGACCGGGCGAACCGCTGCCGCCCGAAGGCGTGCTCGCCGAGGAGCTGCACGTCTCCCGGCTCACGCTGCGCGAGGCCGTGCGCCTGCTCCAGGCCCAGGGCGTCATCGTCCAGGTGCCGGGCCGCCGCCACCGGGTCGCGCCGGTCGCGCAGTGGACCGGGCTCGAGGCCGTCGTGCGCCACGCCCGCAGCGCGGGGGAGCGGGAGCGGTCCTCGCTCGAACTCCTCGAGGTGCGCATGATGATCGAGACCGGCGCCGCGCAGCTCGCGGCCGAGCGCCGCACGGCGACCGACCTCGACGCGATGCGCGACCTCATCGAGCGGATGAAGGCCGCCCACGCCCGGACCGATGTGGCCGCGTTCGTCGCCGCCGACCTCGAGTTCCACGATGTCATCCTCCGCGCCGCCGACAACCGCATCCTCGTGGCGGCCCTCCTGCCGCTGACCACCCTGCTCGCCGAGACCCGCAGCGAGACCAGCGCCGTCGCCGAGATCCGCGAGCACGCCATCGCCGAGCACACCGCGATCGTCGCGGCGCTGGCCTCCGGCGACCGCCTCGCCGCCCGGGACGCCATGGCCAGCCACATGGACCAGACCCGCGGCGACCTGCTGGAATACGTGCATTCGCGCCGCTAGCGCGCCGTGTCGATCGCTCCGATTTGACGACGGCCGATTTCCGAGGCAGGATATCTGATATCTGATAACTCGGGCTCAAGTCTGAGAGCGAACGAAGGAGTTCACGTGGACGTCGCGACGCTGCTCGCCTCCGTACCGGCACCCGCCGCGGTCACCGCCGCCGACGTGCGCGCCCAGGCCGACCCGGCCTCCGTCCTCGTGGTTCTCGACGACGACCCCACCGGCACCCAGTCCGTCGCCGGACTCCCCGTCCTCACCCGCTGGGAACCCGCCGACCTCGACTGGGCGCTCGCCACCGGCGCGAACGCCGTCTACGTCCTCACCAACACCCGCTCCCTCGACCCCGAGACCGCCGAACGGCGCAACCGCGAGATCGCCGCCGCCGCGCTGGCCGCCGCCGCCCGCGCCGGGAAGCGCCTCACCTTCGTCTCCCGCTCCGACTCCACCCTCCGCGGCCACTTCCCGCTCGAGACCGACGTCCTCGCCGAAGCCATCGAGGCCCACGGCGGCACCCGCCCCGCGCTCACCCTCCTCGTCCCCGCGTTCCCCGACGCCGGGCGCATCACCCTCGACTCGGTCCACTACTGGGTCGTCGACGGCGAGGCCACCCCCGTCGGCGAGACCGCCTTCGCGCAGGACGCCACCTTCGGCTTCTACTCCTCCGACCTGCGCACCTGGGTCGAGGAGAAGACCGGCGGCAGGATCCGCGCGATCGAGGTCGCCGCCCTCACCGTCGACATCATCCGCAGCGGGACCGACGCTGTCGCCGAGTTCCTCCGCGGCCTCGCCGAAGGCACGGTCGTCGCCGTCGACGTCGTGGACGAGACCGACATGCGCGTCGTCGCCCTCGCCCTCCACCGCCTCGAACGCGAAGGCCGCCAAGCGCTCCTGCGCGTCGGACCGCCCTACGTGCGCGCCCACATTGGGCAGGACATCGCCGCGCCGGTCACCCGCGACCGCATCGACTTCGCCAACGACCGCGGCGGCCTCGTCGTCGTCGGCAGCCACGTCCCGCTCACCACCGCCCAGCTCGACGCCCTCCGCGAGGCCAGGCCCGGCACGGCCACCGTCGAAATCGACGTCCGGCAACTGGTCGACAGCCGCCGGGACGGCCACCTCGAAGCGCAGGCCGCCGCGGTCGCGAACGCCCTCGAAGACGGCACCGTCATCGTCCACACCACCCGCGAACTCCTGACCGGCCGCCAAGCTTCCTTGAGCAGCACTGGGTGCTTCGCCCGGGCTAGCAGCTGGACTTGGTTGGCTAAAGCGAAGAGCGAGGGTGTGTCGCATCCTCAAAATGTCGTACCGCTGGCCTAAAGTCATTGCCATGAAGCAAGTTGTGGTCGTGAAGCTGTTGCCAGACGCCGATGCGAATGCGGCGCTGGCAGCGACTTTGCGTGTCTGCAACGACGCCGCGAATCGGCTGTCGGAACTCGCCTCCAGAGGCGACGAGCCGCCGACTCGGGCTAACCTTCAGCGACTTGCCTATCAGGACTTGAAATCTCGTGGTCTTTCGGCTCAGCCTGCGCTGCATGTGATCCGAAAGGTCGCCGATGCCTACTCCGCGCTCCGCGCAACGCTGCGGGCCGGAAATCTCGGGAAGCCTGGGTCGAAGCGGCGCCGCAAGGCTGAATCGAAGCCGGTCGTGTTTCGTTCGGATGCGGCGCAGGCTTTCGACGACCGGTGCCTGTCCTGGCAGGTCAATGCCGGGACTGTATCGATCTGGACGGTTCACGGTCGCCTCAAAGGCATCCGGTTCGCTGGCGGGCCCGACCAAGTCAAGACACTTCGCGAGCACCGCAAGGGCGAGACCGACCTGGTGCACCGCGACGGCGAGTTCTACCTGATCGCGACCTGCGAAGTCCCCGAAGCCGAACTCATCGATCCTGTGGGCTTCATCGGCGTGGACCTCGGGATCGTGAACATTGCAACGACATCGACCGGTATCCGCCTCGCCGGGCGAGGACTCAACCGCCACCGCAAACGCCAGGTCGAGCTGAGGCGTCGGCTTCAGACGAAGCAGACCAAGGCCGCGAAGCGACTGCTGAAGCTCCGCAGCCGCCGTGAACGGCGGCACGCAGCCAACACCAACCATGTCATCGCCAAACGCATCGTGACCGAGGCGCAACGCACCGGTCGCGGCATAGCCCTGGAAGACCTCAGGGGCATCCGCGACCGGGTACGGCTTCGCAAGCCCCAACGGGTCACCTTGCACTCCTGGGCATTCGGGCAGCTCGGCGCGTTCATCGATTACAAGGCGCGCCGCGCCGGGGTGCCCGTGGTGTTCGTAGATTCGGCGTACACGAGCCAGGAGTGCGCCCAGTGCCATCACATCGACAAACGGAACCGGCCGAATCAGGCCGAGTTCCGGTGCCGGTCGTGCGGGGTCGTTGCCCACGCCGATCGCAACGCTTCCCGCAACATCGCCGCTCGCGGCGAGGCTGCGTGGGCAGCGGGGCGTGAGTCACGCGTCCCAGCGCCGTTAAGAGGGTGCCGGATGTAGGAGCGACCGCGACAGCCAGCCGCGGACGCCACTTACACGCTCAGCCCCTCGGGGTCGAGAAGTTGACGATGCAGGCGTTCTTAGGGCCTGTACCCGGATCGATTATCGGCGTTGGGACAGGTTTTCCGCCCACTTCGACGTCCGACCGAGATGGGGAGACGGAGCGGATCGGTGTAACCCCGGTCTTCACCTCATGCGAGAGAGATACTCTCGGGCCCGCCGCAGTCCTGATTGTGGCTTTGGTTCACCCTCGGCAGGATCATCGAGATCTCCGGCGTCGTCGTACCCGCGCGGCGGTTAACAAGCTGGCTGGGCCACAAGCCGGTTGGTGTCGGGCTTATCGCTTCAAGCGTGCTCCTGGAGAGTGTGGATCTCTTTGACGCCAGGCTCAGCATCATGATCGCGATCATCTGCGTATTGCGGCAGGCCGCCGGGCTCAACCCGATCAAGTTCGGCCTGCCCGTCGCGGGCATCATGCTCGCCGTGCACGTGGCCGTCCCGCCGCACCCGGGCATCGTCGGCGGCGCCGCCATCCTCGGCGCCGACGTCGGCTGGATCACGATCCTCTCGCTCGCCGTCTCCGTCCCGCTCGCCTTCGCCGCCTACTTCCTCGGCAAGCTCTTCAACCGCCGCGAGTACTCGATGATCGCCGCCACCAAGGCGATCTTCGACAGCTTCGGCAAAGAGGACGGCCCCAAGAACGGCACCATCGAGGACGGCGAGACCGCTCCGGGCGCCGGGACCATCATCGGCATCATCGTGCTCCCGCTGGCGCTCATCATGGTCGGCACCACCATCGCCCCGCGCTTCGAGTCCGGCACCTTCTGGAACGGCTTCCTGTCGATGATCGGCCAGCCGATCTTCGCGTTGGCCGTCGCCATCGGCGTCGCGATGTACGTGCTCGGCGTGCGCCGCAAGTGGTCGGCCGCGAAGCTCGGCGAGGTCATGGAGTCCGCACTGCCGGCCGCCGCAGTCATCATCCTGGTGACCGGTGCGGGCGGCGGCTTCGGCAAGGTGCTCACCGAGTCCGGCATCGGCGCGGCCGTCGCCGACTCGCTCGCCTCGGCCGGGATCCCGGTCCTGCTCGCGGTCTTCCTCATCGCGCTGATCCTGCGGGCCGCGCAGGGCTCGGCGACCGTGGCGATCACGACCGCCGCCGGGCTCATGCTCCCGGCCGTGCAGGCGCTCGGGCTCGACCCGGTCCACCTGGCGCTCGTCGCGCTCGCGATCGGCTACGGCGCCTTGGGCCTCAGCCACGTGAACGACTCGGGCTTCTGGATCGTGACCCGCTACCTCGGCCTCTCGGTCAAGGACGGCCTCAGGGTCTGGACGCCGATGACCACGGTCCTCGGCCTGCTCGGATTCGCGATCACCGCGGGCCTGTACGTGCTCATCCCCGCGAGCTGACCCAAAGAGCAGCTTCCGAAGCGACACGAGGACCGCCGGGCCGAAAGGCCCGGCGGTCCTCGCGCGCGCTACTACGCCCACACGTCGTAGCTGTTGCAGGCGAAGTTGTAGCCGCCGGTCGACGAGGTGATCTCGAAGCCGAACGCGATCTCGCCGATGGTGACGCGCGGCATGCGGCCGTTGGCGACCAGCCACTGCGCGTGCGCGGTGATGTCCACCCAGGAGTCGGTGGTGTGCTGGCGCGCCAGGAAGCTGTGGACGGCGTTGGACCCGTTGCTGCCCTGGTAGTACGCCCAGGAGCGGCCGCCGAGGCTGACGTCGGTGACGTAGGAGCCGATCGGACCGACCGCGCCCTGCCACTGCGTCCAGATCATGATCTCGTAGTCGTGGTCGTTGCCCCACACGTCGTAGGTGGTGCAGTAGGCGAGGTTGGAGCCCGTGGGCACGGTGACGTTGTGGTTGCTGGAGACGTTGCCCATGTTCCACACGTCGCGCCCGAGCTGGTAGGCGACGTGCGGGTAGGACTTGACGCCGCCGGTGTTGGGGTGGTCGGCCCAGACGCCCCAGGTGGAGTGGGAGTTCGCCCACGCGGACTGGAAGCCCGCGCCGCTGCCCCAGACGTGGTTGTTGACCGTGTACGCGCCCTCGGTCCACTTGCCCCAGTCGTCCTCGGTGTACCAGGCGGCGGCCTGGGCGGGCGACTGGAGGGCGCCGACGGCGCCGACGGTGGCCAGGGGCGCGGCCAGGGCCGCGGTGAGAAGCGATCTGCGCTGCATGAAGGTCTCGCCTTCCTCAAGGAGATTCGGCCTGAGACATCCGTATATCTACGAACATCGATCAGTTGATTAGATCATGCAACAAAGTATCTGTCTATATCTGGATACTTGATTCCAGAGATTGACAAACAGGGGTGCGCGCGACCGCGGCGCGGAGCGCTCTCGGTGAATATCGAAGATATTGACTACATCGATGTGTGTTGTTACCCTTCACATCATCATTCCGGCAGCACTTCCCCTTGGAGCGTCAATGTCGACACCTTCCTCAAGACTGTCCCGCCGCGGCCTGCTCGCGGCCGCCGCGGCAGTGCCCGCCGCCGCGCTCGTCCCGGCATCGCCCGCGGCGGCGCAGACCGCCTACACCGGCTACCTCATGGCCCACTTCATCGGCGAGGGCTCCGGCGGCGAGCAGATCTACCTCGCCCACTCCGACAACGGCCTCAACTGGACCGACCTCAACCGCGGCCAGATCGTCCTGCGCACCCCCATCGGCACCAAGGGCGTCCGCGACCCGATCATCGTGCGCAACCCGGCCGGGAACCGGTACTGGATCGTCGCCACCGACCTCCACATCGGATCCGGCACGTCCTGGAGCGACGCCCAGAACGTCGGCAGCCGCAACCTCGTCGTGTGGGAGTCGACCGACCTCGTTAACTGGTCGATCCCGTGGCTGCTCCCGGTCGCCGCCTCGATCGGGGACGCGGGCGACGCGTGGGCCCCCGAGGCCATCTGGGACGCCTCAGCCGGGAACTTCCTGCTGTACTGGGCCACCAACTCGACCCTCAACGGCGTCAAGAAGCACCGCATCTGGAGCGCCCGCACCACCGACTTCCGGACCATCACCACCCCCCAGACCTACATCAACCTGGCCGGGTCCGAGCAGCTCATCGACACCCAGATCATCGAGGCCAACACCGGCGGCTACCGCTACTACCGCGCCTCCAAGACCACCCAGATCGTCATCGAGGGCTCCAACTCGCTCACCGGCACGTGGACGCGCCTGGGCGACCTCTCGGGACTCACCGGCGGCGGCGTGGAAGGCCCCATGTGGGCGAAGTTCAACGACCGCAACGAATGGGCGCTCTGGCTCGACCAGTACGCCACCGGCCGCGGCTACCTGCCCGTCCTCACCACCAACCCCGCCGCCGTCTCCGGCTACCGCATCGCCTCGGGCTACAGCATGGGCGGGAACCTCAAGCGGCACGGTTTCGTCCTCAACCTCACGCAGGCCGAGGAGACGCGGGTCCTGGGCCGCTACCAGGCCCCGGTGTTCAACCGGCTCCAGTCGTACAACTACCAGGACCGCTATGTGCGCCATTACAACTTCGACGTGCGCATCGACCCCGGCGTGAGCCCCGCGCAGGACGCTCAGTTCCGGGTCGTCCCCGGCCTGGCGTCCTCCAGCGCGGTCTCGTTCGAGTCGGTGAACTTCCCGGGGCACTTCCTGCGGCACGTCAACTACGACTTCGTGCTCGCGCCCAGGGAGTCGGGCGGCACGTACAACGCCGACGCCACGTTCAACCGCGTCGCCGGGCTCGCGGACTCGTCGTGGAACTCGTTCACCTCGTACAACTACCCGACCCGGTACATCAGGCACTACGGGTACTCGCTGCGACTCGACCCGGTGAGCACCACTCAGGAGCGGGCCGACGCGACCTTCCGCGTCACCACCTGACCCGATCGGCCCGGCGCGGGCCCCACCGCCCGCGCCGGGTTCAGTCCTTCGGCTTCCGCGCCGCGGGGGAGCACAGCAGCGCCACCGCGACGAGCACGAGCACCACGTAGAACGCGTTCCGCAGCCCCACGTGGTCGCCGAGGAGGCCGATCAGCGGCGGCCCGATGAGGAACGCGCAGTAGCCGACGGTCGCCACGACGGCGACGTTCTGCGTCGCCTTCACCGGGTCGTCGGCGGCGGCCGACATGCCGACCGGGAAGCCCAGGGACGCGCCCACGCCCCACAGGACCGTGCCGACGATCGCGACCGGCGCGGTCGGGCCGAGGATCACCAGGAGCAGGCCCACGAGCGCCAGCAGCGCCGACCCGGCCAGCACCGGGACGCGCCCGAACCGGTCGAGGAACCAGCCGCCGGAGACGCGCCCGAGCGTCATCGCGGTGACGAACACGGCGAACACCGCCGCGCCGCCGGGGTTGGAGAGGCCGTAGCCGTCGACCATCGCCAGGCCGAGCCAGTCGTTCGCGGTGCCCTCGGTGAACGCCATGCCGAGGATGATCAGGCCGATGAGCAGGACGCGTACGTCCGTCCACGCGGCCAGGCGGGTGCGCCAGCCGGTCTTCTCGCCCGGCTCGGCCTCGCGCGGCTCCTCGGCCGGCTGCAGGAACTTGACGACGTAGAGCGAGGCCAGCAGCACCGCGGCCCCTACCGCGCTCAAGTGCACCCCGGCGGCGACGCCGAGCTGCTCGGTGAGCGCGCCCAGGCCCGCCCCGAGCATGGTGCCGACGCTGAAGCCCGCGTGGAACATCGGCATCAGCGTCTTCCCGATGCGCCGCTCGTTGGCCGCGCCGGAGAGGTTCATCGCGACGTCGAGCACCGAGTTGCCCGCGCCGAGGACCATGAGCGCGGCGAACAGCGCCCAGTAGGACGGCGCGAGCCCGGCGATGAGCCCGATCGCGACCAGTCCGACCGCCGTCAGGCCCAGGAACCACCGGATCGCGGCCGTCGCGCCCAGATGCGCGACGACGTGGCCCGAGGCGATGAGCCCGAGCATCGCCCCGGCCGAGAGGCCGAGGATGAGCACGCCCATCTCCTGCGTCGAGGCGCCGAGGATGTCGCGCATGTTCGGGACGCGCGCGGCCCAGTTGGCGAACACGAACCCGGAGAGGGCGAACACCGCGAACACGGCGTTGCGCCAGTGCACGAGCGCTGGATCGGTGCGGGCGGGCAGGGCGGTGCTGGTCACGGCGGTCCAATCGGGCGGCGTTCAGGGCCGCTGCCGCAGGCCCCGGTGGACCAGTCTGCAGCGAGGTTTAGCGTTCGACAAACGAATTCGACGCGTCGCGTTCACGGAGTTCACAAACCGGTCCGAAAGATTCCGCAAGAAACCACAGTTCCAGCCGTTTCGTCCGAGCCCGCGGTGTACGCATACTGCGAACCATGAATCCTGAGGAGCCGACCGCCATGACGCCACCGGGCCCGACGATCGCCGACGTCGTCTTCCCCGAGCAGCTCAACCACCGCGGCACCCTGTTCGGCGGGGCCGCGATGGCCCTCATGGACCGTGCCGCGTTCGTCGCCGCGAGCCGCGAGGCCCGCGCCGACGTCGTGTGCGCGGGCGCCGACGAGATCGTGTTCTCCCAGCCGATCCGCCCCGGCGACCTCGTGGAGGCCACCGCCGCCGTCGAACGGCGCGGCCGCCGCTCCATGGCCGTCTCGGTCGTCGTGGTCGCCGAGACGCTCCCCACGGGCGAACGCCGCGAGGCGGTGCGCGGCCTCTTCCACATGGTCGTCGCCGCCGAAGCGCCCCAAGCAGACTGACTCAACTGAAAGGGACTCCGTGAACCGATCGAGCGACCTGTCCGCACTCGAGGAGCGCTACGGCGCGCACAACTACCACCCGCTGCCGGTCGTCATCGCCGAAGGCGAGGGCGCGTGGGTCACCGATACCGAAGGGAACCGGTACCTCGACTGGCTCGCCGCCTACTCGGCCGTGAACTTCGGGCACCGCCACCCGCGCCTGACCGCCGCCGCCCACGCCCAGCTCGACCGGATCACCCTCGCCTCGCGCGCGTTCCGCACCGACACGCTCGGCCCGTTCCTCTCCGGCCTCGCCGCGCTCTGCCGCAAGGAAGCCGTGCTGCCCATGAACACCGGCGCCGAAGCCGTCGAGACCGCGATCAAGGCCGCCCGCAAATGGGGCTACAGCCGCAAGGGGATCGCCGCCGACCGCGCCCGGATCGTCGTGTTCGACGGGAACTTCCACGGCCGCACCAGCACCATCGTCGGCTTCTCCTCCGACCCCGCCTCCCGCGAGGGCTTCGGGCCCTACAGCGGCGGCTTCGACTCGATCCCCTACAGCGACAGCGCGGCCCTGGCCGCCGCCATCGGCCCCGACACCGCCGCCGTCCTCCTCGAACCCGTCCAGGGCGAGGCCGGGGTGCTCGTCCCGCCCGCCGGGTGGCTCGCCGAGGTCCGCCGCCTGTGCGACGAGCACGGCGTCCTCATGATCGCCGACGAGATCCAGTCGGGCCTGGGCCGCACCGGACACACCTTCGCGTGCGACCGCGAGGACGTCACCCCCGACGTGTACCTGCTCGGCAAGGCCCTCGGCGGCGGCATCGTCCCCGTCTCGGCCGTCGCGTGCGACCGCGACGTCATGGACGTCTTCACGCCCGGCACCCACGGCTCCACGTTCGGCGGCAACCCGCTCGCCGCCGCCGTCGGCGCCGAGGTCGTCGCGATGCTCGCCACCGGCGAATGGCAGCGCCGCGCCCGCGACCTCGGCGAACACCTCGAAGGCGCCCTCGCCGGGCTCGACCGGTCCAAAGTGTCCGACATCAGGGTCTGCGGCCTCTGGGCGGGCGTCGACCTCGCCGAGGGCGGCCCGAGCGCCCGCGAGGTGTGCGAGCGGATGATGCGCCTCGGCGTGCTCGCCAAGGAGACCCACGAACGCACCGTCCGCATCGCCCCGCCGCTCGTCATCACGCCCGAGGAGATCGACCAGGGCGTCGCCGCCCTCGCCGAGGCCATCGGCTGAGGCTCAGACCGACGACGGGTACGGGGTGAACCCGCTGCGGTTGTCCGTCACGTCCAGCGGCCTGCCGATCGCCGGGAACGCCCGCTGCGGGCAGCCCGACCGGTCGCACACCTTGCAGCCCGGCCCGATCGGCGTCAGCGCCGCCGGGCTCGCCAGGTCCAGCCCGTCGGCGTAGACGAGCCGGTGCGCATGGTGCAGGTCGCAGCCGAGCCCGATCGCGAACGTCTTCGCCGGGGTCCCGTACCCGCCGTACCGGCGCGTCACCGTGCGCGCCACCCACAGGTACGCGCGCCCGTCCGGCATCTGCGCCAGCTGCGTCCGGATCTCGCCCGGATGCGCGAACGCCTCATAGACATTCCACAGAGGACAACTGCCGCCCACGCGGGAGAAGTGGAAGTCCGTGGCCGACTGCCGCTTCGAGATGTTCCCCGCCCGGTCCACCCGCACGAAGAAGAACGGCACGCCCCGCGCGCCCGGCTTCTGCAGCGTGCTCAACCGGTGCGCCACCGTCTCGAACCCGACCCGGAACCGCCGCTGCAGCAGGTCGATGTCGTACCGCAGTTCCTCTGCAGCACTGCGGAACACGCTGTACGGCAGGATGAGCGCCCCCGCGAAGTAGTTCGCCAGGCCGATCCGCGCCAGCGCCCGCGCCTCCGGCCCCGAGAGGTCGGCGGCGGCCACGAGGCCGTCGATGAGCTCGGCGTGCCCGGCCAGCGCGAGGTGCGTGGCGAGCTGGAAGGCGCGCTGGCCCGGCGTCAGGAGCGGGGAGACGCGCAGGACGCGGCCGTCGGGGTCGAAGCGGCGCTTGGCCCCCGCCTGCTCGTCGACGCCGAGGGTGGTCACGGTGGTGCGGTGGCGGGCGGCGAGGAGCCGGGTGAGTTCGGCGGCGAGGTCGGCGGGGTCGAGTTCGGCGGCGATCCTCTCGGCGGCGGAGTCGAGTTCGTACACGTAGTTCCGCTTGGCGTAGAACAGGTCCCGCACTTCCTCGTACGCGGTGGGCGCGGCTCCCGCGTCGAGTTCGGCGCTCATGGCAGTGTTGCGTTCGACGGCGTGCCGGTAGCGGCGGTGCAGGTCGACGACGTAGCGGGCGAGTTCGGGCATGCCTTCGGCGAGTTCGCGGGTCTGGCCGGGGGAGACCTGCTCGGCGTGGGCGGTGTCGGCGAGGGCGTCGCGCAGCTGGGCGTCGAGGCGGTCGCTCTCGGCGGCGGAGAAGCGCTGCACGTCGACGTCGAAGACCTCGGCGAGGCGCAGCAGCACGGGCCCGGTGATGGGCCGCTGGTTGGACTCCATCTGGTTGACGTAGCTCGTGGAGATGCCGAGCGCGGTGGCGAGGGAGGCCTGGGTGAGTCCCTGCTCCTCGCGGAACCGGCGCAGCCGCAGCCCGACCTTGGCCGTCTTCAACGCCATGAACTGGTCCTTTCACAAGATTCACAAAATGGAGCCGATATTTCCACAAGAAAGCACATGTTCAGTGCTTTCACCGTGCTATGCGGCTGTACATACTGTGAAGATAACTGAGAAGGAGCCGCCGCATGATCGAGCACCCCGTCCGCACCCACGCCTCGCGCGAACACCTGCCGCGCGAGGCGCAGCTGGCCTGGAAGCTCGCCGAGGTCGCCACTGACCCGGTCCCCGTCGAGCCCGACGTGGCCGAGATGATCGGCAACCGGGTCATCGACAACGCGGCCGTCGCGGCCGCTTCGCTGGCCCGCCGCCCGGTCGCGAACGCCCGCGCGCAGGCCTTCGCGCACCCGTACCGTCCCGGTTCGGCCGTGTTCGGCGCCGCGCCCGAGGTGCGCGCCTCGCCCGAGTGGGCCGCGTGGGCGAACGGGGTCGCGGTGCGCGAGCTGGACTTCCACGACACGTTCCTCGCCGCCGACTACTCGCACCCGGGCGACAACATCCCGCCGGTGCTCGCGGTCGCCCAGCACCGGGGGCTCGACGGGGCCGCGCTCGTGCGCGGCATCGCCACCGGCTACGAGGTCCAGATCGACCTGGTGCGCGCGATCTGCCTGCACGAGCACCGGATCGACCACATCGCGCACCTCGGCCCGTCCGCGGCGGCCGGGATCGGCACGCTCATGGGCCTCGACGCCGAGGTGATCTACCAGGCGATCGGCCAGGCGCTGCACACCACTACGGCCACAAGGCAGTCGCGCAAGGGCGCGATCTCGTCGTGGAAGGCGTACGCTCCGGCGTTCGCGGGCAAGGCCGCCGTCGAAGCGGTCGACCGGGCCATGCGCGGCGAAGGCGCGCCCTCCCCGATCTGGGAGGGCGAGGACGGCGTCATCGCCCGCCTCCTCAGCGGACCCGACGCCCGCTACACGGTGCCGCTGCCCGCGCCCGGCGAGCCCAAGCGCGCCATCCTCGACTCCTACACGAAGGAGCACTCGGCCGAGTACCAGAGCCAGGCGCTCATCGACCTGGCCCGGCGGCTCGCCCCGCGCATCCCCGACCTCTCGCGGGTCGCCGACGTCGTGATCCGCACGAGCCACCACACCCACAACGTGATCGGCACGGGCGCGAACGACCCGCAGAAGCTCGACCCGGGCGCGAGCCGCGAGACCCTCGACCACTCCATCATGTACATCTTCGCCGTCGCCCTCGAAGACCGCGACTGGCACCACGAGCGCTCCTACACCCCCGAACGCGCCCACCGCGAATCGACCGTGGCCCTGTGGCACAAGGTCCGCACCCTCGAAGACCAGGAGTGGACCCGCCGCTACCACGACCCGGACCCGGACAAGCGGGCGTTCGGCGGGCACGTCACCGTCGTGTTCGACGACGGCACCACGATCGACGACGAGCTCGCCGTCGCCGACGCCCACCCCCGGGGCGCGCGGCCCTTCGCCCGCGACCAGTACATCGCGAAGTTCCGCACCCTCGCCGAAGGCGTCGTCGACGACCGGGAGCAGGACCGGTTCCTCGACCTCGCCTGCCGCCTCGAGACCCTCGACGCGGCCGAGGTCCAGGCACTGAACCTCGCCGCCCCTCCCGGCACGCTCGCCGCACCCGAGACCGGAGGACTCTTCCGATGACGCAGCGCATCTCGCCGAACCAGAAGCGCAAGGCCCTGCGCGCCGGGCTCGCCTCCGGACGGCTCCAGCGCCTCCCCGGCGCGTTCTCGCCGCTCGTCGCCCGCGCCGTCGCCGCACGCGGCTTCGAAGGCGTCTACGTCTCCGGCGCGGCGCTCGCCGCCGACCTCGCCCTGCCCGACATCGGCCTCACCACGCTCACCGAGGTCGCCGGGCGCGGCGGCCAGATCGCCCGCGCCCACGACCTTCCCACGCTCATCGACGCCGACACCGGCTTCGGCGAGGCCGCCAACGTCGCCCGCACGATCGCGTCCTTCGAGGACGCCGGGCTCGCCGGATGCCACCTCGAAGACCAGGTCAACCCCAAGCGCTGCGGCCACCTCGACGGCAAAGAGGTCGTCCCGCGCGAGGTGATGCTCCAGCGCGTGCGGGCCGCCGTCCAGGCCCGCACCGACCCTGACTTCCTCATCTGCGCCCGCACCGACGCCCGCGCGATCGAGGGCCTGGACGCCGCGATCGACCGCGCGAAAGCCTATGTGGACGCCGGGGCCGACATGGTCTTCCCCGAGGCCATGCGCACCGAAGCCGAGTTCGCGGCCTTCCGCGACGCCGTCGACGTGCCGCTCCTGGCCAACATGACCGAGTTCGGCACCTCGCCGCAGCTCACCGCCCGCCAGCTCGAGGACCTCGGCTACAACCTCGTCATCTGGCCCGTCTCGAGCCTGCGCGCCGCCATGGGCGCGGTCGAAGACCTCTTCGACACCCTCGAGACCGAAGGCACCCAGGCGAAGCACATCGCCGGCATGCAGACCCGCGCCCGCCTCTACGAACTGGTCGACTACGCCTCCTACACGGCGTTCGACCAGCAGCTCTTCGACTTCGAGATCCCCGGGAGGGACGCATGAGCACCGACATCCGCAAGGGCCTCGCCGGAGTCGTCGCCGACACCACCGCGATCTCGGAGGTCGTGCCCGAGACGAACTCGCTCACCTACCGCGGCTACCCCGTGCAGGAACTCGCCCGCTCCTGCTCCTTCGAGGCCGTCGCCCACCTCATCTGGTACGGCGACCTGCCCGCCGCCGACGCCCTCGCCGGATTCACCGAACGCGAAGGCGCGCAACGCGAAGTCACCCGCTCCACCATCGCCGTCGTCGACCGCCTCCCCGACAACTGCCACCCGATGGACCTGCTGCGCACCGCCGTCTCCTGCCTCGGCGCCGAGGACCCGGCCGAGGACGACAACAGCCCGGCCGCCAACCGCGCCAAAGCCGAAGCGATGTTCGCGAAGCTGCCCACGGTCGTCGCCCACGACTTCCGCCGCCGCAGAGGCCTCGCCCGCATCGCCCCCGACCCGTCGCTCGGCTTCGCCGAGAACTTCTTCCACATGTGCTTCGGCACCGTCCCGGCCCCGGAAGTGCTGCGCTGCTTCGAGATCTCGATGATCCTCTACGCCGAGCACAGCTTCAACGCCTCCACGTTCACCGCCCGCACCGTCGCCTCGACGCTCTCGGACATCTACTCGGCCGTCACCGCCGCCATCGGCGCCCTCAAGGGCCCGCTGCACGGCGGCGCGAACGAGGCCGTCATGCGCATGATGCTCGAGATCGAGGACCCGGCGCTGGCCCGCAGCTGGCTCCTGGAGCGCCTGGCCGCCAAGGAGAAGGTCATGGGCTTCGGGCACCGCGTCTACAAGGACGCCGACTCGCGCGTGCCGACCATGAAGGCCGCGTTCGTGGAGATGGCCGAGCTCACCGGCGGCCAGCGCTGGGTCGCGATGTACGAGGAGCTGGAGGCGGCCATGCTGGAGGCCAAGGGCATCCACCCGAACCTGGACTTCCCGGCCGGGCCCGCCTACTACCTCATGGGCTTCGACATCCCGATGTTCACGCCGCTGTTCGTCATGTCCCGCATCACCGGCTGGACCGCGCACGTCATCGAGCAACTGGAGTCGAACGCGCTGATCCGCCCGCTGAGCGCCTACACCGGACCCGCGCAGCGCGCGATCCCGCTGGCGGCCTGAGCGTCACGGCGCCGAGGCGTCATGCGGCTCGGCGCCGGACAGCAGCCGGTGGTGCTCGTCGCCCTTCACGGTCTCGGTGTACAGGCGCAGCGCGGACTCGTTGCGCCACCCGTACAGGCCGATCCCGGCCGCCGCCGCGCCCGCGAGGAACGCGACGAGCAGGCTCGTGCCCAACGGGGACGGGAGCGGGATCGGGGTACCCGCGTACTCGGAGCCGAGCCCGATTGCGACGGTGACCGCGACGAGCACGAGTCCGATCGCGGCCGCGATGAGGAACCGCTTGCGGATCAGCCGCGACAGCGCCAGGCTGCGCACGCGCAGGAGCAGCTCCGCATCGCATGCGGGGCAGCGCAGTTCAACGATATGGTCGCCCGTCTCGGGGCGGCGGTACGGATGCGCGGAGGTGCGGTACCGCCGCTCCTCGCCCCACCAGGTGAGCCCCCAGGCGGGGCTGCGGCCCGTGAGGTGCCCGAGGACGACCGTGGTCTGTTCGTGCGACGGCATGGGCGGCCTCCACTTCTCCGGCTCCAAGCCTATGAGGCACGTTCCAGGCGCTCAGCGGTTGCCGCGGGCGCGGACGGCCCGCTCGGTGAACTTGCGGGTCACGAGCGAGGCCGACCCGGCGATCGCGGTGATGTTGAAGGCCATCTGGAAGCAGAGCAGGACCCGGGCGATCTGGCCCTGCGCGGAGACGTCGCCGAAGCCGACCGTAAGCAGGGTGCTCAGCGCGTAGTAGAGCGCGTCGACGCGGGTGTCGATGCCGTGGAACTCGCCGGGCCGGTGCACGGCCAGGCCGTAGTCGATGAGCGCGAACATGAGCAGTCCGGCGACGATGCCCACGACCAATGCCCCGAGCGGCGCCTCGGGCTCGACGATCTGCCGCACCGCCTGCCAGCGGATCGCGAACACCAGGACGGTGAGCAGGACGACGGTGGCGACCCAGCGCAGGACCAGGACCACGGTGTCGGGTTCGCTGGCGACGGGGACGACGGAGTAGACGGCGACGAGCGCGGCGCACGCGAGCACCCAGCGCCAGGGGTGTGGCCGCGAGGCTTCCTTGTCGCGCATGGCGTCACGCCGTCCCGGTCGCCGGGGCGGCGTCCTTGCGGGGCCGGTCGATGAGCTGTTCGGCGACGAACGCGACGACGACGGCGATGAGCACGATCGGGGCCATCCCGGTGGACTCGGTTCCGAGCAGGAGCACAATGAGGAGGGCCGCGGAGACCGGCAGCGGCAGGATCGCGGCGGTCGCGGCGGCCATGCCCGCGGCCATCGCCGGGCCGAGCCCGAACCCGGGGAGTCCGCTCATGAGGACGCCGAAGGCCGCGCCGAGGAACACCGCGGGGAAGATCGGGCCGCCGCGCAGGGTCGCGAGCGAGACGGCGTACGCCAGGCCCTTGAACACCAGCAGGGCGACGAGCGCCCAGCTGCCGGGCGCGATGCCCTCGCTGGTGAGCGTGCCGAGCCCGTCCTGCCCCGACAGCAGCACCTCCACAGGGGAGCGGCCGGTCAGGAGCGCGTAGAGCGCCGCGGCGACCGCGGTCACCGTCACCGCCCCCATCGCCATGAGCGCGGGCCTGCGGTTCGCGTGCGGGACGAGGAGACGCCCGAGGTGGTGGATCTGCCGCACGCCCACGGCGATGAGCAGCGCGAGCGGGATCGTCCACAGCAGATCGGCGAGGTCGGGCCGGGCCGGGACGTTGAGGCCGGGCAGGGCCAGCGTGGTGATCGGCAGGCCGGTCCAGTCGCCGAGGCCGGTGAACACCAGCGCTCCGATGCCCGCCGAGAGCAGGCAGGGGAGCACGACCCTGGTCTGGCGCAGCCCGGCCCGGCCGACGGATTCGAGGATGAACACGGCCGCCACCAGCGGGCTGCCGAAGATCACCGCGACCGCCCCGGCCGACCCGGACGCGCCGAGCAGCGCGTTCTCGGGGCCGCCCTTGACCGCCCACCTGCTCGTGAGGATCGTCGCGAGGCCTCCGCCGACGGCCATGAGCGGCGCCTCGGGGCCGAGCACGACGCCGAGCGGCAGGCCGCCGAGCGCCGCGAGCAGGACCCCGGGCAGGTGCGAGGGCTGCACCGGTTCGGCCGAGAGCCCGTCGATCGGGACGTGCCCGCCGTGCCCGGGGAGCTTCGTGATCGCGAGCGCGACGAGCGCGCCGCCGATCAGCAGCCACGGGAACGGCCACCACCACGGCACCGGGTCGAGTCCCCAGTGCTCGGGCAGGCCCTCCCACACGAAGTGCGTGAGCCAGTGCAGGAGAGCGAGGAACGCGAAGGCCGCCACCGAGATCGGCACGCCGATGAGGGCCGCGAGGCCGAGCACGCGCACATACCGGCCGCCGAGCCGTTCGGGGGCCTGCGCCTCTGTGCCCTCTGCCATGCGTCCCTCCAATGTCCCGCGACCGCTGCACTGTGGATCTTCCTACGCTCGCGGGCGGGGCGCAGGGCATTGCGCTTCCCGCATCTCGAATCCCTCTTGCAACATACCCTGAGGGGGTATACCATGACTCGTCGCGGCCGCCCCGGGCCGCCGAACCTTGAGGAGCACCTGTGGACCACTCCGCCCACGAGCACCACGGACACGACGAACACGCACGCCACGCCGGAAGCGGCGAACCCGACCACAACGCCCACGGCCACGCCTCCCATGACCATGCGGCGCACGACCACAGCGCGCACGCCGGTCACGAGGACCACGCCGCCCATGCGCCCCAGCCGATGAAGGCGAGCTGGGGCATGGCCGCCTCCGCGACCCTCCACTGCCTCACCGGCTGCGCGATCGGCGAAGTCCTCGGCGTCGTCATCGGCACCGCCCTCGGCTGGCACGGCGTCCCGACGATCGCCCTCGCGATCTTCCTCGCCTTCGTCTTCGGCTACGCCCTGACCATGCGAGGCGTCATGAGCGCCGGGCTGACCTTCAAGGACGCGCTGAAGGTGGCGCTCGCGGCCGACACCATCTCGATCGCGGTCATGGAGATCGTGGACAACGCGTTCATCATCGCCATCCCCGGCGGCATGGAGATGGGCCTGTCCGACTACCGGTTCTGGCTCATGCTCGCCGCCGCGCTCGCGATCGCGTTCGTCGTCACGGTCCCGATCAACCGCGCGCTCATCTCACGCGGCAAGGGCCACGCGGTCGTGCACCAGCACCACCAGCACCACTAACGCGCGGCGGCGGCGGGGCGCAGCGCCTCCATCGTCAGGTCGAGGCGGTGCCCGAAATCCTCCGGCCGGGCCACGGCGTGCGTTATCGCCGCGTGCAGGCACGCGAACGCCCCGCCCACCATCGCCCGCAGCACCACCGAGTCCGGGACGCACCCGCGCCGCTGCGCGGCCCGCGTCAGCAGCCGGTCGGCGAGCTCGCGCTGGAGCCCGTCCAGCCGCCCCAGGTAGGCCGCGAACAGGCGCGGGCTCGCGTCCACGATCCGCTGCAGCGCCGCGTCGTGCTCGCGCAGCACCGGATCCGCCAGGCGCTCCACGACCGGCTCGAACGCGTGCCGCAGCGAGTCCCACTCCGGCTCCTCCAGCGGACGCGACTCCAGCCGCGCCGCCAGGTCCAGGCCCAGCCGCTCCAGGCTGTCGAGCACGACCTCGTCCTTGGAGGCGAAATAGCGGAAGAAACTGCGCTGGGACATCCCGACGGCGGCGGCGATCTCGTCGACCGTCGTCTCCTCGAATCCCTTTGCTACGAACAGCTGTTCAGCAGTCCGTGCGATCCTCGACTGCACGGCCCGACGTGACACTTCTCGCAGACTCCCACCGGTGCCCATGCGGCGGATGGTAGCAACTGCAATGATTGACAGTCACTGACACTTTCCGGTGCGCGCGCTCCGTCACCCTCCGACACCCCGGAGGACGCAGGTGCGGGCGCGTCGGCACCGGGCAGGAACACCACCGAAGGAAACAATCCCCCATGACCGTTGACCAACGACCGGCCGAGACACCAGAGGCCGACGCCCCGCCGACACCCGAACAGGGCATGTCGAGCCAGATCAAGATCGTGCTCGGGGTGCTCCTCGTGGCCACCTTCGTGATGATCCTCAACGAGACCGTCATGGGCGTGGCGCTGCCGCGCCTCATGGAGGAGTTCACGATCACCGCCGCCACCGTGCAGTGGCTGACCACGGGCTTCATGCTCACCATGGCCGTCGTCATCCCCATGACCGGCCTCATCCTGCAGCGCTTCACCACCCGCACGGTGTTCCTCGCCGCCATCGGGCTGTTCGCCGCGGGCACCCTGCTCGCCGGGGTCTCCACGGTCTTCCCGATGCTCGTGGCCGCCCGCGTCATCCAGGCCAGCGGCACCGCGGTCATGCTGCCGCTCCTCATGACCACCGTGATGACCTTCGTCCCGGCCGAGCGCCGCGGACGCACGATGGGCTTCATCACCATCGTCATCGCCGTCGCCCCCGCGATCGGCCCGACCTTCTCCGGGTTCATCCTCAACAACCTCACCTGGCGCTGGATGTTCCTGGCCGTGCTGCCCATCGCCGTCCTGGCGCTCGTCCTCGGCGGGGTCCTCATCAAGAACCTCGGCGAGACCCGCCCGGTCAAGCTCGACCTGCTCTCCGCGCTGCTCTCCGCAGTCGCCTTCAGCGGCATCATCTACGGCCTCAGCAGCCTCGGCGAGTCGGCGGCGGGCCACCACACCCCGATCTCGCCGTACGCCGCCGTCGCCACCGGCGCCGTCGCCCTGGTCCTGTTCGTCTTCCGCCAGCTCCGGCTCCAGAAGCGCGACGCGGCCCTGATGGACCTGCGGGTCTTCAAGAGCCGCTCGTTCACCGTCGGCATCATCATGCTGCTCGTCTCGATGGCGACCCTCTTCGGCTCGCTCATCCTGCTGCCGCTGTACCTGCAGGGCGTGCTCGGCCTCGACACCCTCGAGACCGGCCTGGTGGTCCTCCCCGGCGGCCTCGCGATGGGCCTCTCCGGCCCGATCGTCGGCCGCATCTTCGACAAGGTCGGCCCCCGCCCGCTCGTCATCCCCGGCGCGGTCGTCCTCGCGGGCGCCCTCGGCCTCATGACGATGCTCGACCAGACCAGCGAGGTCTGGTTCGTCGTGGTCATCCACGTCTTGCTCAGCCTCGGCCTCAGCAGCCTCATGACCCCGCTCATGACCTCCTCGCTCGGGTCCCTGCCCATGGAGCTCTACCCCCACGGCAGCGCCATCATGAGCACCCTCCAGCAGGTCGCGGGCGCGGCCGGCACCGCCGTGTTCATCACCCTGATGACCACCGGCGCGGCCGCCGCCGTCGACGCGGGCGCCAACGAGGTCGGCGCCCAGGCCGACGGCATCCACCTCGCCTTCCTGTGCGGCACCGCGATGGCCGTCGTGGCCGTCGCCGCCGCCTTCCTCGTGAAGAAGGCCGACAACCCGGCCGGGGACGCCGTCCCCGCCCACTAGCAGCACCGGCGAAGGCCCGGCTCCCCAAGGAGCCGGGCCTTTTCGCATCCCCTGTCAGTGCCCGGTGCTACCGTCCGGAGATGCCGCGAACCGACCAAGCCAGCAGGGACGTGCCCGCCTCCGCCGAACGCGTCTACGCCGCCCTCACCGACCCCGAAGCGCTCGCCGCCTGGCTCCCTCCCGCAGGCATGACCGGCCGCTTCGAGCACTACGACGCCCGCCCCGGCGGCTCCTACCGCATGGTCCTCACCTACGACGACCCCTCGGACGCGCCCGGCAAGACCACCGCGGACGCCGACGTCGTCGAAGCCCGCTTCATCGAACTCGTCCCCGACACCCGCATCGTCACCGAAGTCGACTTCGTCTCCGACGACCCCGCCTTCGCGGGCACCATGACCGGCGCGTGGACCCTCGAACCGACCGTCGACGGCACCCGCGTCACCATCACCGCGCACGGCGTCCCCGACGGCGTCAGCGCCGAAGACCACGCCGAAGGCCTCGCCTCCTCGCTCCTCAACCTCGAGGCCTACCTCGAACGCTGAAGGCCGGACCCCGAAGGGGCCCGGCCTCGTTCGCGCAGCGCCGACTACTCGGTGATCTCCAGGAACGCGCAGTCGTTCGGCTCCGGGTCGTTCGCGCCGTCGACGGAGCAGACCTCCATCACGTACTCCTCGCCGGTGACGACGTTCCAGCTGAACGTCGTGAACTCCCCGGACCCGAGTCCGTTGTAGATGCTCTCCAGCAGCACCCACTCGCCGTCCTCGACCAGGTAGAGGCTCCCGCGCACGCCGTGCCCGTCCGCGTACCAGTCGTGCACGGAGAACACGTCGCCGTTGTCGTGGTGGATGATCTCCGCGATCAGCTTCCCGCCCGGGTCCTTCAGCTCGAGCCCGGCGTCGGCGGCCTGGGCGGGAGCGGCGAAGCTCGCGGCGAGCGCGAGGCCCGCACCCAGGGCCAGACCAGCGCGCGCAATCCAGGTCTTGTTCATTGTGGAGTCTCCAATTCGCTTGGGGCGCACCGTTATCGGTGCTCCTTTGGTACCAATCAAGACGTGGATTGGCCGCGGTTTCCATACCCCCGGAATCAGTGATGTGCGTCTCAGCGGAAGTCGCGTGACGGCGCGGTCGGGCTGTTGAGGTCGAGCACCGTCAGCTTGTCCGCCACGATCATCGGCATGGTGTCCCGGGCCGCGTCGACCGGCTTCTCCACCGCGCCCCGGATCACCAGCGCCCGCGCGACCGACGCGACGCCCTGCCAGCGCTTCCAGAGCCCCTGCGAGCACACGATGTTCGCGATGCCCGTCTCGTCCTCCAGGCTCAGGAACGTCACGCCCTTCGCGGTCGAGGGGCGCTGGCGGTGCGTGACGATCCCGGCGACCTCGATCCGCTCGCCGTCCTCGGCGTACGGCAGCCGGGCGGCGGGCAGGACCCCGGCGGCGTCGAGACCGGCGCGGACCAGCTCCATCGGGTGGGTCCGGACCGAGAGTCCCAGGCCGGTGTAGTCGGCGCGGGCGAGCTCGGCCCCGCTCATGCCGGGCAGGGTCGGCGGCGGCGCGGCGGGCCCGGTGCCGGGGATCGTGCCGGGCCGCTCGTCCACGGTCCCGGCCGTCCACAGTGCTTTGCGGCGGTCGGGCTCGAGGCTCTCCAGGGCCCCGGCGACGGCCAGCTTCTCCATGCGCTCCTTGCCGAGTCCGGCCCGGCGGGCCAGGTCGGCGAGGCTCTGGAACGGGCCGCCCTGTGCGCGTTCGGCCGTGATGCGCTCGGCGGCGGGCGCTCCCAGGCCCTTGACGCCGTCGAGGCCCAGGCGCAGGTCGGCCTCGCCGAGGAGCGGGGCGCGGAGCTCGCGTCCGGAGGGGATGAGCGAGGCGACCGCCTCGCTGGCGTTCACGTCGGGGGCGAGCACGGTGAGGCCGTGGCGCTGGGCGTCGGCGATGAGCGAGGCGGGGGAGTAGAAGCCCATGGGCTGGCTGGCGAGGAGCCCGGCGTAGAACGCGGCCGGGTAGTGGCATTTGAGCCAGGCGGAGGAGTAGACGAGGAACGCGAAGCTGGCGGCGTGCGACTCGGGGAAGCCGAAGTCGGCGAAGGACCGCAGCTGCTCGTAGAGCCGGTCGGCGTCGGCGCCGGTGATGCCCTTCCCGGCCATGCCCGAGTAGAGGCGTTCGCGCAGCTCCTCCATGCGCTCCTCTGACCGCTTGGCGCCCATGGCGCGCCGGAGCTTGTCGGCCTCCCCGGCGTCGAATCCGGCGGCGTCGATGGCGATGCGCATCAGCTGCTCCTGGAACAGCGGCACGCCGTAGGTGCGCTCCAGGGACTTGTGGAGGACTTCCGGCACCAGGTGCCGCCACGGCTCGCCGTGGCGGCGGCGCAGGTACGGGTGGACGGCCCCGCCCTGGATGGGCCCGGGGCGGATGAGCGCCACTTCGGCGACGAGGTCGTGGAAGTGCCTGGGGCGCAGGCGGGGCAGGGTCGCCATCTGGGCGCGGGACTCGACCTGGAAGACGCCCACGGTGTCGGCCCGGCAGAGCATGTCGTAGACGTCGGTGTCGTCGGGAGGCAGCCGCCACAGGTCGACCTGCCTGCCGTGGAAGCCGAGGACGAGGTCGGCCATGCGGTGCAGGGCCTCCAGCATGCCCAGGCCGAGCAGGTCGAACTTGACGAGCCCGGCGTCGGCGCAGTCCTCTTTGTCCCATTGGAGGACGGTGCGGTCCTTCATGCGGGCGGGCTCGACGGGGACGATCTCGCTGACCGGCTGCTCGGTGAGGACCATGCCGCCGGGGTGGATGCCCAGGTGCTGCGGCAGGTCCCGGAAGTCGGCGGCGAGCGACTGGACGTCGGCGGGGATGCCCTCGGCCTCGGCGGGGTCGATGCCGCCCCAGCGGTGGAGCCGCTTGGACCACGCGAGGGCCTGGTCGTGGCCGTACCCGAGGGCCTTGGCGGCGTCGCGGACCGCCGAGCGGGGCCGGTAGGTGACCACGTTGGCCACCAGGGCGGCCCGGTCTCTGCCGTACTTGTTGTAGACGTACTGGATGACCTCCTCGCGGCGGCCGGACTCGATGTCGAGGTCGATGTCGGGCGGGCCGTCGCGCTCAGCCGAGAGGAACCGCTCGAACAGCAGGCCGAACCCCACCGGGTCCACATTGGTGACGCCGAGGGCGTAGCAGACGGCGCTGTTCGCGGCCGATCCCCTGCCCTGGCAGTAGATGTTGCTGTCCCGGCAGAAGTCGACGATGTCGGCGACGATGAGGAAGTAGCCGCTGAACCCGAGCTGCGCGATGACCCGCAGCTCGTGCCGGATCTGCTTCCACGCCTTCGGATCGGCCCCCGGCGGCCCGTACCGCTCGGTGCCGCCTTTATCGGTGAGCGCTGCGAGGTACGTGTCGTCGTCGAGGCCCTCCGGAACCGGAAAATGCGGCAGGCGGGGGGCCAGCAGCTTGAGCTGGAAGGCGCATTCGGCGGCGATCCGCACGGACTCGGCCAGGGCCTCGGGGAAGTCGGCGAAGCGCTGCGCCATCTCCTCGCCGCTGCGCAGGTGCGCCCCGGCGTTCGCGGGCAGGTGCGGGTCGGTCGCCTCCAGGGTGCTGCGGGCCCGGACGGCGGCGAGCGCGGCGGCGGTGCGGGCGCGGTGCGGGGCCGCGTAGTGGACGTTGTTGGTGGCCACTGTGGGCACACCGAAGCGGCTGGCCAGGCCCGCGAGCGCTTCGATCCGCTCGGTGTCGCCGGGCAGGTCGTGGCAGGTGAGTTCGACGGCCAGGTGCTCGGGGCCGAACGCGTCGGCGAGTTCGCGCAGCGCGGCCTCGGCACTGTCGAGACCACCGGAGTCCAAGGCCGCGTTGAGGAAGCCCTTGCGGCAGCCGGTGAGGACCTGCCAGCCGCCGTCGGCGTGGGCGGCGAGCTCTGCGAGCCGGTACCTGGGCAGGTCCTTCTCGCCGCCCGCGAGTTTGGCGGCCGTGATCGCCCGGGAGAGGGCCCGGTAGCCGTCGGGGTCGCGGGCGAGGACGACGAGGTGGCGACCGGCCGGGTCGACCTGCCCGCGCCGGGACCGGACCAGGTCGAGGTTCAGCTCCGCCCCGAACACCGTCGGGAGGCCGAGTTTCATCGCGGCCGTGTCGAACTGCGGGATCGCGTACAGGCCGTCGTGGTCGGTGATCGCGAGCCCGGTGAGGCCGAGCCGGTGGGCTTCGGCGGCGAGCGCGGCGGGGGCGTCCGCGCCGTCGGCGAACGAGTAGTGCGAGTGGCAGTGCAGCTCGGCGTAGTCAGTCATACCAGCCCACCGCCTTCCACTGCCCGCCTTCGCAGACGAGGAGGGCGGCGCGGCCGTCGGCGAGCTCGACCTGGAGGCGCGCGTAGCGGCGGGCCGCCGGGCTCCACCAGCGCTCGGACACCGGCCACGGCCCGGCCCATGCGACGACCGGGATCCGCTTGCCGCCCAAGGCGACCAGCGCGGGCGCGGCGGACAGGTCGCCGCGCGCGAGGGCCTGCACCGGGGTCCCGGCGGCGTCGAGGACGGCCACCTGCTCGTCGGTGCCGATGAGGCTGGGCAGCGGATCGGGCAGCGTCCCGGGCCACGGCCCCGAGGGCGGCGGCGGGGCGTGCTCGACCTCCCAAGCGGCGGAACCGAACCGCTCTGGGAGGTCGCGGCCGTCGGTGGCGGCGGCGATCTGCACTGCGTCGGGGCCGAACCGGCTCTGGGCGTGCCGGAGGGCGGCCTCGGCCTTCACGTCCTGGGCGCCCTTGTCGCCCCACAAGCCGCGCCCAGCCGCGACGAGGCCGATGAGCCCGCCGGGGGCGAGTTCGAGGACGGTGACGGCGTGCGCGGTCTCGTCAACCGTTTCGCTTGCGGCGCTGCCTGAGAGCCAGCCTTCGAGCTGCCAGCGCACCCGCCGGGCGAGTTCGGCGGCGCCGATGGCGGGGTCGAGCTGCCAGGTGCGGCGGCGTTCCATGCCGCTGCCGGTGCGGGCAGTGATCGTTACGCGGGTGCAGGCGAGGTTGCGTCCGTCCAGTACGGACAGCAGGCGCTCGGCGAGGGGCCGGGCGGCGAAGACGGCCTGCTCGACGGTGGCGTACGGGGTCTCGGGGGTGTCGGTCACGGTGAGCTCGGGGGCGGCCGGGCGGGGGACGAGCGGGCGGGCGAGCTGCCCGGCGGCGAGCAGCTGGGCGCGGCGGGCGTTCGCGCCGAACCGTTCGGCGACGGCCTGGCCGGGCAGGTCGCGGAAGGCGCCGAGGGTGTCGATGCCCAAGTGCCGCAAGGTTTCGCAGGTCTCGGCGTCGACCAGGCCGGTGGCCTGGAGGTCGCGGATGTCGCGCCGGGCGAGGAAGGCGGCGTCGCGCCCGGCCGGGACGATCCGGCCTTCGCGGGCGGCGAGGACGGCGGCGAACAGGCCGTCGGCGACCCCGGTGAGGCAGTCCTGGTCGACGAGCCCGGAGACGGTGTCGATGAGGGTCTCGCAGAAGGCGGCCTCGTCGCCCGCGCCGCGTCGCAGCGGCACGGCGACGACGCCGGGTTCGAGCACTTCGACGTAGGGCGTGAGCATGTCGAGCGCGTCGAGCACCGGCTCGAACGCGGCTGACTCCTCGGCCTCCC
This sequence comes from Glycomyces sp. NPDC048151, assembly GCF_043202775.1. NCBI lineage: Bacteria > Bacillati > Actinomycetota > Actinomycetes > Glycomycetales > Glycomycetaceae > Glycomyces > Glycomyces sp. NPDC048151. The sequence goes on along the minus strand of NZ_JBIDBB010000014.1, from coordinate 25,026 downwards.
AGTCGACGAGCCGCATCACGAGCACCCGGCTCCCGGCCCTGCGCACCCGCACGCTCATGAGCGATCGCCTCTACCGCGGTGGAGCCGAACCACCTCGCCGCCGGAGGCCGCACCGTCGATCCGCTGATGCGACACGAGATCGGGGAGTGAGACTGTCGTCACCGAGGGTGCTGAATTGTCGTACCCCCCTGCCACACTGGACACGTCGGCGGATGCAACCGCTGCACCGGAACGAATCCGGAATTTTCCGGAGGCACCGGGGTCATCACCACTCTCGACCGGAGCGCGCCCGGTCGAGGCGGCAGCCGGCATCACGGCGGTGGCGGTGGTGGGTGGGTGGGGAGGGGGAGGGAGGGTCCCCGGGCCCGCGAGGTCGGCCTGATGGTCCGCGACCTCGCCGACTCGGTTCGCCGTCCAGCTTCGCCCGGACCTCGTCCGCAGGTCGATGACGTTCGCGCGGGTGGAGCGCTTCGTTCCGGCGCGGTTCGCCTCCGACGCTCCTCCGTAGGGCCAGACCTGACCCTGCCGGGTGCCGCCGGAGCGCCAGTGGGCGGCGACTTCGAGCTCGCAGGCGTCGAGGCGTCCGGCGCCCCAGCGCCGTCCGGCGTTGGGGCGCAAGCCCTTCCATCTCGCACGGGCCACTTCGAGCCGGGCGTCGGCGCCCGCCACGGGTCGGGTCTCCCACCAGATGATCGCGGTGCCGCTCTTGCGCGCGCGAGCGGCCAGCCGCCGCGTCTGCGTCGGCGTGAGCCCTTCGCTCGGCACCACCACCGCGCCGACGCCCTCGGCGAGTGTGCCCGCCGCCTCGACCACGAGCGGCCCCGGGTCGACCAGCGCGACCCGCCCCAGATCGACCCCGGCGGCCGTCGCCGCCAGCGGGTAGACCTGCGGCATCCCGACCAGGGCGCACCACGCCCCTGACCTGGTAGGACCGGCCAGCAGCCGCCACAGCAGCGAGGTCGCCCCGCGCCGCGAGGCCATGATTGCGGTCACAGTCGCGAGTCCGCCGTAGGGGAGGAGCCCGGAAATGTCGGGGGTGACGGGGAGGATGGCCTTCGACGCCTGCGGGGCGGTCTCGGTCGGCGAGCCGACCGGGCGGGGCTTGGCGACGGCGGCACCGCGGACGACGGGCTCAGTGGCGGCGTTCCGGGCCGCGTCCGCAGCGGGCGGCTCGCCCGCGCGGCGGGCTTCGCGCCCGGGCCGTGCCGCGGGGCGCAGCTCAGCGGCGGTGCGCAGGCCGAGCTCAGCGGCCAGCGCGGCCGCGACGGATGTCGCCACCAGTTCCCCCGTGTCTGTCGAACATGTGTATCAAGATCACCATATCGAACTGCGGGCAGTGCGCAACCTCAAACTGGTGTTCGATAAATCTCTTGGCGGACTCCTGCGGCTCAGCCCAGGTCACATGGCATGTAATGGCCGCGAAAACGTCGTTCCGCGATGATCGGGCCGTCCGGGACCGGCGTGATCGCATCGCGTGTGAAGGGCCCGAATGACCGAGAAGGGGCAGAACGGCGCGGCGAGCGGCTCTTGCTGCGCCGAGCCCTCCGGCCCCTGGAAAACACGAAAGGGAAGGGCCTGCGCCTCTTCCCACTTCAGAATATATCGCGGGGGTGCCGCACAAGGGTGCACCGGGGTGAGTTTTCGCAGGTCAGAGGGGTGCACAATCGTCTCTCAAGCCGGAATCCACGTGGGAGTCAGCATGCGTGCAACGCCGTCCAGCGCCTTCCAACTGCCCGACCGCCTCGCCGCGAAGGCCGATCCGAAGCTCATCGCCGACGACGAGCGCCATTTCGCTGCCGTCGCGGCCAGTCTCGAAGCGTCGATCGCCGAGGTCGCCGCGCGCCTGGAGGCCCTTCGTAGAGCGGAGGGCGGCACGGGGCGGTTCGAAGGCCAGGCCGCCGCCGACCGCGACCGGGAGATCCACCGGCTGACCGGGCGCCTGGGCGCCCTGCGCCGCTTCGGCCTGGACCTGTGCCTCGGCCGGACCGTCACCACCGAAGGCGAGACCGTCTACATCGGGCGCCTCGGGCTCACCGACGGCGACGGCCGCCGCCTGCTGCTCGACTGGCGCTCGCCCGCCGCCGAGCCGTTCTTCGGCGCGACCCACGCCGACCCCATGGGCCTGGCCAGCCGCCGCCGGTACCGGTGGACCCGCGGCCGCATCAGCGACTACTGGGAGGAGGTGTTCACCCTCGAAGGACTCGAAGGCAATGCAGCCCTTGACGACCAGTCGGCGTTCATCGCCAGCCTCAGCTCCAGCCGGTCCGAGCGGATGCGCGACGTGCTCGGCACCATCCAGGCCGACCAGGACGCGATCATCCGCGCCGGGGCGGGCGGCACGCTCGTGGTCGACGGCGGCCCCGGCACCGGCAAGACCGTCGTCGCCCTCCACCGCGCCGCCTACCTGCTCTACTCCGATCCGCGCGTGGGCCACCACAAGGGCGGCGTCCTCTTCGTCGGGCCCCACCAGCCCTACCTGGCGTACGTCGCCGACGTCCTCCCCAGCCTCGGCGAGGAGGGCGTGCAGACCTGCACGGTCCGCGACCTCCAGCCCGAGGGCGAGCACGCGCCCGAGGAGGCCGACCCCAGGACGGCCGCCCTGAAGATGCGCGCTGACATGGTGAAGGCGGTCGAGCCGGCCGTGCGCCGGTACGAGCGCCCGCCCGCTGAGGAGCTGCTCGTCGAGACCCACTGGGCCGAAGTGGCGCTCACCCCGGACGACTGGGCCGACGCGTTCGACGCGGCGGGCCTCGGCACGCCCCACAACGAAGCGCGCGAGGAGATCTGGGACGAGCTCGTCGCGATCATCGCCGAGAAGCACGACGAGGACGAGGTCGACGAGGACCTGCTGCGCCGGTCCCTCGCCCGCAACCGCGAACTCGTGAAGGCCTTCGACAAGGCCTGGCCGGTCATAGAGCCGACCGACCTCGTCGCGGCGCTGTGGGCGGTCCCCGACTTCCTGCGGATGTGCGCGCCCTGGCTCGACGAGGACCAGGTCGCGCTGCTCTACCGCGAGGAGCCGAAGGCCTGGACCACCGCCGACCTGCCGCTCCTGGACGCCGCCCGGCACCGGCTCGGCGACCCCGAGGCCTCGCGCCTCGCCCGCCGCCGGGAGGCCGAGATCGCCTCCGAGCGGGAGGTCATCGACCGGGTCGTGGAGGAGATCCTGGGGGCCGGGGACGGCAACGTGGAGGAGATGATCCTGCTCAAGGGCGCCGACCTGCAGGACGCCCTGGTCCACTACGAGGACCTCGAGGCCGCCGAGGCCGACCCGCTGGCCGGGCCGTTCGCGCACGTCATCGTCGACGAGGCCCAGGAGCTGACCGACGCCGAATGGCAGATGCTGCTGCGCCGCTGCCCGTCGCGGAGCTTCACGATCGTGGGCGACCGCGCCCAGGCCCGGCACGGGTTCACCGAGTCCTGGAGCGAGCGGCTGGAGCGCGTCGGGCTGCGCCAGGTGCGCCTGGCCGCCCTGAGCATCAACTACCGCACGCCCGAGGAGGTCATGGCCGAGGCCGAGCAGGTCATCCGGGCCGCGATCCCGGACGCCAACGTGCCGACCTCGGTGCGCAGCAGCGGCATTCCCGTCCAGCATGGATCCATTGCGGACCTCGACGCGATCCTCGGCGCATGGCTCGCCGAGCACGCCGACGGCACTGCCTGCGTCATCGGCGACCCTGCGTTCGCACCGACCGCGCGGGTCCGCTCGCTCACTCCCGAGCTGTCGAAGGGACTCGAGTTCGACCTGGTCGTGCTCGTCGACCCGGAGCGCTTCGGCGAGGGCGTCGAAGGCGCGGTGGACCGGTACGTGGCGATGACCAGGGCCACCCAGAAGCTGGTGATCCTCACGGGCGCTTGACGAACCGATCCCGGGGGCATGAACCGGGCAGATCGAGACATGGCTATATAGAAAATCCTGTGCTAAAGTTCGGACAGTTCTTGCAAAACATGCAAGAAACCATCTGGGAACAGCAAGAAGCATCTCGATCGACCATTCATGCCCTCAGGAGCTCGACATGACTCGCGGACAACCACGCCGTTCCCAGCGGAGCCGCCTGCTCGCCGCCGCACTCGCCTTGGCCGCCATGCTCTTCGCGCTGCTGGCCGTGCCGTCCGCGGCGGGCGCGGCCAACACCGCCACCGTCTACTACCGCGCCTCGACCAGCTGGACGACGGTCAACATCCACTACGCGCCCGACGGCGCGTCCTGGACGGCCGTCCCCGGCGTCGCCATGGCGACCGCGTGCGACGGCTGGCGCTCGTACACGATCGACCTCGGCTCCGCCGCCGGCGCGCAGGTCGTCTTCAACAACGGCTCCGGCACTTGGGACAACAACAACTACGCGAACTACCGCGTGGGCACGGGCCGGACGACCATCGCCAACGGCGCGGTCACCGCGAACGCCGCCGACCCCTGCGCCCCGGTCGAGCCCGACACCGAGGCCCCCTCAGCGCCCCAAGGGGTCACGGCCACCGTCAACGCCACCACGGTGATCCTGTCCTGGACCGCCGCCACCGACGACACGGCCGTCACCGGCTACCGCCTCACCCGCACCTCCGCCGAGGGCACCGTCACCCGCACGACCGCCTCGACCAAGTTCACCGACGGCAACCTCAGTCCGCACACCGCCTACAGCTACACCGTCCAGGCCTACGACGCGGCCGGGAACCTCTCGGCCGCAAGCGCTCCGGCCGCGGCGACCACCGGCGAGGCCCCGCCCGCCGCCGCGGGCGGCGAGATGCTCGGCGGCGACCCCCGCCAGGACCCGATCTACTTCGCCATGACCGCCCGCTTCTACGACGGCGACGAGTCGAACAACCGCGGCGGCGCGAAGCACGAGACCTCCGGCAACGCCGGGTACGACGACCCGATGTTCCGCGGCGACTTCTCCGGCCTCATCGACCGGCTCGACTACATCAAGGGCCTCGGCTTCTCCGCCGTCTGGATCACCCCGGTGGTCCTCAACCGCTCCGACTACGACTACCACGGCTACCACGGGTACGACTTCTACGAGATCGACGCCCGCCTCGAATCCGACGGCGCGTCCTATCAGGACCTCATCGACACCGCCCACGCCAAGGGCATGAAGATCTACCAGGACGTGGTCTTCAACCACTCCTCCCGCTGGGGCGCGGAGGGCCTGGAGACCCCCACGGTCTACGGCGTCCAGGACTCCCAGTGGGCCGACTTCTACGACACCTACAACCCCGACTTCACCTACGACGGCCTCTCGGTCGAGCCGAACTCCGGCCGCAGCCACTACAACGGCGACCTGTGGTCCACCGCCGAGCCCGCCGGGAACACGTGCCGGAACTGGGGCGTCTTCTCCGGCAAGTACAGCGCCGAGGGCTGGAAGGTCTACAACTGCCAGTGGCCCAGCGCCACTTCGGGAATGTTCTCCGCCGAGCACTACCACCAGTGCTGGATCGGCAACTGGGAGGGCGAGGACGCCCGCTCCTGCTGGCTCCACGAGGACCTCGCCGACTTCAACACCGAGAACGCCGAGGTCCAGGACTACCTGATCGGCGCCTACAAGCAGTACATCGACATGGGCGTCGACGGCTTCCGCGTCGACACCGCCGTCCACATCCCGCGCGTCACCTGGAACCGGGTCTTCCTGCCCGCGCTCCAGGAGCACCTCGAAGCCAAGTACGGCGCCGAGAAGGCCAAGGACTTCTACATCTTCGGCGAGGTCGCGGCCTTCGTGCACGACCGCTGGAACCGCGGCTCGGTCAACCACTCCGCCCAGTTCTACACCTGGCAGGAGCGCCGCGAGTACTCCGCGGACGACGTCACCGCCGCCCTCGAGCAGTACAACTGGGAGAACACGCAGGGCACCGAGAACCAGCCCACCAGCACCAACGCGTTCCTCGACGGCAACACCTACCACGAGCCCGACTACAGCGCCTTCTCCGGCATGAACATCATCGACATGCGCATGCACATGAACTTCGGGGAAGCGGGCAACGCGTTCTACAACGGCAAGGACTCCGACCCCTGGGTCAACGACGCCACGTTCAACGCCGTGTACGTCGACTCGCACGACTACGGCCCCAACAAGTCCGGCAACCGCTACTCCGGCGGCACCGACGCGTGGGCCGAGAACATGAACCTCATGTGGACGTTCCGCGGCGTCCCGACCCTCTACTACGGATCGGAGATCGAGTTCCAGGCCGGAGCGAAGATCGACTGCGGCCCGACCTGCCCGCTCGACACGACCGGCCGCGCCTACTTCGGCGACCACCTCGAAGGCACCCTCGAAGTGAGCGATTTCGGCCAGGTCGACTCGGCCACCGGCGCCATCGCGACCACACTGGACCAGCCGCTCGTGCAGCACCTCCAGCGCCTCAACGAGATCCGCCGCGCCGTCCCGGCCCTCTCCATGGGCCAGTACTCCACCGAGGGCATCAGCGGGGGCATCGCGTTCAAGCGCCGCTACACCGACGCGACGACCGACAGCTTCGCGCTCGTCGCCATCACGAGCAACGCCACGTTCAGCGGCATCCCCAACGGCACCTACACCGATGCCGTCACCGGGGCGAGCACCACCGTCACCAACGGCACCCTGACCGCCACCGTCTCCGGCAAGGGCGACATGGCCGTCTGGGTCCTCGACACCGCCCTGACCGACGCGCCCGGCCAGGTCGGCACCGCCGGGCCCTACCTCTAGGCTTGCCTCCCAGATGAGGGACCGGCCGCGCGGCGACCCCGCGCGGCCGGTCCCGCGTCCTATTCGAGCTTCTCGAACCAGAACTCGTGCTTGAGGAACGACGTCTGGTACTCGTGCCCCGGGTACGGCGGGATCAGCTGCGAGGCCTGGAACAGCCGCCAGCCGTCCCGCAGCGCCTCCACCCCGGAGTCGTACGGCGGCAGGTCGCTGTCGCCCGTGGTCGGGTTCGTCTTCCCCGTGCCGTCGTAGAACGCCCAGGCCTTCACCGGGGCGTCGAGCGCGGAGTTGTCCAAGTAGAGGACGAGGACTTGCTGCTTCATCAGACCCTCCCGGGGCGGTTGGCGACGCGGGTCGCCCAGTAGTCGATGTCGAACGAGGGGCGGTTCGTCAGCGCCCGCCACATCTGGATGCGGTTGTAGATCTCCAGGCGGCCCGTCGCGTGCTCGCACCAGGGGTGGAAGACCGACAGCGCCCGCGACACCTCCGGATCGTCCAGATCGGACACGTCCCAGGTCCGCACCTGCGGCACCGTCGGGTTGAAGCGGATCTTGTACATGTACCGGCGGATGTCGGAGTCGTTGCGCCGCCCGCCGTGCCAGATCCCGTGGTGCAGCAGCACCACGGTGCCCGGCGGGCAGGTCAGGCGGGTCTGCCCCAGCAGGTTCTGGTAGCGGCCCGTGTCGGACTCGTTGGTGCGCCGCAGATGCGAGCCGGGGACCGACAGCGTCCCGCCCATCGTCCCGGTGACCTCCTGCGGGTAGTACATGAGCTGCACGTCGAACGCGTCCAGGCGCGTGTCGATGATCGCGTCACCGTGCAGCGGCTGCGCGCTGCCCTCGCGCGGCTCGCGCACGTGGACGTGGTGGTGGTCCACCGTCGGGTCGGCCCCGACGAGGCTCTGCAGCGCCCCGGCGACCGCCGGGATGTCCAGGAGTGCCCGCGAGATCGAGCCCTCTGGGAACGCCTCCTTGACGGGCGTCCCGTAAGGGACCTCCGGCTGCTGCCCGGCGTCGAACTCCGGGATGGCCCGCTCGTTGAGGTCGGGCGGCACGATCGCGTCCATCCGGTGGAAACCGTTGGCGACGAACCGCGCCATCTCGACCGAGGTCAGAAGATGCTTGGTGGTTGTCATGCGACTAATCTATGGAGTGTTCCGCCTGCTGTAATGGGCTGTAATCACCGACTAGTGGTTGGTTTTCACCATGCGATCTGTGACTCTCCACCTCGACGAGCCCCCCGGGGTCGTCACCGCCGGGGTCGGCATCCACGGCCAGCGGGTGGCCGAGGAGCGCTTCCTCCTGCCCGACCTGTGGCAGGTCCACCTGCACGACTACGAAGGCGAGATCGAACTCGGCGGCACCGTCCACCCGATCAGGCCCGGGTACGTGAGCCTCATCCCGGCCGCCACCGAAGTCGTCTTCCGCTACAGGGGACGGTCCCCGAACCTTCACCTCCACGTGCGCCTGCCCGAGCGCGGCGCCCCGCACGAGGTCCGGGTCATGCAGGACGCGGGCGCGGCCGCACCCGCGCTGGCGGAGATGTTCCGGCAGGCCGTCATCGCCGAGTCCCCGGCCCGCGCCGCCGCCGAGGCCTGGGCACTGCTGTGGCGGTTCACGCAGCTCGCGCCCGGACCGGATTCCGAAGGGCACCAAGGGAAGGCGCTGGCTTACATCGAGGAGCACCTGCCCGCGCCGATCACCGTCCCCGAAGTGGCGGCCGCGGTCGGCCTGTCCCACAACCATCTGACGCGGCTCTTCCGCGACGCCACGGGCACCACGGTCGTCGCCCACATCCGCCGCCGCCGCCTCGAACGGGCCCGCCACCTGCTGCTGGAGTCGACGCTGTCGATCCCGGCCGTCGCGGCGGCAGTGGGCATCGCGGACCTCCAGGCGTTCAACAAGGCCTGTCGCCGCGAGCTCGGGGCGTCACCGCGAGCGCTGCGGGAGGCCGCTCGGAAACTCTGAGCGTCCGAGGGGTTACCGGCGGGTCACCTGACTGGTAGATTCGCAAAAGTTACTCACGTCACGCCCGGAGGTGCCTGTGGCCGCAACGCCGCGTCTGCCCGACTTCGCTTGGGGGGTGGCCACATCGGCCTTCCAGATCGAAGGCGCCGTGGAGGAGGACGGGCGCGGGCCGTCCGTCTGGGACACCTACGCCGCCACGCCCGGGAAGATCCGCGACGGCCACACCGCCGCGACCGCCTGCGACCACTACCACCGGTACCCCGAGGACATCGCCCTCATGCGGGACCTCGGCATCGACGTCTACCGCTTCTCCGTCAGCTGGCCGCGCGTGCAGCCCGGCGGCACCGGCCCGGTCAACAAGGCCGGGCTCGACTTCTACGACCGCCTCGCCGACGGCCTCCTCGCCGCCGGGATCACCCCGATGGCGACCCTCTACCACTGGGACCTCCCGCAACCCCTCGAAGACGACGGCGGTTGGCTCCACCGCGACACCGCCGCCCGCTTCGCCGAGTACGCCGCTACCTGCGCCGAACGCCTCGGCGACCGCGTGCGCCACTGGATCACCCTGAACGAGCCGTTCGAGCACATGGCCCTCGGCTACGCGCTCGGCCAGCACGCCCCCGGGCACACCCTCCTGCTCGACGCGCTCCCGGCCGCCCACCACCAGCTCCTCGGCCACGGCCTCGCCACGAGCGCCCTGCGCGCCGCCGGAGCCCCGTTCGTGATGCTCACCAACAGCTACACGCCCGCGGTCCCCTTCAGCGGCAACGAGAACGACCTCCGCGCTGCAGCGGCCTACGACCTGCTGCACCGGCGCCTGTTCACCGACCCGGTCCTGCTCGGCCGCTACCCGGACCTCTCGGCCCTCGGCCTCGCCGACCTCCCGTTCGTCGCGGACGGCGACCTCGAGGCGATCGCGCAGCCCCTCGACGGCCTCGGCGTCAACTACTACAACCCGACCCGCCTCGCCGCCGCCCCGCCCGAGTCGCCCCTGCCGTTCGACATCGTCGAGTTCGACCACGTCAAGACCACCGACTTCGACTGGCCCGTCATCCCCTCGGGCCTGACGCAGACCCTCGTGGAGCTCACCGAGGACTACGGCCTCGACCTGCCGCCCCTGTGGGTCACCGAGAACGGCTGCTCCTACACTGTCCCGGCCGCCGCCGACGGCACGATCCCCGACCAGGACCGCATCGACTACCTCGCGGCGCACGTGAAAGCCGTCGACGCCGCGATCGAGCTGGGCGCGGACGTGCGCGGCTACCTCGTCTGGAGCCTCCTCGACAACTTCGAGTGGGCGGAGGGCTACCACCAGCGGTTCGGACTGGTCCATGTGGACCCCGAGACCCGGAACCGCACCCCGAAGGCCTCCTTCGACTGGTACCGCAGGCATATCGAGGAACGCGGCGCAGCGGCGCAGAGCGCCGACCGCCCATGACGACCGCCCCCGAAGCCCCTCCGCCCGCCGCCCTCGCCGAACCCGAACGCAACGTCGGCAAAGTCTGGATCGGCGGCATCACCACCGGGATGCTCGGCCTCTACATGGCATTCTTCACTCCGATCCAGGTGCTCCTGCCCCTCCAGCTCGCCGAGATCGACGAGGACGGCAAGGTCGCTGCGTTCGGCCTCGTCACCGGCGTCGGCGCGCTCGTCGCCGTCGTCGCCAACCCCCTCGCCGGGGCCCTCTCCGACCGCACCACCGGCCGCTTCGGCCGCCGCCACCCCTGGACCCTCGGCGGCATCGCCGTCGGCGCGGCCGGGCTCTGGCTGCTCGGCCTCCAGACCACCGTCCTCGGCGTGCTCCTGTGCTGGTGCCTCGCCCAGGCCGCCCTCAACGCCGGATACGCCAGCCTCAACGCGGGCATCCCCGACCACGTCCCGGTCCGCCAGCGGGCCGTCGTCTCCGGCTGGATCGGGTTCCCGCAGGCGCTCGGGCTCGTCGTCGGCGCGGTCATCGTCACCATGTTCGTCACCGACATCCCCACCGGCTACCTCGTGATCGGCCTGGCCGCCTTGGCGATGGCGCTCCCGTTCACACTGACCACACCGGACCCGCCGCTGCCGCGAGCTGCCCGGCCGCCGCTCGACTGGCGCGCCCTCCTCGCCACGTTCTGGGTCTCGCCCCGCGCCCACCCCGACTTCGCGTGGGCCTGGTCCACCCGCTTCCTCGTCATGCTCGGCAACGCCACCGGCACGCTCTACCTGCTGTTCTTCCTGCAGGACGCCGTACGCTACGAGGAACTCTTCCCCGGGCACAGCGCCGACGAAGGCGTCCTGATCCTCACCCTCCTCTACACCGGCGGCGTCATCGCCACAGCCGTCGCGGGCGGCGTGCTCTCCGACCGCATGGGCCGCCGCAAACCGCTCGTCGTCGTCTCCTCGGCGATCATCACGCTCGCCGCGCTGATCCTGACGTTCTGGCACACCTGGCCCGCCGCGATCGCCGCCGCCGCGATCATGGGCGCGGGCTTCGGCATCTACCTCTCGGTCGACCAAGCGCTCATCACCCAAGTCCTCCCGGCCGCCTCCGACCGCGCCAAAGACCTCGGCATCATCAACATCGCCTCGACCGCCCCGCAGGTCCTCGGCCCGGCCATCGCCGCCCCCATCGTCGCGGGGCTCGGCGGCTACACCGCGCTCTACGCATTGAGCGCGGCGGTGACGCTCCTCGGCGGCATCCTGGTGTGGCCCATCAAATCCGTCCGCTAATCAGCGCGAACGGCCGCATAGAGCAGCATGTCCCGACGGACCCCGGCGATCTCCTGGTGGCTGCGCAGCAGCCCCTCCCGCGCGTAGCCGGCGCGCTCGGCGGTCCGCACCGACCCGGTGTTCCACGGTTCGATGTAGAGCGCGATCCGGAACAGACCCGGCACCGTCCACCCGAAAGCGGTGAGCGCCTTGAGCGCGTCGGCGGCGAACCCGCGCCCCCGCGCCGAGGGCGCCACCGAGTACCCGGCCGTCGCCCGGCCCTCCGGCAGCTCCCGCAGCCAGAGGCCGCACTGCCCCACTCCCGCACCGGTTCCGGCGTCGGCGATGGTGAAGGAGAAGCCCGTGTCCTCGTCGTACCGCGCGAGCTGCCGCCGGACCCACGCCAAGGCCTGCTCCTCGTCGGCGCCGGCCGGCAGCGTGCCGATCGTCGGGACGTACGGGTCGGTCGCCAGCTCGCGTGCCATCGCCGCGTCCTCGTCACGGGGCCGCCGCAGCACGACGCCGCCGTGCGCCGGAGGCGCCGTCGGCCAGGGAGGCAGTGCGTTCATCGGGCACATTATCCACGGACTCGCAGGAGGCGGTTAGCATCCGGGCATGACCGCCGCCCTCCTGTACTGCGCCGACATGCTCGAACCAGGCGGCCCCGACGAGCATTACGCTGCTGAGGCGGCATTGGCCCGCGAACTCGGCGCACGGGTCGCCCTGATCGACCACGACGCGCTGACCCGGGGCGATCCCGGCCGGGCCGTTGCCCGCGTCCCCGAAGGTCTCGGCGCGGCCTGGTACCGGGGCTGGATGGCAACGGGGGAGCAGTACGAGGCGCTGCACCGGGCGCTGGCCGCGCGCGGCGTCGGCCTCGGGACCTCGCCCGAGCAGTACCGCGCCGCGCACGAACTGCCCGGCTGGTACCGCACGTTTGCCGAGCTGACCCCGGAGAGCCGGTGGATACCGTTGCGGCCCAATGCGATCCCGACCTCCGAGGTGCTGGACGCCATGGCGGCGGAGCTGCCGGACGGGCCGGGGATGGTCAAGGACTACGTGAAGTCCCGCAAGGGCGAACCGGAGGCGTTCTTCGTCCCCGAGCTCGTCGACACGGCCGCGCTGCACTCGACCGCGGCGTGCTTCATCGAGCGCCAGGGCCCGGACCTGGCGGGCGGCCTGGTCGTGCGCGCCTTCGAGCCGTTCACCGGCACCGGCGGCAGGGCGGCCGAAGCCCGCGTCTGGTGGGTCCGGGGCGAGCCTGTCGCGGTCGGCCCGCACCCGGACCAGCCGGGCACTGTGGTCGAACCTGACCTCACCGGGGTCGCGGAAGCCGTTGCGGCCCTGGGGTGCCCGTTCGTCACCACCGACCTCGCCCAGCGCGAGGACGGCGTCTGGCGCGTCGTCGAGGTCGGCGACGGCGGCGTGAGCGACTTCCCCCGGGGCACCGACCCCGCGCCCCTGCTCCGGTCGCTCCTCTAGCGGGCGGTGCCGAGGTCTTCGGGCTGCAGGCTCAGGGCTTGAGTGATGGCCATGACGTCCTGGTATTCGCGCCAGAGCAAAATCTTGCCGTCGCGGACGCGCAGGACCGCGATGAAGGCCGCCGAGGCGGCGACGCCGGTGGTGGTGACCGCTCCGGAGAGCTCGTACTCGACGACGAGGACTTCGGGATCGGCCGTCTCGATGGTGGTGATCTCGCGGAACGCCTCGAAGCGGATCGGGAGGGACCTGGCCGCGTAGAACTCCAGCCACGCGTCGCGGCCCTCGTGGCGGCGCATGCCCGGCGGGGAGAACGGGGTCTCGACGACGATGTCGTCGGCGAGGAGTTCGGCGGGCAGGAGCGTCGCGCCCTCCTCCTGGAGGACCGCGTCCTGCATTTGCCGGTAGACGTCGAGCGGGCTCGTGATGGTCATGGTCGTGCCTCCGAAGTAAGATGAGTTGGACTCGATTTCGAATATAGTGAGTGTGACTCACTTTGACAAGGGGGATTCCGGATGGGCCGAGAAGGCTTGCCGCCCAGCGGTGAACGACCGGTGCGTGCCGACGCGCGCCGCAACCGGGCGCGGATCCTGGAGGCGGCCGAGGCGGTGTTCGCCGAGCAGGGCGCGTCGGCTGCGACCGACGCCGTGGCCGCGCGCGCCGGGGTCGCGATCGGGACGGTCTTCCGGCACTTCCCGACCAAGCCCGACCTGCTCAAAGCCGTGGTCATGAACCTGCTCGACCGCCTCATCGGCAAGGCCGACGCGCTGGTCCGCGACCCGGATCCGAATGCGCTCTTCGACTTCTGCGTCCTCATCATGGAGGCCGGCGCCTCGCAGCGGGCGATCTTCGCGCGCCTCGCCGAGACCGGCGTCCAGGTCCGCGTCGCCGACGCCCTGGAACGCCTGCGGCCCTCCGTGGACGTCCTGCTCGACCGCGCCCGCGACGGCGGCGCCGTCCGCGAGGACCTGCGGTCCGACGAGCTCATCCCGCTGCTCGCCGCCCTCTGCCAGGAGGCCGTCGCCGCCGACTGGGACGCGGCGCTGCGCGGCCGCGCCCTCGACCTCCTCTTCGCAGGCCTGCGGCCTTAGGTCCTGTCCCGCTTGGTGAAGATGTCCGCCAGGACCCGCAGCGCCATGATCGAGGCGATCAGGAGCAGCGTGAGGCCGATGAACTGGTAGAGCCCGATGTCCTCGGTGAGCGCCGGGCCGGTCTCGATCCCGATGAGCATCGCCGACATCACGCCCGTCGCCGCCGCGAGCACGGTCAGCAGGGTCTGGTGCAGCCATCCGGTGATCGCCCGGCGGTCCTCGGCGCGCGAGAACAGCCGGAAGTTCGCGGTGAGCCGCCCGGCCTCGGCGGCGGCCGCCAGGCGGTCGAGGCGGCGAGGCAGCTTGCGCAGCACCGGAAGCAGGTCGGCGGCCTCCTCCGCGATGAGGTCCTTGACCGCCGCCGGGCGCAGGTGCTGCTCCGCGTACTCCTCGCCCGCGCGGCGCGCCTGCCCCACCAGGTCGAAGCCCGGGTCGATCGCCGTCAGGCATCCCTCCAGTGTGGCCAGTGCGCGGAACACGGCGGCGAGCTCGGGCGGGATCGCGATGCGGTACTTGGCGATGATCCGGAACAGCTCGGTGAACATCCGCAGGTCCGGCGCCGTCCCGGCCATGAGGTGCCGGGCCATGAACGCGCCGAGCGCCCGTTCGAACGCTGCCTGGTCGAGCTCGTCGGGCCGGGTCGAGACGCCGATGAACGCGTCCGCGAGTGCCGGGCCGTCCTGCTTGTCGACGGCCGCCAGGATGAGCTGCAGCGAGGCGCGCAGCTCCCGGTCGAGCCGCCCGACCGAGCCGAAGTCGATGAGCCCCAATCGGTCGTCGTCGAGCAGCAGCAGGTTCCCCGGATGCGGGTCGGCGTGGAAGATCCCGTCGATCATGACCTCGTCGAGCATCTCGCGCAGCAGCGCCGCCGCGAGCGGCCCCGGCTCCAGGTCGCGTCCGGCGAGGACGGGACCGGCCGTCGCGAGCGGCACGCCCGACAGGCGCTCCATGACGAGTACGCCGTCGTCGGAGAGGTCCGGGTAGGGCCTGGGGACGCGGACCGCCGAGCGGCGGCGGTCGTGGGCGACCGCGACCTGTGCGAGATTGCGGGCCTCCACGGTGAAGTCGACCTCCTCGCGCAGCGCGGTCGCGAATCCCGCGGCGAGCCCGAGCACGTCCATCGAACGGCCCCAACCGGTGTGGCGGTCCAGCAGATGCGCGAGCCGCTCGATGATGTCGAGGTCGCGCTCCACGGCCTGCGCGGCCCCGGGACGCCGGACCTTGACGACCACGGCCTGGCCGCCGTGCAGCACAGCACTGTGGACCTGTGCGATCGACGCGGCGGCCATCGGCTCGGGATCGAAGCGGGCGAAGACCTCGCCGACCGGCGCGCCGACCGCCGCCTCGACCAGTGCGGCGGCGGTCGTCCCGGGGATCGGCGCGGCCTGGTCCTGCAGCTTCGCCAGCTCCGCGATGTACGCCGGGGGCAGCAGATCGCGCCTGGTGGAGAGGATCTGCCCGAGCTTGACGAACGTGACGCCCGCGTCGTCGAGCGCGAGCCGCAGCTCCCGCGCCTGCTCGGGCCCCTGGCTGAACGGGCGGCCCCGCAGCAGCCCGAACAGGCCGTGCCTGGAGGCGATCGCGAGGATCTGGAGGTACCGGCGCGTGCGCCGCGTCCTGGCCCGGAGTCCCTTGAACCAGTTGCGGACCGGCGGCACCGCCCCGGTCGGCAGCACCGCCTCCCACACCACCAGCGCGATCATCGCGACCACCGGAGCGCTCACGAACGCCAGGGCGAGCAGCGCCACCGCGCCAGGGGCCTGCTCCGGCGTCGGCCCACTGTCCCCATAGGGCTCGAACAGCACCGGCACGAGTCCGTACTGGACGATCCCCAGGCTCACGAAGCTGACGATCAGCAAGCGCCACAACGTGTACCGGACATCGAGCAGACGCGTCGCGGTGTACGCGACGAGCGTCGTGTTGACCGCGAGGCCGAACACGGAGACGAGCAGCACGGTCACGAGGCGAGGCCCTTCGGGTCGAGGCGCGGTCCGATTCCGCCACAGGTTACTGCACCAATACGCCTCTCAGCCCGCGGTCGCGGCGACCTGGCGGTACTGCGACGGCGCGATCCCGTACTCGCGCGTGAACGCCTGGCGCAGCGCCTCCGCCGACGTGAATCCGCAGCGTGACGCCACCCGCGCGACCGGCAGGTCCGTAGTCGTGAGCAGCTGCGCCGCCGCCGTCACGCGCGCCTGCCGCACGAACCGCCCCGGCGTCTGGCGCAGGTGCGTGCGGAACAGCCGCGTCAGGTGCCGCGGACTCACCCGCGCGACCCCCGCCAGCGCCTCTGTGGACAGATCGCCGTCGAGGCTTTCGCTCACGTGGTCGGCGACCTTGCGGACCAGGTCGTGGTCGACCGCCGGGGCGGCCGTGAACATGCTCATCTGCGCCTGGTTCCCGGGCCGGTGCAGGTAGGTGACCATCGCGCGGGAGACCCAGCGCGCCAGGTCCGGCCCGAAGTCCGCCTCGATGAACGACAGCGAGAGGTCGAGCGCGCTCGTGACCCCGGCGGCGGTGTAGACGTTCCCGTCCTTGACCCAGATCGGGCGGGGGTCGACCTCGACCCGCTCGTACTGCTCGGCGAGGCGGTTCGCGAAGTGCCAGTGGGTGGTCGCCCGCTTCCCGTCGAGCAGGCCCGCCGCGGCGAGGACGCTCGCGCCGGTGCACAGCGACGCCACGCGCTCGCTCTCGCGGGCGAGCCGCCGCACGTGGCCGACGAGCCGCTCGTCGCGCGCCGCCTTCTCGTGCCCGAGCCCGCCCGAGACCACGAGCGTCCCTATCGGACCACGGATGCGCTCCAGGGCCGCCTGGCCGGTGAGGACCAGCCCCGACGAACAGGTGATGGGCCGCCCGCCGGGGGTGGCGAGCACGAGGTCGTATCCGAGCGCCGGGTCGATCACCCGGACTGAGTCCAGTGTGGTCGTGACGCAGGCGATGTCGAGGAGTTCGGCGTCGTCGTAGCCGACGACGACCACGCGGTGCGGTGCCATGGCTCCAGCCTAGGTCTGAAAGACCAGGATGCCAAGATTTCGGACCTGCCGTTCCCGCGGCGTTGACCGCCCCGGCCGGACGCGCGACAGTGAAGACAGCAGATACCCCCTCTAGGTATACGAGGAGCCCGTCATGACCACCACGACACCCGAGACCCTGCCCCGCGCGGGCAGTCCGATGCGCTCGCTCCTGCGACGCTGGCCCACCGCCGCCGGGATCGCCATGGCCGCGTTCGTGGCCTGGGGCGCGACCTCCGGGGCCGACATCGCCCCGGTGCTCGCCGCCTCCGGCTTCGTCTACCTCGGATCGGCGGCGTTCGCCAGGCGCGGCGCGGCCTGGCCGGTGTTCTTCCTGTCCTTCGTCGTCATCGGCGTCGGCGGGTTCACCGCCTACGACTCGGCCTTCGGGGTCTGGGCCCTTATCGGCATCGCCGCCGTCCTGGCCGTCTACGGCCTGGTCCGAGGGGCCGCCCGCCCCACCGAGGGCCTGCCGCTCCAGGGCCTGGCGATGATCGGCTTCGGCGCGCTCGCCGTCGCGATCCTGCTGGTCGGCGGGGATCTCGGCCTCTATCTCGTGGCGGCCGGCCTGCTCGGCCACGCCGCCTGGGACGTGTGGCACCACCGCACCGAGCGGGTCGTCTCCCGTTCGCTGGCCGAGTTCTGCTTCGTGCTCGACACCCTCGCCGCCGCCGCGATGATCGCGGTCGCTCTGACCAACTGACGTTGGAAGGCGTTGACAACCGTGCGCCCGATGTGCAACATATATTGAAAATGTTCGATGTGACCGCATTCCTCCGGCGGTCGCGTCGGCGCGCGACGACGCGAAGGCGGTCACCATGACGAACCAACCGCGACCAGGCGGCTCCCGGCGCACGGCACTCAAGCGGATGGCGGCCGCGGCGGCGGCCGCCGCCACGGCCCCGCTCCTCGTCCCCGACCCGGCGCGCGCGGCCGACGCGGCCGCGCGGCAGATCGGCGCGGCGGCCTGGGAGACCCTCATCGACGGCAGCTCCTTCGCGAGCCGCGCCGCCCTCGAATCCGAGTGGAACTACCTGTACCCCTGGGGATCCGACCACAACGGCACCGCCCGGATGTACGCGTCCTCGACCGACAGCAACCACTGCTATCTGTCGCCCGCGGGCGTCCTCAACCTCAAGGCCACCCGCATCACCTGGGACGAGGGCAACAGCAGCAAGGACCCCTACCTGCCCATCCACTACCACTCGGCGGCGATCCACGCCAAGAACCAGGTCCTCGTCAACGACCAGTTCCCCGACTGGGAGGTGCGCGGCGAGTTCCAGGCCCCGTCCGCGCGCGGCACCTGGCCGGCCTTCTGGATCACCGGCGCGAACTCCTGGCCGCCCGAGAGCGACATCCTGGAGTACAAGGGCGACAACCGGAACTGGTTCAACACCTACGACGGCGGCTGGGACAACACCATCGTCACCGTCGCCTCGCCCGGCAGCTGGCACGAGTACCGGATCTGGATGACCAAGACCTCGGGGACCGACGTGCAGATCCACTACTACCTCGACGGCGTCTGGAAGGGCGCCCACACCGGGTCGAACTTCGTGGGCAAGCCGATGAACGTCATCATCAACCTCCAGATGGAGGGCGCCTCGGGCTCCGGCGGCCCGACCGGCGACACCTACTACAAGGCCCGCAACGTCTACGTCGGGCGCACCAACAACGGCTGACCCGGAAGGAGCGGACCCGGCCTCGCGGCCGGGTCCGTTCTCGTCGGTTTGCGGGGGTTGGCTATGGGAAGCGATTGCCCTACAATCTCATTGACAAATATAAATGCCCGGATTGCTGAGGAACTCCCGGCATGTCTCAGCGGTCCGGCTCTCCTTTGGAGTGGACATGTCTACGCAGACCGAAGGCCGCCCGAGGCGAAGGCGCCTGGCGGCCGTACTCGCCGTCCTCCTGGGCGGCGTCATCGCCGCGGCCGGGAGCTTCTTCGTCACCACCAGCGCGCAAGCGCTGGAGACCGGCGTCTGGTACAACATCGAGTCCCGGCACTCCGGGCTCGTCATGGGCATCCGCGCCGCGTCGACCGCGAACGGCGCCGAACTCGTCCAGTGGGCCAGCAATGGCTCCCACGACCAGCAGTTCCGCTTCGTCGACGCAGGGAGCGGCTACTACAAGATCCAGGTGCGCCACTCGGGGCTGGTCCTCGACGTGGCGAGCGGCTCGACCGCGGACGGCGCGAAAGTCCAGCAGTGGGGCGACGCCAACTCCACCAACCAGCAGTGGAAGATCACCGAGAGCGGCGGCTACGCCACCTTCGTGAACCGCGCCTCCGGCAAGGCCCTCGACGTCTGGGAATGGTCCACCGCCCAAGGCGGACGCATCTCCCAGTACACCGCCACCGGCGGCACCAACCAGCAGTGGCGGCTCGTCAAGGCCGAAGGCGACGTCGACGCCGACTACGTCGTCGCGCTCGACGGCACCGGCACCCACACCACCGTGCAGGCGGCCGTGAACGCCGCGCCCTCCGGCTCGACCATCCTCATCAAGAAGGGCACCTACAAGGGCGCGGTGACCGTGCCGTCCTCCAAGACCGGCATCACCTTCGTCGGCGCCACCGGCAACGCGGCCGACGTGGTCATCCACGAGAACCGCTGCGCCAGCTGCAGCAACGGCAACGGCGGCACGTGGGGGACCAGCGGCAGCGCCAGCGTCCTCCTGCAAGGCGCGGACTTCACCGCCGAGGACCTGACGTTCGCCAACACCTACGACGAGGCCGCGAACGGCAACAGCCAGGCCGTGGCCGTCAAGGTCCAGGGCGACCGCATGGTCTTCGACAATGTGCGGTTCCTCGGCAACCAGGACACGCTCCTGACCGACTCCGGCTCGGCCACCACGGTCTCGCGGCAGTACTACCACGACTGCTACGTGGAGGGCGACGTCGACTTCATCTTCGGGCGCGGCACCGCCGTGTTCGACGGATGCACCATCCACTCGCTCAACCGCGGCTCGACCACCAACAACGGCTACATCGTCGCGCCGAGCACCGAGATCACCAACCAGTACGGGATGCTGTTCTACCAGTGCACGCTGACCAGCAACGCCCCCAACAACTCCGTGTACCTCGGACGGCCGTGGCCCGCGGGCGGCTCGACCACCGCGCGCGGCCAGGTCCTGTACCGCCAGACCGTGATGGGCGCGCACATCCGCACCGCCGAGCCGTGGTCGGACATGTCCGGCCTGGCCTGGGAGGACGCGCGCCTGCGCGAGTACCAGAACACCGGTCCCGGCGCGACGGTGAACGCCAACCGCCCGCAGATGTCCTCGGCTGACGCGGCGAACTACGAGCCCGTCGACTACCTCCGCGGCAGCGACGGCTGGAACCCGATCCGCTAGCACCCAGCACTACGGCGCCGCCGGGGCCCGCCCCGGCGGCGCCGCCGTTCCCGGTTACCGGCCGGTTCGACACCGCGTCCCGACCTCCGGTGGTTGTCTGAGGACACCGCCAGGGAGCCGCGCGCCCGGCCGCCGCTCCCCACCGACCAGGAAGGGACCGCCATGAACGCAGTGCAACCGATTCCGGACGACTACCCGCGCGTGACGCCGTATCTCCACGTCGTCGGCGCCGCCGACGCCCTCGAGTTCTACCGGAACGTGTTCGGCGCGACCGAGCGCGGCGGCCGCATGGAAGGCCCCGACGGGACCGTCATGCACGCCGAGATCGAGATCGGCTCGTCGCTGATCATGGTCGCCGACGAGTTCCCCGACATGGACGCCTACGCGCCCGGGCACTTCGGCGGCACCCCCGTCTCGATCCACGTCTACGTCGAGGACGCCGAAGCGACCTTCGCCGCCGCGCTGGCGGCCGGAGCGACTTCGCTCAACGACGTGGCCGACCAGTTCTACGGCGACCGGATCGGGACCTTCAAGGACCCGTGGGGCCACAAGTGGCACGTCTCCAGCCGCGTCGAGGAGGTCTCCGAGGAGGAGATGCGCAAACGCATGGCCGCCCAGCAGCAGTCCTGAACAGCGAGAACGGCCCGTCCGGTTTCCGGACGGGCCGTTCGCGATGAGAGCGCTAGAGCGTCACCACCCTGCCGCCCAAGGTCACCACGAGCTTCCCGGTCGAGTCGAACGACCAGGCCAGCGCGCCCGAGTAGTTCGAGCAGCGCGACCCGTTCGAGCCCGACCAGAACTGGTTCGAGCTGTCCGAGTTCCCCGAGATGCTGTCGTTCGTGCCGCCGGAGAAGAAGCACGAGGTGTTGTTGCGGAACACGTGCGAGCCGGCGCTGAACTGGAAGTTCCGCTCCTCGCTGTCGATGCTCAGGTTGTTCGAGATCGTCATCGAGCCGGGGTTCGAGTTGTACGTGAACCCGTGCTGCCCGTTGTCGAACGCGATGCTGCGCACCACCGTGTGGTTGATCGGCACGTCCTCGCCGCCGAGTTTGTAGCCGTTGCGGTCGCCGTTGGAGTAGACCGTGCCGTTCGACAGCGTGCCGTTGCGGTACGACAGGGAGTCCTCGATCCGCACGGTGCCGATCGGGTCGTAGTCGGAGTACGTGTACAGGTCCCAGCCGTCGTCGGCGTTGTTGTGCGCCACCGCGTACCGGAAGACGTTGCCCGAGCCCACGGTGAGCTTCGCGGCGAAGCCGTCCGCGTCCTCGCCGTCGGAGTCGGCGTTGTCGTGCGACTCGGCGCTGATGATCAGGTTGTTCGCGGGCCACGACGCCGTCGTGCTCGTCGAGGACTGGCGCGAGAGCTGGACACCGCTGTCGCGGTTGTAGCGGGTGAGCGTGCGCTCCAGGATGTTGTTGCTGCCGCTCACGAAGATGCCGTTGTCACCGGCCCGCTCCACGGTGAGCCCCTTGAGGTGCCAGTAGTTCGCGTACAGCGCCAGGCCGCGGTTCGCCGACGCCTCGGACTGCGCCGAGAAGTTCAGCACCGGCTTCTCGCCCGGGTACGCCGCGAGGGTCGTGCGGGCGCTCGAGGAGCCGCTGTCCTGGTCGATGACGATCGTGGAGGAGTAGTTGTAGGTGCCCCCTCGCATGTAGATGGTCCCGCCCGCGTTCACCCGGCTCAGCGCCGAGGCCAGCGTGGTCGGGGCCGCCTCGGTGCCCGCCGCCGAGTCCGAGCCGCCGGGGGCGACGTAGATCGCGCCGCCGGTGGGCGGCGGGGTCGTGGTGCCGCCGCCGCTGGTGACCTCGAAGTCGAGGTAGTCGATGTTGGCGAGGCCGTCGGCGCTCGTGGCCGTCAGGCGGATCGTGTTGCTGCCCGCGTTCACCGGCACGGTGAGCGTCTTCGTGGACCAGGTGGTCCACGCGCCGGTGCCGCCGAACGCGCTGGCGGACTGGGCTACCGAGCCGTTGACGGTGATGTCGGCGGGGCGGGTGGCGGTGGTGCCGTTGGCGTACCGGATGCCAAGGGTGGCGGTGCCCGCGCTGGCGGCGTTCACCGTGAACTGGGCCGTCGCCCCCGTCGCGTTGGGGGTGTTGCAGAAACCGGTGCCGGAGAACCCGGCGTTGTTGGAGTCGATGGTGCCGGAGCACGTGGCGGGCGAGGTTTCGGCCTCGTAGCGTATGGGCGCCGCGGAGGCGGAGTTCATCGCGACCAGGGTGGCCGCGGTGGCGATGATGCCGGCGAACCCGGCCACGAGCGCGGTGCGCACGCTTCTTCGACGAGACATGTTGCTTCCCTTCGCAACTTCGTTGTCGCACTGGGGGTGAGAGGACCCCAGGCCCGGCTAGTAATACATAGAAATGTATGAATCAACCGGTTGCCACGAGCGTAAGGAAAAGGCTTTCCTCTGTCAAGGGTGCAAATCGGACATTCACCATCCCGTTTGGAACGCCCGACCCGAATCCCCCTTCTGGGAGTGATTGACAAAGTTTGGTCGATAAACTTATTCTGGTATCGAGGAAGTTCGATGGGCCTCCTCGTTTCCGTCCCCTCAGCAAGTCAATGCGGACTTAAGGAGTGCCATGCAAGGCGTCAGACGACGTACCCGCAGATGGATCACCCTGGTGGTGATGGCGGTCGCCACCATGGCGGCCGGACTCGGCCTGATCATGCCCTCGGCCGCCTACGCGGCCGAAGGCTGCAAAGTCGAATACAAGATCGCCAGCCAGTGGCCCGGCGGCTTCACCGGCAATGTCGCGATCACCAACCTCGGTACACCCGTGAACAAATGGGGCCTGGAGTGGACCTTCCCCAACGGCCAGCGCGTCACGCAGGCCTGGAACGCCACGGTCACGAACGCCGGTGACGTCCACACCGCGAAGAACGTGGACTACAACGCCAAGATCGCCACCAACGGCTCGGTCTCGTTCGGCTTCAACGGCTCCTGGTCCGGCACCAACGGCGTGCCCGCGCAGTTCAAGCTCAACGGCGTCGTCTGCGACGGCACCACCGGCGAACCCAGCACCCCGCCCACCACGACGCCGCCGCCCACCGGCGGGGCCACCGCGATGGAGACCGTCGCGGCCATGGAGCCGGGCTGGAACCTCGGCAACACCCTCGACGCGGTGGGCGCCGACGAGACCGCCTGGGGCAATCCGCGCGTCACCCAGGAGCTGATCGACAACGTCGCCGCCCAGGGCTACAACAGCATCCGCATCCCCGTCACCTGGGACAACCACCAGTCCAAGACCGCCCCGTACGCCGTCGAGGACGCCTACCTCGACCGCGTCGAAGAGGTCGTGGGCTATGCGCTCAACGCCGACCTGCACGTGCTCATCAACATCCACCACGACTCGTGGATCTGGATGGCGGACATGAACACCAACCGGGCGGTCGTCGAGGCCCGCTACGAGGCCATCTGGACCGAGGTGGCGACCCGCTTCCGCGACGCTCCGCCGGAGGTCCTGTTCGAGAGCGTGAACGAGCCGCAGTTCAACAATGTGGACGATCCGACCGCCGAAGGGCTCCTGAACGACCTCAACGTCTCCTTCCACGAGATCGTGCGCGGCACCGGCGGCGGCAACGCCACCCGCGTGCTCGTGCTGCCGACCCTGCACACCAACGCCGGCCAGGCCCACCTCGACGCGCTCAGCGCCACGATCGCCTCGCTGGACGACGAGAACATCGCCGCGACCATCCACTACTACGGCTTCTGGCCGTTCAGCGTCAACGTCGCCGGCTACACGAAGTTCAACGCCGAGGTCCAGGCCGACCTCGAGGGGTACTTCGACCGGGCCCACGCCGAGTTCGTCGCCAACGGCATCCCGGTGATCGTGGGCGAGTGGGGCCTGCTGGGCTTCGACGCCCACACCGGCACCGTCGAGCAGGGCGAGAAGCTGAAGTTCTTCGAGTACCTGCAGTACTACGCGGCCCAGAAGGGCCTCACCCTGCAGCTGTGGGACAACGGCCAGCACTTCAACCGGACCACGTTCCAGTGGAAGGACCCCGAGCTCTTCAACATGATGAAGGCCAGCTGGACCACGCGCTCGGGCACGGCCTCCACGGACCAGGTGTTCGTGGCGAAGTCCGGCACCGTTTCGGACGTGTCGATCACGCTGAACCCGAACGGCACCACGTTCCAGGCGCTGCGCCTCGGTTCCACGAACCTCGTGCAGGGCACCGACTACACCATCTCGGGGAACACCCTGACGATCAAGGCGAGCAGGCTCACCACGCTCCTGGGCGACCGCGCCTACGGGGTCAAGGCGAACCTGAGCGCGGTGTTCTCGCAGGGCGCGCCGTGGCGGATCAGCGTCATCTCCTACGACCAGCCGACGATGTCGGCCGCGACGGGCGCGACCGGCTCGTTCGCGATCCCGACCCAGTTCAATGGCGACCAGCTGGCGACCATGGAGGCGAAGTACGCGGACGGCACGGCCGCCGGCCCGCACAACTGGACCTCCTACAAGGAGTTCGCCCGCGCGTTCAGCCCGGACTACACGGCCGGTACTGTCGCTCTCCCGCAGGCGTTCTGGACCGATGTGAACGACGGCCAGAAGGTCACCCTGACGTTCCACTTCTGGAGCGGCAAGACCGTCACCTACTACGTGACCGAGTCCGGCGGCAACGTCACCGGCTCGCTCACCTGATCTGAGCACGAGGAACGGCCCCGGCGCAGCCTTGGGTTCTAGGGGTTGTTGCAACACCTTGTTCTACAAGGGATTGTGATGGCGTTCGAGATCCGAGAGGACCGGAGTAGGTCTCGGGGTCGCAA
>NZ_JBIDBB010000013.1:0-95018 GCF_043202775.1 Glycomyces sp. NPDC048151 | reverse complement strand
GTGTCTTGTAGCGATTCACACCGAACCAGAAGGCCCTCGCCTCGTATCAGCCCGTCTCACCCAATGCGGTGTTCACAACCTCCCCGGACAGAACACCTAGCCCCCGCCCACCACTAGAGGGGAAAGAAGAGTACGGCGCAAATATCCCGCCCGGGTCCGACAAAAACGGGTCCTCCCGGCCCGCATGTCACCCGAACGTGTCGTAGAGGCGGGTCAGGCTTCGTCGTCGTCGGGCTTGGCGCCGTAGACCGTGGGGCGAGGGAGCGGGATGTGCTCGGGCAGCTCGGAGCGGTCGAGGAGGTTCTTGACGCGGGCGCGGCCGGGCCGGAACCCGTCCGTCTCCGCGACGGGCTTCGCCGTCGGCAGCTGGTGCGCGCCGGTCTTCGTCGAAGGCTCCTCGAACAGGCTGATGTCCGGCGCGGTCACGATCTTCTTGCGCGCCGCCTCGACCGGCGTCTGCGGCCCCTCCTCGGGGGCCTCCTCGGCGGCCGCGACGGGCTCCGGCTCGGGCTCCGAGTACTCGATCGGGGCCGCGTCCGAGAACGGGCTGTCGTTGACGCGCGGCAGCGGCGGCGCGGGCGGCATCGGCGGGCCCGGTTCCGGGTTCGGCGGCAGCGGTTCGGGCTGCGGCACCGGCGAAGGCTCGGGACGCGGCATCGGCGGGCCGGGCTCGGGGTTCGGCGGCAGCGGCTCAGGCTGGGGCGGCGTCGGTTCAGGACGCGGCGGCGTCGGCTCCGGGTTCGGCACGGGCTCCGGCCGGGGCGCGGGCGGCGTCGGCTCGGGGTGCGGCACCGGCTCGGGACGCTCCGGTTCGGGCTGCGGCGGGGTCGGCGCCGGGCCGGGCAGCGGGTCCGGCAGCGGACCGGGCGGCGTCGGCTCCGAATCGCCCAGGACGGGCACCTCGACGGGCGCCGCGGTCTCGTGGACCGTGACCCCCGATTCGACGCTCGCGGCCGCTTCCAGCGCGGCCGAGGCGGACACTGCGACCGGCTCGGGAGCGGCGTAGTCGCCCACAGGCGCGTCGCCGTCCGGTGTCACGACCTGGGCGGGCGAATCATCCACGGCCGCAGACGAATCCGTCGCGGGCTCCGGGTCATCCGCGTATGCGGAGACGAAATCGGCGGGCTCGTAGGGGTCCGCGACGGCGGTGTCCTCTGCGGACCCGGCCGACGCCCCGAACTCGGGCACGTCTGCGGCGGTTGCAGCGACCGGCTCCGCCGCTGCAGGCTCAGGGGCGTAGTCGTACACCGGCTCGGCCGCCTCCGACTCGGCTGCGTGGCCGCTCACCGGCTCGGCCCCTTCGGGCCCAGGGACATGGTCGCCCACCGGCTCCGCCGCGTCCGCCTCGGCGGCACCGGCTACCGGCTCCGCCGTTGCGGCTCCGGAAGCATCGCCGTCCACAGGCCCGGACGCCGTGGTCGCGGATGCCGCATCGGGCGTCGCAGGCAGGTCGACCGGGACTTCGGACTCCGCATCGGACGAAGCCGTCTCGAGAGGCGAGGCCGCATCGGCGGTGCCTTCGGCCGCCGACGCCGCTTCGGGCTCCGACACCTCGATGCCGACCGCTTCGGCGGCTTCGACGGCGGTCTCGGCCGCCTCGGCCATGTCCGCGCCGGGGCTCGGCGCTTCGACGACCGCCGCTTGCGCGAGGGCCGCGTCGAGCGCCGGTTCGATCTCCGGCAGGTCGGCGTCCTCGCCGGGCCCGGCGCCCAGGACCGCGGACGGGGCGGGCGGCAGGGACTCGCCGGGGACGTCGTCGCCCAGACCGGCGAGCGAGGCCTCTTCCTCCTCGGAGAGTTCGACGTCGTCATCGTCGTCTTCGGGGTCGGGCAGGTCGTCCCAGGCGCCGTCCTCGTCGTCCTCCTCGATCGCCTCGACGACCGTGGGTCCGCCGACCGGCGCGGCGGGCGCCGGAGCGGGGGCCGCGGGCTCCGGGACGCTGAACGCCAGGTCCGGTTCCGAAGGCGCGCGGTCAGGTTCGTCGAACGGCGCGTCGTCGCCGTGGTGCGCCTCCTCGAACGGCTGGTCGTCGTCGACGGGAGCCGCGGGAGCCGGGCTCGGGACCTCGGCCGCGGGGGCCGGGACCGGTGCGGCGTAGGCCGCGCCGGGAACGTTCTCGGCGGACGGGACGCTGAAGCCGGCGGGCTGCGCGGCCGGTACGTCGACCGGCGGTTCGGGGTCGGCGAACGGGGCCGGAGCGGGCGGCTGCTCGACGTTCGGCCGGATCCGCAGGATCTGGGTGCCGTCGGGCATCGGCTCGGGCAGGCCCGGCGGGTCGGCGGGCGCGGCGAACGCGCCGGACTCGGCCGAGGGCAGGCTGAAGCCGCTGCTCGCGGCCGGGACCGCGAACGGCGCGCCGGTCACGGGAGAGGACGCGGGCGGCTCAGCGAACGGCGCGCTCGCGGCCGGCGGGGCCGTGAACTGCGGTTCGGGGATGTGCGGGGCCGCGTACGGCTCCGGGACCGGCGGTGAGAACGGTGCGGGAGCGGGCGGTGCGGCCGCGACCGGCGGCAGCGACTGCGCCGACTGGAACGGCGGCACGGACTGGTAGCCCTGCGGCGGACCCGAGGGATACTGCGGCGGCTGCGGCGCGGCGGGGTACTGCGGCTGCTGGGGCCTCGCCTGGGAGCCGTCGACCGGCGCCGGGTACTGCGGCACCGCGGCGGAACCCGAGGCCGCGCCCGGCGGCGGATAGGCCGGGACCTGGGCGGAGCCCGAAGCCGCCTGGTACTGGCCGGGCGGCGCGTACTGCGGGACCTGGGCCGAGCCCTGCGCGGGCATCCCGGGAGGCGCGGCCTGCGGGGCCCAGCCGCCGGGCGCAGCGTAGCCCTGGACGGGCGGCGACCCGGGCGGCGGGTTCGCGCCCGGGTGGCCCGGCTGGCCGTACTGCGGCGGAACCGCGGCGTAGCCCTGGTTCGCGCTCGGCTGGTAGGCGCCGGGCGGCGCGTACTGGGGTTCGGGGACGGCCGCCGAACCGTAGGCCGGGTTCGGCGGAGGCGCGTAGCCCTGCGGGGCGCCGGGCGGGGCGTAGCCGGGTTCGCCCGGCGGGGCGTACTGCGGGACGGCCGCCGCGCCGTACGCGGGGGCGGCCGACGGCGCGCCGTACGAGCCCGATGAGCCGTAAGGCCCCGATTCGGCCGGGAAGCCCCCGAGCGGCGGAGGCAAAGGCGCTCCGCACTGGGGGCAGCGGCGCTGCCCGGACGTCAGTCGCTGGCCGCAGGAGCTACAACTGTTTCCGTCCACGGAGCCTCCTTGGGGCTGGAGCGTCGTTCGGGCAACTCAACAACCATCGTGCCATCAACCGGTCGCGTCCCGTGCGCGCCTTCCCACTACCGTGCAGTACCCCTATTGCGCGGGATCACTCGTCGACGCACCGGAATCCGCTGCCGTGGTCGCGGGAGTCTCCTGGTCGGAGGGGGTCTCCTCGTCCGGCGACGGCGACTCCGAGGGGGTCGGGGACGGCGTCGGCGAAGTCGGCGGGTCCGAAGGCGACTCGCTCTCGGACGGGTCCGGGTCGGTCGGCCGCGTGGTCGGGTCGGTCGGCCGGGTCGTCGGCGGGCGCGGGCTCGACGGCGTCGTCGGGTCGTCGGGGGTCTGCGTCGGGTTCTCGGCGTCCGGGTCGGTCTGGACGGCGTCGACGACGCGGTGCGCGCCCGCGAAGTTCTCGAACCAGATGGAGCTGATCTTGACCACGTCGCCGGTGCGCGGGGCCTGGATCATCTTGCCGTTCCCCAGGTACATGCCGGTGTGGTAGACCGACTGCCAGTTACCGGGGTCGTCCCACCAGTAGAGGAGGTCGCCGGGGAGGAGCTTCTCGGTGTCGACCGGCTTGTCGCGGGTCGCGTTGTACTGGTCGGCGGCCACGCGCGGCAGCGAGACGCCCGCGCTGTTGTACGCGGCCTGCACGAGGCCGGAGCAGTCGAAGGAGTTCGGGCCCTCGGCGCCCCACACGTACGGGTCGCCGAGCTGGGCCAGCGCGTACTCGACGGCCTTCTTCGCCTCGGGGGCCGCGTCCCAGCCGTCGACTTCGGACGAGAAGTCGTTCGAGTGCTGGGCGGCGGCGGCTTCGCGCTCGTCCTCGAGCTTCTCGACGGCTTCGCGGTTGTTCGCGATGAGCTGGTCGAGGGCGGCCTGGGCGCGGTCGTACTCGGCGTCGAGGGTGGTGTAGCGGGCCTCGGAGCGGTCGGCGGAGAGGGTCGCGGCGTCGAGGGAGGCGCGGGCGACGGACTCGGCGGTCGCGGCGTCCTCGAGGTCGGCGTTGAGGCTGGGGAGGTCCCATTCGCCGCCGAGGGGGGTGAGGCCGGTGAGGTCGGGGAGCTCGGTGTCGGGCTGGCCCGCGGTGTCGGCGTAGGCCTCTCCGGCGGCGTAGTCGAGGGCGGCCTGCGCGGTCTCGAGTTCGGCGATGGTGGCGGCCCAGGCGGTCTGCGCGTCGGTGAGGCGGGTCTCGCGCTGGAGCCATTCCTCCTGGGCGGAGGTGGTCTGCTCGGCGATCTGCGCGAGGTCGGCCTGGGCGGCGGTGATCTGCGCGCCGAGGGGGCCGTTCGCCGTGGCGGGGTTGGTGACGGGGGCGTCGTCGGTCGCGCTGCCCGCGGGGCGGTTGCCGTCGTCGGGGACGGTCACGCCGGGCTCCGCGAATCCCGGCATGGCACCGCCGAAGACGACGGCGGCCGCACCGGCGGCGGCGATCACTCGGGCACCGAACCGTGTAACGCGCATGTGAGGTGTCCTTCTGTGGGGGAGGCCACGAATACTGTACCGAAGACACGCAAGGCTCGCATCCTCGGTTGCTCGCCCCTCGCGTTCCGTGTTGGGCGCCACAGCGACTCGTAGGGCGGCTGTTCGACAGGCGGCGCAGTCGGACCCTCCACCTAGGCTGGACATCGGGGGGTCCTCCCGATGTCCGTTTTGCCGGGACGCTCCGTTCACGTTCACGGCCTCACATCCCGGAACGTGCGCCCCCGGCCGCGGGCGGCGGCGGGGCTACCCTGGCGGAAACGCCACAACGTCAGGAGCGCCATGGACGACAACGCCGAGTTCAAGGCCGGCATCGAGGAGAAGCTCGCGGCCGGCGAGCGGCTCACTTTCGAGGACGGCGTGGGCCTCTATGAAGTCGACGACCTCGCCTGGCTCGGGCGGCTCGCGCACGGGGTCCGCACCGCCAAGAACGGCGACCGGACCATGTTCAACGTCAACCGGCACCTGAACCTCACCAACGTGTGCTCCGCGTCGTGCGCGTACTGCTCGTTCCAGCGCAAGCCCGGCGAGACCGACGCGTACACGATGCGCGTCGAGCAGGCCGTGGCGCTCGCCGAGCAGATGCGCGGGGACGCGCCCACCGAGCTGCACATCGTCAACGGGCTCCACCCGACGCTGCCGTGGCGGTACTACCCGCGGGTCCTCAAGGCGCTCAAGGAGACCCTGCCGCAGGTGAACCTGAAGGCGTTCACCGCGACGGAGGTGCAGTGGTTCGAGAAGATCTCGGGGCTGACCGCCGACGAGATCCTCGACGAGCTCATCGAGGCCGGGCTGGAGTCGCTCACCGGCGGCGGCGCCGAGATCTTCGACTGGGAGGTCCGCCAGCACATCGTCGACCACGCCTGCCACTGGGAGGACTGGTCGCGGATCCACCGCCTCGCGCACCAGAAGGGCCTGAAGACCCCGGCGACGATGCTGTACGGGCACATCGAGGAGCCGCGGCACCGCGTCGACCACGTGCTGCGCCTGCGGGAGCTGCAGGACGAGACCGGCGGGTTCGCGGTGTTCATCCCGCTGCGCTACCAGCACGACTTCCACGACTCCAAGGACGGGAAGATCCGCAACAAGCTGCAGGCGCGCACGAAGATGGCGAGCCCGGCCGAGTCGCTGAAGGTCTTCGCGGTCTCGCGGCTGCTGCTGGACAACTTCGACCACGTCAAGTGCTTCTGGGTGATGCACGGGCTCGACGTCGCGCAGCTGTCGCTGTCGTTCGGCGCCGACGACCTGGACGGCTCGGTCGTGGAGTACAAGATCACGCACGACGCCGACGAGTACGGGACGCCCGACAAGATGACCCGCGAGGACCTGCTCGAGCTCATCCGCGACGCCGGGTTCCAGCCCGTCGAGCGCAACACCCGGTACGAGGTCGTGCGCGAGTACGAAGGGCCGCAGACTATCGGCGAGCGGCGCGCCGAGCCGCAGTCGGTGAAGTTCTAGTGGCGGAAGGCAGGACGCCCGAGCGGGAGCGCCCGAAGGTCGAGACCCTCGGGCAGCTCCTGGGCACGGCGCTGGCGTACTTCGTCATGGGCGCGGCCGTCCTCGTCGTCATCGACCTGGTGTTCGTGCTGCCGACCGGGGGGACCTTCGGGCAGACCTCGGGGTGGATCGCGGCGCTGCCGACGGTGTGGGTGTACACCGAGCAGTTCCGGCGGTACGCGGGCGCGGCCCGCTGGGGGCTCATGCTCGTGGGCGTCCTGCTCGGCCTCGCGGCCGGGTTCGCGGTCGCGCTCATCGCGCCGACCGGGTGGGCGCCGATGCTCACCGGCGGACTCGGCGGCCTGACGGCCGCACTCGTCTACGGCCCGCTGTGGTTCGCGGGCATCAAAGCGTTCGGAGAGGAGCGGCCGCAGTGAATCCGGTCGTCAAGTTCTACCTGTACCGCGTGGCGCTCATCGCGGTGATCGCGGTGCCGCTGATGTTTTTCATCAACGCGCTGCTGGCGCTCGCGGTCGGCCTGCTCGGGTCGATGCTGCTCGGGTTCTTCCTGCTGCGCGGGCAGCGCGAGGCGATGATCGACCACATCGACGCGGGCGTCAAGCGGCGCAGGGAAGAGAAGCAGCGGCTGCGCGCCGAGCTCGCCGGGGACGACGCCTAAAGCCTCCAGGCAGGCGCTATCCGGCGTCCTTCATCAGCTCGGTGCAGATCTGCAGGGTCTCCGCCGCGCCCGCGGTGAGGGCCTTGCCGTAGTGCTTGAGCCAGGACCGGACACCGTCGGGCGTGCCCGTGGACCAGGCTCGCTGCGCGCCGACGTACTCGGGGGCGCGCTCGAGGTGCCCGGCGTCGACCGTGATGAGCAGCTTCGGGTCGAGTCCCTTGCTGGCCAGCGCGAGCCGCGCGGCGGCGCGGGCGACCACGTTGTTGGCCACCGGGAACGGGCGGACCGCGAGGAGTTCGCCGTGGACGACCGCGGCGGCCATCGCGGCCGGGATCTCCTTGGTGGGGTTGGTGACCAGCGCGCAGAGGGCGTTGATGCGGTTCATGCCGGACTCGTCGACCTCGATGCGGCCGGGCTCGAAGTCGACCCCTGCGTCCGGGAACTCCTTGGTGGCGAGGGTGTGGAGCTTCGCGAGGACGTAGCGGGGGGAGACGGGCCACATCGGGGCGAGGCCGGGGAGGGCCTCGACGACGCGCAGGACCCCGCTGACGACCGGGTCGTCGAAGTCCCCGTCGCGCAGGCGCTCCACGTCGCAGTCGTACCCGTCGAGGGCGAGCGTCGCCGAGGCGCTGTGCAGGGCGACTTCGGCCGCTACGAGCTCGTCGCCGCCGCGGAGGGCCTCGTGCCACAGCATCCGGTCGACGTTGGCTCGGGCGTTCTCGAGGGCGTCGGCGACCTCGGAGAGTTCGAGGAGAGGCGCGAGAGGATCCACGGGCGGAACCTTACCTTTTGGGCGGAGCGCGCATACGGCGCACTGGGCGGGCTGGTCGGCAGTCACAGGAAGCGCCGGCGTCCAGGATCGTGCACCGGTCCGACGATACCTCCCGAATCGGGTCGGCAAGGTCCCCGCTGGGGCGTGCGGACCCTTCGCGGGCCGTCCGCCGACCGCCCGCGGGCCGTTCGGCGAGGAGCGGTCCCAGATGCCGGAGCCGAAGCGGCCGGGCGTATCCGTGTCGTGTTCGTCGCGCTAGTGTTGCCGGACATAGACCCGCCTCACAGTCGCGCAGTGGCGCGTAGATCTGTAAGGAGCGAATACCCGTGGCATCAACCCCGCAAGAGACGCTTGCCAATCTGCTCTCGGAGGACCGGACCTTCCCGCCCTCGCCCGAGTTCGCAGGGCAGGCGAACGTCACCGCGGCCGCTTACGAGGAGGCGGCGGCCGACCGGCTGGCCTTCTGGGAGCGCCAGGCGAAGCGGCTCGACTGGTCGAAGGACTGGGACCGGGTCCTGGACTGGGACAATCCGCCGTTCGCGAAGTGGTTCACCGGGGGCGAGCTGAACGTCGCGGCGAACTGCCTCGACCGGCACGTGGACGCCGGGCTCGGCGACCGGGTCGCGATCCACTTCGAGGGCGAGCCCGGCGACAGCCGCGCCGTCACCTACGCGGAGCTGCTCGACGAGGTCAAGCGCGCCGCGAACACGCTCACCGGCCTGGGCGTGGAGGCGGGCGACCGGGTCGTCATCTACATGCCGATGATCCCCGAGGCCGCGGTGGCGATGCTCGCGTGCGCGCGCATCGGCGCCCCGCACTCGGTGGTGTTCGGCGGCTTCAGCGTGGACGCGCTGTCGAGCCGCATCGACGACGCGGGCGCGAAGCTCGTGATCTGCGCCGACGGCGGGTTCCGCAAGGGGAAGCCGCTGGCGCTCAAGCCGACCGTGGACGCTTCGCTGGAGCGGTGCCCGTCGGTGGAGAAGGTCCTGGTCGTGACGCGCACCGGCCAGGAGGTCGAGTGGACCGACAAGGACGTGCGCTGGGAGGACACCGTGGGGACGGCGTCCAACGAGCACGAGGCGCAGCCGTTCGACGCGGAGCACCCGCTGTTCATCCTGTACACGTCGGGGACCACGGGCAAGCCGAAGGGGATCCTGCACACCTCGGGCGGGTACCTGACGCAGGCGTCGTTCACGCACCACGCGGTGTTCGACCTGAAGCCCGAGTCCGACGTGTACTGGTGCACCGCCGACATCGGCTGGGTGACCGGGCACTCGTACATCGTGTACGGGCCGATGTCGAACGGCGCCACGCAGGTCATGTACGAGGGCACCCCGGACACGCCGCACACCGGGCGGCTGTGGGAGATCGTCGAGAAGTACAAGGTGACGACGCTGTACACAGCGCCGACGGCGATCCGCACGTTCATGAAGTGGGGCGACGACGTCCCGGCCCGCTACGACCTGTCGAGCCTGCGGCTCCTCGGGTCCGTCGGCGAGCCGATCAACCCCGAGGCGTGGGTCTGGTACCGCGAGCACATCGGCGGCGGGAACTGCCCGGTCGTGGACACGTGGTGGCAGACCGAGACCGGGGCGATCATGGTGTCGCCGCTGCCCGGCGTCACGTCGACCAAGCCCGGCTCGGCGCAGCGGCCGCTGCCGGGGATCGATGTGGACGTCGTGGACGAGCGGGCCGAGTCGGTGCCGGACGGCGGCGGCGGGTACCTCGCGATCCGCGAGCCGTGGCCGTCGATGCTGCGCACCATCTGGGGCGACCCACAGCGTTTCGTCGACACGTACTGGTCGCGGTTCGGCGGGCTGTACTTCGCCGGGGACGGCGCGAAGAAGGACGACGACGGCGACCTGTGGCTGCTCGGCCGCGTCGACGACATCATGCTCGTCTCGGGCCACAACATCTCCACCACGGAGGTCGAGAGCGCGCTGGTGAGCCACGAATCTGTGGCCGAGGCGGCCGTGGTCGGGGCCTCGGACCCGGTGACGGGCCAGGGCATCGTCGCGTTCGTGATCCTGCGCGGCGGACAGGACTCGAGCCCTGAGCACCTCGCGGAGCTGCGCAAGCACGTCGCGACCACGCTGGGGCCCATCGCGAAGCCGCGCCAGGTGATCATCGTCGCCGAGCTGCCGAAGACCCGCTCGGGCAAGATCATGCGGCGGCTCCTGCGCGACATCGCCGAGGACCGCGAGATCGGCGACGTGACCACGCTCGCCGACAGCGCCGTCATGAGCCGCATCAAGACCGGCCTGCAGAGCGGCAAGGAAGACTAGGCGGCCCGGAGGGCGCCGGGAGGGACCGTTCGGTTCCGCCCGGCGCCCTCCGGCGTCCCAGCGACCAGGACCGGCGGCGAGCAGCCCCCTCCTCGACCGCGACCGCACGCCGCCCGCGTGACCGGCGGCGTGCCCAGGCCGCCGGGG
Source organism: Glycomyces sp. NPDC048151 (assembly GCF_043202775.1). NCBI lineage: Bacteria > Bacillati > Actinomycetota > Actinomycetes > Glycomycetales > Glycomycetaceae > Glycomyces > Glycomyces sp. NPDC048151. The sequence goes on along the minus strand of NZ_JBIDBB010000013.1, from coordinate 84,964 downwards.
CTCGCCCGGCGGGCGGTGACCTCGTACGCTGAGCGCGTGACCCGCAAGACCTTCGCCGACAGCGCCGCGATCAAGCAAGGCCCCTGGACCCACCGGCACATCGACGCCAACGGCTCGCGCTTCCACGTCGTGGAGGCAGGCGAGGGCCCGCTCATCCTGCTGCTGCACGGCTTCCCCGAGTTCTGGTGGGCGTGGCGCCACCAGATCCCGGCGCTCGCCGACGCCGGCTTCCGCGTCGTCGCCGCCGACCTGCGCGGCTACGGCGCCTCCGACAAGCCCCCGCGCGGCTACGACGCCTACACGATGGCCGCCGACGTCGTCGGGCTCGTCCGCGCCCTCGGCGAACGCGAGGCCCACATCGTCGGCCACGACCTCGGCGGCATCCTCGGCTTCGCCGCCGCCGCGTTCCACCCGCGCCAGTTCAAGTCCCTCACCGTCATCGGCGCGGCCCACCCGCTGCGCCAGCGCGCCGCGCTCGCGGTCGACCCGAAGGGGCAGATGACGGCGTCCCGGCACCTCTTCGCGTTCCAGATGCCCCGCTACGAGCACAAGCTGACCGACTGGGACGCGAGGAAGGTCGCCGACCTCATGTACGCGTGGTCGGGTCCGGGGTGGCGGGGCAGCCGCGACTTCCAGGAGTACGTGCGGGCCTGCCGGGACGTCATCCAGATCCCGCAGGCGGCGTTCTGCGCGCTCGAGGCGTTCCGGTGGCCGTTCCGCACCGCGATGGGCCTGGCCGGGCGGCGCTTCGTGAAGCTGCTGCAGCGGCCGACTCCCGTGCCGACGCTCCAGCTGCACGGCGCGCTCGACCCGTGCGTCCTGCCGCGCACCGCGCAGGGCTCGGGCCGGTACGTGTACGGGCGCTACGAGTGGAAGCTCCTCGACGGCATCGGGCACTTCCCGCAGCAGGAGGCCCCGGAGACGATCACGAAGGAGATCATCCGCTGGGCCGGATAGGCCACTAGCCGGTCGGCTAGTCGGTAGGGCAGGATGGGTCCGAACCACTGACTACCGAAGGCGGGTCCATGTCCGAAGCGACCTTCGCGCTGCGCGGCGCAACGATCGTCCCCATCACCTCGGCGCCGATCGAGCACGGCGTCATCATCGTCGAGGACGGCCGCATCAGCGCCGTCGGCGGCGCCGACCTGCCCGTGCCCGAAGGCGTCCCGGTCGAGGACGCGACGGGCAAGTGGATCGTGCCGGGCCTGATCGACGCGCACACGCACCTGGGCGTGCACGAGGTCGCCGAGGGCTGGGCGGGCAACGACACCAACGAGATGACCGACCCGAACACCGCGTACGTGCGGGCGCTCGACGGCATCAACCCGGCCGAGCCGGGGTTCGCCGAAGCGCTCGAGGGCGGCGTGCTCGCCGTCAACGTGAACCCCGGTTCGGGCAACGTCATCGGCGGCGAATGCGTCGCGATCAAGACCGTCGGCCGGTACGTGGACGAGATGGTGCTCAGGTCGCCGTCGGGCGTGAAGTCCGCGCTCGGCGAGAACCCGAAGCGGGTGTACGGCGAGCAGAAGAAGACGCCGTCGACGCGGCTGGGCACGGCCGGCGTGCTGCGGCAGGCGTTCGTGGAGGCCGAGAACTACCGGGGCGCGGACGCCCCCGACCGGGACCTCAAGCTCGAGGTGCTCGGGAAGGTCCTCGACCGGCAGATCCCGTGGCGGCAGCACTGCCACCGGGCCGACGACATCGCGACGGCGCTGCGCGTCGCCGAGGAGTTCGGGTACGACCTCGTGCTCGACCACGGGACCGAGGCGCACCTGCTCGCCGACGTCATCGCCAAGCGGGGGATCCCGGTGATCTTCGGGCCGCTCCTGTGCTCGCGCTCGAAAGTGGAGACGGTGAACCGCTGGCCCGAGAACGCCGCGAAGCTCGCCGCCGCGGGCGTCACGCTCGCCATCACCACCGACCATCCGGTCGTCCCGATCGAGCACCTGATCATCCAGGTGATGCTGGCGGTCAAGGCCGGGCTCGACCGCGACACGGCGCTGCGATCGGTGACGATCAACCCCGCGCGGATCATGGGCGTCGACGACCGGCTCGGCTCGCTCGAGGCGGGCAAGGACGCCGACTTCTGCGTCTGGTCGGGCGACCCGCTCGACATCTACTCGAAGGTCGAGCGGGCCTACATCGACGGCGCGCAGGTCGCGTAGGCCCGGGGCGGCGGCGCTGTGGAGGCTGGACCGCCGCCCCGGACGACCGGCACACGGTGACGGGCCGGGGAGCGCGCTCCCCGGCCCGTCACCGCGCGTGTCCTATGCGGCCCTGCGGACGTCGGCCCGCTTCGGGAGCGCGGCCTCGGAAGCGGCCCGCAGGTCGCGGGCGATGAGGCCACGCCGGGCGGCGGTGATGCCGCCGGCGATCCGACCGAACAGGGTCGGACGGTCGGGGACGACGGGCGCGTCGGGCAGCGCCGAGTGCGCCTCGGTCTTGCTCATCTGGATTGCCAAGATCGCGTAAGGGTCCATCGGTGTTTCCTTCCGGGCGGTGATGCGAGATGCGTGCCGCGCCGGTGCGGCGGTGAGGCCCGCCCCGCGTCCGAGACCCGCCGGAGCGGATCCTCTGCGCCGCGGGCGGTTCCGGGGCCTCGCCACTACTCTGACCGGCCGTTGTCACCGGCTCATTACGCCCCAGGAAACCCTCGGACAAGTCCCGTGAACACCAGGGTGCCGATCATGCAGCAGGTCACACCCGTTGCCGCGCACTAGGGCTCGTCGTCGAACTCCACCGGCGTGACCGTGCCGGTCTCCCAGTCCCGGCGGAGGACCGCGTAGGCGACCGCGTCGCGCAGGACCCCGTCGGCGTCGGGCCAGCCCTGCCGGAAGTGGCCCTCCTTGACGAAGCCGCAGCGGCGGAACACCGTCCGCATCGCGGCGTTGTCGCGGCGGGTCGTGCCCTCGATCCGGCCGACCCCGGGCAGCTCGGTGAACACGTACGACGTCAGCCACCGCACCGCCTGCGTGCCGACGCCCCTCCCCCGGCACGCCTCGCTGACGCGGAGGTCGAACAGCGGGGTGTCGTCGCCGAGGTCGAAGAGGCGGACCATGCCCGCCCGCCGCGATTCCAGGAAGATCCAGAAGGTTCGGGCCTCGTCGTTCTCGTAGTAGCCCTCGGCGGCCCGACGCAGGACGTCCGCCCGATCGACCCGGCCCGCGCCGTGGAACGGCCACACTTCACCGGAGAGGAAGTCCGCGAGCGCCTCGGCCTCGGAGGGCGCGAAGCGGCGCAGTTCGATGTTCACCACAGGAGCAGGCTAGCGCCGCAAGGGAAACGGGGACAACACGCTTTCCGGGGAGGGTGCTGCTGTGCCCGGCGGCCGCACCGGAAGCCTCGCCCGGTTCTGCGCCCTGGGCGGGCTGGGCTTTTGGTGGGTCCAGTGGGACTCGAACCCACAACCTACGGATTAAAAGTCCGCAGCTCTGCCAATTGAGCTATAGACCCAACGGGGAGATTACCGCATCGGAGCGGCGGCGGTGCGGGTGGCGGGGGCCGGATGGCCTGCGGCACTCGGATTGTCGGTGGCGGGTGCGATAGTGGCCGGAGGCGTGTCGTCCGCAGGCCGTGGACAGCGCGGGACCGAAGGGGCGAGGGCAGACTTCACCGCCGGGCCGGTGGCGGTGCTGTGCCTCTGACGGTGAAGCCGCGGCGGGCGGTGTGGGCTTCGCTCGCCGCTGGTGGACGGCGCGGCGGCAGTCGCGGAGCACCGCCGCCGCGCCTATTCGATCAGCGTCACACGCAGTCCTCGGTGGGGTCGGACCCGCTCCCGCTTGATCGAACATATGTACTATAAACCATCGCGTCAAGCCCGTGCACACCCGGTCGGGTGAATTCCCAAGGGAACTGAGGAACGCGCTCGCCGCCCGGCACGGCCCCGGCGGCACCAGACGGACGGGCAGGTAGACTCGCCTGCTGTGCTCATACTGCTGCCGCCGTCAGAAGGAAAGGCCGGTCAAGGCGACGGTCCGCCCTTGGACCTCGGCCGACTCTCCTCTCCCGCGCTGAACCCCATCCGCGAGCTCCTCGTCGACCGCCTGGTCGAGCTGTGCGCCGACGAGGAGGCCGCCGCGAAGGCGCTCAAGCTCCCCGCCAGCGGACGCCACTACGTCCAGGCCGGGCGCACGCTCAAGACCGCCCCGACCCTCGCCGCCTGGGAGCTGTACAACGGGGTCCTCTACGACCGGCTCGGGCTCGGGGACCTCCCCGACGGCGAGCAGGTCTTCATCGCGTCTCCGCTGTGGGGGCTCCTGCGGCCCTCCGACCGCGTGCCGCCGTACCGGATGCCGATGAGCACCCGCTTCCCCGGGCTCGACACTCTCGCGAAGCTGTGGCGCCCGGCCGTCGCCGAAGTGCTCGGCGCCCGCGACGAGCTCATCGTCGACCTGCGCTCGGGCACGTACGCCCAGGTGTGGGGGCCGAAGGACCGCGGCGTCGCCGTGCGCGTGTTCAAAGAGGACGCCGACGGCGGCCGCAGCGTCGTCACACACATGGCCAAGGCGACCCGGGGCGAGGTCGCCCGCGCGCTCCTCGCCGGCGGTGCCCGCCCCGAGTCCGCGGCGGACCTCGCGGATTTCCTCGCCGGCCAGGGGTGGAAGGTCGAGCTCAGCGAACCGGCCACGCGTTCCAAGCCCTGGCAGCTCGACATCGTGAGCGCCTGAGCGGAGTTACCCTCGCGTGTAGTAACGCGGGCCCCCGGCAACAACCCTGCCCGGGGGGACCTGAAGCCAGGCTGAAGGCGACACGACGGCCAGGGCACAGTAGTTACCCTCGCGTGTAGTACGGAGCGCCCCCGGGCAACAACCCTGCCTCGCTGAAGCTGAAGGGGAGCTGAAGCGGCTGGCGGGGAAGCCTATCGAGCAGACGGAGCGGCGGCCCGGACACGTGGTGTCCGGGCCGCCGCTTTCGTGCTTGTGGTGTCTCGCTAGTGGTTCGAGTGGTACCCGTTGGCCTTGGCGCGCTCGAACGAGCGGCGCACCTCCTCCTCGGCCTCCGCCCGTCCGGTCCAAGTCGCGCCTTCGACGCTCTTGCCGGGTTCCAAGTCCTTGTAGACCGTGAAGAAGTGCTGAATCTCCAGGCGGTCGAACTCGGGAACGTCGGCGATGTCCTTGAACCGGTCCTTGCGGGGGTCCTCGGCCGGGACGCACAGCACCTTGTCGTCCACGCCCTTCTCATCGCGCATCCGGAACATGCCGATGGCACGCGCGCGGATCACGCAACCGGGGAACGTCGGCTCCACCAGGACCAGTGCGTCCAGCGGGTCGCCGTCCTGGCCCAGCGTGTCGTCGATGAAGCCGTAGTCGGCCGGGTACACCGTCGCGGTGAACAGGGTCCGGTCCAGACGGATACGTCCGGTCTCGTGGTCGATCTCGTACTTGTTGGCGCTCCCTTTCGGGATCTCCACGGTCACGTCGAACTCCATCGGCCGACCTCCTCCAGGCTCAAATGCAGTGCTCTTGATGGCTTAGTCTCTGTGCATGTCCCTCAGCGACAACGCCGACCCCAAGGTCGCGAGTAGTACGCCACACGCAGCACCCGCCCCGAAGCCGGGCGGGGCGCGCCGTCGCCGGGCGCTCACCCGGGTCCTGGCGGCCCTCGCCATCGTGGTCACCGTAGCCGCCGCAGGGGGCCTGGTGTGGCAGATCTCGGCCGTCACCAGCCCGAGGACCGGGACGCTGACCTCCCCGGAGGCCTATCCCCCGGCCGATCCCGCGCCCGTGCTCGCCGGGTCGGACGCCGACGCGCCGGTCCCCGACCTCGCCGCGGTCCTGCCGGGACTCCTCGACGACCCGCGGCTGAGCGGAAGCCTCTCGGCGTCCTTCGCCGACGCCCTGACCGGGGAGATCCTCTTCGAACAGGAGGGCGCGACCCCGCTCGCGCCCGCGTCCTCCATGAAAGTGGTCACTGCCGTGGCCGCGTTCCAGCACCTGGGCGCCGAATACCGCATCCCGACCACGGTGGTGGAGGGCCCGACGGAGGACAGCGTCGTGCTCGTCGCCGGAGGCGACCCGACGCTGACCGTGGACGGCGAGGGCTACTACACCGACTACGCGGCGGGCGCGAGCCTCACCGAGCTCGCCGAACTCGTCCTCGAAGCGCGCGGCGGCACCGCGCCGACCACGGTCTACCTCGACACGAGCGTGTTCACCGACACCGTCGCCGCCACCGGCGTGGGCGCGAACGAACTGATCCAGTCGACCGGACCGATGGCGCCGCTCATGGTCGACGGCGGCCGCATGGACAACACCCAGAAGTACGCCGACCACTACCCCGATCCGGCGATGATCGCCGCACAGAAGTTCGCAGAGCTCCTCGGTGCGAGCACCGTCGAGGCGGGTACCGCCGCGGAAGGCGCCGCCGAGCTCGCCGTCGTGCACTCCGCGCCGATGTCCGCGCTCGTGGACTCGTTCATCCTCACCTCGGACAACCTGCTCTCCGACGCCGTCGCGCTCCAGACCGCGCTGGTCGTCGAAGGCGAGATGACCTGGGCCGCGATGTCCACCGTGCACACGTCGACGCTCGCGGACCTCGACGTCGACACGACCGGGCTCGTGTTCCACGACGGCTCCGGGCTCTCGCCGGACGACCGCATGACCGCCAGCGCGTTCACGCAGATGCTGCTCGGCGCGACCGGCACGCAGGCGTCGTCGGTGTTCGAGTCGCTGCCGGTGGCCGGGTACTCCGGCACCCTCCACGACCGCTTCGGCACCGCCGAGGCCGGCATGGGCGTGGTGCGCGGCAAGACCGGGACGCTCACCGAGCCGATCGGCGTCATCTCCTTGACCGGCACGCTGACGACGGCGGACGGCAGGCAGCTGATCTTCTCGCTCATCAGCAACGGCCACGGGACCGACAACCCGTCGGGTGAGGCGGTCGAGGCGGCGATGGACGAGATCACCACGGCCGTCTCGGAGTGCGGCTGCTAGCGGCCGGGCCTTCCTCGGGGCCTCCTCCCCACGCCGCTGGAGACACTGAGGGCCCCGGGCTTGCGCCCGGGGCCCTTTGCGGTGCTCGGGGTCAGGCGACGTTCCAGGTCTGGGTGAGGTTGAGGCAGCCGGTGGCGGGCACGGTGGCCGTCCGGTTGCCGGTCGACTCCCAGGTGTAGGACCCGGAGGAGCGGACGATCACGTACTTGTACTGGAAGGTCGTGCCGGCCGGGACGCTGATCGTGCCCTTCCAGACCGGGTAGGTCGCGCCGGACAGGTGCGCCGAGCTGATCGCGGTCCAGTTGCCGAGCTGCGGGATCGAGCCGACGATGTAGACCTCGTCGCCGACCGAGGTGCCGGAGACCGTGGCGTTCACGGTGACGCAGTCCTTCGTCCCGGTCTCGCCTCCGCCGCCGGTCTCGTTGCCGGCGTAGATCGCGAGGACGGTCTTCGCCGCGACGGTCGCGGTGAAGGTGCCGCCGGAGACGGTCACGGTGGACCCGGAGATGACGTCCACGTATGAGCCGTTGGGCAGCGAGGTGGTGAAGGTCTGGGTGATCGAGGAGGATCCGGCGTTGACGACGGCGTGGCCGGTGTCGCCGCGGCCGAAGGCGAGGGCGTCGCCAGAGCCCCAGGCGTTGACGACCGCTTCGCCGGCGGTGGCGGCGCGGAAGCCGGCCATGCCGCTCATGTACGGGGAGCGGTGGACGCAGGTGAAGGCGCCGGTGCCGCAGACGGCGTCGGCGACGGAGCCGTCGGAGTTGAGCGGCGGGGCGGCGTGGCTGTTGGCGAACTCGTAGCCGGTGTAGGAGGCGGGGGTGCCGAACGGGTAGGCGAGCATGAACGCCTCGGCGAGGAGGTAGTCCTGGCCGTACTTGTAGTTCATGGTGAGGGAGCCGCGCTCGGTGTCGTGGTTGGCGACGAAGACGCCTGCGGGCGAGGTGTAGCCCCAGCTCGTGCCCATGGTGGTGAGGTGGCGGGCTTCGGAGGAGCCGTTGATGTGGTTCTTGAGGTCGTAGGAGTAGCTGAACTCCTGGACGTCGCCGATGCCGGTGTACTCGGCCTCGGTGATGGGTTCGCCTGCGGCGCCGATGACCTCTTGGACGATGTAGGGGTCGCCGGTGGCGAGGTCCATGATGGCGTCGAGGTCGGTCGCGGAGATGTGCTTGGCGGCGTCGACGCGGAAGCCCGCGACGCCGATGCTGGTGAGGTCGTTGAGGTAGGCGGCGATGGTCTCGCGGACGTCGGCCTGGGAGGTGTCGAGGTCGTTGAGGCCGACGAGGTGGCAGTTCTGGACTTCGTTCCGGTCCTGGTAGTTGTCGATCTCGCAGTAGGCGCTGCCGGTGTTGTGGAAGTCGGAGGCGTCGTATCCGGCGTCGGGGTAGTAGAACTGCCGGTATTCGCTGCCGTTCCAGCCGTAGCGGGTCTCGGTGGAGGAGCCCGCGGCCATGTGGTTGATGACGACGTCGGCGATGACGCCGATGCCGTTGGCCTCGCAGGCGGCGACCATGTTCGCGTATTCGGCGCGGGTGCCGAGGCGGGACTCGAGCTCGTAGGAGACGGGCTGGTAGTGGATGTACCAGGCGTTCTCTTCGCCGGGGGTGGCGTCTTCGCCGAGGATGTGCTCGTTCGGCGGGGAGGTCTGGACGTAGGTGTAGCCGGAGTCGGCGAGGGGTCCCGCACATTCGGCGGCGATGGAGTTCCAGTTCCACTCGAACATGTTGAGGATCGAGTCGCCGCCGGCGAGGGCCGCGGCGGGGGCGGCGTCGAGGGGTTCGGGGTCGTCCTGGGCCTGTGCGGCGGGGAGGGCCGCGGCGGCGATGAGGGCCGCGAGGGCGGCGCCGCCGATGGCGGGCAGCGCGCGGCGGCGGAGGTGGTGAGGCATCGTTGCTCCCTTTGCAATTCCTGCCCGCAAGACTGCAAGATGTTGCGGACTTGAGAAGAACCTAGCATCGATGGTCCGGTAATTTCAAGATGTTCGATATTTGAATCGATGCGGTGACGTTCCGTGACTCGCCGTGCGGGCGAACCGCCGCAAACCGATCCCGGCCCGAACGCGGCGCGAACGGGGCCCGGCAACGCGGCAAACGGCCGGACGCACCGGAAACCCCCAGGTCCGGAACGCGCCGGTTCGCGCCCACTTGCGCGGGAGAGTGGCGCGGCAAGTGCGCTATGGATAGGCTTGGCCGATGGCGCCGCCCGCAGGAAACCCGATGCTGCCGTCCGTCGACTGGCAGACCGCCGCCTCCTGCTCACGGGCGTTCAGCCGCGGCGGCCCGCGCATGAGCCCCGAAGGCGCCCTCGACGTCGTCGCCGACCTCCACCGCCACGCCCGCAGAGCGGTCGACCTGGTCACCGAGTACACCGGGCTCGTCCCCGCCACCGAGGTGTCCGTCGACGTCGTCGACCGCATCCGCTGGAGCCGGGTCAACATCGCCGGATTCCGGCGGCTCCTCATCGAACTCGGCGCCGACGACCCCGGACCGGACGCCCCCGTCTCCGCCGCCGCGAAGCTCACCGGCGTCCAGACCGGCGCCGTCCTCGCGTTCCTCTCCTCCCGCGTGCTCGGCCAGTTCGAGACCTTCTCCTCCGACACCGGACGCCTGCTCTTCGTCGCCCCCAACATCGTCGAAGTCGAACGCCGCCTGCGCCTGCCCTCGCGCGAATTCCGCCTCTGGATCGCCGTCCACGAAGCCGCCCACCTCACCCAGTTCACCGCCGTCCCCTGGATGCGCGACCACTTCCACCACCTCATCCACGCGTTCTTCGACGCCGCCGAACCCGACCGCTCCACCGCCTCCGGCCTCGCCCGCGCCGTGCGCCGCGCCCTCGCCAGCGCCCGCGAAGAGGAGCGGGACGGCGGCCCGCACGACGAGATCCCCGGCACCGACGTCATGTCCGCCGTCACCAGTCCCGAACAGCGCGAAGCGATCTCGCAGATCCAGGCGCTCATGACCCTCCTGGAGGGCCACGCCGAGTCCGTCATGGACGGCGTCGGCCGCACCTCCATCAACCACGTCGCGCTCCTGCGCCGCCGCTTCGACCGCCGCCGCGCCAACCCGACCACGCTGCAGCGGTTCCTGCGCCAGCTCCTCGGCCTCGACGCGAAGATGCGCCAGTACGCCGCCGGACGCCGCTTCGTCGACCAGGTCGTCGCCGAACACGGCGTCACCGGGTTCAACCGCGTCTGGGAACGCCCCGAGCACCTGCCCACCGAAGCCGAGATCGACCACCCGGAACGGTGGATCGCCCGCGTCCTGCGCGGCCAGGGCGCCGCGCCGCTCGCCGCCGGGCGCGGCTGACCGATGGCGAAACTGCCGCCTCCGGTGGCGCGGCTGCGCGCCGCCGTCCGCGGCGCGCTCGCGGACCTGCCAGCTGATTCGCTGGTGCTGGTCGCGTGCTCGGGCGGGCCCGACTCGCTCGCGCTGGCCGACACGCTCGCGTTCTGCGCCCCGCGGATGGGGCTGCGGGCCGGGCTCGTCACCGTCGACCACGGGCTGCAGGACGGATCGGACGAACGCGCGGCCGAGGTCGCCGCTTGGGCCGGCACCGTGGGGCTCGACCCGGTCGAGGCGGTCGCGGTCGAGGTCGGCGTCGCGGGCGGGCCCGAAGGGGCCGCCCGGACGGCCCGGTACGCGGCGCTCGACGCGGCCGGACGGCGGCACGGCGCCGGCGCGATCCTGTTGGGGCACACCAGGGACGACCAGGCCGAGACGGTGCTGCTCGCGCTCGCGCGCGGCGGCGGGCCGCGCGGTGTCGCGGGGATGCGGGCCGTGCGGGGCCGCTACCGGCGGCCGCTGCTCGGGATCTCGCGGGCCGACACGCACGCGGTCTGCGCCGAGCGCGGGCTGAAGCCCTGGAACGATCCGCACAACACCGATCCGAGGTACCTGCGGTCGGCGCTGCGCCCGGCGATGGACGTGCTCGTCGCGACCCTCGGTGCCGACTTGGTGGCGAACCTCGCGCAGACGGCGGCGCTGGTCGGCGCCGATACTGATTATCTCGACGGCGTGGCGCGGGAGGCCTTGGAGGCGTGCCGGGCCGGGGGCGACGCGGGCGCTGGTGTCGCGGACGGCGCGGTCGCGGGCGGACTGGACGCGAAGCGGGTCGCGGCACTGGCCGGGCCGGTGCGGCAGCGGGTGCTGCGGGCGTGGGTCTTGGAGGCGGAGGTCGACGGGGCCGAGCTGAACCACCGGCACCTCGACGCGGTCGACGCGCTCGCGGCGGACTGGCGCGGCCAGGGCCCGACCTTTCTTCCAGGGGGCATCGAGGTCCGGCGGAGCGGCGGGAAGCTGACGGCCGTGGCGGCGACCGGCGAGCCGGGGTCGCAAGGGCCGCGGCTGGCGCGCGCGGATCGACCGGAGCCGGGGCAGCACTGAGCCTCAGGCGCCCGCGTTCTCGGCGCCCCCGGTCAAAACCCTGACACAGCGGTACGACATCGCGGTGTCGAACACACCGCGATTTCCATTCGCATTAGCGGGCGGGTCGCGGGCATCACGGAGCTTCGGGCGCCCGCGTTCTCGGCGCCCCTCGTCAAAACCCTGACATCCGGGTACGACAATCCGAGCCCGGGAGCGACCGGGTTCCGCTTGTAGCGAAATAAAAGGAGAGAACGGTCGACGGCAGCTCGGGAGGAGCGCGAACGGGCGGCGAGTCCCGCTGGGAATGAGGACGGCCCGCGCAGCAGCGCGGGCCGTCGGGGACGAGGTTGCGGGGCGGGGCCCCGGGGCGGCTACTTCTGGTAGACCGCCGGGTTGAGGACGCCGATGAACGGCAGCTCCCGGTAGCGCTCGGCATAGTCGAGGCCGTAGCCGACCACGAACTCGTTCGGGATGTCGAAGCCCAGGTACTTCACCGGGATGTCCACCCGCTGCACGCCCGGCTTGCGCAGCATCGAGACGACCGACACCGACGCGGGCTGCAGGCCCTCCAGGTACTTCAGCAGCCAGTCCAGGGTGAGCCCCGAGTCGATGATGTCCTCGACCACGAGGATGTGCTTCCCGGTGACATCGGAGTCGATGTCCTTGAGGATCCGCACGGTCCCCGACGAGGTCGTGGAGCTCCCGTACGAGGACAGCGCCATGAACTCCATCTTCACCGGCACGCTCAGGGCCCGCGCGAAGTCGGCCATGAACATGACCGCCCCCTTGAACACGCCCACGAGCAGCAGCTCGTCGCCGTCCGCGAGCACGCCGTCGGCGTAGTCGGCCGAGACGAGGGCGCCGAGCTCGGCGACCTTCGCTCGGATCTCGTCTTCGGTGATGATGGTGCGCTCGATCTCCTCGGCGTACCACGAATCAGGATCGAACACCGCGTCCCGCGCCGCAGCGGACGGGACGGAAGGTGGGCTGGCAAGCTCCGACGTCATGTAACAAGGGTGCCACCCGATCGCCCGCGACGCTGGCTTGGGTGGGCGAACTCAACCCGCCCGTGGTACTAATTACGGTCTATCAGCGGGCGGGGTAAGGGCGGTATCCGTCGCGAAGGGCCAGGTGTCCTGACGCTGCGAATCGTCGAACCTCCGCACCGTGTACGTTCGAGTTGTCTTCTCCCTGCAGCTCAGGAAACCCTGTGGGGCCGCGGTGAAGCGTGCGATCCGCGGAAGAGACAGCAACGCTCTCGAGAACGCGAATGACGCAGGAGGAAACGAGTGGCCGACGCCGGGAGACCCACACCTGAGCGGAAGCGGTTCTTCCGCAGGCCGCTCGTCTGGATCGTGCTCATCGCCCTCATCGCGGTCCTGATCGGCAGCTTCTGGTCCGGCGGCTCCGACTACGAGGAGGCCACGACCTCCGAAGTCCTCAAGGACATCAACGACGGGAACGTCAAGGAGGCCAACCTCCTCGACAAGGAGCAGCTGGTCCAGCTCACCAAGAGCGACGGCAGCCAGGTCGAGGCCTACCTCCCCGCGGGGATGATGGAGACCGTCGCCACCGAGCTGGAGACCGCGGGCGTCAAGTTCGACACCGAGGTCAACGAGACCTCCGTGTTCGTGTCGTTCCTGCTCAGCCTCCTCCCGATCGTGCTCATCGTCCTCCTGCTGCTGTTCTTCATGTCGCAGATGCAGGGCGGCGGCTCGCGGGTCCTCAACTTCGGCAAGTCCAAGGCGAAGATGGTGTCCAAGGACACCCCGAAGACCACGTTCGACGACGTGGCCGGCGCCGACGAGGCCGTCGAGGAGCTCCGCGAGATCAAGGACTTCCTCGAGGACCCGAAGAAGTACCAGGAGCTGGGCGCGAAGATCCCCAAGGGCGTCCTCCTGTTCGGCCCTCCCGGCACCGGCAAGACCCTCCTCGCGCGCGCCGTCGCCGGCGAGGCCGGGGTCCCGTTCTACTCGATCTCCGGCTCCGACTTCGTCGAGATGTTCGTCGGCGTCGGCGCCAGCCGCGTCCGCGACCTGTTCACCCAGGCCAAGGAGAACGCGCCCGCGATCGTGTTCGTCGACGAGATCGACGCCGTCGGCCGCCACCGCGGCGCCGGCATGGGCGGCGGCCACGACGAGCGCGAGCAGACGCTCAACCAGCTGCTCGTCGAGATGGACGGCTTCGACACGAAGGGCGGCGTCATCCTCATCGCCGCGACGAACCGCCCCGACATCCTCGACCCGGCCCTGCTGCGGCCCGGCCGCTTCGACCGCCAGATCCCCGTCGACGCCCCCGACAAGGAAGGGCGCCAGGCGATCCTGTCGGTCCACGCGAAGGGCAAGCCGTTCGTCCCGAACGTCGAGTTCGAGACCATCGCGCGCCGCACGCCGGGCTTCTCCGGCGCCGACCTCGAGAACGTCATCAACGAGGCCGCGCTCCTGACCGCCCGCCACAACGAGAAGGCGATCTCCCTCGAGTCCCTCGAAGAGGCCATCGACCGCGTCATCGCCGGACCCGAGCGCAAGGGCCGCGTCATGGGCGACGCCGAGAAGAAGATGACCGCCTACCACGAGGCCGGTCACGCGCTCGTCGCCCACGCGCTGCCGCACGCCGCGCCCGTCCACAAGCTCACGATCCTGCCGCGCGGCCGGTCGCTGGGCCACACGCTCGTGCTGCCCACCGAGGACAAGTACACGCAGACGCGCTCGGAGATGATCGACACGCTCGCGTACGCGCTCGGCGGCCGCGCCGCCGAGGAGCTCGTCTACCACGACCCGACCACGGGCGCGTCGAACGACATCGAGAAGGCCACCAAGGTCGCCCGCGCGATGGTCACCGAGTACGGCATGTCCGCCAAGCTCGGCGCCATCAAGTACGGCTCCAGCGGCTCCGAGCCGTTCCTCGGCCGCGAGTACGGGCACCAGAAGGACTACTCCGACGACGTCGCCGCCACCGTCGACTCCGAGATCCGGGCGCTCATCGAGATCGCCCACGACGAGGCGTACGCGATCGTCACCGAGTACCGCGACGTCCTCGACCAGATGGTCGTCGAGCTCCTCGAGAAGGAGACGCTGAACCAGGAGGACCTGGAGCGGATCGCGACCCGCGTGGTCAAGCGCCCGCCCATGTCCCCGTTCAACGGCACCGCGTCCCGCAAGCTCGGCGAACCGCCCGTCTCGACCCCGAACGGCTCCAAGCCCGCCGAGGGCCCGGACGAGGGCATCGAGGTCGGCCCCTCCACCGAGGGCCAGTCGCCGCAGGCGTAAACGGAGTGAAACATTTCACGGGCCTTCTGACCTGGTCAGAAGGCCCGTTTCCGTGTCCACTGGGTGGTGAACGCCACTGGGGTTGTCGGCGGAAAGCCGTAAGCTTGTGCGATGGCTGAACTCGACAACCTCGCCGCCCGCCTCATCGACGGCCGCATCAACGGCAGCCCCGTCGAAGACGCGGTGGACCTGGAGCGCATCGAAGCCGCCGTCAGAGAGATCCTGACCGCGGTCGGCGAAGACCCCGACCGCCCCGGCCTCCAGGAGACCCCGCGCCGCGTCGCCCGCGCCTACGCCGAACTGTTCGCCGGGCTGCGCGTCGACCCCGCCGAAGTCCTCAAGACCTCCTTCGACGAGAACCACAACGAGCTCGTGCTCGTCCGCGACATCGACGTGCAGTCCTTCTGCGAGCACCACCTGCTGCCGTTCACCGGCGTCGCCCACGTCGGCTACATCCCCGGCCCGGCCGGGAAGATCGTCGGCCTCTCCAAGCTCGCGCGCCTGGTCGAGGTGTACGCGCGCCGCCCGCAGGTGCAGGAGCGGTTCACGAGCCAGATCGCCGACCAGCTGTACGCGTCGCTCGAGGCGAGCGGCGTCATCGTCGTCGTCGAATGCGAGCACACCTGCATGTCCATGCGCGGCATCAGGAAGCAGGGCTCCAAGACCATCACGTCCGCCGTGCGCGGCCTCATGCAGCACGACGCGCGCACCCGCTCCGAGGCGATGGCCCTCCTGCGCGGCACCGTCGCCTGAGCGCCGTCGCCCGGACCCCTCCACACGAACGCCGTCGCCCGAACGCCGTCGCCCGAACGCCGCCGCGCCGACGGCGGCGTCACGCTAACGCGGGCGCTTGAACCACGTCGCCCGGACCGTTCCCGGGCAAGCGAAGAGGCCGGATGCTCGGTGCATCCGGCCTTCGCTATGAGGCGAGCGTGCCTAGGGGTGTCCAGGCATCGGAACGCTGGGTTGTTAGATGACCTGGCCGGTCTGCGACTGGAACGAGTCGCCCTCCGGCACGGCCTCGGTGTAGGCGGTGTCGAGGAAGCCGTCCTCGTCGGTGTCGGCGAGCACGGTGTCGGCGGTGCCGTCCGCGTTCGAGTCGACCGAGATCTCGTCGACGAGGCCGTCGGCGTTGTAGTCGGTGGCCACGGTGTCGGCGTAGCCGTCGCCGTTCGAGTCGGTGGCGACCGAGTCGACGTAGCCGTCCGCGTTCGAGTCGACCGAGACCTGGTCGGTGATGCCGTCGCCGTCGGTGTCGGACTCGTAGGTGTCGAGCATGCCGTCGCCGTCGGTGTCGGCGGCGTAGGACTCGACGGAGCCGTCGCCGTCCGCGTCGACCATCAGGTCGTCGGAGATGCCGTCGCCGTCGTAGTCGGTCGCGATGGCCTCGGCGTCGCCGTCGCCATCGGAGTCGATCAGGGTGACGCCGTCGGAGGAGATGGTGGAGTCCGCGTAGCCGTCGCCGTCCACGTCGAAGGACTCGGTGACCGTGGAGACGGAGGTGTCCTCGTAGGTGTCCTCGTAGGTGTCGTCCGCGGCGTAGTCCTCGGTGACGACCTCTTCCTCGGCGGTGTAGTCCTCGGCGGTGACGTCTTCTTCGACCGCGGTTTCGTCGTACTCGCTCATAGCATTCATCCTTAGTTGAGAAGTGTTCCGTGCTTGATGAGTAGAACTTTACGGCTGCCGCGAGGGCCGTGAATCCCCAGAGTGTGCCAACCCCCTATGCTTTCTTCCGGTCACCCTGGTACCCGCCCGTCACACGATGTCTGGAGTTCCCTTTGGGCCTGTCCAGCAACGCATTCGACTCCCCCGAGCCGCCTCCGGCCCTGGTCCCGGTGCCCGCTTCCAGGGCGTTCGACCTGCACTCCTCGCGGGTGGTCGCGGGCGCGGCGGGCGGGGGCTGGCAGTTCGACCTGCGCGCCGACGACCCGTTGACGCGGGACGGGATGCTGCTGGTGCCCTTGATATCCGAGGCCGACTACTACCGGGCGGTGGACGGCGACGGGGACGCGTACGCGAGCCTCGTGCCCGCCGAGGACGTGTACGTCCAGCAGCCCGAGCCCGGCACCGGCTCGCCGCGGCCGGGGTACCTGATCGAGCGGCTCTCCGACCCCGACTCGCCCCCGATCCGGCGGCCCTACCCGGCGTCGGACGTGCCGGGACTGATCGGGCGGCGCGTCTGGTACTGGACCGACGGGGCGTTCCGGGACGACTTCCGCTGCGTCTCAGAGGCTTTCGAGCTCGACGGGGACTTCTGCGTGCGGGTCGTCGAGGAGCGGGCCTGGTACCGGTGGCAGCGGACGGGCACGATCCCGAAGGCGCGGGACGCGTTCATCCACCACCTGTGGACCCAGTGAGAGATGCGGCCGCCCGTGCCCCCGGGGTCGGGTGTGTCGGCCTCGAGCGCCCCCGAACATAAAGGGTCGCATCCGGGTACGACAGTGCCGCTTGGTTAGCTCTGCCAGAGCCTCGTCATCATCGCCTCGACCGCGATGCGGGGGCGGACGTTGGCTTCGATCGCTTTGCGGCACTCCAGGATCGCGTCGATGCGGCGCAGGAGCGATTCGGCGCTGAGTTTCGCGGCGGCGGCGCGGGTCGTGTCGGCCATGTCGATGTGGATCGGGTCGACGCGGGCACCGAAGCCGGCTGCGAGGGCGTCTCGGTAGAACGCCGCGAGGTCGACCAGGGCCCGGTCGAGGGAGTCGCGCTGGGCCCGCGTGTCGCGGGTCTTCTGGCGCTTCTCCAGCTCCTTCAGGGCGGCCGCGGAGCCGCGGGCGGCCTTCGACGCGCCTTTGCCGGTGCCGCCCTTGCCGAGCGCGGTCTCCAGCGCTTCCTTCTCGGCCGCGGACTGGTCGGTGTACACGCCCGAGGCCTCGGCCTCGGCCGCCTCGATCAGTTCGACGGCGGCGGTGAAGCACGCGCCGAGGCCGGTGAGGCGGCGCGGGATCTGGAGGACGTCGTGCCGTTTCGCGCGGGCTTCGGCGTCGGTGGCGAGCCGCCGGGCCCGGCCCACGTGCCCTTGGGCTGCAGCGGCGTACAGCTCCGCTTCGCGCCGGTCGAGGCCGTCGCGGCTGACCAGCAGGTCCGCGATCGCGTCGGCGGGCGGCTGGCGCAGACCGAGGACGCGGCAGCGGGACCGGATGGTCACCGAGATCTCCGCCGGGTTCGTCGACGGCGCGCACAGCAGGAACACGGTCCGCTCCGGCGGTTCCTCGACGGCTTTCAGCAGCGCGTTCGCGGCCGCCTCGGTGAGGCGGTCGGCGTCCTCGATGACGAGGATCTGCCAGCGCCCCGACGTGGGCGCGCGGCTGGCCTCGAGGATGAGGCGGCGGACCTGGTCGACGCCGAGGGTCAGGCCCTCGGGGATGACGCGGGTGACGTCGGGGTGGGTGCCGCCGAGGACGGTGCGGCAGGTGTGGCAGTCCCCGCAGCCGCCCTGGTCGCATTGGAGTGCGGCGGCGAAGGCGACGGCGGCGGTGGAGCGGCCGGACCCGGGGGGGCCGGTGAAGAGCCACGCGTGGGTCATGCCGGTGCCGCGGGCGGCTTCGGCGAGGATCCGCTGGGCCTCGTCCTGCCCGACGAGCTCCCGGAACACTCCGGCGACGGCGGCGGTCACGGTCGACCCGCCTCTTCGGTGCCGGCGTTCCGGCCGTGGTCATCGGCGGTCACGGGCGGCCGGCCTCTTCGGTGACGGTGTCCCAGCCGTAGTCCTTGGTCGATTCGACGGCGGGGCCGTCGGCTTCGGGGGCGCCGCCGGTCCGGTCGGTGTCGAGGCCGGGCCAGCCGGTCTCGGTGCGGGCGGTCTGGGTGCGGATGTCGAGGCGTTCGGCGACGGCGTTGCGCACGGCGGCGGCGATGTCGTCGGGGGTGCCTCCGGCTTCGATGACGAGGTAGCGGCCGGGTTCGGCGGCGGCGAGCTGGAGGAAGGTCTCGCGGACCTTCTCGTGGTATTCGAGCTGCTCCTGTTCGAGGCGGTCGCCGGTGCCCCCGGCCTTGGCGCGGTGGAGGCCGTTGGCGGGGTCGACGTCGAGGAGGACGGTGAGGTCGGGCTTGAGTCCGCCGGTGGCCCAGGCGGAGACCCAGGCGATCTCGTCCTTGCCGAGGGCGCGGCCGGAGCCCTGGTAGGCGATGGAGGAGTCGATGTAGCGGTCGGAGACGACGACGGCGCCGCGTTCGAGGGCGGGTCGGATGACCTTGTCGACGTGCTGGGCGCGGTCGGCGGCGAACAGGAGCGCTTCGGCGCGGGGGGCGGGGGCGGATTCGCCGCCGGAGTCGAGGACGAGGGAGCGGATGCGCATGCCGATGTCGGTGGCGCCGGGCTCGCGGGTGAGGACCGCTTCGTAGCCGCGGAGTTTGAGCCAGGCGGCGAGCTTCACGGACTGGGTGGACTTGCCCGCGCCTTCGCCGCCTTCGAAGACGACGAAGAAGCCGGTCCCGGTGACGGGGTCGGGGGCGGAGAGGGGGCGGCCGCGCAGGGAGGACCAGAGGTCGGCGAAGACGGGGACGCCGGGCTTGTCGTCCATGGAGCGGAAGGCGGTGACGCCGAGCCAGACGACGAGGGCGCCGCCGATGAACAGGAGGATGCGGCTCATGGAGACCTCGACCTCGGTGAAGCCGAGGTCGAGCTGGCGGGCGGCCTGCCAGCCCGCGAGGGGCGCGGCGATGGTCATGGAGGCCATGAGGATGACGCGGGCGGAGACGGCGATGAACGCGAACATGCGGCCGCGGATCTCGTCCTCGGTCTCGCGCTGGAGGAGGGTGATCCCGGCGAGGAAGGCCATGCCGGCGCCGAGGCCGATGACGACGGAGCCGATGAGGGAGAACACCATGTGGGGCGCGACGGCGTCGAGGGCGAGGCCCGCTCCGGCGAGGACGATGCTCATGCCGAACCAGCGGAGGCGGGAGAGCTCGCCGATGAGCTTGGGGCCGAAGGCGATGCCGGAGCCGAGGCCGAGGAAGAGGAACACGGCGAGGGTGTAGAACGCGGCTTCGCCGGCGCCGAGGGTGGAGGCGTAGACGGTGCCGACGCCGATGAGGATGCCCGCGCCGCTGAACGCGCCGAGCATGCCGACGATGAGGCCGCGCACGCGTTCGGAGGTGCGCAGGTAGGCCCAGCCTTCGACGAAGTCGTTCCAGACGCTGGAGGTTTTGGCGGCGACCTTGCCGTAGCGGCCGGAGATCTGCGGGATGAAGAAGTAGACGGTGACGGCGAGGGTCGCGAACATCGCGGCGGTGAGGTAGAGCGCGATGACCATCGGCTCGGCCCAGGTGCCGAGGTTCGTCCAGACGTTGGAGCCGCGTTCGAGGATCGCGAGGACGGCGAACGCGAGGGGCGGGGCGATGCCGTAGGTGGTGGCGAGGCTGAGCTGGTTGGCGGCCTCGTACTTCTCGGGCGGGAGGAGGTTGGGGACGGCCGCTTCCTTGGCGGGCGACCAGATGAGGACGGCGCCTTCGATGCAGAGCTGTGCGATGGCGAGCCAGGCGACGGTGACGGCGGTGTTGTTGGTGATGAGGTAGACCGTGGGGACGGAGGCGATGAGGAGGAAGCGGGCGGTGTCGCAGGCGGCCATGGTCTTGCGGCGGTCGAACCGGTCGGCGAAGACGCCCGCGACGGGGCCGAGCACCAGGGACGGCAGCAGTCTGAGGACGATCGTGGCCGAGAACGCCGCGCCCTTGGCCGCGGGGTCGTCGAACAGGGACTGCGCGAATCCGGCGGTGGCGAAGATGGCCAGCCAGTCGCCGAAGGAGGCCAGTCCGAGGACGGTCCACAGGCGTCTGAACGGGCGGATCCGCAGCACCGTCTGGATGTCGGCAAGGGTGTTCGCCATGCTGCTCCTCGAAAGTCAGAGACCGCACCGGGTCGACTATTGAGACTAGTCGGCCCGGTGCGGTCGCATGCCCCGGCGCGGTGGTTTGAGTGGCCTGGGACCCGCCTGCGGCGGGCCCGCGGCCCGCCGGTTAGAGGCGTCGCGCGAGGTAGTCGCAGACGACGTCGCCCGCTTCGGCGATCGACGCGCCGCAGCCTTCCGGGTCGCGGCGGAACGCGAGGCGGACCAGGGCCTGGCCGGTCTCGACGGCGACGGTGACGGTCTTGTTGAGCTCGTCGTCGCCGCCGATGCCGAAGCGCTGGGCGAGTCCGGCGAGGATCTGGTCGGCGATGACGTCGCCGCCGGTGGTGACGGCGTCGGCCCGGCCCGGGTCGATGGCGTCGGCCAGGTGGAGGACGCGGAAGCCGGGCGCGGTCCGGTACATCTGCACGTACTCGTCGATGGCGGCCTCGACCCCGCCGCGCCAGTCGGCGGGCGGCTCGGCGTCGAAGCGGGCGGCGAGGCGCTCGAAGTACAGGTCGATGTAGCGCTGGCTCAGGGCTTCGGCGAGCGAGCGCTTGTCCCCGAAGAACTGGTAGACCGAGCCGATGGCGACGTCGGCGCGCTGGGCGATGGCGGTGGTCGAGAGCCGGTCGTAGCCGACCTCTTCGATCAGGTCCGCGGCGGCGTCGAGCATGCGGCGCACGCGCGCGGCGGAACGCTCCTGGACGGGCAGGCGCCGCAGCGAGTGCGTCGCACCGAACTTCGACACCGGCGACATCGTGGGCTGCCTCGCGGCCGGCACGGTTGCAGTGCTCATGGTGTTGTCTCCCCCCTGTGATGACAAGTCACCCCATCATGGACGACTTGCCCGGATTTGAGGCTCATTCCGGGTCGTGTCGCGAGGGAAATTCCAACTTCACCCCTTCCGGGGCGACTGGGCGGTCCGGACCGTCATGTCGCGAAACGGCTTGACGAAATGCGGAGTTCATCACTCTCACGGTTGCGGCGGTTGTGCGTGAACACCCGGACACGGAAGGATTGCGAGGGTTTTGCGCGTTGCTTCAGGGGACGAGCAGCGCGGCCTCACGGCTCGCGTCGCCAAGACCGCCGATCGATGGCTCGCAGCTTCCCCCCGGAAGCGCGGGAGAGGACGACTCATATGCAGCAGCGGCGCACGCCGGCCTTCAGGGCACGATGCCGAAAGCTCCACGTCCGTCGCGTCGCGATGGTCTCCGTGCACACCTCTCCTCTGGCGCAGCCCGGCACGGGCGACGCGGGCGGCATGAACGTCTACGTCCTCAACACCGCCCGCGAACTCGCCCGCTCCGGCGTCGAAGTCGAGGTCTTCACCCGCGCCACCAGCTCCGAGGAGCCCCCCACGGTGGAGGCCGCGCCCGGCGTCCTCGTCCACCACCTCCCGGCCGGGCCCTTCGAGGGCCTGTCGAAGAACGACCTGCCGACGCAGCTGTGCGCGTTCACCGGCGGGCTCCTGCGCGCCGAGGCCCACAACCGGCCCGGCCACTACGACCTCATCCACGCCCACTACTGGCTGTCCGGGCAGGCCGCGTGGGTCGCCGCCGACAGGTGGGGCGTCCCGCTCGTCCAGACCTTCCACACCCTCGCCAAAGTGAAGAACGCGCAGCTCGCCGAGGGCGACTCCCCCGAGCCGATCGGCCGCGTCGTCGGCGAGGAGCAGATCACCACCGAAGCCGACCTCCTCATCGCCAACACCGCCGCCGAAGCCGGCGAGCTGCACCGCTACTACGGGGCCGACCAGCGCCGCGTCGAAGTCATCCACCCCGGCGTCGACCTCGGCGTGTTCCGCCCCGGCGACCGGTACGCGGCCCGGCAGGCCCTCGGGCTCCCCCACAACGCGCTCGTCGTCGCGTTCGTCGGCCGCATCCAGCCCGCCAAAGCCCCCGACGTACTCCTCCGCGGCCTCGCGCGCCTGCGCGAGACGGACCCCGAGCTCGCCGAGCGCATCGTGCCCGTGTTCGTCGGCGGGCCCTCCAACACCGACCTGTACTGGCTCCCGAAACTCGCCGGGGAACTCGGCCTCGGCGACAGGGTCCAATGGCGCACCCCGCGCTCCGGTGAAGCGCTCGCCCAGGTCTACCGGGCCGCCGACGCCGTCGCCGTCCCCTCCTACAACGAGTCGTTCGGGCTCGTCGCCCTCGAAGCGCAGGCCACCGGCACCCCCGTCATCGCCGCGAAGGTCGGCGGGCTCACCACCGCCGTCAGCGAAGGGACCTCCGGGCTCCTCGTCGACTCCCATTCGGCCGACGACTGGGCCGCCGCGCTCGGGCGCCTCATGGGCGACGGGGCCCTGCGCGAACGCCTCGCCGCGGGCGCCCGCACCCACGCCGCGCTGTTCTCCTGGCAGGCCACCGCCGAAGGCCTCGCGGGCGCCTACCGGCGCACGCTCCTCGCACGGTCCCAGGCCATTACGCTGAACCGGTGATCGAACAGCTCCACGCCGCGCTCGACGCGATCGGCGCCGACTACCGGGCCGACACCCCGCGCTCGGTCGTCGTCACCCTCCCCGGGCAGCGCAAGCTCACCATCGCCTGCGGGCTCGTCGTCGAAGACCACGCCCTCCGCGTCGAGGCCTTCGTCGCCCGCAAGCCCGAGGAGCACCACGAGCAGGTGTGGGCGGAGCTCTTGCGCCGCAACGGGAAGCTGTACGCGGTGGCGTTCGCGACCGACGAGGCGGAGGACATCCACCTCGTCGGCCGCCTCCCGTTCACCGCTATCGACGCCGACGAACTCGACCGCGTCCTCGGCCAAGTCCTCGAAGCCGCCGACGAGACCTTCAACGTCATCCTCGAACTCGGGTTCCGCTCCTCCATCGAGGAGGAGTGGCGCTGGCGGCTCGCGCGCGGCGAGTCAACGAAGAACCTCGCCGCGTTCGAGCACCTCAGGCCGCGGGACTAGAGGGTCCCGTCCGCCAGGACCTCCTGGGCCCGGGCCTCCATGTCGACGGCGCGCTCGTGGAACGAGTAGAACGCCTCCTCGTGGCCGCTCACGTACGCAATCAGGTACTCCCAGAAGACCTCGACCTGGACGTCCTGCAGGCCCGTCTCGGCATGGCACGACGCGTCGTCCCCGGCAGTCGCCAGGACCTCCTCCGCGAGCGCCGCCTCGGCCTCCTCGAGGTCCATCGTGCCGTCGATCTGCCAGGCGGCCTTGAGGTCCCCGGCCCGGTTGAACAGGTCCATGCGCACCTGGAGCGGGGTTTCGTAGTCGTGGCCGAGCGCGCCCATGCAGTCGGCCCAGGCCGCGCGAGCCTCGACGACCCGCTCGTCCGCGTCCCAGTCGGTGCCGCCGCGCGCGCCCGCGAGCCCGGCGTGGTTGAGGTAGTCCGGGTACGCCCCTTCGGAAAGCGCGTCCTCGGCCTCCCGCATGCAACCGCCTCCGGCGCGCTGGGACTCCCCGACGTCGGGCAGCATCACGGTCTCGGCCTCCATGCCCGGCGGCCCGTACAGCGCCGCGAAGTAGGCGTCCTGATCCGCTTGCGGCAGTTGCGTGAACGGGTCGGGCTCGGTGTACACGTCCTCGTCCCCGTTCCCGTAGACGAGGGTGATCACGGGGTCGTCGACCTTCGCGCCGTAGATCTCCTCGGGCGGCAGGGAGAGGTCCGGTTCGGAGTAGACCTCGTAGCCGAGCAGGTCGGCGATGCCGGTCGATTCCTCGGGCTCGGTCTGGCTGGGGTGCACCGTGAACCCCTGGTTCTCGACGCACAGCAGCGCGACCCGGTGCAGGGCCTGCTCGACCTGGTCGGCCGAGGCGAGGTTGTCGGCGAGCACGGCCTCGGCGGTCGCCCGGTCGATCGGCTCGGGCGGCTCCGCGCAGGCCGCGAGCAGCAGGAGCAGGGCCGGGACGCCGAGAGCGGCCCGGCCCTTCAACAGGTCAGACATACGAGGTCTCGGCATGGCAGCCGGTGGAGCAGCCCGAATGCCACGACTTGTAGGTGCCGGTGCGGTAGTACCGAACCGTCACCGGGCTGCCCACCGTCGCCTGGGTCGAGGACTGGCGCTTCCCGGTGCTGCCGGAACCGCTCGAGTTCGCGTAGTAGACGTTCACCCACGCGTAGTGCGAGCCGCACGTGGAGAAGCGCGAGATCCACCGCTGCGTCTGGCCGTAGTCGTCGCCGTTCGTCGTCGATATACCGGCCCACCAGTCGTCGCAGCTCATCGTGTAGTTCACGCCCGCGGCGTGCGCGGCCGACGGCACGCTCACGCCGCCGGCCGCCACGAGCACGGCCAGCGCGGCCGCCGCTCCGGCCCGGCGCAGCGCGGAGGATAGAGTGGACCCAGGTCCCCTGTTCATTCGGACTCCTTCCAAGGCAGGGTGATTCACGGCGCGCGGTCTCTCGGTTGGCGCCTGTGACCGCGCGCTGACAAGACGCTATCGGCCGCCTCGGCCGTCCACAAGGTCCAGAAGCCGATATGGCACACCGTCCCACAACGTGGACCATCCGGCATGAAGGGCCCCAAACCAACAGGGCGCGTCCTCGGTGTGAGAACGCGCCCTTTCCCTGTCCGGGTTCAGGAGTCGAGGAGGCGGCGCTTGGCCGCTTCGAACTCCTCTTCGGTGAGCATGCCGTCGCGGCGCAGGGCCGCGAGGCGTTCGAGCTCCTCGCTGAGGCTCGGCTGCTCGGCGGCCTCGGCCTTGTCGTCCTTCGGTTTGGAGGCTTTGTTCGCGGTGCGGAACCAGGGCAGGCCGACGCGGGCGGAGCGGGGGTCGTCGGGCGGGTAGACGGCCAGGACGGGCGCGCCGACCCACGCCCGCATCGTCTGCGGCACGTTCACCCGGTGCGGGTGGCCGGACTCGTCCCGGAACTCCAGGACCGCCGAGCCGGCGAGGCCGTCGGCGCGGTTCGGTTCGAAGCCGGTGAGGACGGCGGGCGAGCGGCGGCGCCCGGCCAGGAGCGCGATCGTGCCGGTGAGCTTCAGCTCGATCCACAGGCCCAGGAGCGCGAGCACGAGGCCGACCGCGGCGACGGCGCCCCAGACCTTGGTCTCGGTGGCGACCTCGGCGGCGGGCAGTCCGTCCGCGACGGCTTCGCGCCAGCCCCAGATCGCCGCGAGCGGGCCGAGGGCGACGGCCGCGCCGAAGCCGATGAGCCGCAGCAGGGCCGTGGCGGTGCCGAGAAACCCGGCGAGCGCGATGAAGCCGAAGACGAACAGCGCCATGCGGCCGTCGTTCGTCGAGCACTCGTTCGCGACGCAGGTCCATTCGACGGTGTGGGCGATCGCGTTGCCGCCGCTGATGAGGTACCAGGCGGCGCCTCCGAAGAGGAGCGTGAACACGAGCAGGACGGCGGTGCGGCGCTTGCCGCCCGGGCGGGGCTGGGAAGGCGAGGGGGTAGGCATGCCTCAAGTATGGCGACGGCGGCGTCCGCGCGCTGGCCACGCGTCGGCTCTGGCGGAGCGCTCCCTGCGGCGACCGATCGGAGGCGGCCCGCGGCGGCGCCGGCCCCTGCCGTTCCGTCCGCACCGCCGGGTCCCTCCCCTGTGCGTC
This sequence comes from Glycomyces sp. NPDC048151, assembly GCF_043202775.1. Lineage (NCBI taxonomy): Bacteria > Bacillati > Actinomycetota > Actinomycetes > Glycomycetales > Glycomycetaceae > Glycomyces > Glycomyces sp. NPDC048151. The sequence goes on along the minus strand of NZ_JBIDBB010000013.1, from coordinate 59,069 downwards.
CGCACATGGCGACGCCCGCCACACCTGTGCGCCGACCGGGCGGCAGGGCAGGGCGCGGCACGGCAGGATGGAGGGCATGACCGCAACTCTCGTGCTGCTTCGCCACGGCGAAAGCGAATGGAACGCCAAGAACCTGTTCACCGGCTGGGTCGACGTGAAGCTGTCGGCTTCGGGCGAGGACGAGGCCCGCCGCGGCGGGCGGCTGCTCGCCGAGGCCGACCTGCTCCCCGACGTCGTGCACACCTCGCTGCTGCGCCGCGCCATCAACACCTCCGAGCTGGCGCTGGCCGAGGCCGGGCGCTCGTGGATCCCCGTGAAGCGCTCCTGGCGTCTGAACGAGCGCCACTACGGTGCGCTGCAGGGCAAGGACAAGGCCGCGACGCTCGCCGAGTACGGCGAGGAGCAGTTCATGACGTGGCGCCGCTCGTACGACGTGCCGCCGCCCGCGATCGAGGCCGGTTCGGAGTTCGCGCAGGACGGCGACGCGCGCTACGCGGAGCTCGCGCCCGAGATCCTCCCGGCGACCGAGTGCCTTAAGGACGTCCTCGAGCGGATGCTCCCGTACTGGTACGACGGGATCGTGCCCGACCTCAAGGCCGGGAAGACCGTGCTGGTCGCGGCGCACGGCAACTCGCTGCGGGCGCTCGTGAAGCACCTGGACGGCATGACCGACGAGGCCGTCGTCAAGCTGAACATCCCCACGGGAATGCCGCTGCGCTACGAGCTGGACGACAACCTGAAGCCGGTCAAGGCCGGCGGGGAGTACCTGGACCCCGAGGCCGCGGCAGAGGCCGCCGCCGCGGTGGCCGCGCAGGGGAAGAAATAGCCCGAATGCGCACTCTGCGTTAACACGAGGTGACATGCGTTACGGCCCGGCGTTCGACGCCGGGCCGTTTCGCGCTTACGCTGAAACCGTGGCCCATAACGATTCGTCGCCGCCGCTCGCCTCCTTGCGCAGAAGCGCAGGTCGCGTCCTCACCGGTCTGGCCGCGGGAGCCGCTTTCGGCGCCGCCGCCTCCGCGCTCCTGCGCACCCGGCACCGCGGCACTCCCCGCCCCGAAGTCCGCCCCGCCCCCGTCGCCGACTCCCGCCCGTGGGAGGCCGCGACCGACCTGCTGCGCACCGGCGTGTGCCTGGTCGACGACCACAACCGCGTCCTCTACACGAACCGGGCCGCCCGCGACCTGGGCCTGGTGGACGACCACGAGATCGTCTCGCTGACGCTGCGGGCGCTCCTGGCGCAGGCCCGGCGCTCCGGGCGCTACCGGGACGCCGAGATCGAGGTGCCCAAGCAGGTCATGGGCGAGCCGAGCGCGGTGAGCGTGCGGATCACGCCGCTGCCCGACGGCGTCTCGGTGGCCGAGTTCCAGGACATCTCGGAGCTGCACCGCGTCGAGCGGGTGCGCCGCGACTTCGTCGCGAACATCAGCCACGAGCTGAAGACGCCGGTCGGCGCGATGCAGATCCTCGCCGAGGCGCTCAAGGACGCCGCGGAGGACCCGGACGCGTCGGCGCGGTTCGCGACCCGTATCCAATCCGAGTCGAAGCGCATGAACCACCTGGTCACAGACCTGTTGGAACTGTCGCGGCTGCAGGGCGCGGAAAAGCTGCCGGACCCCGAGCCCGTCGAGGTCGACCGGATCGTGGCCGAGGCGTTCGACCAGACGCGGATCTCGGCCGAGGAGAAGGGCATCGAGCTCACGTACTCAGGCGTCAAGGGCGCGGAGGTGCTCGGCTCGGAGCAGCAGCTCGTCACCGCCGTGAAGAACCTCGTGGGCAACGCCATCTCCTATTCACCTGACGACACGGCCGTTGAGGTGTCGACGTCGATCGCCTCCCCGACGGGGCACCTGGCGGGTGTCAAGATGGTGTGCATCGCCGTGCGCGACCAGGGGATCGGCATTCCCGCCGAGGAGCTGGACAGGATCTTCGAGCGGTTCTACCGGGTGGACGCGGCGAGGTCGCGCCAGACCGGCGGCACCGGCCTCGGCCTGGCGATCGTCAAGCATGTGGCGGTCAACCACGGGGGTAGGGTCGAAGTGTCCAGTATGCCCGAAGCCGGATCAGTGTTTACCTTGATGTTGCCTGCTCGTTCCCTTCCGTCCGACGCCACGGCACCGGAATCGGATGCAATCGGAAACACCCAGCAAGCCGGCCTGTAGAAAGGTTCACTCGTGACCCGCGTGCTCGTAGTTGAAGACGAGGAATCGTTCTCCGATGCCCTCTCCTACATGCTCCGCAAGGAGGGCTTCGAGGTGGCCGTGGCCGCCGACGGCGACGCCGCCATCAAGGAGTACGAGCGCGCCGGGGCCGACGTGGTCCTGCTGGACCTGATGCTGCCGGAGAAGTCGGGCACCGAGGTGTGCCGCGAGCTGCGGGCGAACTCGAACGTGCCCATCATCATGGTCACCGCCCGCGACTCCGAAGTGGACAAAGTGGTGGGCCTGGAGCTGGGCGCGGACGACTACATCACCAAGCCCTACTCCTCGCGCGAGCTCGTGGCCCGCATCCGGGCGGTGCTGCGCCGCTCGGCCGAGCCCGACGACCCGATCGTCACCGTCCTGGAGGCCGGGCCGGTCCGCATGGACGTCGACCGCCACACCGTCACCGTGAACAGCGCCGACGTGCAGCTGCCGCTCAAGGAGTTCGAGCTGCTGGAGATGCTGCTGCGCAACGCCGGGCGCGTGCTCACCCGCGGCCAGCTCATCGACCGCGTCTGGGGCGCGAACTACGTGGGCGACACCAAGACCCTCGACGTGCACGTCAAGCGCCTGCGCTCCAAGATCGAGCCCGAACCGGGCAAACCGCGCCACCTCGTCACCGTGCGCGGCCTCGGCTACAAGTTCGACCCGCACGCCTAGACACCTCCCGTTCACCTTCGCCCGGCACCCGGTGTTCACCTTGCTCCGAGCGTCGATGAGACCGCTTTCCAGACGGGTTAGGCTTCACTCGTGACTTACCTTGCCGCGGACGACCGCTACGAGACCATGCCTTACCGCCGCTGCGGCCGCAGCGGCCTGAAGCTCCCCGCGATCTCCCTCGGCCTGTGGCACAACTTCGGCCACACCCGGCCGGTCGAGACGCAGCGCGCGATCCTGCGCCGCGCCTTCGACCTCGGGGTCACCCACTTCGACCTCGCGAACAACTACGGGCCGCCCGCCGGGAGCGCCGAGGAGAACTTCGGGCGGATCTTCGCAGAGGACTTCAAGGCCTACCGCGACGAGATCGTCGTGTCGTCCAAGGCCGGGTACTACATGTGGCCCGGCCCCTACGGCGAATGGGGCTCCCGCAAGAACCTCATCGCCTCCGCCGACCAGTCGCTCAAGCGCCTCGGACTGGACTATGTGGACGTGTTCTACCACCACCGTCCCGACCCCGACACCCCGCTCGAGGAGACCATGGGCGCGCTCGACGCGATCGTGCGCTCCGGCAAGGCCCTCTACGTCGGCGTCTCCAACTACACGTCCGAGCAGGTCAAGGCCGCCGCCGCGATCCTGCGGGACCTCGGCACGCCGCTCCTGATCGACCAGCCGCGCTACTCGATGTTCGACCGCCGCATCGAGGACGACAACCTGCTCGACGCGCTCGAGGAGGTCGGTGCGGGCTGCATCGTCTTCAGCCCCCTCGAACAGGGCCTGCTCACCGACCGGTACCTCAAGGGCATCCCCGAGGACTCGCGCATGGCCACCAGCCACTTCCTCAACGAGGACCGCCTGGACCAGGCCACGCTCGACCGCGTCACCGGCCTCAACGCGATCGCCGCCGAACGCGGCCAGACTCTCGCCCAGACCGCGCTCGCGTGGGCCCTGCGCGACGCGCGCATGACCAGCGTCATCATCGGCGCGAGCAGCGTCAAGCAGCTCGAGGACAACGTCGCCTCGATCGGCGGCCTCGGCTTCAACGAGGAAGAGCTGACCGCGATCGACAAGCTCTCGATCGGCTAGGACTCAGGGCCGCCCCTCGCGGGGCGGCCTCCTCTGCTCCTTCGGTCGCGATACGCCGGTGTTCTCGGGAGCGGCCTTCCCTACTTGATCTCGATCTTCCGGTGGCCCTCGGACGCGGCCTTCGGGATCGTCAGGCACAGCACGCCGTCCTCCAGCGACGCCGAGCAGTTCGCGGCGTCGACCGTGTGCGGCATGCGCAGCCCGAACTCGAAGCGGCCCTCGCGCCGCGACGAGCGGCGGCCGGTGCCGTCACCGTGGTCCTCCCGGTGGAACTCCCCGGTCACCGTGAGCTCCTGGCCCTCGATGTCGACCGTGATGTCCTCGCGGGCGACGCCCGGCAGCTCGATGTCGACGTGGTACGCCTCGGCGTTCTCACTCACGTCCGACAGCGGCGTCCAGGACCCCTCGCCGGTCTCCATCGGCGCGAAGTACGGGCCCATCATCCGGTTCATGTACGCGGAGAAGTCGTCCATCAGGCCCATCGGGTCGGCGGCGGTCCTCCGTGCGGGCAGGTGTGTCATCACTGCCACCTCTCTCTTCACAGCGGGTTCCTTGCGTTCCGCGCGCAACACGGGATGCCCGGTCCGGACCCGGGCTAACCGCGACGCCCCGGCACGAGGCGATACCTGGGTATGAGACGCACCGGGGCGAAATCCACCCTGAGTCGGAAGTCCGGTCCGTCACGGGAAACTACGATTCGGGCATGACCGCCTCAGGCACGACCCTGCGCCCGCCCCAGCACCGGTTCGACCCCCGAGTCGTGCCCTGGTGGCGCGCCCAGGGCCACATCACCACGGCCGTGCTCGTCGTGCCGCTCGTCGTGCTCGGCATCCTCATCGCCCCGGCCCGCCCGTGGCTCCTCGGACCGGCGGCCGTGATCCTCGTGATCGGCGTGGCGTCCACACTGGCCATGCCGGCCTGGTGGCACCGCGTCCACCGCTGGGAGGTCACCGACACCGCCGTCTACACCCTCACCGGGTACTTCTGGCGCACCTGGCGCATCGCCCCGATGTCGCGCATCCAGACCGTCGACACCACCCAGGGCCCGCTGCAGCGCAAGTACGGACTGTCCACTCTGGTCGTCACCACCGCTTCCTCGGCAGGCGAGATCAAACTCGAAGGGCTGGAACAGGAGCAGGCCGCCGCGCTCGCCGCGCGCCTCACCGAGATCACCGACGCCACCCCCGGGGACGCGACATGACCGAGACGACCGAGACGCCCTGGCTGCGCCTGCACCGCGACGGCCTCAAGGTCACCGCCCTGTACACCGCCGGGGCCGTGGCCGCCGCCGGGACGCCCGCCGCGATCGCCATCGCCTCGGGGCTGTCCTGGCCGGTCACGCTCGCCTTCGTGATCCCGGGCGCGGCCCTCATCGTCGGCGGGGTCGTCGTCTTCGAGCTCGTGCGCCTGCGCACCACCCGCTACCGCGTCACCGAGACCCGCGTCGAGATGCACTCCGGCATCCTCTTCAAACGCCGCCGGTCCCTCGCCCGCGAGCGCATCCGCTCCGTCGACCTCGCCGCCAACCCGCTCGAACGCGCCTTCGGCCTCACCAAGGTCAAGGTCGGCACCGGCGAGACCGGCAGCGGCTCGGGCTCGGCCACCGAGCAGACCCTCACCCTCGACTCCGTCCACCGGACCGAGGCCGACCGGCTCCGCCTCGCCCTGCTCCGCCGCGAGGGCACCGCCGACCTCGACACCGAAGGGCGCCTTGCGACCTGGGAGCCCGGCTGGCTCAAGTACGCGCCGCTGTCGTTCCTCACCCCGATGCTCGCGGGCGTCGCCGTCGGCGCGGTCTTCCAGGTCGCCGACTGGTTCGGCAAGGGCGGCCTGCCCGTCGAGATCACCGCCGACCTCGTCGACGCGTACGGCCCGTGGGCCGTCCTCGGCGTCGGCCTCGCCGCGCTCCTGGTCTTCGGCGCGGCCGCCAGCCTCGTCTTCCAAGGCGAGGCCTGGTGGAACCACCGGCTCGACCGCGAACCCGGCGGCACCCTGCGCGTCCGCCGCGGCCTCATGGTCGCCCGCTCGCTCAGCCTCGAAGAGGAGCGCATCAGAGGCGTCGAGATCGTCGAACCGCTCGGCGTGCGCACCGCCGGGGCCGGACGCCTCGACGTGGTCGCCATCGGCCTCAAAACCAACGAGGAGGGCAGCGACCTCAGCACCCTCGTTCCCGCTGCGCCCCTTGCGAAGACGCTCGCCGCCGCCGAAGCCGTCATCGGCCCGGTCGGCGTCGCGCTCACCGGGCACCCCAGGGCCGCACTGCACCGGCGCCTGCGCTGGGCCGTCGCGACCGTGGTCGCCGCCGCCGGTGCGGCGACCGCTGCGCACCTCCTGTGGTCGATGCCCGCGCTCCTTAGCGCCGCCGTCCTCCTCGCCGCCGTCCTGACCTCGGCGTTCGCCGTGTGGACCGCGTTCGACTCGTACGCGTCCCTCGGCCACGCCGCCAGCGCGCGCCACCTGGTCTCGCGGCGCGGCAGCACCCGCCGGGCCACCGTGCACCTCGACCGCTCGGGCATCATCGGCTGGCGTATCCAGCAGTCGGTGTTCCAGAAGCGCATGGGGCTCATGACCTTGGACGCGACGACCGCCGCCGGACGCGGCCACTACGAGGTCGTCGACGCCGACGAGCACGAGATCCTCGACTTCGCCGACGCGGCCGTCCCGGACCTGCTGCGGCCGTTCCTCGTCAAGGGCTCAGCGGAATGACTGCAGCGCTTCGGTACTCGGGGGCTCGTCCGCGCGGATGAGCGCCTCGACGTCGGCCATGCGGTCCCACGTGTTCACGGCCATGCCCGCGAGCACTCGGCCTGCCTTCGTCCAGAACGCGACGAACTCGAGGGATTCGAGGCTGCCGGAGACCACGACCTCGTCGTAGTCGCCCTGTCCGGCCACGAACCCGAGGTACTCCATGCCGAGGTCGTACTGGTCGGTGAAGAAGTACGGCAGCTTGTCGTACGGGGTCTCGTCGCCGAGCATGGCCTTCGCGGCGTGCGGGCCGGAGTCGAGCGCGGTCTGCCAGTGCTCGACGCGAATCGGGCGTCCGTAGTGGACGGACGGGATGCTCGCGACGTCACCGGCGGCCCACACCGCGGGGGCGCTCGTGCGCAGCGTCCCGTCGACGGCGATGCCGCCGCCGAAGGCCTTGGGGCGCAGGTTGATCCCGGCTTCGACGGCCAGGCCGGTGTTGGGGGTCGCGCCGACGGCCAGGAGCACGACGTCGGCGGCGACGCGCCTGCCGTCCTCGGTCTCGACGCCGACCGCCTTCCCGTCCTCGCCGAGGATCTTCGCGGCCTGCGTGCGCCGCAGCAGCTCCACGCCGTGGTCGGTGTGCAGGCGGGCGAACACGAGGCCCATCTCGGGGCCGAGCACGGCTTCGAGCGGCTGCGCGCCGAGCCCGAACACGGTCACGTCCCGGCCGAGCTGCCTGGCGGAGGCGGCGACCTCCATGCCGATCCACCCGTCGCCGACGATCGCGACGCGCTCGGCGTCCTTGATCGCGGCGTGCAGGAGGTCCGACTGCTCCACGGTGCGCAGCAGGTGGACCCCCTGCAGGTCCGCGCCGGGGATCGGCAGCGGCCTCGGGCTCGACCCGGTCGCGATGAGGAGCTTCCCGTAGTCGACCGTGGAGCCGTCGGCCAGCGCGAGCCGCTTCGCCCCGGTGTCGAGCCCGGTCGCGGGCTCCCCGGTGCGCAGCTCCGCGTTCTGGGCGTACCAGTCCTCGTCGACGGTGAACACCTTCGACCGGTCGGCTTCGCCGCGCAGGTAGTCCTTCAAGAGCGGCGGCCGCTCGTACGGCCGGTGCGCCTCTCCCGTGACGACCACGAGATCGCCTTCGAACCCCTCGTCACGCAATGTCTGCGCGGCTTTCGAGGCGGCGAGCCCGCCTCCGACGATCACCCACGGCGCACTGCCCACGACAACCTCCCGCTGCTCGGCCCCATTGTCCCGTGTTCACGGGCTCCCTACCCGGATTCCCAGCGGGCCCGACTCTCACCCGCCGTTTCCGGTTCGGTTTCGCAAACGCGAAGACGACCAACCGCGACGAGCGCGACGAGCGCGACGAGCGCGACGAGCGCGAGCAAAGCTCGCGTCAATCGCGAATGTCGGACCCGTGTGGGAGAGTCATCCCATTTCTTCGGTTGGTCGGAGGTGGATGCGGGTGGGAAGGGGCACGCCCTATGTCCATCGGCCGCGAAAGCGGGCCACCGACCGAGATGCCCGCTCGGCCGCATCTATGAGCTGCGCACCCAGCCCGAGGGGCACCGGTCGGGGCACGGCGACACCGACCTGGTCATGTACTCGCTGCGGAAGTTCCTGCGGCTGGCGATCGCCGGGAACCCCACGATCCTGCTGCCGCTCTTCGCTCCCGAGGCTTCGGTCTACGCGGTCACCGGCCTCGGCGAGGAGCTGCGCGCGCTCGCGCCCGCGTTCCTGTCGCAGAACACGGCCTCGCGTTTCGTCGGCTACCTCGACGGGCAGACCGACCGGCTGCTCGGCCGGGGCCGCCAGGGCTCGGTCCCGAACCGGCCCGAGCTGGTCGAGAAGTACGGCTACGACGTCAAGTACGCCTCGCATGCGCTTCGGCTTGGCCTTCAGGGTCTGGAGATCGCCGAGCACGCCCGGCTGACGCTGCCGATGCCCGACGCCGACCGCGAGCGGGTGCTGCACGTCAAGTCCGGCGGGGTCGCGCGGTTGGAGGACGTGGTCGAGGAGATCGCCGCGGTCCGGGACCGCATCGTCGCGCTCCTCGAATCGGGAGGGACGGCGCTGCCCGCCGAGGCGGACGCCGACCGGATCTCGGCCTGGTCGGTCGACGCCCACCAGCGGCACTGGCGCGGCTAGAAGTCCCCGTAGGCGACTTGGAGGCAGGTGAGGCCGAGGTCTTCGCGCCACATCTGGACGACCTGGTCGCGGTCGTCGATGACGCAGAGGACCTCGCGGTGGGCGAGGTGGGCGTCGTAGAGCTCCCGCTTCACCGTGGAGTCGCGGCGGGAGTCGCCCGCTTTGCGCATGTACAGCTCGACCTCGGGCACGGCGATGTGGCGCTTCAGCCAGGTGAGGGTGTCGGTGCGGCACACCTCGTCGCGGCCGGAGAGGAACACGATCTTGTTCCCGGCCTGGGCGAGCGCCTCCACGACCGCGATGACGGGCTGGTTGGGGGCGTCCTCGCCGACCCGGTTGAACGCGTAGGGCTTGCGGGGGTTCTCGCCGAGGCGGAGGGCGACGGTCCCGTCGATGTCGACGATCACGACCTTGGGCATGGGGGTTCCTTCCAGGGGCTCACCGGAGGCCGAAAAGGTCGGCGACGCGGTGGACCGCTTCGCTTTCCGATACGGCCGCATCGACTGTAATCGTCTGCAGCCCGAGTTCGCGAGTCTCGATCCGCAGCCGGTCGGCGAACATCCGCTCCCGTTCGGCGAGGTTCCGTCCCGCCCGTTCGGGGTCGCTGGTCTGCTCGATGAAGCCGGGCCTTCGCGTCTCCTTCGCGCGCTTGTCGACCGCCCAGGCGCGGAACTCGGGGCTCGGCAGCAGCCACACGGCCCGGGTCGGGTCGGCCAGCAGCGGCGCGACCAGGTGCGGGAGGAGCCGGAACCCTTCGACGACGATGCCCCGGTCTTTCGGCATGGCGAGCAGGTCTTCGACGATGAGGTGGAACGCCTCACCCCGGAACCAGTGGAACGTCTCGAGCATGACCTCAGGGGAGCGGTCGAGCCAGCGCTCGTCCATGGTCATGGCGGCGAACCGGTGGAGGTGCGGCGCTTCGGCGGCGGTGGTGCGCTTCGCGTGGTCCGGCATCGACTCGTCGGTGCCGTAGAGGCGCAGGCCGTACCGGTCGGCGAGCGCGGCGGCCACGGTCGACTTCCCCGCGCCGCTCCCCCCGCCGATCCAGTACACGTGCCGCAGGCGTTCGGTCTCGTTGCGCTCCACGGGAATGAAGGTAGCGGGCTAGGTCCAGCCGCGGCGGATCGGGCGGGTCGCCTGGGTCGGCTCCTTGTCGCGGGTGCGGTAGACGACGTAGGGGCGGAAGAGGTACCAGACGGGTGCGCTGAAGGCGTGGACGAGGCGGGTGAAGGGGAAGAGCGCGAACAGGGTCAGGCCGATGAGGGCGTGGAGCTTGAAGTCGGCGGACGCGGCGGTCATGGCGGCGACGTCCGGTTGGAGGACGAAGATGCTGCGGAACCACGGCGAGACGGTCTCGCGGTAGTCGACCTCGGTGGCGCCGTTGAGGCCCGCGACCGCGGAGAGCAGTGTCGTGGTGAGCCCGGCGAGGATCGCGGCGACGAGGACGAGGTACATGACCTTGTCGTTGACCGTGGTGGCGCTGAAGACCGGGCCGTTGGTGCGGCGGCGCCAGATGAGGAGGGCGATGCCGCCGAGGGTGGTCACGCCCGCGACGGCGCCCAGGGAGAGGGCCGTGGCGTGGTACATGTCGTCGGTGACGCCGACTGCGTCGGTCCAGGCCTCCGGGATCAGCAGGCCCACGACGTGGCCGATGACCACCACGAGGAGTCCGAAGTGGAACACCGGGCTGGCGATCCGCAGGATCCGCGACTCGTAGAGCTGGGAGGAGCGGGTCGTCCAGCCGAAGCGGTCGTACCGGTAGCGCCAGACGGTGCCGCCGACGAGGACCGCGAGCACGACGTACGGCAGCGCGCCCCACAGCAGGTAGTCGACGGTGGTCGGGTCGCTCATCGCTTGGCTCCCATCGCCATCGGCATACCGAGTGCCACCTTGCCGCCGAACGGGTCGAGCCCTACGTCCTCGACCGGGGGTCCTGCGGCGGCCATTCGCGCGGCCTCGCGGCGGGCTTCGTCGGAGGGCGGGAGGGTTGCGGCCACGGCGTCCAGGACAGCGGCGTAGGCGCTGCCGCAGTCGTGGAGGGCGGCGCGCAGCAGCTCGACGGCGGGCTGGAAGGCCGCGAGCAGCCGCATGCCTTGGACGGCATCGCCTCTGGCCGCGAATTCGAGGACCACCGCCAGGTGGTCGGGGAGTTCGCCGGGGTCGAGCCGCCATCCGCAGGCCGCATAGATCTCCTTGATCCGGGCCAGCGCGTGGCCGCGTCGTCGTGTGTCGCCGTCGGTGTAGTAGGTGAGATGGAGCGCCCTGCGGCGCTTGAGGTCGAAGGTCCGGACGTATTCGGCGCCGAGGTCGAGCTCGCCGGTCTCCCTGGCGTGCTTGCAGAACGCGTCGAGCGGCGTCGGCTCCTGCTCCGCCAGCGCGCTCTCGATGAGCGGCAGACGTTCGTAGAACGCCTGGTCCGGGTAGCACAGGAGCATCGCGGCGGCTTGGCGTACGACGGCCTCGTTCACTTCGCCTCCTCGTTCTGGTCCTGGTTCTGGCGGTCGGGACTGCTCTTCTGGTCCCGTTCCGGACTGCTCTTCCGGTCCCGTCCCGGACTGCTCCTCTGGTCCCGTCCCGGGAACAGCCCCGGCGGCCTGCCGTTGCCGTCCCAGTTGAGGAGGTTGAAGCGGCGGGCGGCGCCGGCGGAGTCGTCGCTGGTCTGGCGGTCGCGCAAGGCGTGGAACGTCTCGACGCTGGCGGGCTGCGGGATCCCGGAGGCCTCGCCGAAGGGCCCGCCCATGCCGGGGCCGCCCTCGAAGTCGAGGGAGCAGCCGATCTCCTCGATGACGCCCCGGTCCGCCTCGTCCACGCCGTAGGCGGTGGGGATGGCGTACCGGTCGTCGTACTTCGCGATGGCGAGCAGCCGGTACATCTCCTCGATGTCCTTGCCGCTCAGGTCGACCGCTTCGGCGATCGTCTCGTCGGGCTGCTCGCCGAGGTTGAGGCGGCGCATGTACGCGCGCATCGCCGCGAGCTTGTGCAGCACCGATTTCACCGGTGCCACGTCGCCAGCGGTGAACAGCTCGGCGAGGTACTCGACCGGGATGCGGAGCGTGTCGACGGCCGCGAAGAGGTTCCCGGCGTCCTCGCCGTCGTGTCCGGTCTCGCTCAGGGCATCGACCACGGGCGAGAGCGGCGGGATGTACCAGACCATCGGCATCGTCCGGTACTCCGGATGCAGCGGCAGGGCGACGCGGAACCGCTTGGCGAGCGCGTAGACCGGCGAGCGGCGGGCCGAGTCGATCCAGCGCTGCGGGATGCCGTCGCGCAGGGCGGCGGCCTGGACCTCGGGGTCGTCGGGGTCGAGGAACACGTCGAGCTGGGCCGGGTAGAGCGCCTGCTCGTCCTTGACGGCGGCGGCGCGGCCGACGCGTTCGACGTCGTAGAGGACGACGCCGAGGTAGCGCAGGCGTCCCACGCAGGTCTCGGAGCAGACCGTGGGCATCCCGACCTCGACGCGCGGGTAGCAGAGCGTGCACTTCTCGGCCTTGCCGGTCTTGTGGTTGAAGTACACCTTCTTGTAGGGGCAGCCGGTCACGCACATGCGCCAGCCCCGGCACTTGTCCTGGTCGACGAGGACGATGCCGTCCTCGGCGCGCTTGTACATCGCGCCGGACGGGCACGACGCGACGCAGCTGGGGTTGAGGCAGTGCTCGCAGATGCGCGGCAGGTAGAACATGAAGCTCTGCTCGTACTCGAACTTCACCTTGTCGCCGATCTTCTGCACGATCGGGTCCTGCGAACCGAGCTCCTCGCCGCCCGCGAGGTCGTCGTCCCAGTTCGCCGACCACTTGATCTGCATCGGGTCGCCGGTGAGGAGCGAGCGCGGCCGCGCGCCGGGGATGTCGTCGCCGAGCGGCGCGGTGACGAGGTGCTCGTAGTCGTACGTCCAGGGCTCGTAGTAGTCCTGGATCGACGGCATCTTCGGGTTGGCGAAGATCGTCGCGAGCTTCTTGAGCCGCCCGCCCGCACGCGGCTTCAACCTGCCTGCGGCCGTGCGCTTCCAGCCGCCCTGCCAGCGCTCCTGGTCCTCGTGGCGGCGCGGGTAGCCCTGGCCGGGGCGGGTCTCGACGTTGTTGAACCAGACGTACTCGACGCCGCCGCGGTTGGTCCAGGCCTGCTTGCACGTGACGGAGCAGGTGTGGCAGCCGATGCACTTGTCGAGGTTCATGACCATGGCGACCTGCGCCATGACCTTGCCGATGCGCTGTGCCATCAGTACTGGACCTCCGTGGTGCGCTTGCGGACGACGGTGACCTCGTCGCGCTGGTTGCCGGTGGGGCCGATGTAGTTGAACGCGTAGGAGAACTGCGCGTACCCGCCGATGAGGTGGGTGGGTTTGACGAGCAGGCGGGTGAGCGAGTTGTGGATGCCGCCGCGCTTGCCCGTGGTCTCGGTCTTCGGGACGTCGACCACGCGCTCCTGCGCGTGGTACATGTACACCGTCCCCTGCGGCATCCGGTGCGAGACGACGAGGCGGGCGGCGACGACGCCGTTGCGGTTGACCGCCTCGACCCAGTCGTTGTCCTGGGCCCCTATGGCTTCGGCGTCCTGCGGGCTCATCCAGATGTTGGGGCCGCCGCGCGAGAGCGTGAGCATGAGCAGGTTGTCCTGGTACTCGGAGTGGATGGACCACTTGGAGTGCGGGGTGAGGTACCGGACGGCGACGGCGCGCTCGCCGTGCGGCCCGACCTCGGGCTCGCCGAAGAGCCGGTGCATGTTCAGCGGCGGCCGGTACACGGGCAGGGCCTCGCCGAACTCGTGCATCCAGTCGTGGTCGAGGTAGCAGTGCTGGCGGCCGGTGAGGGTGTGCCAGGGCTTGTCGTGCTCGAGGTTGATGGTGAACGGCGAGTAGCGGCGGTCGTGCGCCTCCTTGCCGGACCATTCGGGGCTCGCGCCCACGGGCGTGGGCCCGTGCTGGGTGTCGGCGAAGACGACGCGGCGTTCGGCCGAGCCGTGGATGAGCTCGTCGAAGTCGGTGCCGACGCGGGCGGCGAGCCGCTCGAAGCCTTGGGCGGCAAGGCGTCCGTTGCTGGTGCCGGAGAGGGCCAGGATGGCCTCGCAGACCTTGACGTCGGTGTCCAGGCGCGGCTGGCCGGCGGCGGGGCCGACGGCGACGGTCATGTTGCGGGCGGCCAGCCAGTCCACTTCCTTGTCGGGCGTGAAGGAGACGCCCTTGACGGGCAGGCCGAGCTTCTTGACGAGCGGCCCGAGCGCGGCCATCTTCTCGGCGACGGCCGGGTAGTCGCGTTCGACGCTGATGATCGCGGGCATCGTCTTGCCCGGGACGGGCCGGACACCGGCGGCCTTCCAGTCCGGTGCGGTGCCGCCGGGCTGGGCGAGTTCGCCGGGCGTGTCGTGCTGGTGCGGGGCGGCGACCAGGTCCTGGGCGACGCCGAGGTGGGTCGCGGCGAGCTCGGAGAAACGGCGCGCGAGCGCGTGGAAGGACTCGAAGTCGGTGCGGGCCTGCCAGGGCGGGTCGATCGCGGGCGAGAAGGCGTGCACGAACGGGTGCATGTCCGTTGTGGACAGATCGTGCTTCTCGTACCAGGTGGCGGCCGGGAGCACGATGTCCGACAGGAGCGTCGTACTCGTCATGCGGAAGTCCATGGAGAGCAGCAGGTCGAGCTTCCCTTGGGGCGCTTGGCCGTGCCAGACGACGTCGTCGGGACGGTCGGCCGGGCCCGCCTCCTCGCCCTGCACGGAGTTCTGGGTGCCGAGCAGGTGCTTGAGGAAGTACTCGTCGCCTTTCGCGCTGGAGCCGAACAGGTTCGCGCGCCACACCGTGAGCACGCGCGGCCAGTTCTCGGGCGCGTCCGGGTCCTCGCACGCGAAGCGCAGGTCGCCGGAGGCGAGTTCGCGGGCGATGTAGTCGGCGGGCGCGAGCCCGGCCTCGCGGGCCTCCTCGGCCAGGAGCAGCGGGCTGCGGTTGAACGTCGGGTACGACGGCATCCAGCCCATGCGGGCCGAGGCCGCGACGAGGTCGGCCGTGTGGGTAGATCCCAGGCGACCGGGGCCTGTAGCCGAAGTGAGGGCGTCCGACTTGTAGGTGTCGTACCGCCACTGGTCGGTGTGCAGGTACCAGTACGGGGTCGCGGCCATGAACCGCGCGGGCCGCGTCCAGTCCATCGCCGACGCGTATGCGGCCCAACCGGTCAGGGTCCGGCACTTCTCCTGCCCGACGTAGTGGGCCCAGCCGCCGCCGTTCTTCCCCTGGCAGCCGGTGAGCAGCAGGAGCGTCAGGAACGCCCGGTACATGGTGTCGCCGTGGAACCACTGGTTCGTGCCCGCGCCGAGCACGATCATCGCGCGTCCGCCCGAATCTCTTGCGGTGGCGGCGAACTCGCGGGCGATGCGGATCGTGCGGTCGGCCCGCACATTGGTGATCGACTCCGACCAGGCGGGCGTGCACGGCTGCGACGCGTCGTCGTACCCGGAGGGCCACAGCCCGGGCAGGCCCGGACGCGCGACGCCGTACTGGGCCAGCAGCAGGTCGAAGACGGTGGTGACCAGGCGATCGGCGACCCGCCGGACCGGGACGCCCCGCAATGTGGTGTCGCCGTTGCCGTCGAAGCGCGGCAACGCGACCGCCGCCGTCTCGCCTTCTACGTCGTAGCAGGTCAGCAGTGGCTCGGCGCCCTCCAGGTCGAGGTTCCACCTGCCCGGCCGCTCCTCGTCCCAGCGGTGCCCGAGGGTGCCGTGCGGCGCGCGCGGCGCGTCGAAGCGCTCGTCGATGAAGACCGGCTTCCACTCCGCGTACGGCTCCTCCCCCGGCAGGGCGTCGCGGCGCAGGAACTTGCCCGGGACGAGGCGGCCGTCCCGCTCGACCAGCTCGACCAGGAACGGCAGGTCGGTGTACTTGCGCGCATACTCCTCGAAGGCCTCCGTGCGCTGGTCGACGAAGTGCTCCTTGAGGATCACGTGGCCCATCGCCATCGCCAGCGCGCCGTCGGTCCCCGGGTGCGGGGCCAGCCACTCGTCCGCGAACTTCGCGGCGTCGTTGTAGTCGGGGGCGACCGTGACGACCTTCTGGCCCCGGTACCGGGCCTCGGTCATCCAGTGCGCGTCCGGGGTCCGCGTCACGGGCACGTTCGAGCCCCACAGCACCAGGTACGCCGCGTCCCACCAGTCCCCCGACTCGGGCACGTCCGTCTGGTCACCGAAGACCTGCGGGGACGCCACCGGAAGGTCGGCGTACCAGTCGTAGAACGACAGCATCGAACCGCCGAGCAGGTTCACGAAGCGCGCGCCCACGCCATGCGAGACCTGCGACATCGCCGGGATCGGACTGAACCCGGCGACCCGGTCGGGGCCGTACGCGCCGATCGTGTGGACGTGCGCGGCGGCCGCGATCTCGACCGCCTCGTCCCAGGTGATGCGCACGAGCCCGCCCTTGCCGCGCGCCGACTGGTAGCGGCGGCGCTTCTCGGGGTCCGTGGTGATCTCCGCCCAAGCCGCGACCGGATCCCCAAGGCGCGCTTTGGCCTCGCGGAACATCTCGACCAGGACGCCGCGCCCGTACGGGTACCGCACCCGCGTCGGCGAATAGGTGTACCAGGAGAACGCCGCACCCCTCGGGCAGCCGCGCGGCTCGTACTCGGGCCGGTCGGGGCCGACCGACGGGTAGTCGGTCGCCTGGGTCTCCCAGGTGATGATGCCGTCCTTGACGTACACGTTCCACGAGCACGAACCCGTGCAGTTGACGCCGTGCGTCGAGCGCACGACCTTGTCGTGGCTCCAGCGGTCGCGGTAGAACACGTCCCCTTCGCGGCCGCCCTCCTTGAACACCACTCGCATGTCCTCAGTGGACTCAGAACGGGTGAGGTGGACGCCGGTGCGCAGGAGCAGGTTCCCGGCCGCGCGTTCAGGAGTCGCCGCTCGGTGCTGTGCCATCGCTGCTCACTCCTCGGGTCGGGGGCGGTCGGGCCCAGATTAGGCGCTTTCACGCCTCCGAAGAGGACGAATCGGCATACTGTCCACGGGCCCCGAACGCGGCCCGCCACGGGGAGGGGAACGCGATGACCAGTGCCGCAACCGCCGCGACTTCGGCCACGGTGCAGCGCGGGGCCGGGGCCAACCTGGCGCTCGCGACCGCCGCGTTCGCGCTCACCTTCTGGGCGTGGAACCTCATCGGCCCGCTCTCCAAGACCTACGGGGACAAGCTCGACCTCGACCCGACCCAGGTGTCGGTCCTCGTCGCGTTCCCCGTGCTCGTCGGCGCGGTCGGGCGCATCCCGGCCGGGATCCTCACCGACAAGCTCGGCGGCCGGGTCATGCTCACCGCCTCCTGCTTCGTCGCGATCGTCCCGGTCCTCCTCGTGGGTCTCTCGGGCAACTCGTATGCGGCCCTGCTGGTCTCGGGGTTCCTGCTCGGCATCGCGGGCACCTCGTTCGCCGTCGGCATCCCGTTCGTCAACGCCTGGTACCCGCCCGCGAAGCGCGGCTTCGCGACCGGGATCTTCGGCGCGGGCATGGGCGGCACCGCGCTCTCGGCGTTCTTCACGCCCCGGCTGGTCGAAGGCATCGGGCTCCTGCCCACGCACCTGGTCATGTGCGGCGCGCTCGCCGTCATGGGCGTGATCACGTGGACGTTCGCGCGCAACGCGCCCGAGTGGCGGCCCGCCACCGACCCGGCGCTGCCGCGTCTCAAAACCGTCATGAAGCTCAAGGTCACCTGGCAGATGTCGCTGCTGTACGCGATCGCGTTCGGCGGCTTCGTCGCGTTCTCGACCTACCTGCCGACGATGCTGGTCGCCGAATACGGCCTCTCCCAGACCGACGCGGGCCTGCGCACGGCCGGGTTCAGCCTCGCCGCCGTCGTCGCCCGCCCGGCGGGCGGCATCCTCTCGGACAGGGTCGGGCCGCTCAAGGTCTGCCTCACCTCCTTCTTCGGGGCCGCGATCATGGCCGTGGTCCTCGCCTTCGAACCGCCCCTCGAGATCCCGGCCGGGACCGCCTTCGTCCTCATGGCCCTGTTCCTCGGCCTGGGCACCGGCGGCGTGTTCGCGCTCGTCGCCGAACTCGTCGACCCCGCCCGCGTCGGCGGCGTCACCGGGATCGTCGGCGCGGCGGGCGGCCTCGGCGGATACTTCCCGCCGCTCATCATGGGCGCGAACTACCAGGCCAACGGGGACTACACGATCGGCCTGCTGCTGCTGGCGGTCACTGCACTCCTGGTCGGGCTGTTCACGCTCAAGGCGTTCCGGAACGTCCCGAAGCCGGGCTGAGCCGGTCTTCGCGAAGGAACCCGGAACGCCCTGAAGCCGACCCGATTACTCCTCGCGAATGAAGCGGCCGGGCCGGTATCCCTCTCAAGGCGGAGGAACCGGCCCGCTCCGCGTCCTAGGGTGGGGGCATGCTCGAAATCAAGGACCTTCACAAGCGGTTCGGCGACACCGTTGCCCTCGACGGCGTCTCGCTCACCGCCGCCCCCGGTGAAGTGGTCGGGTTCGTCGGCGCGAACGGCGCCGGGAAGACCACCACCATGCGCATCGCCATGGGCGTCCTCGCCGCCGACAGCGGCCGGATCGTCTACAACGGAGCACCGCTCGACGTCGAGGCCCGCCGCCGCTTCGGCTACATGCCCTCGGAACGAGGCCTGTACCCGAAGATGAAGACGGCAGAGCAGATCGCGTACTTCGGCGAACTCCACGGCATGACCCGCGCCCAGGCGAAGCGGTCCGCCGCCGACCTGCTCGAGCAGCTCAACCTGACCGAGCGCGCCGGCGACTTCGTGCAGGACCTGTCCCTGGGCAACCAGCAGCGCGTCCAGCTCGCCGTCTCCCTCGTGCACGACCCCGAGGCGCTCATCCTCGACGAGCCGTTCTCCGGCCTCGACCCGCTCGCGGTCGACGTCATGGGCACCGCCCTGAAGGACCGCGCCGCCGACGGCGCGCCCGTCATCTTCTCCAGCCACCAGCTCGACCTCATCGAGCGGCTCTGCGACTCCGTCGTCATCATCGGCAACGGGAAGATCATCGCCGCCGGATCGGTCGACGAGCTGAAGGCCAAGGAGGTCAAGCAGCTGCGCGTGAGCGTCCAGACCGCCCAGGACCTCACCGGCTCGCTGCCGGGCACCGTCACCCGCGACGGCGACGACTACCTCGTGGAGGACGCCGACGACCAGGAGGTGCTGCGCATCGCCGCCGCCGCCGGGCGCGTCACCCACTTCGCGTACGACCAGCCCACCATCGCCGAGATCTTCCGAGAGGCCGTGACCCGATGAGCGCCCAGATCCCCGAGGCCTCCCGCATGCGCGGGCTCATGCTCGTGGCCGGACGCGAGATCCGCGTGCGCGGCCTCGCCAAGTCGAACATCATCAGCCTCATCATCACCGTCGTCATCGTCGGCGCGCTCGCGGCCCTGCCCACGATCCTCGGCGCGTTCAGCGGCGGCGACGAGGACGAGAAGATCGGCCTCGCCGGGACCGCCGCGCCCGCGATGGAAGCCCAGCTGAACGCCCTGGGCGGCTACGACGTCACCATGTACGACACCGCCGACGAGGCCGAGGCGGCCGTCAAGGACGGCGACGTGGACGCGGCCGTCGCCGACGGCACCCTCTACAGCGAGGAGTCCGTCGACAACGCCCTCCAGACCCAGCTCGACGCCGCCTGGCAGGCCGCGACCATCCAGACCAACCTCGCCGCCGCCGGACTCAGCGACGCCGAGATCGCCGCCGCGCTCACCGCCAAGCCGCTCGAGACCGTCTCCCTCTCCGAAGGCGAGACCGACCCGGCCACGAACTACTTCACCGGCCTGGTCATCTCCATCATCATGTTCATGATGCTCATGACCCCGGTCCAGTACATCGCGATGGGCGTCGTCGAGGAGAAGTCGAGCCGGATCGTCGAGATCCTCCTGACCAGCCTCAAGCCCTGGCAGCTCCTGGGCGGCAAGGTCATCGGCCTCGGCGTGATCTCCCTGGTGAACCTCGTCGCGATGGTCGGCGTCGGCCTCGGCGTCTCCGCCGCCACCGGCGTCCTCGGCGACCTCCCGCCCGGCACCGCCTCGGCGGCGATCTCCACGATCGGCTGGTGGCTCATCGCGCTCGTCCTCTTCGGAACGCTCGCGGGCGGCGTCGGCTCGCTCGTCTCCCGCCAGGAGGAGGCCGGATCGGTCCTGACCCCGCTCATCATGTCGCTCACCTTGAGCTACGTCGGCGCGATCTTCCTGCTCAACGCGCCCACGAGCACGTTCGCAGAAGTGCTGTCGATCGTGCCGCCGTTCTCGGCGATCGCCATGCCCACCCGCATGGCCGTCACCGAGGTCCCGGCCTGGGAGATCGCTCTCGCCATCGGGCTCCTCGTCGTCGCGGCCGCCGGAGCGCTCGCACTCGGCGCGCAGCTCTACAAGCGCTCGGTGCTGTACACCGGCTCGCGCCTGAAGCTGACAGAAGCGCTGCGCCGAGCGGACTAGCGCCACAAGCGGAACGGGCCGGACGCACGCGTCCGGCCCGCCGCCGTCCCCGCGTCCGCCGGTCCCCCGGCACTGGTCGCACCGCAGTACGGTGTCGCTGTGACCAATTCTGCAAAGGGCGTGTTCGGCGCCATCGCGGCCGTGGTCGGCGTCGTCGCGAGCATCGTGGGGATCCTCGTCGGCGTCCAGCAGCTCCGCGGCGGCGACAACCCGCCCGAGCAACCAGCCGACACCACCGCCGCCACGACCGGTGCACCCGCCGAAGCGGGCACCGAGGAGGACCAGGCCGCGCCCGCCTCCTCCTCCTGGACGCAGGAAGGCGACGGCGGCGAGCTCGTACTCTCCAAAGTGGTGAACAGCTCGGGCGAGTGCCAGTACCTGCACGTCGACTTCGACGCCGGCGTCGAGGGCACGATCCAGCCCGCGGCGACCTCCGGGCTCCGCGTCGAGGACGGCGACGACCTGATCTGGAACCCGTGCGAGAACGGGGACGGGCTCTACGTCGCCTCGCTCACCAGTGCGGGAACCGCCGTCGGCGCCGCCCTGGACGCCGCCGCCCCCTCCCCCGAGGACTGCATGGACGCCGTCACCGCGGCCGGGGGCGCGAACGCCGCACTGAACATCCAGCTCAGTTTCGCCGACGACGGCGCCACCGGCCTCAGCGCGGGCACGTCGCTGTGCGTGTGGAACACCGAGACCGGCCGCCTGACCGTCGCCTCCTCGGAGAGCATGCGGGAAGCCGAGAACGGCGTCGACGAGATCATCACCTACTGGGTGACGACCTACCTGCCCGCGTAGGCGGCCCGCCTGAGCGAGGCGACGCGCATCCGCACGGAAAAGGGCCCGGGATCTGATCCCGGGCCCTTTCGCTTTGCGCGTCTTACTCCGTCAAGAAGAGGAAGTAGCCGACCGAGGCGAGCATGAGCACCCAGGCGATCGGGTGGACTTCCTTCCAGCGGCCCTTCGCGGCCATCATCACCGGGAAGAACACCAGGCCCATGGCGATGCCGTTCGAGATCGAGTAGGTCAGCGGCATCACGGCGACGATGAGGAACGCCGGGATCGCGTACTCCAGCTTGGCCCATTCGATCTGGCCGAGCGCCTTCGCCATGAGCACGCCCACGACGATGAGCGCGGGCGCCGTGACCGCCGGGTTGTTGGCGACCAGGCCGAACACCGGGAACGCCACGAGCGACACGAGGAACCAGAAGCCGGTCGTCACCGCGGTGAGCCCGGTGCGGCCGCCGACCGAGACGCCCGCGGTGGACTCGATGTACGCCGTCGTCGTCGAGGTGCCGAGCACCGCGCCCGCCGAAGTGGCGATCGAGTCGGTCGCGAGGGCGCGGCCCGCGCGCGGCAGCTTGCCGTCCTCCTTGACCAGGCCCGCCTGGCCGGCGACGGCGAACAGCGTCCCGGCGGTGTCGAAGAAGTCCACGAACAGCATGGTCAGGATGACCGCGATCATGTGCACGGTGAACGCGTCCTCGAAGCCGGTGAAGGCCGCGCCGAACGAGTCGAGGTTCGGCGTGAAGCCCTCGGCGAGCTTCAGGTCGATCACGCCGGTGATCACGCCGAGGGCCAGCGTGGCGAGCATGCCGTAGAAGACGCCGCCCTTCCAGCCCAGGACCATGAACACGGCGGTGACGATGAGGCCGAACATGGTGAGCAGCACGGTGCCGTCGGTGAAGTCGCCGATGGTCACGAAGGTCGCGTCGGAGGCCTGGACGATCTCGCCGCCCTTGAGGCCGATGAACGCGATGAACAGGCCGATGCCCGCGCCGACCGCGAGCTTCAGCTGCGCCGGGATCGCGTTCACGATCGCCTCGCGCGCACCGGTGACGGCGAGGATGAAGAACAGCACGCCGGACACGAGCGTGCCGGTCAGGGCCGTCTGCCACGGGATACCCAGGGTCAGGACCACGGTGAACGCGAAGAACGCGTTCAGGCCCATGCCGGGAGCGGTGGCGATCGGGTAGCGGGCCCACAGGCCCATGACGAGGCAGCCGAGCGCGGAGGCGAGCGCGGTCGCGGTGAACACCGCTCCCGGGTTCGGAGCGTCGACCCCGGCCCCGGACAGCGCGAAGCTGAGGATGCCTGGGTTGACGGCGAGGATGTACGCCATCGCGAGGAAGGTCGTGGTCCCGGCGAGGACCTCGCGCTTCCAGTTGGTCTTGTTCTCGGTCATCCCGAAGAACTTGTCGACGCTGCCGAGCTGCGGCGCGTCCTTCTTCTCTTCAGTGGCGTCAGTTGCCATGTGGCGGGCACTCCTGTGCGGGCGTGGTGCGATGCCGGGCAGCTGGCACCTCGGGAAACAGGGTAACGGGGCAGGTACTGAACCTGCGGGTAATGTACCGGGTCCGCCGAGGTTGAGAAAGGGTTCGGGTCCCGCGAATGTGAGTTTTACGCACCCGATATGACTTGGAAAACAAGCGACGCCCCGGAGCCAAGGGGGGGACGGCTCCGGGGCGTCGACTTAGGGTCGAGCCCCCGGTGGCAGGATTCCGGGGGCTCGACAAGGACCGCACCGTCAAGCAGCGGGCGGTAGTCCGAAGTGCCTCTACCCGACGAATCGGGCTTCCTGCCTTGAGACAACTGCTAAACGCGACGGCGACTCGGCCGGTTGCATAACAGTTCGGTAACGGGCCTCAGGCCTCTTCGGCGTCCCGGCGGCGGCTCATGAACACGAGGATCACCGCACCGGCAACCAGCAGCACCCCGGCCGCGGCCAGGACCCAGACCAGCGGGGAGCCGGTGGTCGGCAGCGCAGAACCGGCAGGCGTGGTCGCGACATCGCTCGGTGCGGCACTGGTCGCGGCCGGGCTCGACGACTCCTCGGCGGGAGCCGTGGTCTCGGCTGCGGGCGAGGTGGTCGCCTCCGCAGAGGTGGTGGGCTCGTCGGTCGGGCTCTCCTCCTCGGAGGTCGTCGGCTCGTCGGTCGGAGAAGTTTCTTCGGAGGTGGTCGGCTCGTCGGTGGGCGACTCCTCTTCGGAAGTGGTCGGCTCGTCGGTCGGGCTCTCCTCCTCCGAAGTCGTGGGCTCGTCCGTGGGCGACTCCTCTTCCGAGGTGGTCGGCTCGTCGGTCGGCGACTCCTCTTCCGAGGTGGTCGGCTCGTCGGTCGGCGACTCCTCTTCCGAAGTGGTCGGCTCGTCGGTCGGGCTCTCCTCCTCAGAGGTGGTCGGCTCGTCGGTCGGCGACTCCTCCTCCGAGGTGGTCGCCGCAGCAGACGTGGTCGGCTCGGGCTCGTCCTCAGTGGCCGGGCAGACGTGGGTCAGGTTGAACTGGGCGCCCGTCTCTTCCCCGTTCCCGTTGCCGTTCCCATTCCCATTCCCGTTGCCGTTCCCGTTGCCGTTCCCGTTGCCCTTGTCGTCGTCCTCGAGGTCCACCTGCGCGTCGGCGCCGATGAGGGTCAGACCGGCGGGAGTGACGATGTACGCCTTGTTGTCGCCGCTGCCGCTGACGATCCCGCCGTCGTCGTCGGTGTTGAAGCGCAGGACGTTCCCGTCCTCGTCCGTGAAGACCGCCTCGATGTACTTGAAGTTGCCGTCGGCCGGAACCGACGAGGGCAGCACGAACACCCAGCCGTCGAGCCAGTCGGCGGTGTCCCCGGGGATCTGGTCGCAGCTCTTCGTCTCGAAGCCCTCGGCGGTCGTCGGCACGTTCCCCGGGTTGATCGAGATGGTGTCGTACTCCGTCGCGAGGGCGGGCAGCGCGAACGCGAGCGCGACGGCTCCCGTAAGGCCCGCGCCGGCCGCGGCGGCGAGGGTCTTGTGGCGGCGTGTGAAGTTCAAGGATCTCTCCGATGGTGCGAGCGGGCGGAACGGTCGAATGCGCCGGTTTCAACCGATTCGCCTACGGCGGAGCCGTATTCGATGATGGGCGATGACTCCACGCAGCCCAGGGCCGCCGCGTTGCATCCTTTTCGGATGACTGCGCACTCGACCGAACAGCTGACCTGCGAACACGTATCGAATCGGGGCGAAGACGACGACGCCCCCGGTCCGGAGACCGGGGGCGTCGTATCGGGGAAGCGGTGTCAGCCGCGCAGCCGGGTCGTGGGTCCCGGCCGCGTCAGCGGACTACCAGTCCTGGGCCTCGCGGCGGCGGCGCATAACCATGAAGATCGCGGCGCCGCCCGCGGCGAGGGCCGCGGCCGAGACGAGGGCGATCGTCAGCGGCGTGCCGGTGACGGGCAGGTTCGAGCCGACCGGGGAGGTCGAGGCCTCGCCGGGCGTGCCGCTCTCGCTCGGGTTCTCCGAGCCGGGAGCGGTCGGGGACTCCGAACCGGGCGAAGACGGCTCCTCGGCCGGGGTGGTCTCCTCCTCGCCCGGGGTGCCCGGGCAGGTGTGGGTGAGGTTGAACTGCGCGCCCTGGTCGGGGTCTTCGACGTCGGCCTCGGCGTCGACGAGGGTCCAGCCCGCCGGGGCGAGGATGTACGCCTTGTTGTCGCCCGAGCCGGAGACGATGCCGCCGTCGCTGTCGGTGTCGAGGACCTGTACGTCGCCGTTGCCGTCCTCGAAGGTCGCGGTCACGGAGATGAAGTTGTCCTCGACCCCGGCGGCGGCCGGGAGCACGAAGACCCAGCCGTCGACATCGGAGCCGATGTCGGCGGGCAGGTTGTCGCAGGAGTTCTCGAAGTCCTCGGCGGTCGTGGGCACGTTGCCGGGGTTGATGGGGATGGTGACGACCTCGGCCTGCGCGGCCGAGGCGATGGCGAGCGAGCCGACCAGGCCCGCTGCGGCAGCGACGCTGAGCGCGCCGACGGTCTTGAAGGGTTGCTTGAGTTCCACTTGAGTTGCTCTCCGTATTTCTCTGCCATGGGAGCGAATGTGCCGGATTCATGATGGGCACTTGCTTCACGCACGCAACGACCGCGCGGTTGCAGCACATTCAGATAACGGAAGGCAGAGGAGCGGAGAAGTCCGGCCCGAACGCGAACGACCCGCAGCATGGCTGCGGGTCGTTCGCGTTCGACGGGCCCTATGCGGGCCGCGGGTGCTGGCGCTCTCGGCGGCACATGGCCGCGCTACTCGAAGTCACCCTGGTCGGGACCCTTGCCGGGCCCGCCGTTGCCCGGCTCACCGGGGCAGGCGTGCGTCAGGTTGAAGAACGCGTCGTCGTCGGGGTCCTCGACCTCGGCCGACGCGTCGATGAGGGTCCAGCCCGCAGGCGAGACGATGTAGGCCTTGTTGTCGCCCGAGCCCGAGACGATGCCGCCGTCGTTGTCGGTGTCGAGAAGCTGCGGGTCCCCGTCCTCGTCCTCGAAGAGCGCGGTCACCGAGATGAAGTTGCCTTCGGCTCCGGCCGAGGCGGGGAGGACGAACACCCAGCCGTCCTCGTCGTTGTCGATGTCGCCGGGCGGGATGTTGTCGCAGGACTGGTTCTCGAAGTCCTCGGCGGTCGTGGGCACGTTGCCGTCGTTGATGAAGATTGTCTCGACCGCGGCGAGCGCGGGCGCGGCGAAGGCGAGCGAGCCGAGGAGGCCGCCTGCGAGGACTGTTGCGGACGCGGTCGTGCTGAACTGTTTCAATTTCATAACGGAGAACGTAGATGTCGCCCGCGGATCGCGCAGTGAAAACCCGGATCCGGATCCTATAGGATACGCGGCATGGCAGCAGCATTGAAGCTCACCTATGACTCCGCCCCCGGCGCCTGGCACGAAGGCCTCCCCATCGGGGAAGGCCGCATCGGCGCGATGCTCTGGGGCCCCCGGATCGAACTGAACGAGGACGGCTTCTGGTCCGGTGACGGCTCGTGGGACGTTCCCGAAGGCGTCGAAGGCATCGCCGCGCAGGCCGCCGAGGCCGTGCGCCGCGGCGACTACTACGCCGCCGACCAGCTCGTGACCCAGTTGCAGGGCAGGGACACCGAGGCCTACCAGCCCGCCGGGGCACTCGTCGCGGTCCACTCCGACGACGAGGCCCCCGAACGGCGCGAGCTCGACCTGCGCGACGGCGTCGCCACGGTCACCCGCGGCCGGGTCGTCAAGCAGGCCTTCGCTTCCGCCGCGTACCAGGTCATCGCCCTGCGTTGGACCGCAAGCGAACCCTTCGACCTCGACCTCCGCTTCGACTGGCCGCACGAGGGCGGCGAAGCGGCGACCGGCCCCGCCGAACTCGACTTCACCGGGCACGCCCCGATCAGCGTCGCGGGCGGCGTCCCCGACTACTCCACCACCGAAGGCGTCCGGCGCCTCGGCCTCAACGCGCAGCTGCGCTGCGACGGCGAGGTCGCCGAAACCGAAGGCGGCCACCGGTTCACGGGCTGCCGCAGCATCGAGGCGTACGTCGCGCTGCACTCCGACCCCGACGGGAAGGCCGCGCTCGCGACCGCCCGCGTCGAGGCCCGCCGCGCCGCCGACACCGGCTGGGCCGAGGTCCTCGCCGCCCACACCGCCGCGCACCGCGAGGTCATGGACCGTGTCGGCCTCGACCTCCGTCCACAGGTTCCTGTGGACAACCTGACGACCGCCGAACGCCTGCACCGGCGGGCCGCCGGGTCCGCCGACGAGGACCTCGCCGTGCTCGCGTTCCAGTTCGGCCGCTACCTCCTCGTCGGGTCCTCGCGGCCCGGCACCCAGGCAGCGAACCTCCAGGGGATCTGGAACCACCACGTCACCCCGCCGTGGAACTGCGACTACACCACGAACATCAACGTGGAGATGAACTACTGGCCCGCCGAGACCTGCGCGCTCCCGGAGTTCCACGAGCCCATGTTCGACCTGGTCGGCGACCTCGCGCGCACCGGCGGCGAGACCGCCCGCCGCCTCTACGACGCGGGCGGCTGGTGCTGCCACCACAACACCGACTACTGGCGCCTGACCACCCCGGTCAACGGCCGCGCCTGCTGGCAGGCCTGGCCCATGGGCGGCCTCTGGCTCTCGATGCACCTCGCCGAGCGCTGGCGCTTCTCGCGCGACGAGGAGTTCCTCGCCGACCACCTGCCGATCGCCTTGGGAGCGGCCAGGTTCGCGTTCGACCGGCTCTCCGAGGGCAGGGACGGCACACTCGTCACGAGCCCGGCCACCAGCCCCGAGAACGAGTTCGTCACGCCCGAGGGAAACTCGGCGGTCGACGAGTCCACCGGGATGGACGCAACGCTCGTGCGCGAGCTGTTCGCGTTCGTTCTCGAAGCGGCCGACGTGGTCGCCGAGGCCCTGCACGGCGACGACCTCCAGCTCGTCGAGGGCATCAAGGAGGCCATGCCGCGCCTGGCCGGGCCGAAGATCGGCGCCGACGGGCGGCTCCTCGAATGGGCCGCCGAGCACGAGGAGGCCGAACCGCACCACCGGCACGTCTCGCACCTGTACGGGGTCTACCCCGGCGACTCGTTCGCCGACGAGCCCGAACTCCTCGCGGCGGCGAGGAAGAGCCTCGAAGCGCGCGGCGACGCGGGCACCGGCTGGTCGCTCGCGTGGAAGACCGCGCTGTGGGCGCGGCTGGGCGACGGCGACCGCGCGCACCGGCTGCTCGGGGAGTTCCTGACGCCCGTGGGCTTCCGCGGCGAAGGCGCCGAGTACGCCGACGGCGGGGTCTACGCGTCGCTGCTGTGCGCGCACCCGCCGTTCCAGATCGACGGGAACTTCGGGACGACGGCGGCGATCGCGGAGATGCTCGTCCAGTCGCACCGCGCCGTGGACGGGGTGCCCGTGCTCGAACTGCTGCCCGCGCTGCCGGGCGCCTGGCCCGAAGGCGAGGTCCGGGGCCTGCGGGCGCGCGGCGGGATCACCGTGGAGCGCCTGGCCTGGCACGGCGGGGAGGTCGCCGAGGTGTCGCTCAAGTCCTCGTGCGACACCACGGTCATCGTGCGCGGCGAGCGCGTGCGCCTCGCCGAGGGCCAGACCTGGACCGTGAAGTACTGAGGCGTGAATCGCTAAGGGACGCAAGGGAGCGGCCGGAGCCATGAGGCTCCGGCCGCTTGGGTATGAAGGTCCGACACTGACCGGTCGGGTCAGCAGTCGGTGGCCTCTCCGGCCTGAGCGACCGCGATGCCGCACACGGACCAGTGGAACGCTCCGGCGGTCTCCGCGTTCACCAGCGAGATCCCGCTTCCGGGTCCCACCGGCTCCTTCGGGCCGGGGATCGAGTTGTCGCACTCCGCGGGCTCGATCGAGCTCGCCACCGCGACGCCGCAGATCTGCCACTTGGCGAAGTCCCGCAGGTCGACGTTCGCGAGGGCCGGCATGCCGTAGCCCGCAGGGGACTCCGGCAGCTCGTGGCCGAAGGTCTCGGCCGTGCCCTCCGTGTCGGCGCTGAACAGGCTTCCGCAAGCGGTGTCGGCGAGCGGGCCGGTCTCACCGGTCTCGCACACCGAAGGCAGCGTCGTGTCGTGCTCCGAGTCCACGTTCGCGACCGTCAGCCAGTCGGGTGTGGACGCGGAGGCGGCTCCGCCCGAGAGCGCCGCGGCTGCCGCGGCGGCGACGGCCGAGGCCGCGACCATGGTGGTGTTTCGCATCTTCATCTTCTTCTCACCGCTCGACCAGGCCCGAGGCTGACCTAGGGCCTAGTAGTCGCCCTGGTCGTGACCCTTGTCGGGGTAGCCGTTGTCCGAGATGTGGTCGGTGTTGTCGCAGATCTGGCCGTACGACTGGGTCAGCACGTTCTGGCCGCAGATCTGCCAGTGCGCGGCGGACGACGCGTCCAGGTTCGCGAGCGAGACGTCGCCGGCGTTGACGCCGGACTGCGGGCCCTCGCCGATGTGGTCGCGGTTGTCGCAGGTCTGGCCGTACGACGTGGTCAGGATGTTCTGGCCGCAGATCTGCCAGTGCGCGGCGGACGACGCGTCCACGTTCACGAGGCTGACCGGGCCGGCCCAGACGCCCGAGTTCTGGGCCATCGCGGGCGAAGCGGCACCGAGGACGGCGACGCCGGCGGCGGCGACGGCGAAAGCTGCGGTAGCAGTGGTCTTGCGCATTGCTGTGTTTCCTTTCGAGTTTGGTGGGGCGGGCCCGGCGGGGCCCGCCCCGGAAGATCGACCTACTGCGCGGTGTTGGGCATGTGGTCGTAGTTCAGGCACTGCTGGTAGAGCGACGGCGCGACGCCGACGTTCTGGCCGCAGATCTGCCAGTGGGCGGCGTCCGAGATGTCCAGGTTCGCGGCGGACACGTCGCCGGCCCAGACGCCGGACTGCGGGCCCTCGCCGATGTGGTCGCGGTTGTCGCAGACCTGGTCGAACGACTGGGCGAACACGTTCTGCCCGCAGATCTGCCAGTGCGCGGCGCTCGAGGCGTCGACGTTCACCAGGCTCACCGCACCGGCGTTGACGCCGGAGTTCTCGGCCATCGCCGGGGCGGCGGCCGCGCCGATCGCGGCGACGCCGGCAGCGGCGGCGATGATGTAGGTGGACTTGCGCATTGAGTTTCCCCCGATTCGAAGTACTTTTTGGAACCGTCGGGCCGGAAGCTGATCCGCCCGACGGAGACTGATCGGCCGCAGCGGCTACTGCGCGGCGGGCGTGATGTGGTCGTAGTTCTTGCACATCTGGTCGAGCGACGGCGCGACGCCGACGTTCTGGCCGCAGATCTGCCAGTGGGCGGCGGACGAGATGTCCAGGTTGCCGAGCGAGACGTCGCCGGCGTCGACGCCGGACTGCGGGCCCTCGCCGATGTGGTCGCGGTTGTCGCAGACCTGGCCGAAGGACTGGGTCAGCACGTTCTGGCCGCAGATCTGCCAGTGGGCGGCAGACGAGGCGTCGATGTTCACCAGGCTGACCGGGCCGGCCGAAACGCCCGAGTTGTTGCCGGCCATCGCGGGGGCGGCGGAGAGAGCGGCGGCGCCGGCGGCGACGGCGGCAACGGTGAGAACCTTGCGCATGAGTTGCGTTTCCTTCTGGGTTGTGCGCCCGGAGGTTCCGGGCGACTGCGATCGTCTTTCCCGTCCCGTTCGGGGACGGCGGTGCGACTGGCTTCCGCGCGTCGGGCGCCGGAGGGCGTGGGGTTCGAGACCCCATGCACTGCAACCGGAGGGAGATTTTGAAGGCGGACTTCAAGTTCCCCGCGCACCGACGCGCGGAGGCCCTAGTCTGGGGCGACGGACAGCTCGGCGGCGCGGTCCAACGGCCGCCCCAATTCCCCGATCACCGTGCGGGAGAGTGACACCTCTTCCCCCGCGGCGGACGGGGAGACGCAGACAGCGGTGTGGCCGCTGTCGACGCTGATACCAACGGTCGAGCCGGTGGCTCCACCGGGGATGATCTTCAGGTCAGGCAGTCCGGGGCCGTCGTACAGCCACGGCCTGGCCGAGGTGCGCGGCACGCCGCGCACGTCCTCGACTGCGGATGCGTCCGTCTTCCGCTCGTGTTCGGCGGAGCACTCGGCGGCGGCGGCCGGCCGGCCACTGTTCGCTCCGTGGAGCGACGCCGCCACCTCATCCGAGACCTGCTGTGCTGCAAGTGTGGTGAAGCTCGGTTGTCCTGCGGCACCGACGGGGACGCTCCCGGGCGTCGTCCCGTCGCCGAGGCGCAGGCCATCGGTCACCAGTCGCGCCAGTGCGTCGACCGGATCGGTCGAGGGCGCGACAGTCTCGTAGACACCGGACACCGCGGGGGCCGGGCCGTCCGCAATGGAGGCCGTTCCCTTCACGAGGTTTCCCACCAGCGGTGCCACTACTTCAGCGGTGCGGTCTCCGACGGACTCGTCATCCAAGTCGAGTAGGCCAGGCACGGCGTCGCCCTGCAGTGCAGTGCGCACGGCCCCGTCCGTCTCGCCCACCAGGGATCCCACCGGCTCGTCCAGGCCCGACACCAGCCCCGAGACCTCCCCCTGCCCCGCTGCCGTCCGATGTCCCTGCTGGTTCTGCGGGACCAGTCGCGCGGCCAGGCGCGACATGTCGGACACCTCTGCGGAGAGGGGGTCGGTCATCGCGGCAAGGCCCTGCGATGCTGCGGAATCGTCTGATGCCCAAGCGGATGCGGCCAACGCGAAGGCCCCCAGAAGCAGGGACCCGAATGCGGTGAGCGCGGCGCCGAGGAGGAACCGGAGCACGCTGAAGCGGCGAGTGACCTCGCTGCCTCCGGCGATGCGTCCCATCGTCTCCCCTTCGTCCTGAACCTGAGCGCGAGCGTTCTCGCCGCTCGCAATTGTTAGAACGAAAAGGGACTGATCGGGGATACGGGGTGAAGCAGATTTTGTCATTGAAAATAGGATGAATCAGACTCATAGCTTTCATCCTTGGAAATAGGGCGAGTCGGACTCACAGCGTCCCGCTGCTCACACACAGCAGCGGTTAACAGACTGTTTACATGACTTCAACGAACGAGAAATTGCTTTTTGGGAGCGTGGCAGCACAGCTTCACGGCTCGGGCATTCCTGCTTCACGGTGCGGATCGAGCCAGGCTGGACCGCATCACCGTTTGAAGGGCTCCTACCTGATGGCTATCAAGGCCGAGTACATCTGGATCGACGGCACCGAGCCGACGGCCAAGCTGCGTTCCAAGACCAAGATCCTGGCCGCCGGCGAAGAGCCGGGCATCTGGGGCTTCGACGGCTCCAGCACCAACCAGGCCGAGGGCCACACCTCGGACTGCGTGCTGCGCCCCGTCAAGTCCGTGCCGGACCCGATCCGCGGCGGCGACTCGATCCTGGTCCTGTGCGAGGTCCTGGACATCGACTTCACCCCCCACCCGACCAACACGCGCGCCAAGACCGCCGAGATCGCCGAGAAGTACGCGGGCCAGGAGTCCTGGTTCGGCATCGAGCAGGAGTACACCTTCATGGTGGGCGCCCGCCCGCTCGGCTTCCCCGAGGGCGGCTACCCGGCCCCGCAGGGCGGCTACTACTGCGGCGTCGGCGCCGACGAGATCTTCGGCCGCGAGATCGTCGAGAAGCACCTCGACAACTGCCTCGCCGCCGGCCTGCCGATCTCCGGCATCAACGCCGAGGTCATGCCCGGCCAGTGGGAGTTCCAGGTCGGCCCCGCGTCGGCCCTCGAGGTCTCCGACTCGCTGTGGATCGCGCGCTGGCTGCTGTACCGCACCGCCGAGGAGTTCGGCGTGTCCGCCACGATCGACCCCAAGCCCGCCAAGGGCGACTGGAACGGCGCCGGCTGCCACACCAACTTCTCCACCAAGGCGATGCGCGAGGACTACGAGCCCATCATCGCCGCGTGCGAGGCCCTCGGCCAGGACGACAAGCCCGCCGAGCACATCGCCGTCTACGGCGACGGCATCGCGGACCGCCTCACCGGCGCCCACGAGACCGCCCACTACACCCAGTTCTCCTACGGCGTCTCCAACCGCGGCGCCTCGATCCGCATCCCGTGGCAGGTCGAGAAGGACAAGAAGGGCTACCTCGAGGACCGTCGCCCCAACGCGAACATGGACCCCTACCTGGTGACCGGCAAGATCGTCGACACCGTCTGCTCCGCCCTGGAGAAGAAGGGCCTCGTCTAACCACGAGGACTCAGCAAAGCCCAAGGGGCGCCGCGCGATGCGCGGCGCCCCTTTCGCCGCACTGCGTTTTCAGCATTCGCGTCATCAGTGACACCGACCACACTGAGTGCGCCCGTTTCCCGCGGCACTGCGCCCCACTGGTGAGCCCTGCGAACCGACCGGCCTTGATACTGTGGCAACTGCCGCGGAACCCCTGACGACTCGACGGCACACCGATCCCCTCCCCGCTCAGAAGGCCGTCGCCAATGGACCATCTCCGGATGCCGAAGCCCGTTCGATTCGACCACGCCGCGATCCCCGACCGCAAGCGCCTCGCGGGCATCCGGTGGACCGCGCGGCTCTTCAACGGCTTCCACCAGGAGGCCCTCGCCGTCATCAAGCGCTCGGTCGGCGACGAGTCCGAGATCCCCGAATACCGCATCGCACTGCTTCAGGCGCTCGTGAAATGGCACGAGCGGCGGGCCGAACCCCGCCCGGAGCCGACCGTGCACGACGTGGACGTGCTCATCGTCTCCGACCTCTCCCTGCCCGGCGGGACCACCGCCTCGAACGCCGCCGACGTCGCCGCCCTCCGCAAGGCCGGACTCACCGTGGCGCTCTTCCACCAACCCGGCTACGAGCTCGACGCGGTTCGCGGCGTCAACGCCAAGATCCGCGCCCTGGGCTCCGACGAAGGCGTCCGCTTCGTCGGCCGCCGGGACCGCGTGCGGGCCCGCCTGACCGTGGTCCGGTTCCCGCCGTGCGCGACCCGGCTCGCCGACGAGCTGCCCGAAGTGGAGAGCGGCCGAACCGTCCTCGTCGTGAACCAGGCGCCGTACTACTACTACGGGGACGAACCGAAGCGGCGCTCCTGGCGCGTGCCGGAGGTCCATCAGCAGCTCCAGTCCTGGCTCGGCGAGCACACCTGGTACTGCGCGAGCCCGGTCGTGAAGGAACTCCTCACGACCTGGCACCGGGACGAGACCGACGGGATCGACATCGCCGAGGAGTACTGGTACGACATCACCGACCCCGCCGGGTGGGCCGAGGACGCCCCCGCGCGGCCGAGGCCCGGACCGATCAGGATCGGCCGCCACTCCCGCGACTCAAAGCTCAAGTGGCCCAGCGACGCCGCGAACCTGCGCGCCTGCTACCCGGGCTCGGACGACTTCGCGATCACGGTGCTCGGCGGGGCCGAGGCCCCGCGGCGCCTCCTCGGCGAACTGCCGGGCAACTGGACCGCCCTTGAGTTCGACGAGGTCCCCGTCGAGGAGTTCCTCGCCGGGATCGACGTCTTCGTGTACCACCTCGCCGACGACGGCATCGAGGCGTTCGGCCGGGCGCCGTTGGAGGCGATGGCCGCCGGAGTCCCCTGCCTACTCGACCCGAGACTCGAGCCCACCTTCGGGGACGCGGCGCTGTACCCGGCTCCGGAGGACGTCGAACGGACGGCACGCGAGCTCGTCGCCGATCAGGCGGCCTACGACGCGCAGGTCCTGCGCGGGCTCGAGAAGGTCCGCGGGTCGTTCTCCGACGAGCGCCTGGTCGGCCAGGTCCGGTCGCTGATGGCGCCCGCGCCGCGGCTCAGCCGGATCGCCCGGCGCTGGGGCCGGAACGGAACAGGGGCCCGCCGATGACAGTCCGGCCCCGCCTGCTCTACCTGGCCTTCTTCTTCCCTCCTTCTCGCGCGAGCGGGGTGTACCGCAGCCGCGCCGTCGCCGAGCGGTTCACCCGCGACGGCTGGGACGTGACCGTCCTCTCCGGACCTGTCGGCCACTTCGAGGAGACGAGCGGCGGACTCGACGAGGACCTGGCCGCGACCGTCGACCCCGCGGTACGGATCGAGCGCCCGGAGTTCACCGACCGCCGCGGCAGGTGGAAACGCCTGCTGCCGCGCCGCGGCGGCGACCCGCTGGGAAGGTACGGGGACTTCCCGGAGAAGTACGCCGACTGGTCCCGCAACGCCTACCACGAAGGGCTCCGCCTCCACCGCGAGCAGCCCTTCGACCTCGTCCTCGCCACCGGAAACCCCTTCTCCGCATTCGCCTCGGCCGCGGCGCTCGCCGCGGACACCGGACTGCCGTACGTGCTCGACTACCGCGACTCGTGGACACTCGACCTGTTCACGAACAAGCCGGCGTTCCCTGACGAGCACGCCGCGTACCGGTGGGAGGCCGACTTCATGGCATCGGCCGGGGCCGTCGCGTTCGTCAACACCGCTCTGCGGGACTGGCACGCGAAGCGCTACCCCGACACGGCCGAGCGGATGACGGTGGTGCCGAACGGATGGGACCCCGACGTCCTCGCCGCGACCGAAGCCGAGGCGGCGCCTGAAGGCACGGTCCGGTACGGCTATCTCGGCACCGTCACCGCCCAGCAGCCGGTGATCCGCATGGCGGAGGGTTTCAGGGAGCTGCAAGCGCGACGGCCGCCGTTCACACCGCGGCTGCGCCTCCACGGGCACCTCGGGTACTTCGCCGACGGCGCCGTCAAACTCGAGCGCAAACTCGGCATCGGCCGATTCCGCAGCGCCGACGAACCCGACCCCGACCTGATCCGCTACGAAGGCCCAGTCTCGAAGACCGCCGTCGCGAACGTCTACGCCCGCACCGACGTGCTGGTCTTCCTCGCCGGCGGCTCCCGCTACGTGACCTCCGGCAAGATCTTCGAGTACATGGCCACCGGGAAGCCGATCGTGTCGGTGCACAAGCGCGGCTCCGCGGCCGAGGAGTACCTGGAGCGCTACCCGCTCTGGTTCAAGCCGGCGAGCCTGGAGGCCGGGGACGTCGCCGACGCTCTGGAACGCGCCGCCGAGGCGGCGCAGCTCCCCGACCCAGCCCTCGCCGGAGCCGCCCGGGCGTACGCGTCACAGTTCACCCGCGACCGCGCGCTCGAAGCCCTCGAACGCCGCTGCCGCGAACTGCTCGGCGGCGGCCGCTGAGGCTACTATGAACCCTGCGCAACCTGCTTCACCAGCGAAGATGTATAGTTCTGCTCGCATTGACAGACGGTTCAACGGCACCCCCACCCCACTGCCCGGATCAGCGCGGTGGGCGCTGACGAGAGGCAAACAATGAGCGCAAAGAGGAACTTCGCCCTGCCCGGGAAGGTCCTGATGCTCGTGGACAACCACATCGACGGGGACTCGCGGGTCCAGAAGACCGCGAAGTCCATGGCCGAGGCGGGCTGGGAGGTGCACCTCGTCGGACGCTCCCCCGAGAACAAGTGGGAGCACTACGACCTCGGCGGCGCCCGCGTCCACCGGCTGCCGTACCGCCCCATCCCCCCGCAGCTCACCCTGCGCAAGGCCCTGGCGAACTTCCGCTTCCCGTTGGCGGCGAAGTCGATCGCCATCGCGCGCCGCCGACTCGACCTGCTGGTGCTCGACGCCTCCGAGCTGGCGCAGCGCCGCCTCGAAGCCGGAGACCCCCGGATCGCGCGCCGCCGTTTCCGCGAGCCGCGCCTGCCGCTCGTGCTGTTCCGGCGCGTCGCGGGCATGCGCAAGCGGTGGCTCCAGATGCGGCTGCGGCAGACCGAGACGAAACTCGAATGGCAGCGCGGCCGCTTCAAAGGCGCGCTCGAGGAGTTCGAGGCCGCGTTCTGGACGCTGCTGCTGCGCGACCGGGCCTGGCGCCGACTCGACGTGACGCCCCTGAACTACGACCTGAGCTACGGGAAGTTCATCGACGAAGCGAAGCCGAACCTCATCCACGCGCATGACATGCGGATGATCGGTGTCGCGGCGCGCGCCGCCGCGCGCGCCCGGGTCAAGGGCCGCCGCGTGAAGGTGATCTACGACGCGCACGAGTTCGTGCCCGGCCTCTCCCATCCCGGCCGCAAGTGGCTGAAGTCCGCCATCGCCTACGAGCGCGAGTACTTCCGCTTCGCGGACGCCGTGTTCACCGTGTCCCCCGCCCTCGCGGACCTGCTGGTGGACGCCCACAAGCTCGACGAGCGCCCCGAGGTGACGCTGAACGCCCCGCCGAAGCCGACCGGGGCGGTCCGCGAGGACGCGGCCGCGTTCGGCGACGTGCGCGCCGCCTGCGGGCTCGGCCCCGACGTGCCGCTCATGGTCTACTGCGGCGGGGCCGCACCGCAGCGCGGCCTGCACACCATGGTGGAGGCGCTCGCGTTCCAGCCGAAGCTGCACGCCGCGTTCGTCATCAACCGGCTCGAAGGCCCGTACATCGACCTCCTCCGGGAGAAGGCCGAGGAGGTCGGCGCCTCCGACCGCATCCACCTCATGCCGTACGTGCCCTACGACGTCCTCGTCGGCTTCCTCTCGACTGCTGACGTCGGCATCCACCCCCTGGTCACCGGCCCGGTCAACCACGAAGTGGCGCTGAGCACGAAGTTCTTCGAGTTCATGCAGGCCGGCCTGCCGATGGTGGTCAGCAACGTGAAGGCCATGTCGACCGAGGTCCGGCGGCTCGGCATGGGCGAGGTGTTCGAATCCGAGGACGGCAAGGACCTCGCCCGCGCGGTCGGGGCAGTGCTCGGCGCCCGCGAGACCTACACGAGGGCCTACCTCGACAAGGAGCGGCTGGACGAGTACACGTGGGAGGCCCAGGCTGCCAAGTACGTGCAGGTGTACCGCCGGCTCCTCTTGAAGGGCGGCGGGCAGGACGCGGCCCGCTAGGCCGAGCCGAACTCCTCGACGGGCACCGGCGACGGGCGCCCAGGTTCGATCGGCGAAAGGCCGAGTCCGCTGTAGAGGGGCATGCCGCCCCAGCGGTGCATCGCCGCGGTCCAGCGATCGGCCCACGCGTCCAGTTCAGGCAGACCCGTGGCCTCCGCCAGATGCCGCAGCCTTCTGACGTGCACCGAGTGATAGACGTTGGTCTGCACGCCCGCGATCTTCTTGACGAAGTTCGTGGGCGAGACGATCCGCTCGACCAGGTTCCGGGGAATCGCGAGTGTCCCGTCCTCAGGGGTCACAGTGCCGATCCGCTCCCACTGGCAGTCGACAGGCGCCGCGGCGAGGGGGTCGTACCTGCCGAGGTGGAGTTCGACCGCGGCGGGACGGTCCACATCGAGGTGCACAGTGTTGTCCTCGCGGGAGGCCAGTGAGAAGAGCAGGTTGACCTGCCGGGGACCGGTGCGGTGGTTGGCCCAGCGACTGCGGTGCTCCGTGAGGCCGAACTCGCCTTCACCGGGGACGGTCACCGTGACGCCGCCGAGGTCGGCGCCGACCGTTCGCAGATAGGCGAAGCCCGTGAGGCCGTAGCGGCTGTTGGCCACCTCTGGGGCGTCGAAGTCCGGCAGCATCGCCGCCATCGTCCTGGTCGACTCAAGCACCAGATCGCGGGCGGCCGGGTCGCCCGAGCGCTCGTAGTACTGCCAGGCGGCGTAGAGCGCCGACTGCCAGCCGTTGAGGATATAGCTGTTGGGCGCCTGCGGGACCTCGGCGATCGAGACGCCGTGAACGTCCCGGTAGAGGACCCCGCCCTGCTCGCGGGGCACGGTCAGGGCCTTGAAGCAGCGGCGGGCGGCCTCCTTGAGGTGCTCCTGCCCGGTGGCCTCCGCGGCGGCCCAGAGCTGCTCGGCGTAGTAGCCCTGGGTCAGCGCCGAGTAGTGGCGCTCGTACAGACGCGCACCTCCACCGGCCTCGTACCAGCGGACCAGGGCCCCTTCGAACTCCTCCATCCGCTCGACGGCGGCGTCGGCGACGACGGCCACCGCCCGGAGTATCTCGTCGGCGTTCTCCGGCCGCACCTGCCTGAGGTAGTGCTTGATCGCGTACACGGGATAGATCGGGTGCTCGTAGAGCTTCCCGTTTTCCTGCCGACGGCACGGGTAGCCGGAGTCGTTCCACTCCAGCCGGTAGAACCCTGCCGCCATCTCGGCGAAATGCCCTTCGAACGGCGGCATGTCGGGCACTTTGGGACGCGCGTTCGGCCGGGGTGCCGCGGATTGAGGAACGGGGCTCCTGCGCACGGGCAGGAGGCGCTTGGCGATCCGGCCGCCGGTGAGGCGAAGCAGCCGTCGGGTGGGGAGCTGCTCGGCCGAGGGGGCGGCGGCGAGTTCGGTGAGACGGCGCTCGGCCTCGTCCGCCCTACGTCGTTCGGCGGCGAGTTCGAGACTCTGCCTGCGGGCGCGCTCCGCCGCCCGGCGCTTCACCCCGGTCGCCTCGCGCCAGGCGTCCTCGAGCTCCCGCTCGCGCAGGTCGAGGGCGGCCCGCAGGACGCCGGTCACCACCTCCGCCGCCGCCGCGGGGTCGAGCGGAGCCAACACGGCCTCTTGCCCGGGCACTTCGTCTTGCATCGGGGCGGCGTCGCCGAGCAGCCGCACGTCGGCGTCCGGCAGCCAAGCCATCAGATCCGCGTCCATCGACGCCGCCCGCTCCCGGGCCCAAGCCGGCGTCGAGATGTCAGTCGGCGCGGGGCGGCCGCCCGTCGCCTCCCGCGTGATCCCGACCGCGGATTCGGTGAGGAGGCGCTTCGCGAGCTCCTGGCCGGGCCCGAAGCCGTCGAGCCGCTGGTGGCTCAGGCGCAGCAGCTCGGTCTCGGCGGCGCTCAGCGGGTTGCCGACCCTTTCGGGACTCCGCAGCAGATCGGCGGGTACGCCCAGCAGGTCGGCGAAGCGGTTGAGCAGCAGTTCAGGCCGCCGCAGGTCGACCGGGACGACGGTGACATGCCCGCGTCCCGCGGCGTCGACCCAGCGCTCGATAAAGCGGCGGTGCCACAGCTGGATCCGGTACCGGTCCTGGTGCTCCCCTTCTGGCGGCGCCGCCAGTACCCGCTCCAGCCAGTCCTGGTACGGGTCGGTCTCACCTGACAGCACAGCCCGCTTCCAGTAGTCGGACAGGAGCTCGACGAGGGGGCGGAGGGTGACGACCACCCGCACTCGGTCACCGCCGAGTGCGTCGACGATCCGTTTCGCGTCGTCGGCGCGCGCGTGGGAGAAGCGCTCGCTGCTGATGAACTGGACCCGGCCGCGGTCCCTGGCGACCGCGGCGACCAAGGCGCCCCATGCCGCCGCATGCTCCGGGCCGGTGCCCGCGCCGCCCGACGCGGCCTCCCTGTGGTCGCCCTCGCTTCCGGGAAGGGAGACGCCGTGCTCGCGCAGCCGGTCACGAGCCCCGCCCACCGCCTCCTGGAGAAGAGCCGCGCCGGTCTCCGGGAGGCCGACGTGCAGGACCACATGCTTCGCGAGGGGCTCGGACATGGACCGATCGTAACCGAGGTCCGAGAGGAGCTCACGCTCAGCGCCACCCTCCAGAAGGTCCTGCCAAACGAGTCCACAGTAGTCGCCGCTGCTCTGCATCCGTTTGTCTGGACCAACGGACCGAACCCTGCCCACAGCCTCGGGCAAATACGGTCGAAACGGACGGTCGGCGAAAGCAGATGCGGCCCGGCCGCGCAGTGGACACGGCCTTCGGCACTGTCGCCCGGTCAAGGGCGACACTGCGACGCGAATCCCGACCGCATCCGGACCGGGACATACGGGCTGTGGATCACGTCACCGAGTCCCCGGACCGCGCGCGGCCCGGGTTCGCGCCACAATAGTCAGGCGGTCGCCGCACCAACGAGTGCAGCGCACCCTCCCCGCCCGTCTCCTCCAGCCTCAACGTCAGCATGGTCAACAGCATGGTCGATTCCGAAACCCGCGGCAGCGCGCCCGCACGCCCACGCCTCCCCACGCAGCCCTCGAAGGCGGCGCCCGGCGGGAAGGCCCCTGGGCTGTACGAGCGGCAGCTCGCCGAGATCGCCGAACGGCCCCCGGCCGCGGCGTACCGGTCCTATGTCAGGACCCGGTCGCCGCTGCTCATCGAACTGCTCACGACCACGGCGGCACCGGGCCACACCTACGACGGCCTCCTGGAGCTCATCCGCTCGGGCGAGCCCATCGACACCACGGGCTTCGCCCCCGACTACCTGGTCGCGCTCGCGGGCGCGGCCACCAGGCACCGCGACTTCGCCGACGGCCTCGCGCTCTACCGCTTCGCGGACCTCGCGCTCGGCGCCGCGATCAGCGGCGAACACCAGCTGCACTACGCCGAATGCGCGTCCGCGGTCGACGGCAGCACCGGGACGCTGCTCGAGCGGTTCGACGACCTCACCGAGGTCGCGCGCCGCAGCCTCGAAGCCGAGGACGCCCACCCCGCGCACGGGGGCGACGAGCAGGAGTGGCTGGAACGCTTCGGCGCCGCGACAGGCATGGCTGAGCTCGCGCTCGACCCCGACCGCAGCAGGACCCGCTTCGACCGCCTCACCACCGGGATCACCCACCGGGTCGAACGGCCCGAGAAGATCTCGATCATCATGACCTGCTTCCGGCCTGACGACGCCGTCTTCACCGCGATCGACTCGATCATCGCCCAGACCTGGCAGAACTGGGAGCTCGTCGTCATCGACGACGCCTCCGGAGCCGAGTACGACGACATCCTCGGCCGGGTCGCCGCGCGGGACGAGCGCATCCGCGTCCTCCGCCTCCCCGCCAACTCCGGCACCTACCGCGCCAGGAACCGCGCCTTCGCCGAATGCAAGGGCACGTTCATCACCGGCTTCGACTCCGACGACTGGGCGCACCCGCGCTGGCTCGAACGCCAGGCCGAGCCGCTGCTGCTCGACAGGGGCGTGGTGATGACCTTCGCGAACTGCGCCCGCGTCAAGGAGGACCTCTCCCTCATCAACACCGGCCGCCCGATCCACGGCCCGCGCTCCACCTCGGTGCTCTTCCGCGCCAAGGCGGCCCGCGAACGCATGGGGTTCTTCGACGCCGTGCGCAAAGGCGCCGACAGCGAATTCCACTTCAGGTTCAAGGCGGCCTTCGGCCGCGGCGCGGTCAAGAAGCTCGACGGGGAGATCCTCTCCCTGATCCGGCTCGGCGCGGACACGCTGACCTCCCGCGACATCGGCTACGGCTGGCAGCACCCGGCCCGGTTCGCCTACCGTTCCGCGCACCACCACTGGCGCAGGCGGATCACCGCAGGCGAGTGCGAGCCGTACATGGCGGCCGACGAACCCGACCGCCCGTTCTACGCCCCGGCGCTGATCCGCGGCGAATCCCTCGAAGGCACGCGCTTCGAACTGCTCGTCGTGCTCGACTGCCGGTTCTGGGAGGCGAGCCAGCAGCGGGCGATCGCGCTGGCCCGCGAGGCGGTCGCCGCGGGCCGCAAGGTCGGCGTCGTGCATATCGAGTCACTCCTGCGCTTGCGCGAGGACCTGCGCTTCCTCCGTCCCGAGATCCTCGACTTCCTGAACGAGACCTCGTCCTCCGGAACCGAGTTCGTCGCCGCGATGGACGCGGTGTCCACCGAGGAGCTGATCGTCTCCGACCCGTCGCTGTGGGAGGGCCGCGAGGCCGAGTTCGGCCTGACCGGGCACGACCGGATCGAGGTCTGGGACGCGAGCATCGGCGGCACCGCAGGATCCGGCGCGCCCGCCCCGGCCCCGCCTCGTCGCCGGGTCCGCGCCGTCGAACGGGTCGCGCGCATCGCCCGCCGCGTGCGCCGCCGGATCCGTCCGCGAACCCTCGTGCTGACCGCCGCGACCGGAGGCGCGCTGCTGTGCCTCCTCGCCGCCTCCAGCTGGTTCTGGGCGGGAACCGACACGAAGCTGATACTCACCTTCGCCGCACTCGCGGCACTGCTGGGGGGCGCGGCGGTCGCGATGACCGCGCCCGGGTTCCGGCGCGTGCAGTCACTCATAGACAGGATCTCCCCGAAGTGACCGGCTTGTCCAACCTGAGCCTCCGCCGCCGGGCAGCACTGGCAGGCGCCGGGCTCACCACCGCCGTGGGCGCCGGCGCGGTGCTCGCCTACGCGACTCCACCCGGGGTGTACTTGCCGTACATGGCCGCAGTCCTGTGCGCCGAGGCCGTCGTGGTGGCGCGCACCGCTAAGCGTCGCATGGTCGAGACCGGTTCGGCGAACCTCCGCGAGCTCGTGTCCCCCCGCAACCGCCGCCAGCGCCAGCGACGCGAGCGGGAGGCCCGCCGCGTCAACGCCGAGCTGCGGCTGCTGAGCGACCGGCTCGCTTCGGGCTTCTCCAGCGGGACGGTAGAGCGGCTCGAGGAGATCGCCTCCGACGGCGGAACGCCTGCCGCCGCGAAGGCCGCAGCAGTGCGGACGCTCGCCGAATGGCGCGAGAGGCCCGTTCCCTCGGTGGACCCGGGAGTGGTCGCCGACGGGCACTTCGACGTCCTGTTCGTCTCGAACTTCAATCTCGGCGGCGGCACGACCCAGAGCAACCGCAACGAGATCGAGATGCTGCGGGCGGCCGGCAAGCGGGTCGGTCTCATCCACCACCCGCTCCATCAGATGCACAGCGCCCGTCCGGTCAACGCCAAGATCCTGAGCCTGGTGGACGGCGACCGGGTGCGGCTCATCGAGGGCTCCCCGAGCCTGTCGTGCGATCTGCTGCTCATGCGGTTCCCGCCGTTCGCCTCGCAACTGCGCGACGACCTGCCGTCCATCGACGCCGCGAGCAAGGTCCTCGTCGTCAACCAGGCGCCGATGACCTATTACAGCCTCGGCACCGGCCACCGGCCGGTCTGGGACGTGCAGACCGTGCACCGGAACCTGCGCGGCTGGATCGGCGACCACCACTGGCGCACGGTCGGCCCGCTGGTGCACCAGGCGCTGGTCGACTGCCACGGGAAGGAGCTCCAGGGCGTCGACCTGTCGTCAGAGCACTGGTTCCCGTCGTTCGACACGGCGTCGGCCCAGCGCCGCGACGAGTCGCCCGTGCCAGCTGTCGCGCGTGTCGGCAGGCATTCGCGCGACCACGCGTCGAAATGGCCCGAGCTCGCCGCCGACCTGCGCGGCTCCTACCCGGAACGGGAGGACGTGGCCATCCGCATCCTCGGCGGCGCCGAGTTCCCGCGCCGCATCCTCGGCCGCCTGCCGCGCAACTGGTCGGTCGCCGCGTTCGACTCGGTCGACGTGGGCACGTTCCTGGGGGGCTTGGACTTCTACGCCTACTTTGTGAACTCGACCCTGCTGGAGGCGTTCGGGCGTGCTCCGGTGGAGGCGATGGCCGCCGGGCTGCCGACGATCCTGCCGCCGCGGTTCCGTCCGGTGTTCGGCGACGGAGCCCTGTACGCCGAGCCCAAGGAGGTCCTCGGGATCATCGACGAC
This sequence comes from Glycomyces sp. NPDC048151, assembly GCF_043202775.1. Classification (NCBI taxonomy): domain Bacteria; kingdom Bacillati; phylum Actinomycetota; class Actinomycetes; order Glycomycetales; family Glycomycetaceae; genus Glycomyces; species Glycomyces sp. NPDC048151. The sequence continues at coordinate 15,422 of NZ_JBIDBB010000013.1, read as the reverse complement.
CTGCGCGGGGACCACGACCGCTACCTGAAGCAGCGGCGGGTCGGCCTCGACACCGTGGAGCGGCTGTTCAGCCATGAGGCCCATCGCGGTCGGTTCCGATCGCTCGGCATCGACCTCGACGGGCCTCGGTAGCTGTTGCTCAGGCGGTCTCGGCGGCGGCCCACGCCTCGGGGTACGGGAACGACTCGGTCAGTCCGGCGCAGGCGGTCTCGACCTGCGCGTAGTAGGCGTCCCACTGGCAGGTGATGTTGATGAGGTACCGGTCGGCGAAGATGAAGTAGTCGCGCCACTTCACCTCGACTCCGTCGAGGGTCGTCTCGCCGTATCGGTAGATCCCCTCCTCGCGGTGCACGAGCGCCGGGTGGAAGTTGTCGAGCGAGACCGTGCTCCCCAGCTTGCTGAAGTAGTCGGTGACGATGCCGGCCTGCAGGTCGTACGTCGAGGTGTCGGCCCCTTCGCTCAACAGGTACGAGGTGACGGTGATCTTGTCCTTGCCGCCTTCGGCACCGGCCACGTAGAACACGTAGGAGACGTGCTCCTCTGCGAGGAGGACGGCACGGTCCTCGCCGGAGGCCGCGGTGAACCCGGACGGCGGTTCGAGGGCGAGCTCGACGGGTGCGGTCGGCTCCGGGGCCCCGCTGCTCGCGTCACCTGAGGGCGTCTCGGTCGGATCGTCTCCGCCGCCTTCGGTGCAGGCGGCGACGGCGAACAGCAAGGCCAAGGTCGCCAAGGCGGTCAACCTGCGCATGGGGCTTTCCTCTCAGGGGATCGTTTCCCGAAACCAGGGCTCCCCGAGCGGGGAGGGGATCGATACACACTGTACCAACACCGGGCGACGGGCCCGGTCCCGCGAGGAGCGCGGAGCGGGCCCGGTCGCCGCGCCGATCCGCAGCTCACAGCATGCGGACGGTGCTGCGGCCCTTCCTCACAGGGGCGGCAGGGCGTCGCCGAGAAGCGTGCTGAGCGAGCGCGCGTAGGGGGTGCTGATGTGGTGCGAGTCCCGGTACACCAGGGTGTTCCCGGTGATGACCGGGCATTCGCCGGAGAAGCAGAACCAGCCGACGGTCTCGACCACTGTGGCCCCGGCCTCCTCCGCCGCGGCCATGCCGGCCTCGCGGTTGCCCGAGTCGTCGATGGCCTCGGAGCGGTCCATGACGCATTCCCGCACCTCTTGCTGGTGCACGGCGATGCACTCCGGGATCGAGTCGCCGGAGGGGCTGCGCGGGGTGTCCGTGAGGGCCACGGTCTGCCCGGCGGCCGCGGTGACGCGTTCGAGGGTGCGGGTCCACGCCGCGGCCCAGCCTTCGGGGCTTGAGTCCTCGCTGTCGGCGAGGGAGGGCGCGTCCTCGCCGCTGAGGATCACCATCGCGGGTTCGATCTCCTCGATCTCGCTGAGGATGTCGTCGCGCCACTCGTCGCATTCGGTGTAGTCGCGTTTGTACGCCGAGCTGTACTGCGTCAGGTCAGCGGGCCCGCAGGAGCTCTTGGTGCGGGCGAGCAGCTTCCAGCCGTTCTGTTCGGCAAGCGCTTCGAGGGCGGGGAACCACTGCGCCGCATGGGAGTCGCCCATGAGCACCACCGTGGTGGCGCTGGCGGTGTCGCCGTAGGCGCATTCGGAGGGCAGGGCGATCTCCTCGAAGACGAGATGGCAGCCGTCGTCGTAGATGGTCGGCTGGTCGGTCTCGGCGCCGGTCAGGGAGGGTTCGAGGTCGGCGGGGACCGAGGCGACCGCGAGGCCTTCCTGGAGGCGGCGCTCGATCTCGGAGACGTCCTCGACCTCTTCGACCGCTTCGAGGTCGACCGGCGGTTCCTCCTCCGGCGGGACCTTCGCGAAGCCGACGGTCATCGTGACGACCATGGCGACGCTGAGGAGCGAGCAGACCACACCGGTGACCAGGCCCCACATGTTGCCGGTCTTCGGGGACCCGGCTTTGCGGACGGGAGATTCGACGTACCGGTAGGTGAGCTGCGCGATCGCGACGGCGGCGATCAGCAGGACCACGTTCAGGCCGACCGAGGGCTCTGCGCCGACGGCGAGGGGAATGAGGACGAGGATCGGCCAGTGCCACAGGTAGAGGCTGTAGGAGATCTGGCCGAAGAACTGGAACGGAGCGGTGCTCAGGAGCGAGCCGACGGGATGGCCGGCGGCCGTCGATCCCGCGATGAGGAGCAGCATGGTGCCGACGACGGGGAGCAGCGCGGTGTACCCGGGGAACGCGGTGTCCTCTGTATACAGGACTCCGGCCAGGACGACCATGGCCAGACCGGCGATGCCGAGGGCCCACGCGAGGAACTTCGGCGTCTTCCGCCAGGTCGGCAGGCTGAGCGCCAGGATCGCGCCCGCGGCCAGCTCCCACGCCCGGGTGTGCGCCGCGTAGTACGCGGTCGGCTGCGACTGCTCGGTGACGAACACCGAGAACACCAGCGAGATCGCGGCGATCGCCGCGCAGGCGGCCAGTCCGGCGGACACGAGTTTGCGCGGCGACCTGCCCGCCAGGAACATGAGTCCGATGAGGAGCAGCGGCCAGACCAGGTAGAACTGCTCTTCGACGGCGAGGGACCAGAACTGCTGGAACGGGGTCGGCATCTGGTCGGCGTTGAGGTACTCGGTCTCCTCGGCGATGAGGCGGTAGTTCACCACGTAGACGATGACCGTGAAGGCGTCCTGCATGACCGCTTCGAGGCGCGTGATGGGGAACCACAGCCAGGCGCCGAGGACGGTGGCGACGGTGACCAGGCTCGCGGCGGGCAGGATGCGGCGGGCGCGGCGGGCGTAGAACCCCGCGAGCGAGATCTTCCCGGTCTCGAAGGCCTCCTTCACCAGCAGCGAGGTGATGAGGAACCCGGAGAGCACGAAGAACACGTCCACGCCGACGTAACCGCCTGCGGCGAAACCGAACCCGGCGTGCGAAGCCAGGACCAGGAGCACGGCGACGGCGCGCAGGCCCTGGATGTCGGGCCGGAAGCCGGTCCCCTCCCAGCCGGGGCGCGGCACCTGCCGGGACGGGGCGGGGGCGGCGGACTCGGCGGGCGGCGGTGGCGGTGCGGGGGCCCGGAACGCGGGGCGGATGGGGTACGGGCTCGGCGCGGTCTGGGCAGCGCGCGGTGCGGCCGATCCGGGCACGACCGTCGGCAGGTGGAGGGTCTGCTCATTGACACCGTTCCCGGCGGCGGCGCTAGGCCGGGGCCTGGGTGGCTGGGGCGAGGTCATGGTGCAGGAGTCTCCGTCTGGGGATCTATCGGGCGCTTGGGACCGCCCCATACTAGGCGGTCCGTCCCTGCCGGAAGGGCCGGAGTGAGCGACCGACCGGTTCGGGCACAAGGGGGAGCGTGCCCTGGGCGGTTCGTCTCCCATCGTACCGAGGGGGACGCGGCCGCGCCGTACCGCGCGGCGGCCCCGGCCTGATCACAGGCCGGGGCCGCCGCAGTCGGTCAGAGCGCCTTGAGGACGCGCGGTTCCATCCGGTAGAAGATCCAGCGGCCGAAGAACATCAGGAAGGCCGAGAAGCCGACGGCGACGCACAGCTGGAACGTGTTCGGTGCGAGACCGGGGATGAACGCCGCGCGGTGCATCAGGAAGATGCCGATGAGCGGGTTCGACGAGAAGAGGTCGTACAGCCAGGGGTTGTCCTTCATCGTCTGCGCTTCGGAGACCTTGGTGATCGGGAAGATGATCGCCGAGGCGTAGAAGAGCACGCGCATGAACAGGCCGAGGAAGCGCTGCACGTCCTTGTAGAGGACGTTGGCGGCGGCCAGGATGAACGTCATGCCCGCCAGGAGCATCGTCTGCACCAGGATGGCCGGGATGAGCCAGAGCAGGTTGAATCCCCAGGTGCCGTTGTCCATGAGGGCCACGATGATGATGATCGGGAAGCCGACCACGTACTCGGCGAAGCGCGCGAAGACCTTCGAGATCGGGAAGACCTCTCTGGGGACCTTCATGACGGTGATGAGCGCCGCCTGCCCGCCGAGGGCGGTCGCACCCTGGTTGACCGCCTGGCTGAACCACTGGTACGCGAAGATGCCGGAGACGATGAAGAGCAGGTAGCCCGCGTTGTTGGGGAGCGAGTTACCGCTCTTGAAGACGACTTCGAACACGAACCAGTAGATGACCGTGAGGCCCAGCGGCTCGATGAGCGACCAGACGTAGCCCATCGCGGTCGACTGGTACTTGACGGCCAGGTCGCGGCGGACCAGGACCGACATGGCGTGCCGGTGGCGCAGCAGCGCGGTGAAGCCCGTCGTCAGCGGGAACTTCCGCTTCTGGGGCTTGACGGCGGCTTCGGAGAGGCGGATGGCCCCGGTCGCGGGGCCCTCGTCGCTGCGCGCCGAGTCCAGGAACGCCGGGAGCTCGGCGGTGTCGTCGAGGTTGCGGCGGATCGGGGAGGCCCCTGCCATCGGCATGTCGCGGCTCGGTTCGGAGCGGGTCGCGTAGGGGGCCTGGGGGACCTGGCCGGACGAGTCGGGCTGGGGGGCGGCCGCCGGAGGCGGCGGCGTCTGACCGTGGGGGGCCGGTGCCGTCGCGGGAGGCGGCGGGGTCTGGCCCTGGTGCGCGGGCGGCGGGGTCTGGCCGTGGGGGGCCGGAGCGGTCGCCGGGGGCGGCGGGGGCTGCTGCGGCTGGTAGTGGCCGCCGGGGGCGGGCTGCTGGCCGTACGGCTGCTGCCCGGGGCCGTGGGGCGGGGGGCCGCCGTAGGGCTGCTGGGGCTGGCCGGGGCCGTGAGGCGGCGGCGGGGTGCCGTAGGGCTGCTGGCCGCCGGGGGCGGCGTAGCCGGGGTTCGGCGGGGCCGGGCGGTGCGCGGGCGCGCCGTAGGCCTGCTGCTGCCCGGCGGGCGCCGAGTAGGACGCGGGGCCGTAGCCCTGCGGCGCCTGGGCGCGCGGCGGGGAGCCCGCGGGTCCGCCCTGGTGGCCCGGGGTGATGCCGGGCGCGGCCGAGGGCGGCGGGCTGGCGAAGGCCGCCGAACCGGAGCTCATGGACCCCGGCGGGTATCCCGCGGGGTTGGCCGAAGGCCCGGTACCGAAGCCGCCTTGGGGGGCGGCCGCATCGGGATTGTCCGGGCTCCCGTCGCTGTTCCCGGCTGGGCCGGAGACGCCGTCGGGGTGCGGGCTAATCGAGCTCATGCATCATCTCCGTCAGGTGTCGCTCCAGCGCCACCGAGTCCAGTTCACGATGTTCGAGAATCGTATAACGGCCTGGCCGGGTCCTCGGCGCGTAGGCCACCGCTGTGGCGAGCTCCGCGGTATTCAGTCCGAGTTCACTTGCCGTGCGAGGCAGGCCGTGCCGCTTCATGGCGGCCGACAACTCCTGGAACAGGGCCTTGTCGCCCCGCAGCCACGTGCACACCAGCGCCCCCAGGGCGCCTTGCGCCCCGTGGGTCCCCGAGCCGGGGTGGAGCGCTTCGAGCGCGTGCGCGATCTCGTGGCAGCCGCCCGAGCAGGGCCGGGACGATCCGGCCATGCTGGACGCGAGGCCGCCTTGGATCAGCGCGTCCGCGAGGGTCGCCAGGAACGACTCGTCGGCGATCGTCCCGGGGTGGCGCAGCACCGCTTCGGCGCCGGTGCGGGCGATCGCGGCGGCGAGGCCGTCCACGGGTTCGCCGTTCACCTCGTGCGAGAGCTGCCAGTCGGCGACGGCCGAGAGGTTCGTCAGCGCGTCGCCGATGCCCGACTGCAGCTGGTGCGCGGGCGCATGGCGGATGAAGTCGAGGTCGGCGAGGACGGCGAGCGGCGGGTGGACCCCGTACGAGACCGAGACGCCGTCGCGTTCGAGCGAGGCGGTGGGCGAGGCGAGGCCGTCGTGGGCGAGGCTCGTGGCGACCGAGACCATGGGCAGGCCCAGGTCGGAGGCGGCCCATTTCGCGGTGTCGAGGAGCTTGCCGCCGCCGATGCCGACGAGCGCGTCGACGCGGTGGTCGTCGCGCAGGCGCTTGGTGAGCTCCTTGGCACTGTGGAGGCTGCCGGGCGTGACGGTGTGGACCGTGGCGTCGGGCAGGTGGTCGAGCTCGGCCGCGATGCTCTCGCCGAGGCCGGGTCCGAGGGCGACGGCGACGCGGCCGCCCGAGGAGATCCGGGCGTCGGCGAGCAGTTCGGGGAGGCGCTTCAGCGCCCCGGACGACACCTCGACCGTGATGGGCGCCAGGACGGTGCGCGCGAACGTGGGCACTTAGAGGCCCTCGGCGATGGTCTTGGCGAGCGCCCAGTCGGCGTGGTCGTCGACCTCGGTCCAGGCCACGGGCCCGGTGGAGACGGTGCCGATCTGCCCGGCCTCGGCCAGGAGCTGGAACGCGTCCTCGTAGTAGAGGGTCGAGTCGCGGTTGAACGTCGCCTCGAGGGCCTTGGTGAGGTCTTCGGCGAGCCCGGCGGGGATGAGGCTCACGCCGATGTACTCACCCGCGGCGGAGGCGATCGGCTGCTGCTTGTGGATCAGCTCGACGCCCGCGGCGCCGACGCGGACCTTCATGGCCTCGTCGGTGAGCTGCTTGTGGTCGTCCAAGGCGAGGAGGAGGCGGGGGTCCGTTTCGGATGCTGCCAGGAGGTTCCGCTCGATGCTGGTGGGGTGCACGGTGTCGCCGTTGACGAGGACGGCGCCCTCCGCGTAGTGCTCGCGGGCGGTCCACAGCGAGTACGCGTTGTTCCAGTGCGGCTTGTCGTTGTCGACGATGCGCACGGTCACGCCGTAGCGGTCTTCCAGCTCGGGGGCGTGGTCCTTGATGCGCTCGGCGGCGTGGCCCACGGTGATCGCGAGGTCGCGGACGCCGACCTCGGCCAGGCCCCGCACGATCGTGTCGAGGATCGTCTCGGTCGCGGTGACCGGCAGGAGGGTCTTGGGGAGCGCGTCGGTGTCAGGGCGCAGGCGCTGTCCCTGTCCGGCGGCGAGGATGACGCCTCTCACGAGTTTGCGGCCTTCCGATCGACGGCTGTAACCCGCCTAGTTTACAAGTCCCGAAAGGGGGGAGGCCCCTGCCGAGTGTGCGCCTGCACACGTCGGCCGGGGCCTCCAACTGGGAAGGGGCGGCTCGCGCGGATGCGCTTGCCGCTTCCTTCTACAACGAGCCGCGAGGGGCCCGGTTACGCCTTGCTTCGGGTATTTCGCGAAGTTACTTGGCGGCCTTGGCGAGGTTCTCCGACAGGGTGTCGAGGAACTCGTCCGTGGTCTGCCACTCCTGCTCCTTGCCGACGAGCGCGGCGAGGTCCTTGGTCATGCTGCCGCCCTCGACGGTGTCGATGACGACCTTCTCGAGCTGGTTCGCGAAGCCGGTGACCTCGGGGGTGCCGTCGAGCTTGCCGCGGTGGGCCAGGCCGCGGGTCCACGCGAAGATCGAGGCGATCGGGTTGGTCGAGGTCTTCTCGCCGCGCTGGTGGGCGCGGTAGTGGCGGGTCACGGTGCCGTGCGCGGCCTCGGCCTCGACGGTCTTGCCGTCGGGGGTCATGAGCACGGAGGTCATGAGGCCGAGCGAGCCGAAGCCCTGCGCGACGGTGTCGGACTGGACGTCGCCGTCGTAGTTCTTGCAGGCCCAGACGTAGCCGCCCTCCCACTTCATGGCCGCGGCGACCATGTCGTCGATGAGGCGGTGCTCGTAGGTGAGCCCAAGCCGATCGAACTCCGACTTGAACTCGTTGTCGAAGATCTCCTGGAACACGTCCTTGAACATGCCGTCGTAGGCCTTGAGGATGGTGTTCTTGGTGGACATGTACACCGGGTAGTTCCGGGCCAGGCCGTAGCGGAACGAGGCGCGCGCGAAGTCCTCGATCGACTTGCGGTAGTTGTACATCGCCATGGCGACGCCGCCGCCCTCCGGGTACTCGGCGGCCTGGAACTCGATCGGCTCGGAGCCGTCGGCCGGAGTGAAGGTGACGGTGAGGGTGCCGGGGCGGTCGACCTTGAAGTCGGTGGCCTTGTACTGGTCGCCGTGGGCGTGGCGGCCGATGATGATCGGCTGGGTCCAGCCCGGGACGAGGCGGGGCACGTTGCTCATGATGATCGGCTCGCGGAAGACCACGCCGCCGAGGATGTTGCGGATGGTGCCGTTCGGGGAGCGCCACATCTTCTTGAGGCCGAACTCCTCGACGCGCGCCTCGTCGGGGGTGATCGTGGCGCACTTGACGCCGACGTTGTACTGGTTGATCGCGTTGGCGGCGTCCACGGTGACCTGGTCGTCGGTGGCGTCGCGGTGCTCGATGGAGAGGTCGTAGTACTTGAGGTCCACGTCCAGGTAGGGGTGGATCAGCTCGTCCTTGATCTTGCTCCAGATGATGCGGGTCATCTCGTCGCCGTCGAGCTCGACGACCGGGTTCGCAACTTTGATCTTCGCCATAGTCTCGCTACCTCTCCTGCGCCTACCTGCGCCTGGGTTGACCGCGCCTCGTGCGGGCGCCGGGGCTCCGCCCCTAACAGTACGAGCGTACTGGCTTTACCGTGGAAGGCCGCGCCCGGGCCCGGGAGTCAATGGTCACAAGCCGGACGCACGGATAACGATTCCGTCTCAGGGCTGGCGCGCCGCCGGTCACGGCAGGTAGCTTCTTAACTAGAAACAATCTTTCCAATTTGTTTCGCCCCCCGTCGTCCGAGGCTCACCGGCCCTTCCACGGGCCGGATCCCACTTACGCACGAAGGAGTGCACCGAGGTGACCGCACCTGCAGCACCCCCTCCGCCGAAGGCGGAAGGTACGCCGCCCCGCACCGCCGCCCGCGTACTGCGGCGCATCTGGACCTCCTACGTCTTCCGCCGCATCCTGCAGTCCGTGTTCGTGATCTGGCTCGTCGCGACCATCACCTTCATGCTCATGCAGCTCATGCCGGGCGACCCGATCGAGATCATGGCCGGACGCCTCAACAGCGCCGGCATGTCGCACGACCAGGCCATGGCCACCGCCGCGAACATCGTCGCCTACGACCCGAACGCCAGCTCCTGGTCGCAGTACCTCGACTTCCTCAAGGGCCTGGTCACGCTGGACCTGGGCAACTCGCTCACCAGCCCCAGCACCTCGGTCTTCGAGCACGTCATGGAGTACCTGCCCTGGACGCTGTTCGCCGTCGGCGCCGGCATCGTCCTGGCGGCCGTCATCGGCCTCTCCGTCGGCATGGCCACGGCCTACCGGCGCGGCTCGATCCTCGACCACACCATGACCTCGGTCGGGTCCTTCCTCACGGGCGTCCCGAACTACATCCTCATCGCGGCGGTCGTCGTCCTCGGCTACACCGTGCTGGGCATCCTGCCCTTCCTCGACATGCGCGGCCGCGTCACCGCGGGCATCGAGCCCGGCTTCGACCCGGTGTTCTTCGGCGACGCGCTCTTCCACGCGATCCTGCCGATCCTCGCCTTCGCATTCACCTCCACCGGCGCGTTCATGCTCAACATGAAGGCCGCCACCACCGAGGTGCTCACCGAGGACTACGTGACGGTGGCCCGCGCCCGCGGCCTCAAGCCCGGCCGCATCAGCCGCAACTACGTGGGCCGCAACGCCCTCCTGCCGGTCGTCCCGCAGATCGCCCTCCAGCTGGGCATGCTCGTCGGCGGCTCGATCGTCATCGAGCAGATCCTCAACTACCCCGGGGTCGGGCAGATGCTCATGCAGGCCATCGGCAACCGCGACTACCCGGTGGTGCAGGCCGCCGTCATCATCCTCGCCACGTCGGTGGTCATCACGAGCCTCATCGTGGACCTCCTGCTGGTGAAGATCGACCCCCGCATCAAGTCCGAGAGCCAGGAGGCGTGAGCATGACCGCAGTGGACACTGCCAAGCCTCGCCGGACGTTCCGGGAGAGCACGTTCGGGCAGATCTGGACCGGGCTCACCCGCTCCCCCGCCGGGTTCGCCGGCACGGTGCTGGTCCTCGGGATCGTGCTGTTCTCGTTCGTCGGACCGCTCGTGGTCGACCAGGACAACCCCACGGACACCTCGCAGATCTGGACCGCCCCCTCGGGCGAGCACTGGCTCGGCACCCAGTACGAAGGCAAGGACACCTTCACGATCCTGGTGAACTCCGGGGCGGAGCCGATCTGGGTCGGCGGGATGGCGGCCATCATGGCCGTGTTCGTGGCCGTCGTCCTCGGCTCGATCGCCGGGTACTTCCGCGGCCGGATCGACGCGGTCCTGCTGCAGCTCACCGACGTCACGGTGACGATCCCGCAGTTCCTCCTCATGATCGCGGTCGTCGCGTTCTTCGAGGACATCCCGCCGTGGGGCGTGGCGATCGTGGTCGGCTCCACCATGTGGGCCTTCCTGTTCCGCTCCATCCGCGCGCAGGTCATGTCCCTCAAGGAGCGCGAGTTCGTCGAGGCCGCGAAGCTCCAGCACCTCGGCACCATGCGCATCGTGTTCCGGGAGATCCTGCCGAACATGGCCGGGTTCATCTTCGTGAACTTCGTGATCGCCGTCAACCAGGCCATCTACGCCATCGTCGGCCTCTACATCCTCGGCCTCATGCCCTCGGGCACGCCGAACTGGGGACTGATGATCCACCTGTCGTGGCAGAACAACTTCTTCCTGCTCCCGGTCGCGCTGCCGTACGTGCTCGCGCCGCTGCTCATGATCGTGCTCTTCACGATCGGTCTCGTCACCATGGGACGCGGCCTCGACCAGGCCCTCAACCCGCGCCTGAGGGAAAGGTAAGACCATGACCGACCCGATTCTCAGCGTCCGCGACCTCTCCATCGCGTACCGCACCGGCCGCAAGGAGTCGGTGACCGCTGTCAGCGGCATCGACCTGGACCTCTACGAAGGACAGTCGCTGGCCCTCGTCGGCGAGTCCGGCTGCGGCAAGACCACCCTCGGCCTCGGCCTGCTGCGCCTGCTGCCGGGCCTGGGCGAGATCACCTCCGGCTCGCTGACGTACCGCCTCAAGGACGGCTCGAAGGCGGACCTCCTGAAGATGAAGCCGGAGCAGCTGCGCCGCTTCCGCTGGGCCGAGGCCGCCATGGTCTTCCAGGGCGCCATGAACGCCTTCAACCCGGTCATCAGGATCCGCGACCATTTCGCCGACACCCTCCGCGACCACTCGGACGGCAAGAAGAAGTGGACGAAGGCCGCCGTCGAGGCCCGCGCCGGGGAGCTCCTGGAGACCGTGCGGCTCGACCCCGACCGCGTCCTCCAGTCCTACCCGCACGAGCTGTCCGGCGGCATGAAGCAGCGCGCGCTCATCGCGCTCGCCATCGCCCTCGACCCGCAGGTGCTCGTCCTCGACGAGCCGACAACCGCCCTCGACCTGCTCACGCAGCGCTCGATCGTGCAGCAGCTCCACGAACTGCGCAAGAAGTTCGGCTTCACGATGGTGTTCATCACCCACGACCTCGGCCTCGCCGCCGAGCTCGCCGACCGGGTCGCCACCATGTACGCCGGGCGCATCATCGAGACCGGCTCGGCCCGCGACATCTTCTACGAGCCCAAGCACCCGTACACGGCCGGGCTCATCAACGCGGTCATGCCCGTCAAGGGCGCACGGCCCCAACTGGAGTCGATCCCCGGCTACCCGCCGAGCCTCAAGGCGATGCCGAGCGGCTGCGCGTTCCACCCGCGGTGCGCGTTCGCCACCGACGAGTGCAAGCGCGAGCGCATCTACCTCGACCTCCTCGCCGAACGCCCGCTCGGCATGAGCCACACGGCCGCCTGCCTCCACCACGACCAGGTCCGCTTCGAGCGCAAGTGCGACGACGCCCCCGCGAACGCGGCCGAGGTCCGGACCGAAAGCGAGACCGCCGATGTCTGAGACGCCGCTGCTGAAGCTGTCGGGCCTGGAGCAGGTCTTCGACACCCGCAAGGGCCCCGTCGCCGCAGTCGGCGGCGTCGACCTCGAAGTCAAGGCCGGCAAGGTCCTCTGCCTCGTCGGCGAGTCCGGCTGCGGCAAGACCACGACCGCCCGCGCCGCCGCCGGGATCACCAAGCCCACGGCCGGAGCCGTCGAGTTCCGCGGCAAGGCCCTGACCGCGATGACCGCGGCCGAGCGCACCGAGTACCGGCGCTCGGTGCAGTACATCCACCAGGACCCGTACGCCGCGCTCAACCCGACCCGCACCGTCTACTCGACCCTCACCGCGGGCCTCAAGCGCCACGGCCTGGTCAAGGGCCGCGCCGAGGCGCGCGCGAAGGCCGCGGACCTGCTGCGGCTCGTGGACCTCACGCCCCCCGAGTCCTACCTGGACTCGTACCCGCACCAGCTGTCGGGCGGCCAGCGCCAGCGCGTCAACGTCGCGCGGTCGCTGGCGATGGACCCGAAACTGCTCATCTGCGACGAGTCGACCTCCATGCTGGACGTCTCGATCCGGGTGAGCCTGCTCAACACCCTCGGGCGGCTGCGCGACGAGCTCGACGTCGGCTTCCTGTTCATCACGCACGACCTGGCCGTCGCGAAGTACTTCGCGTGGGACGGCGAGATCGCGGTCATGTACCTGGGGAAGGTCGTCGAGCACGGCCCCACCCCGGAGGTCATCGGGAACCCTCAGCACCCGTACACCAAGGCCCTCATCGGCGCGGTGTGCGAGCCGGACCCGGACCTGGCGCGGGCCAACCGCTCCACGGAGCAGCTGCGCTCCGCGGAGATCCCGAGCCTGCACGACCTTCCCGCCGGGTGCGCCTTCCACCCGCGGTGCCCGGCCTTCGAGCCGGGCCTGTGCGACGGCGAGCGGCCCCTGCTGCAGCTCTCCTCGCGGAGGAACGTGGCCTGCCACGTGGTCGCCCGCGACCGCGCGAAGACCACAGTGGACGACCGAACACTCACCTTCGACGCCGTCCCCGGCTCGCGGCGGCCCGAGACCGAATCAGCCATCTGAACTCGGAACCCCTGCTCCACCCACCTGTACGAACACTGCCCTCTACATTGATTGAAAGGAAACGGCGATGACCTCTCAGCGATTCGAGCTCAGCCGACGCAACCTCATGCAGGCGGTCGGCCTCGGCGCCGGCGCCGTTGCGACCGCGGGCGTCCTCGGCGCCTGCCAGGCCGAAGGCTCGGAAGGCGAAGGCGCCAGCGGCACCTTCATCTACGTCTACCCGTTCGACATCACCACCCAGCACCACAACGCGGCCATCAACAACGCCGCGCTGCTGGTCCCCGCGCCCGTCGCGGAGCTGTTCCTGCCCCGCCCGGCGATCCTCGACTGGGAGACCCTGGAGTGGATCCCGCAGCTGGCCGAGTCGGTGAACCTCGACGGCACCACGCTGACGATCAAGCTGCGCTCCGGCGTCAAGTGGACCGACGGCAACGCCGTCACCGCGAAGGACGTCGTGGGCACCATCTACCTGCAGAAGCTCAACGCCGCGCAGGGCACCGTGGGCTGGGACCAGCTGGTCTCGGCCACCGCCGACGACGACACCACGGTCACCGTCACGTACTCGGCGGCGTTCCCCGGCGTCGAGCACGGTGCGCTCAAGGCCCAGATCCTCCCGCACGCCCGCTACGGCGAGTGGATGGACGAGGCCCAGGGCCTCGTCGAGGCCGGCGCGATCCAGGGCAGCCCGGAGCAGTCGGCGCTGGCCGAGAAGATCGCGGCCGTCGACTTCAAGGACGAGGACCCGATCACCAGCGGCGCCTACCAGTTCGACCAGATCGGCGAGACCGTCATCTCCTTCAAGGTCCACCCGGACGGCCTGTTCGCCGACCAGGTGAAGTTCGCGAAGATCGAGGTCCAGAACGGCGACAACGCCGCCGCGGTCCAGATGCTGCTCTCGCGCGAGATCGACTACTGCACCCAGGTGCTCGGTGCGACCGACCGCCAGACCATCGCCGGGGTGGAGGGGCTCAAGGAGCTCTCGACGCCGGGCTTCGACGGCATCGGCCTCATGCTCAACCAGGGCCGCTTCCCCGAGTTCGCCGACGCGCGCGTCCGCAAGGCGTTCATGTACATCCTCGACGGCGAGTCCATCGGCGAGATCGCGAAGGGCAACGGCGGCTACTACATCCCGTCGACCTACTCCGGCCTGCCGGACCCGCACGCCGAGGGCCTGTTCGACGACGTCGAGCTGGAGTACTACACGCCCGACCACGCCAAGGCGGAGTCGCTGCTGACCGAGGCCGGCTGGAAGAAGGAGTCCGACGGCTGGCACACCCCGGCCGGGGACAAGGCCGAGTACGCCATCACCGGCGTCGAGGGCTGGACCGACTTCGTGCTCTCCGGCGAGCAGGCCGCGGCCCAGCTCACCGAGTTCGGCCTCGCGGTCACCTACAAGAGCGTCCCCGAGGACAACCCGTGGGGCATCTGGGGCGCGGGCGACTACGACATCGCGGTGCGCCAGTGGGCGAACCCGTTCGTGCCTTACGCCTACGGCTCTTGGCAGATGGCCTGGTTCACCGACAACGCGGGCACCGCCGACGCCGCGGGCATGGGCATCCCGACCGACTCGGTCGACTCGCCCACCCAGGGCAAGGTGAACGTCAACGAGGTGTACCTCAAGGCCCAGCAGGGCACCGAGGAGGAGCAGGCCGCGGCGAACAAGACGCTCGGCATCGTCTTCAACGAGACCCTGCCGCGTCTGCCGCTGTTCCTGAACCAGCGTGTCAGCTACGGCATCGAGGGCGCCCGCGTGGCGAAGATCGACCCGGGTTCGTACGCGCTCAACGACGTGTACTTCGACAACCCGATCATGGTCCGCCTCCTCGAGGGTGGCATCGAGCCCAAGTAAGGGTCCACCAGGGCTCCGGCCACATGGACCCGCTCCCCGGGCGACCTGCTCGCGCCCGGGGAGCCCCCTCCAAATGAATAAGCTCGGATCGGGTCTTCAGCCCCGACCCGAAGCCGCGCAAGACCGAGGCGGGTCAACGCGCGGCTAACAAGAGAAGCGAGGCCCCGGCTCCGCGCCCCCACAGGACGCAGAGCCGGGGCCTCGCCGCGTTCACAGTCTAGGAGCGGGTTTCGCATGGCACGGCCCGTATCGGCAGTCCGGTCTCAGCACCAGACTGCAGCGACAACGAGAAGCGAGAAGTCGGGGCCGGTCTGTGCTTTGCGGTCTGCGGTCTGCGGTCCGCGGTCCGCGGTCCGCGGTCAACGGAGGCCTAGGGCTGGGCCCCTCGGCCTCGTCGTCTCGACTGCTTGCGGTTCGGGGAGTCGGCGACAGCGAGGTGAGACGGGGTCGGGGCTGGGGACTTCGGTCTTGTGGTTGCGATGACTTGCGGTTCAGGCAGGCGGCGACAACGAGGTAGGAGCGAGCCGGGCGGGGATTTCGGGCTCCCGGCTGGTTGATGCCCGAGGTTCAGGCGGGCGGCGACAACAAGGTGGCGGCTGTGCCGGGGTCGATTTGCGGCTGGCCGGTCTGGTCGGGTGCGGGTTCAGGCGAGCAGCGACTGGTGGATGTCGGGCGGGGTCGGTTTCGAGCCTCGGGGAAGTCGTGTGTCGATCCTGGGCATGCCGGAGGGCCCGACCCCTCTGGGGGATCAGGCTGCGCTGCAAGATGATGTGTTGCTTTGCGGTGCTTCCCCCAGCGGTCGCCCGCTGG
>NZ_JBIDBB010000012.1:0-126103 GCF_043202775.1 Glycomyces sp. NPDC048151 | reverse complement strand
CCGGTCCCATTCCGAACCCGGTCGTTACGGCTTCCAGCGCCGATGGTACTGCACTCGAGAGGGTGTGGGAGAGCAGGACACCGCCAAACATTAACTTAAAGGAAAGGCCCCCACCTCACGGTGGGGGCCTTTCCGCATGCCCTGATTTGGGAGGCAGGAGTCGGCGGTTACGTTGTGGCCCTTCGGCATCCGGCAAATACGTTAGTGTTCTTCGAATGAACCGAATTGATCACGTCCTGTTGGGAGTGGGCGATCTCGAAGCGGCGTCGGAACGGCTCCGTCGCGACTGGGGTTTGGGGACGGTGCTCGGTGGATCGCCGGCTCCGGGGGTTGCCAATGCGGTGGTTCCTCTCGAACCGCCGGTGTATCTGGAGCTCGTCACGGTTACGGACGCAGCTGCTAGCGAGGCCGCGGATGGGCTGGCGGCGTTCATCGCGGCAGGTGACCGCCTTTTCACCTGGGCGATCGAGCCGGAGGACCTCGATGCTCACGCAGCAGGAGTCGGTGTCGAGCCCTCGGAGGGGGGCGGAGACACCGGGCAGTGGCGGCTTCTCGGTGATGTGGCTCCGGTGCGGCCGTTCTTCATCGAGTACGACGTCCCTCGCGAAGGCCGGGTCGAGGGATGGCGCCGCGCATACGCCGAGGCCGGGAAGCTCATGCAAAAGCCTCTTTCGAGTGATGTCGGTACATCTGGAGTTTGATCACGGTCTGTAGTGTCCGGTCGGCCTTCGGCAGCGGCCGGCGAAAGCCGGTCGCGAGGACCTTCCACGAGCGCAAGTGTGCGATGCCCTGCTCGACGACCCAACGCCGCTGGTTGACCTGCCGGTTGAACAGCCCCTCAGCGGCAGTGAGCTCGCGGTACTCCGGTTTCCGATACGGAGTCAGCGGCACCACGCCGAGATAGCCCAGGTCGCCGATCAGGCTCGGGCCCTCCCCGGACAGGTGAATCTCGTAGGCCTTGGCCAGCCCGGACTCCTTGAACGCCTTCGCATCGTGGACCGAGCCGACAACGATCCGGCCGCCATCGACCACCCGTCCATGCAGATCGGTGATGACCTGCGCGTTCAAGCCGGGCCTGTGCCGCTTGCCGGAGAACAAGCCCGGAGGGTCGGTGAGATCGCGGGTGGGGATGAGGAACCCGTCGACCACCAGATCGGAGCGGACCGCCTGCTCACGCAGCTCCAATGCCAGCTGGTCGAGGCAGGTCGCAACCACCGGCTCCAGTGCCTCGACGTAGCGCGAGACCGTCGCCTGCGAGATCCGCGACTGCTCGCCGAGTGCCGCTTGGATCGTGTTGTGGCGCAGGTAGATCAGGCAGACCACGAGAGCGTCGAACAGCTCCAGGGCCTTGCGGCGGCCGGTGTCCGGCTGCCAGGAGCCGATCCGGGCCCTGACCTCCCGCTCCAGCAACAGCAGTTGCTCGGTGTCCAGGCCGGTCCTATGCTCGAAACGCGGCAGCGGTCGCCCTTTGATTCCTTGAGTAGTCACACACCGAGTGATCCACGAGCCCGCTGCCGCTCACTATGCGTAATCAGGGCAACGAAGACACGACCTCACCCGAACGAGACTTCGCAGGTGTCATGTCTTCCCCGCCGAACTCAGGCGCAGCGCCCTGGTTTCGCCGACCGCAGCGAGGAGTTCGATCGGCAGCTCCTTGTCCTCTTGGCCGATGGCGAGCGCGAGCCACCGATCGGTTCGCGTCCGTGGCCAGAGGCGCATCGTGGTGGTCAGTTTGCACAGCGCATTGATCGGTTCAGGGACCAAGGCGCCATTGAAGTGCTTTTTGAGGTAGTGGTACAGGTCGACCGTGGTGGGCTCTCCCCAGCGATCGGCGAGTGCCACGACCAGCGCGTCGAGGTGGACTTGCTGGTCAGCCGCCGCCTGCCGGGAAGCCTCGCCATCGTGATCGTCCCAGAAGTCCTGACTGGTCCGCAAGACGAGCAGATGATGGCCGGGGCCGCTCTCGAGGGCACCGTCCCGGCCATGTTCCTCCGGGAAGGGGCGAGCACACAACTCTTCGACGGCGCGGAGGTGTTCATTGACGGCAGCGCTGGGGCGATCCCCAGAATCAGCAGGGGCCATGACCACAGAATAATCGGTCATGTCGGCGAACCGGTCAGGATAAGCGCAGTCGGCTTGCAGCCCTTCACGTCCAGTCCACCTGACCGATCGGACCCTACAGATCGTGATCGTACTCCAGATGTGACGTCATCACTCAGCAGTGACTTTTGCATGAGCTTGCGGGCATGATTGCGCGCCCGGTCTTGTGACGTTTCTGGAAGTCGGCGGGGACGAGCCCGCTATGCGGCAGTGGGTGGGTGAGATTGACCTGCCGATACGTTTCAGCGGTGGCGAGCCACGGCTTGCGGCCGTGGGAATCGCCACCGCTGAGGGTGAGATCGTCTTGCGCTGAGCGTTTGTCGGACTAGACGTAGGGGCCGTCGAGGTGTTCGCCAGCGTGTTGGCGGTACCAGAGGCCCCGGTAGCAGCGCCACGGTTGCGGGCGGAGCTGGGTGGGGGCGAAGATCTGCTCGAGGAGGCGCCGGGCTTCGAGGAAGAAGTCGAGGCGTTCGTCGGGCGCGGCCACGTGCTGCGAGTCGTCTACCGGCGTTTCGGCCGGGAGGATCGTGAGCGAGGGCCACATGGTGGTCTGCTCGGCGAGCGGCAGGAGCCAGGCGCGCATCTCGTCGAGCGGTTCGCTGCCGACGGTGTACGTGAAGGAGGTCCTGTGACCGGCTTCGCGTGCGGCGGCGAGGATCTCGGAGAGGCGTTCCGACTGGTGGCTCGTGGGAGCGACCAGCGGGTCGGCGGCCGCGGCGTCCTCGGGGACGGTCGGTTCGGCTGCCGCTGCGGGGCTGGCGTCCTCGAACGTCTCGGTGGTGAGGAAGAGCAGGACGGGCCCTACCTTGGCGGCCAGTTCCGCGAAGGCGGTCTGGCTGTGGAGGGCCGGGGTGAGGACGCCGAGCGTCGTGGTCTCGGGGAGGCCTTCGGCGGTCATCGCCTCACGGACTGCGACGAGGTGCTCGACGACGAGGTTCTCGTCGTGGACGCCGCCGGCGGAGAGGGTGACTTCGTCGAAGAGGTGCTGCTCGCCGTCGTCGGCGAGGTCGGAGGCCAAGGCCTCCAACAGGTCCCGGTAGCACTTGACGAGTTCGGACGAGTCGATGCCGGTCTGCAGGAGCAGGGTCGCGGCGGTGCCGTCGGCGCGGAGGTAGCCGCGGACCTCTTCGCCGGGTTCGGCTTCGATGATCTCGGCGACGGGGGTGCCGTCGACGCACAGCTCGCTCAGCCCGTGCTGGGGCGAGGAGGGGTCGACGTGGGCGCGGAGGCTGAACGGCGACGTGGCGCGGTCAGCGGGCAGGACCAGCATGAACTCTTCGTCTTCGGAGTTCAGGCGCAGGCGCATGCCTTCGGAGTTGTTGCCGCGCAACCCGTACAGGTTCAACGCGATGAGCAGGAGTTCGCTCCACTCGAGGTCGTGCCGGACCGCGAGGCGCCGCCAGCGGTGCACCGTCGACGAGATCGGCCCGGCTGAGTCAGCAGGCTGTGTCGGCTCTTCCATGACCAGTTCCGATCTTTCCTCTCGTCCCCACCGCAGTCACTCCACGGTACAAGAGACTTGGCCGTACAGGTGGACGCGGTCCACCTCTATGCTAAGGGCGTCGGGAGACAAAAGCACCTGTCGTGAGCACCGGCACGCGGTCCGAGTCGTGCGGAAGTGCCCGTTCCCGGCAGGTTCGTCGTCTCACGTGCCCCCGAGCGATCTGGAGTCGGGAATGAGCGATGCCGCCGAACCGCCTGAGGTCCCTTCTCCGCGTGCGCGCGGGCGAGTCCTGCAGGCGGTGAACAAGACCTGGCCCAGGTTCATCTCCGGTGCGGTGGAGGGCCGGGCGCGGGAACTGATCGACAGGGACGAGTACGGCGAGGCCGCCGAGGTCCTGGAGAACGGCATCGGGAAGTACGGCGCCGGTTCGGTGTCGCAGCTGCTGCTGGCGTGGTGCCTGCATCTGGACGAGCGGCAGGAGGACGCGCTCGTGTGGGCGGTGCGGGCGGTCGAGGAGGAGCCGGAGAACGCGGACGCGCACTGGCTGCGGGCGAACGTGCTGTTCGAGCTTGGGCGGGCCGAGGAGGCGTCGGAGTCGCTGTGGCGGGCGGTGGACCTGATGCCGGAGAACGGCCGGTACTACATGCAGCTGGCCTGGTACCGGTATGTCGACCAGGAGTTCGCGAAGACGCGGGAGCTGGTGGAGCAGGCGCTTGAGCGTTCACCTGACGACGCCTGGGTGCAGCACACGGCGGGGCGGATCTTCGACCATCACCTGCGGCACAGGCGGGCCCAGGCGCATTACGTGCTGGCGCTGGAGCTCGAACCGGGTGACGCGGCGGTGCGGGACGACCTGGCGGAGATTCTGCAGACGCGGGGGCGGTTGAGCGCCGGGGTCCGGGTCGCTTGGGAGACTGCGAAGGACGATCCTGAGTCGCTGTTGTACGAGGTGACGTTGCGGCGGTGGTCGTGGCGCTGGTACGAGCGGGTGCTGCGGGCGGCGTTGCTGCTCAACGTGATCGACTGGATCTTCCCTACGCCTTGGCCTGCCAGCGGGATGGTGCTCGGGGTGCTCGGGCTGGTGTACGTGGGCGGGTGGGTTTTCTCGCTGCGGGCGTTGCCCGCGGAGTGCCGGCGGGACCTGGTGGGCGCGGGGCGGCGCGGGTTCTTCGCGGGGGCGGTCGCGCGGACGTTGCTGGTGGCCGGGGTGTTGGGCCTGGTGCTGCGGGGCGAGCTGAGCGCGTTGCAGCACTTGGGGTTGCTGGCGCTCGTCATCGGTGGGTACGTGGAGTGGTACTGGCGGGCGGCGCTGATCTCGGGGCGGCGGGCGTTCGGGACCGACCGCTAGCGTTTTCTACTAGCCGACCGGCAAGGTAGGCTTCGTGGCGGCGCTCGGACCTGCGGTTCAGCGCGCACGATCCCCCGGCGGGCACGGCCCGCTCTGCGAAGAAGGAGGCCTCCGTGGTCGATCAGGGTGTGGTGTGTTCGGTCGATCCGCTCGTCAGCGGTATCGGGCGCGAGGTGCTCGCGGGCGGCGGCAACGCCGTCGACGCCGCGATCGCGGCGGGAGCGGCCCTGACCGTGGTGGCCCCGCACCTGTGCGGGCTCGGCGGCGACCTGTTCGCGCTGGTCCATGTCCCGGGCGAGCCGGTCCCGGCGTACCTGAACGCTTCGGGCCGGGCCGGTTCCGGCGCGGACCCGGAGGGGCTGCGGGCCGAGGGGCACGCGGTCATGCCGTTCCGCAATGATCTGCGGTCGACGACCGTGCCCGGGTGCGTGGACGGCTGGTTCGCGCTGCACGAGCGGTACGGGACGCGGCCGATGGCCGAGCTGCTGGCTCCGGCGATCGCGCTGGCGTCGGGCGGCTGGCCCGCGACGGCGATGCTCGCCAAGGCGGGCAAGACGATCGAGGGCGTGGAGGGCGCGGAAGACCTCGTCGGGCTCGAAGCGGGTGCGACGGTGCGGCGGGAGCGGACGGCCGGGGCGCTGCGCGCGGCGGCCGAGGGCGGGCGTGACGGGTTCTACCTGGGCGACTTCGGCCAGGGGCTCATCGAGCTCGGCAGAGGCCTGTTCAGCGAGGCGGATCTTGCTGCGTCCCAAGCGGACTGGGAGGAGCCGCTGAGCGTCGAGGCGTTCGGGCACCGGGTGTGGGCGGCGGCGCCGAACTCGCAGGGGTACCTGCTGCTGCTCGCGCTGGCGATCGCGGACCGGTTGGACCTGCCAGTGGACGCGGGCGACTCGTTGTGGGCGCATTACCTGGTGGAGGCGTCGCGGCTGGCTGGGTACGACCGGCCGGAGCGGTTGTTCGAGGGCGCGGACGTGGCGGACCTGGTGTCGTCGGCAGGGGAGCGGGCGGCGCGGATCAGCGCGGAGCGGAAGGCCGAGGTGCCGGTGCGGCAGTCGGCCGGCGGGACTACTTATATGGCGGTGCTCGACGGGAACGGCATGGGCGTCTCGTACATCCAGTCGAACGCGGCCGGGTTCGGGACGTGGCTGTTCGAGCCGCGCACGGGGATCGGGCTGCAGAACCGGGGGGTCGGGTTCAACCTGGAACCGGGGCACCCGGCCGAGTTCGGGCCGGGGAAGCGGCCGCCGCACACGCTGGTGCCGGCGCTGGTGACGCGGGCGGACGGGTCGCTGCGGCTGGTGGCCGGGTCGATGGGCGGCGATTCGCAGCCGCAGATCGTGGCGCAGCTGATCGCGCGGGTGTTGCACGGCGGCGAGTCGGTCGAGGCGGCCGTGGGTGCGGCGCGGTGGCGTCTGCACCCGGGCGAGAGCGGGTTCGGGACCTGGGCGGGCGAGCACGAGACCGACGTGGAGCTGGAGGCCGGCGGGCCGGAGGCGTGGGCCGGGGGTCTGCGCGAGCGCGGGTTCGCGGTGGCGGAGGCCGAGGCCGGGAGCGGTTTCGGGCACGCGCACTTGATCGAGGTTGACGAAGCCGGGCACGCGGAGGGCGCGGCGGACCCGCGCGCGGAGACGGGGACGGTGGCGGTGGCGCCGAACTAGCTAGTCGGGGCTCGGGGCTCGGGCTGAGTGGGGTCGAGTCGCGCTTTCGGAAGGAGCGTGGGGAGGCGGCCGCGCTGGCCGCGCGCGGCGCGCCTGCGGCGCGGGCGTAGGGCGTGCCCCTTCCCACCCGCATCCGCCTTCCTGCCAACCGAAAAAGACCACGGTCGCATACGGGTCCGACATTTGGGTGTTTGGGCAGCTTGCGGGCATGATCTGGGCGCCGGGTGGGGCGGGTTGTCGGTGGGCGGTTGTACGGTCTGGGGTGACCGCCGTATTGCTGGGAGAGGACCGGAACCGTGCCTGAGTCGTTGCGGCTTGCCGATGCCCGTCGGATCGCCATCGCCGCGCAGTTGCGGCCCAAGGCGACCCGCTTCAAGACCGTGCTCGAGCGGCTCGGGTGCATCCAGCTCGACACGATCTCGGCGGTGCGCCGCGCGCACGAGTTGACGCTCCTCGCCCGGGACCTCGACGTCGACGAAGCCGTGCGGAGCCTCGAGCGCCGCCGCAGCCCGGTCGCGTTCGAGTACTGGGCGCACGCGATGTCGCTGCTGCCCGTCTCGGCCTGGCCGTACCTCGCGCGCCGCCGCCGGAACTGGCGCGACCGGTACCAGGACGACTCGCTCGCCGTCGCCGAAGCCGAGGTGCTCGCGCTGCTCGCCGAGCGCGGCGCGATCACCGTGTCCGACTTCCCTTCCGGTGCGATGCACCGCGACCGGGGCACCGGCGACATGGGCGACAGCTGGAACCACCGCACCGACCACAAGCACGCCGTCGAACGGCTCCTATGGTTCGGCGAGGTCGCCTGCACCCACCGGATCGGCTTCAAACGCGTCTACCAGCTCGCCGAACGCGCCATCCCCGCCGAGCACCTGTGGGACGCCGACGACGAGACCTGCCTGCGCTACATGGTGTCCACGGCGCTGCGCAACCTCGGCGTCGGCACCACCAAGGACGTCGCCGACTACTTCCGCCTCAAGAACGCCGACACCGAGCGCGTCCTGCGCGAACTCGAGGTCGAGCAGGTGGCCGTCGAAGGCTGGAAGGCCCGCGCCTGGATCGACCCGCAGGTGCGCCGCACCCGCCTCACCGGCGCCGAGAACGCGGTCGCCGTGTCGATGTTCGACCAGCTCGTGTGGCTGCGCGAGCGCATGGAGCGCCTGTGGGGCCACGGCTGGAAGATCGAGATCTACGTGCCCGAGCCGCAGCGCACCTTCGGCTACTACTGCCTGCCGGTGTTCGTCGGCTCGGACCTGCCGGGCCGGGTCGCGCTGCGCCGCAGCAGCGGCGAGCTCGTCGTGGAGGCCGTGCAGTGGGACGACGCCCGCGCCGACCGGGAGCACCTGCACGCCGCCGTCGACCGCGTCGCGGGGTGGGTGAACGCCGAGGTCCGCTGGAAGGCCGAGGTGCTGCCGCTCGCGCTCTGACCCCCGGTTTCCGGCCCCTGACCTGCTGGTACGGGCCTATCGTGAGGGTATGCAGCCCACTCGCGACCGGGCCGCTCTCGCCGCCTTCGCGGGCGCGACCCTCCTCGCCGGCGGCAACGCCGTCGGCATTAGGTTCAGCAACCGCGAGCTCGACCCGCTGTGGGGCGCGTCGCTGCGGTTCGGCACCGCCGCGCTCCTGCTCCTGGCCATCATGGCCGTCCTGCGGCTGCGCTTCCCGCACGGGAAGGCGCTCGCCGGGACGCTTCTGTTCGGGGTGCTCAACTTCGGGGTGTCGTTCTCGCTCGCGTACTACGCGCTCGTCTACCTCCACGCCGGGCTCGGCCAGACTCTCCTGGCGCTCGTGCCGCTGACCGCGCTGCTGCTCGCGGTCGCCCAGGGCCAGGAGCGGTTCCACACCGGCGCGCTGGTCGGCACGCTCGTCGCGGTCGCGGGCGTCGCGGTCGTGTCTCAGGCGCCACTACGCGCCGACGTGCCCGTCCCGGTCCTGCTGGCGGCGCTGGGCGCGGTGCTGGCGTTCGCGGAGTCGGCGGTGCTGGTGAAGCGGCTGCCGAAGGTCCACCCGGTGACGATGAACGCGGTGGGGATGGCGGCCGCGGCGGTGCTGCTGTTCGCCGGTTCGTTCGCGGCGGGGGACCGGTGGGCGCTGCCGGAGGTGAGCGACACGTGGTGGGCGCTGGCGTACGTGGTCGTCGCGGGCTCGGTGCTGACGTTCGTGCTGTACCTGACGGTGATCCAGCGGTGGGGCGCGTCGCGCGCGGCGTACGTGTTCGTGGTGATCCCGCTGGTGGCGATCTGCGTGTCGGCGTGGCTCGACGACGAGCCGCTGACGGTCTCGCTGCTGGTCGGCGCGCCGCTGATCCTCGCGGGCGTGTACGTGGGCGCGTTGCGCGGCAAGCGGGAGGGCCCCGACGAGGACGCCGGGGCCCGGGAGGGGTCCTAGGAGACGTGGGGAAGCCCAGGGGACTGGTCGCTAGGCGGTCTGGACGCCGACGGTGATGGTCGCGACGTGGCCTGCGGACGGGTCGTCCGGGTCGTTCGCGGTCAGGGTCAGCAGGCCGCTGGCGGCGCCGCCGCCGTCGTAGATGCCGTCCTCGTCGAGGGTGAGCCAGTCGCCGCCGTGCCGGTTGTAGGGGGCGGTGGCGTAGACGGCCGCGACGGTCGCGTCGTCGAAGAAGAACTGTCCGGTGTGGAGTTCGGAGCCGCCTTCGTAGTCGCCGTCGGACCCGACGGTGCCGCCGGTGTGGACCTTGACGTGGATGTGGCAGCACCGGCCCTGGTACCAGCCGGGGAAGATGCTGGTGAGCGCGGCGACGCCGGACGCGTCGGAGAGGACGTACCCGCGCAGGAACGTGTTCTCGTCGCCGATGCCGTCCTCGGGCGGGACGGTGCCGCCGGGGCTGTTGCCGGTGAACCCGGAGTAGTAGCCCCACTGGTCGCAGTGCCAGATCTCGACGGCGGCGTTCGGGAGGACCGCGCAGGTCGCGGCGTCGAGGACGGTCACCCGGAGGGCGAGCGGCGCGCCGGGCTTGCCTTCGGTGATGTCGGTGCGGCGGGTGGACTCGAGGTAGTAGGGGCCTTCGGTCATCTCGGTGGTGAGGACGCAGGTGTCGTCGGGGAGGGCGGTGGTCGGGGCGGCGCTGGCGGTGGGCTGCTGGCCGGGGCGGCCGGGCGGCTGGGCGTTCGCGCTGTAGGCGGCGAGGCCGACGCCCGCGACGCCTGCGGCGCCGCCGACGGTGAGTGCGGTGCGGCGGGTGATCTTGTTGCCGTTGGCAGTATCGGTCATGCGGGAGATCGTAGAACTTCAATATGCATTGAAACCAGATCATTCAGCGCATTTTGAGCAGGCTCTGAGGTTCGGTCGCATCCACACGGGCGGAACGCGTTCACTGAGCACCCTGGGGGGAGACGAAGGAGGGGGCCTCCCTTCCGGAAGGCCCCCAAGGTGATGCGTTCGCCGCCTAGCTGGTGACGAGGGTCAGGCCCCAGGCGCTGAGAGCCGGGCCGATCGGCTGGAAGTAGGTCGTGCCGCCGGAGCTGCAGTTGCCCGAGCCGCCGGAGGTCATGCCCTGCGCGCTGTTGCCGGAGATGAACGAGCCGCCGGAGTCGCCGGGCTCGGCGCACACGTTGGTGCGGGTCATGCCGCGGACGGCGCCTTCGGCGTAGTTCACGGTCTGGTTGAACGCCTGCACGGTCCCGCAGTGCCAGCCGGTGGTCGAACCGGAGCGGCAGATGGAGGAGCCGACGGCGGCCTGCGTCGCGTTCGCGACGTCGCGGGTGCCGGAGTACATGTTGACGTCGTCCAGCAGCGTCTCGCTGGTGCCGACGGCCACCCAGGCGCGGTCGGAGCCGGGGAACACCGAGTTGCGGAAGGTGCCGGGGGCCGCTTCGCCGCTGGTGACCTGGTCGCCCGCGGAGCCGCAGTGGCCGGCGGTGACGAAGCCCGGAGTCGAGCCCTGGCGGACCGAGAAGCCCACCGAGCAGCGCCACGAGTTCTCGACGATGTACGAGTCGCCGCCGCGCACGAAGAACGGCTGCGGCGCTTCGGCTCCGGCGTCGACGGTGACGAGCGACGGGTCGATCCCGGCGGCCTCGATCACGGCGGCGGCGGTGGCGGCGTCGGCGGCCTCGATGACGAGCGTGTTCGCCACGACGTCGACGTAGTTGCCGTAGTAGCCCTCCGATTCGATGAACTTGAGCGCTCCAGCGGCGTCCTCGAGGGTGGCGAGGTCGTGCTCGACGAGCACCGGGGTGGCGCCCTCGGCCCGCAGGCCGGCGGTGTCGGCGGCGTCGGTGGTGGCGACGAAGACCTCGTCGGCGTCCTCCGAGACCCACAGGCCCGCATAGGACTCGTCGAGGTCGGCCGGGACCTCCTCGAGGAGGTCGGCGGCGACGTCCTCGACCGCGAGGCGGTCGTACGCCTCGGACTCGGTGAGCCCGAACGTCTCCTGGAGTTCGTCGATCAGGCCCTGGGAGACGTTGCCGGTGAGGTCGGCGCGGGCCTGGTCGGCCTTGGCGTCGAGGATCTCGGCCGAGGCCGGGGCGGCCCCGGCGGCCAGGGAGAGAGCGGTGGCGAGGGCGCCGGCGGCGGTGACCGCAAGCGCGCGTTGGCGATTCATGTGATGCATGCCTTTCGGGTGAGGGCATCGACGGCCGACGGGGAAGGCGGCCGACATGGCAGGCCGGCGTCGCCCGCTGGTTGCGGACGGCGCCGAGATGATGGTGAGCCATGCCATACATGGAGACTAGGGGTAAACCGGAAAAAGTTAAAGATGCAAGTAATTCAGTGAATATCAACCAAAGTGGTGCGTTGTTTCAGGAATGTCAATTAGCCTGTGAATTCCCAGAATTAGCGGCGAAAAGGGGCACATCCGCACGTTTGCGGATGCGCCCCTGCGGGATTCGCTGAATTAACGGAAGGCGTCGGCGTGCTCGGCCGCCCACTCGGCGAAGCTCCGCGCCGGGCGTCCGGTCACCCGCTCGACCGTGTCGGCCACGGTCTTGCCCTCCTCGGGCGTGTTCCCGAGCGCCTCGGTGAGGAACGCGATGACGCCCTCGGGCATGCCCTCGCTGCGCCACTTCGCGTGGGCCTCTTCGACAGTGAGCTCCACGAACGCGATCTCGCGGCCGACGGCCTCGCTGAGGATCTGCACCTTGTCCTGCATCGTCAGGACCTCCGGGCCGGTGATCACCAGCGACTGCCCGTCGTACCCGCCGTCGACCAGCGCCTTTGCGGCGACCGCGGCGATGTCGGCGGGGTGGACCATCGCGCTGAGGCGGTCCCCGAACGGCTCGCGGATCGCTTCCCCGGCCTTGACGACCGCGGACCACCACATGGCCGCGTTCGACATGAACTCGACCGGGTGCAGGTAGGCGGTCTCGATCGCGCTGGCGGCGAGGGCCTGTTCGAGCGGGCCGGTCGCGACGCCGCCGAGGACGGTGGCGCGGCGGACGCCGGCCGCTTCGGCGAGGGCGACGAGCCCGGCGGGGTCGGGCAGCGCGCCGTACCCGTGGCCTGCGAAGTTGATGAAGTGGACGGCGTCGACGTCCTTGAAGGCGTCGGCGACGGTGTCGGGCGAGGCGAGGTCGCCGACGGCGATCTCGACGCCCGCGGGGAGGGTGGCTTCGGCGTTGCGGGTGAGGGCGCGGATCTGGATGGTGGGGTCGAGGGCGGTGAGCTGCTCGACGACGTTGCTGCCGACGGTGCCGGTGGCGCCGGTGACGAGGATGCGCATGGGGTTCTCCTTCTTCGAAACTCCGGAACGGAATGTCATGTTCCGATAATAGCAGAGCGGAACGATCTGTTCCAGTAGGGGGCGGAGTTTGTTGCGGGAGATGTTTCGGGGGAGAGGAGGGGCGAGGAGTTGAGGCGAGGTGAGGTGATGGGGGCGGGCGGTGGCCGGGACCAGGGGCGGGAGGACCGGGTCAGTGGCTGGGGCGGGACCGGGACGGTGGCTGGGGCTGGGGCTGGGGCTGGGGCTGGGGCTGGGCCAGGTCGGGTCGGGGCCGGGGGCTGGGCAGGGTGTGCGGTGGTGGTGGGTGGCGTCTGCTGGCCGAGGGGTCTGCGGGTCGGGCGTAGGGCATGCCCCTTCCCACCCGCAACCGCCTCCTACCAACCGGAGAAATAGGACGACTCTCCCACGCGGGTCCGACACTGGCGCGTTTGTGCAGGTCGCGTCAGTGCTCCCGCGGGTCGCCCGCCGTGATCAGGCCCGTCTCGTAAGCGCAGACGACCGCCTGGGCGCGGTCGCGCAGGCCGAGTTTGCTGAAGACCTTGCCGACGTGCGTCTTCACCGTCTGCTCGGACACGAACAGGGCCTTCGCGATCTCGGTGTTCGAGAGGCCGCGCGCGATGAGCCGCAGGACCTCCTCCTCGCGCGGCGTCAGCGCGTCCAGCTTCGCCGACCGCCGTAGCGCAGGCTTCGCCTTGAACGACTGCTCGATCAGCCGCCGCGTCACCGACGGCGCGAGCAGCGCGTCGCCCGCGGCCACCACGCGCACCGCCGCGATCAGGTCCCCGGGCGGCGCGTCCTTCAGCAGGAACCCGCTGGCGCCCATGCGAAGCGCCTCGTACACGTAGTCGTCGAGATCGAAGGTGGTGAGCATGAGCACGCGCGGCCGCCGCTCCTCGGGCGCCGACAGGATCCGCCTCGCCGCCTCCAGACCATCCATAGTGGGCATCCGGACGTCCATGAGGACCACGTCGGGCCGCAGCCGCGCCGTCTCGGTCACCGCGCCCACACCGTCCTCGGCGTCCCCGACGACCTCGATGTCCGCCTGCGCGTTCAACAACGCCGCGAAACCGGCGCGGACCATCGCCTGGTCGTCGGCGATCAGCACCTTGATCTGCACTAAGACTCCTCTGCGCTCGAACGGTCCTCGATCGGCAGCACCGCCCGCACACGGAAACCCCCGTCGGCCGTCGGTCCGGTCTCCAGCGTCCCGCCGTCGAGCGAGACCCGCTCGCGCATCCCGACCAGGCCCAACCCCGACCCGTGCGGATCAGACGCGGGCGAACCCGCAGGCCGCGCCGACCTATGGCTCGCCAGCCTCTCCAAGGGAGGGCCGTTCACCACCGTAACCGTGACCTGCCCGTCAGCGGCGGCGACATCCGCCTCGACCACCGCCCCCGGCGCGTGCCGGACCACGTTGCTCAACGCCTCCTGCACCACCCGGAACACCGTGAGCGCCACCGTCTCCGGCAGCTCCTCCGGCAGCTGCCCGACCCGCAGCTCCACCGGCGTCCCCGCCCGCTGCACCGCCTCCGCCAAACCGTGCAGCGCCTCCGGGCCCGGCTGCGGCTCACGCGCGCCCGCCTCGTCCTCGCTGCGCAGCACCCCCAGCAGCCGCCGCATCTCCGCGAGCGACTCGCGCGCCTGGTCGCTGATCGACCGGAACTCCGCCTTCGCCTCCTCACCAAGGTCCGCGAGCCGGTACTCCGCCGTCGACGACTGCACCGTGATCACCGACATGTGGTGCGCCACGATGTCGTGCAGCTCCCGCGCGATCCGCGTCCGCTCCTCCAACAGCCGCCGCTGATGCCGCTCCGACTCGGCGACTCGCTCCTCCTCGGCCACTCGCAGTCGCCCCTGCCGCGAGATCCGCACCGTGAACCCGATCAGGAACGCCAAAGCGCCCAGCAGCGCCCCCAGCGTCAAACTGTCGGACGCCGGAGTCGGCGTCGGGTTCGAGACCGGGTCCGACACGATCGTCACCAGCCGTGCGTTCGAGAGCCAGATCGCCGCCGCGCCCGCCAGGAAATACGACGACCACGCGATCACACCCGCCCACGGGCGCCGGTCGCGCGCCAGCGCGAACAGGACCACCATGAGCGCGAACAGGTTCGGCGACGTGAGCGGCCACGGCTGCCAGCCGATGAAGTCCGCGCCGAACATCACCGCGACCAGCGACCCCATGACCAGAAGCCACGCCTCCACCGGACGGAAACGCGCCAGTACGACCGCAGCGGCCGTCGCCATCGCCGGGATCGCGCCCCAGCCGATCTCGTAGTCGTACCGGAGCACCTGGTCCTGGCTGAACAGCAGCACCAGCGCCAGCGGCACCGACCCCGGCCCGATGAGCGCGAGCGTCGTCGTGAACCGCCAACGCCACGTCCCCGAACCGACCGGACCGGCCGCGACCAGGTAGTTGACCACGACACGGACGGCGCTGAACGGAGCGGGCTCGGACTTCTCACGGGACTTCACGGCACCAACCTATGCCGCCCGCGGCCTGCGCGACCTCACTCCCGGGTACGGGTCGCCGACCCGCGTCTCACCCCTGGGTATGAGGCCCGATTCCACGCCTCGGCTTGAGGGAACCGCACGTCCCCGCCCCTACCGTTCGCCGCATGATCCAGAACCTGTTCCGTTCCCGCGCAGCCGAAGTGACCGCCATGGCCGCGGTCGCGGCCAGCCAGGCCGGTTTCGCGGTGATGCACCTGACCCAGTCCGGCGCGGTCGACCCGGTGGCGACGCCGGTCTCGAGCTACGCCCTGACCTGGCCCGGGATCCTCCTGTTCCCCGCCTCCGTGCTGGCGCTCGCGCTGGCCTGCGCGATCCTCGCCGGGCGCGGGGTCGGCCTCGCCCGCGAGGGCTTCATCCGCTTCCTGCTCGGCTCGACCGCCGTGATGCTGCTGTGCGCGGCGGTCTTCCGGACCGGCACACCCGAATCGGGGCTGACGTGGTGGGCGCAGATCCACCGCTACACCGCCGGTGCGGCGTTCGTGCTGCTCACCGTCGTCGCGGCGTTGTGCGCGATCCGCATGAAGGACGCCGACGTGCCCGACTGGGTGCGGCGCGGCACGTGGTGGGTGACGGGCCTGGCGGCGCTGACGTTCCTGACGACGACGCTGAACACGTTCCTGCCGGGCTTCCTCGACGGCGGCGACTGGCGCGGGGTCGGGCAGCGGGTGCTGCTGGTCGTGCTCTCGGCGCTGGTGTGGATCCTCGTCGCGAACTCGACGCGGGTCACGGTCCCGGCCCGGACGGCAAGGCCCGCAGCGGTTCCGGCGAGTGCGGACAGATCGGGCGCGGTCGCGACGGGCGGGACGGCCTCGCCGATCGGGGCAGCGTCGAGCGGTGTCACGGCGGCCGTGGCCGGAGCCGTTGTCGACGCGGTGCCCGCGCTGGCGGGGACGCGGTCATGATCGGGGCGGGGAAGCTGCGCGCCCGGTTGGGCCGGGCGCGGATGGCATTGGGGAAGTGCGGGGAGTTGCGGGGGCGCGGGCCGGTGCGGGCGTGGCGCGACGGCGAGGTCTTCGGCGGGCGGCCGGAGGAGGCCCGGGAAGGGCCGTCCTTCGGGAGCTGGTTCTAGGGGCTAGGGGCGGCCGGTGCCCCGGGGCAGGTCGGGCCCGGTGCCCGGGGCGGCGCGGCTCGGTCCGGCGCGGTGTTCGTTCAGGCGCTGGTCGGCTCTCCGCGGTGCTCGGTCAGATGGAGTTCGCGTACTGCTCGAAGGTGTCCGATCCTCCCTGGTAGAGCGTGAGGGCCTCTTCGAGCTTCTCCTTCGCCTGCTGCCACTGGCCGAGGGCCTCGCCGGGCATGGAGCTGCCGGTGTCCTGGGTGGCGGCGGTGCCCGCGCCGATCGCGTTGTCCGTCTGGGACTGGGCGCCGCCGATGGCGCCCATCGCCTCCTGGACCTGCTCGATCGCGCCCTGGATCTGCGACTTGATCTCCGCGGTGCTTGCCATGGGGCCGCCTCCTCGCCTCGGGTCTGCTGACTGCCAGCATCACGGTAGTGGACCCGGGGCGTTTTCCACGGCCGACGCGTCGAAGCCGAAGCGGCAGCAGAGGCGCGCGACGGATCCGACCGCCACTGGGACCGCCCGGGCGAGGGCCCGCTGCCTCCGGGCCTACCTGTGTCTTCGCTCAACCCGGACACCCCGGCGCCGCATCGTGCTCTAATCGGGGGCGGGGAGCGGTCGACAGCGATCCGCCAGTGCCGCACCGAAAAGCGACACTGCGGCCAAGGCCGCCGGTTCGTCTCGGAACCGGACGTCCCCGAGATCCCTGAACGGCCCGCCCGAGGGCGGGGCCCTGCCGCGTGCCCGCGGCGATTCGAGATCCCAACGGGGGGAACATCAATGAAACTCGCACGAGTCCTCAGCGCCGTCTTCGCAGGCGCGGCCTTCATCGCCGTCACCGCGACCGGCGCCGCCGCTGCGGAAGAACAGGGACGCGGCGTCGACGACGGCTTCACCGTCGCCACGCAGAACGACGCCGGGTACGCCCAGTACGTCGACTACGGCAAGGGCGGGTCAGGAGGCGGGAACAACGACGACTACGTCGAGATCGACGACACCTGGGCCGACGGCTGGGACATCTGGGTCCGGGTGACCCAGAACGGCGACTCGCACTACAAGGAGTACAAGCGCGGCGCGTGGGGCGACGTCATGGTCTGGGACCCGTTCCGCGACAACAACGTCAAGCCCGGCGACACGATCGAGATCGAGGTCTGCCTCCTCGACCCCGACAGCAACCAGCACGACGAGTGCAACGAGCACGGCGACGTCTCCGCCGACGGATGACCGCGGACGCGCTGCGCGGGCGTCCCGGTCCGGTGCGCCCGCGTCCTGCTACTCGCGCCAGTACGCCATGGCGTGCATGCGGTCCTTGGGGAAGCCGATCTCCTTGCGGGCGAACGCGGTGAGGGCTCGGGTGGCCTTGGCCTCGCAGGCGATCCAGCAGTAGGAGCGGGCGGGGTCGGCGGCGAGAGCGGGGAGTTCCGCGCGGACGCGGTCGGCGAGGGCGTCGCCGTCGCGGGGGACCAGCCGGAGGTCGTGATGCGCGGTGGTGCGGTGGGGGAGCTCGTCGTCGCTGGAGGTCTCGAACCAGACGGTCGCGGGGGTGTCGGGGAAGGCGTCGAGGAGCGAGTTGACCGCCGGGAGCGAGGCGGCGTCGCCGACGATGAGGAGGCGCTCGGGCTCGGGGTCGAGGGGCGCGAAGCCGGTGCCGTAGACGGTGGCCTGGACGGTGTCGCCTGGCTGGGCCTTCTGGGACCAGTCGCTGGCGATGCCGTTGTGCAGGGCGAACTCGATGGCGAACGTGCCGGCTTCGCGGTCGGGGTCGACGAGGGTGTAGCCGCGCTGGTGGGGCTTGCCCTGGTTGTCGAACCAGAGGCGGACCCACATGGTGGGGTGGACGCCGAGTTCGGCGAGGAGGCCGCCGTCGGTGAACTCGAGGCGGCGGTAGTGCTCGGTGATCTGTGTCGCGCCCGTGACGGTGAAGGTGAAGTCCTTGGCGCGCAGCAGTTTCAGTACTGCGCCCTCCCAGCCGTGGCCCATGTCCGTTCCCTTCTCGCATCCCTGTGCGAAACTACGATCCAACGATTAGGTTAGACTAACCTAACTATGAGCTTCGTGTGCTATCGGGACGCCTGGGGCGTCCCCCATCTGCGCGCGGCCGATCCCCAGTCGCTCGCTTTCGCCCAGGGCCGCAACGCCGCCGACGACCGCGCCTGGCAGCTGGAGACCCTGCGCCGCCGCGCGGCCGGGACCTCGGCCGCCGTGTTCGGCGCGGAATGGCTGCCCTGGGACCGGCTCGCCCGCCAGACCGGCATCGCCGACGCGGCGAAGGCGGCCTTCGCGCGCCTCGACCCCGCGACCGCCGCCTGGGTCGGCGCCTACACCGACGGCGTCAACGCGGGCCTGGCCAAGGCCGACGCGCCGGAGTTCCAAGGCCCCCCGGGGGTCTGGGAGCCGTGGACGCCGCTCGCCGTCTGGCACGCCGAGCACCTGCTCTTCGGGTCCGGGTTCCCCGCGAAGCTCTGGCGCGAGCGCGTCATCGAGCACCTCGGGGAGGACGCGGTCGACCGGTTCGCCATGGACGGGCCCGCCCCCACCGGGTCGAACGGCTGGATCGTCGACGGGACGCGCACCGCCTCGGGCGCGGCGATCGTCGCGGGCGACCCGCACCGGTTCCTCCAGCTCCCCGGCGCCTACCAGCAGATCCGCCTGGCCTGCAACGAGTTCGACGTCGTCGGCCTCGCCATGCCCGGCATCCCCGGAATCGCCCACTTCGGACACACCGGGGACGTGGCGTGGGGGATCACCAACGCCATGGCCGACACGCAGGACCTCTTCCACGAGCGGCTGCGCCGCAGCGCCGACGGCACCGTCGAGGCCTTCGGCCCCGCAGGCTGGGAACCGACCAGGTCCTGGACCGAGACGATCGAGGTCGCCGGGGCCGAACCCGCCGCGGTCGAGGTGATCCAGACCGGACGCGGATCCGTCATCGCCGACGACGGCGAGACCGCCCTGAGCCTGCGCAGCCCCCTCCACGCCGAACCCGAGATCGGCTTCGCCGCCCTGCCGCGACTGCTGCGGGCGCGCACCGCGGCCGACGTCGACGCCGCCCTCGACGACTGGGTCCTCCCGGTCAACGTGGTCATGGCCGCCGACACCGCGGGCGGCCTCCTCCACCGCGTCGCCGGACGCGTCCCCGAACGCGACGCCGCCAACCTCGTCCGCCCCGTCCCCGCCTGGGAGGCGCAGTACGCGTGGCGCGGCTGGAAACCCATGGCCTCCAAGGAGGTCCACGGCATCGCCGCCATGGCGAACGACCGCGGCATCTCCGGGGAGCTCGGCGTCGAGTTCTGCGCGCCCCACCGCGCCGAGAGGATCACCGCGCTCCTCGGCGGCCGCGACGACTGGACCGCCGCCGACATGGCCCGGATCCACGCCGACACGTTCCTGCCCACCGCCGCACCGCTCCTCGCCCTCGTGTCCAAACTGGACCTGAGCGGTGACGCTGCGCGGCTGCGCGACCGGCTGCTCGCCTGGGATTGCCGGATGGACGCCCAGAGCACGGATGCCGCCGCGTTCGCCGCCTTCCGCGCCGCGTTCATCCGCGCGCTCGCCGCGCTGCCCGTGTTCGCCCCGCTCGCCGCCCCGTCGCGCTACCCCGAGGTCTTCGCGCCCTGGCTCGTGCTCGAGGTCCGCATCGCGTTCGCCCTGGAGCACCTCCTCGACGGCGACCTCGTGACCCCCGCCGAACGCGATACCGCACTGCGCCAAGCGATCGAGACGGCCGCCGTGGCACCACCAGCGGCCTGGGGCGACGTGCACCGGCTCGTCCCCTGGCGCGACATCGACCCGCCCGAAGCGCTCGACGGCATGTCCGGCGACGCCGACTGCATCCTGTCGACCTCCGGCGCCCCCGGCATCACCGAGGACTTCGCGCGCGGCCCCGCCGCCCGCTGGGTCTGGGACCTCGCCGACCGCGACCAGTCCCGCTGGATCGTCCCCTTCGGAGCGTCAGGCGTCCCCGGGACGCCGCACTACCGCGACCAGTTCCCGCTGTGGCAGCGCGGCGAACTCGCCCCCGTCGTCACCGACTGGCAACAGCTGCAAGAGGAGTACCGCATGATCGACCGCCCCGCAGTCTTCGAGCAGACACTCGACGGCTTCGGCACCGTCGCCGTCGTCCCCGTCAGACCGAAAGAGGACCTCGACCTCGTCTACGGGTGGGTCACCGAGGAGCGCGCCCGCTTCTGGGGCATGACCGAGCACACCCGCGAATACGTGCTCGAGATCTACGAGTACCTCGAATCGCTCGACACCCACCACGCCTACCTGCTGCTGCGCGACGCCCAGCCCGTCGCGCTGTTCCAGACCTACGAGCCCGCTGCCGACCCCGTCGGCGAGTGCTACGAGGTCGAGCCCGGCGACATCGGCGCGCACCTGCTCGTCGCCGCCGCCGGCGGGAACGCCACGGTCGGTTTCACCGGCGCCCTCATGGGCGTCCTCGCCGCGTTCCTCTTCGCCGACCCCGATCACCGGCGCATCGTCGTCGAACCCGACGCCCGCAACGAGCAGGCCGCGGCCCGCATGCGCCGCACCGGGTTCACCCTCGGCCCGCAGATCGAGGTCGAGGGCAAACGCGCCCAGCTCGCCTTCCTGCGCCGCGAGGACGCGCCCTGCGAACTGCTCCGCGAACGCTGAACAGCGGCCCCCGGCACTGGTGCGCAGTGCCGGGAGCCGCCGCAGAGAATCCAGTCGCGCCGCAGCTCAGGTCCCAATCTCGGGCTGCGGGCCGCTGAATTCGTTCAGGAGGGCCGGGACGGCCGCCGCCGGGTCGGCCTTGTAGTCGTAGAAGTCGCGCGGGTCGAACGCGTCGCCCTGCTCGCGGATCACGTCGCCCCACGTGCAGTCCACGGTGATGTTCCCCCGCTGCACCAGCTCGCCGTCCACTGTGTAGTAAGGGTTGTGCGTGCCCCGGTAGAAGCTGTTCTCGATCACCGCGCTGGTCTTGCCGCGCACGTAGTTGCCGTACGCCGAGGCGTTCTCCAGGTAGTTGTTGTACATGTGCAGGTTCGCGATGTTGTCGGCGCTCGGGTTGCGCTGCACGGTGTTCTTGAACCAGTTGTGGTGGATCGTGATCTGCGAGGTCACGTTCGGCGTCCAGCCGATCCCGAAGGTCTTGTTGTTGTCGAAGAACCGGTTCCAGGAGACGGTGAGGAACGTCGTGTCCTTGCGGCTGTCGAGCAGCCCGTCGTTCATGCGCGTCAGCGTGTTGTGGTCGATCCAGATGTGGTCGGCCGTGTCCAGCTGGATCGCGTCGAAGTCGTACTCCTTGTCGTCCGGGTCGTCCTCGGGCATGAGGGTGTCCCGGATCGTCAGGTTCCTGATGATGACATTGTGGACGCCGGTGCCGAGGAAGAACCCGCCGCCGACGATCTCGCCGGACGTGCCGACGCCGACGATCGTCTTGTCGGAGGCCACCTTGAGCTCGGTCCCCTTGGGCTCGATCGTGATCGCGCCGGTCACCTTGACGACGTAGGGCTCAGGGGCGGTGACGTACTGCTGGAGCTCGGCCATGGTGTCGACCTCCACCACGGCGCCGCCTTCGCCGCCGGTGGTCGGGCCGCGGCCCAGCCCCGGGAGCGACGCGAAGCCGTCGGCGGTGTCGGACCAGCCCTGGCGGGGGCGGCTCGGGGGTTCGGCGCTCGCGGGGACGGCGGCGGCGAGGCCGGCGAGGACGAGCCCCGCTGCGGCGGCGGCCGCCGCGGCTCGGCGCAGCCTCGTTGCGGGCCAAGGGTTCATGTGACGCTCCTATCGACGGGGGCGGCGTCTGCTCGGCTCAGCCTAGGCACGGTCATCGATTTGCGTCAATGGGTTGCCGAAACTTCCATCTAATTTTTTTCATGACTTGACATAACCTGGCTCACAGCCCTAACCTGGTCGCACTTATCGAGTCCGATCGATACCCCCCACCCCTCACCGTGAAGGGACCGC
The DNA here is from genome assembly GCF_043202775.1 of Glycomyces sp. NPDC048151. NCBI lineage: Bacteria > Bacillati > Actinomycetota > Actinomycetes > Glycomycetales > Glycomycetaceae > Glycomyces > Glycomyces sp. NPDC048151. Next base: position 104,379 of record NZ_JBIDBB010000012.1, on the reverse strand, counting down.
AAGCGTGACCACTGAACGACCCCCCGCCTCCGGCTCGGAGCTCAACCGCCGCAACCTCATGAAGCTCTCCGGCCTCGGCCTGGCCGCCGTCCCCGGGCTCGCCGCCTGCGGGCGCGGCTTCGGCGGAGGTGGCGACGACGAGAGCGGCGACGGCGTCACCCTCAACATGGTCTGGTGGGGCGACGCCACCCGGGCCGAGAAGACGCAGGCCGCCCTCGACATCTTCATGGAGGCCAACCCCGACATCACGATCGAGGTCGAGTACCAGGACTCCGGCCCCTACCAGGACAAGCTCGCCACCCGGTTCGCCGCGAACGACGCGCCCGACCTCATGGCGATGCGCATGGACTCGCTGCGCGAGTACGCCGACCGGGGCGCGCTCCTGGACCTCAACGAGTACGGCGACGACATCGACCTGAGCGGCCTCAGCGAGAACGCCGCCAACCTGGCCGAAGTGGACGGTTCGGTGTTCGGCGTCCCGGCCGGGCTCAACGCGGTCGGGTTCGTCATCCGCAAGGACTTCGCCGAGCAGTACGGCGTGGCCGTCCCCGACGGGTACACCTGGAGCTGGGACGACCTGGCGGCGTTCGCGCAGGGCATCAGCGACGCCTCCGGCAAGGAGGTGTACGGCACCGGGTACGACGTGCAGACCCTCCAGAACCTCGTCGTGTGGGTGCGCCAGCAGGGCGAGGACCTGTTCACCGAGGACGGGAAGCTCGGCGTCTCCGCGGGCACGATGCAGGCCTGGTTCGAGCTGGCCGACGGGATGCGCCAGTCCGGCGCGTACCCGCCCGCCGGGTTCTTCGAGGAGATCGGCGGCTCCGCCGACCAGTCGTACATCGCGCAGGGCAAGCTCGCGTCGCAGATCATCCCGACGAACAACTTCCTGGGCTACAACGAGGCCTGCGGCGGGAACCTGGCGCTGCTGCGCATCCCCGGCGAGACCCAGGCAGTGCGCAGAGGGCAATCGGTTGACTGCCCGCACCTGTGGTCGGTCGCGGCGGCCTCCAAGCACCCCAAGGAAGCTGTGAGGCTCCTGAACTTCCTCACCAACGACCCCGAGGCGTCGCTCGCCACCGGCACCACCCGCGGCGTCCCCGCGAGCACGGCCGTCGCCGAGGAGATCAAGGACTCGCTCGAGCCGGACGACCTGGCCGCGACCGAGTACCTCATGGGACTGCAGGGCGAGGACCTGCCGCGCTCCTACACGTACCCGCCCGGCGGCAGCGCGATCGCCGACTTCCTCGACGTGATCGCCGTCGAGGTCGAGTTCGGCCGCCAGAGCCCCGCCGACGGGGCGGCCCAGTTCATCACCGAGGCGACGGCGGCGATCGAAGGGTGACCACCGCGCCGACCAAGACCGCCGTCATGCCGGGGGCGGTCGCCCCTCCTGCGCCGCAAGCGAAGCCGCGGCGCAGGAGGGCGCGAAAGGACCGCGCCGGGTACCTCTTCCTGCTGCCGTGGTTCATCGGGATGCTCTTCACGGTCGTCCCGTTCTTCGCGTCGCTCTACCTCGCGTTCACCGACTACAACCTCCTGAACGCTCCGAAGTGGATCGGCATGGAGAACTTCGCGGACATGTTCCGCGACCCCGTGCTGCTCAAGTCGCTGCAGGTCACGTTCGTGTACACGTTCGTGTCGGTGCCGCTGTCGCTCGCGGCCGCGCTCGGCGTCGCGATGATCCTCAACCGCGGCATCCGGGGCCTGCCCTGGTACCGGGCCGTGTTCTACCTGCCCTCGCTCCTCGGCGCGAGCGTCGCCGTGGTCCTGTTGTGGCGGTACGTGTTCGGGTTCGACGGGATCGTGAACGCGTTCCTCGGCTGGTTCGGGATCGACGCGATCTCGTGGACCTCCGACCCCGACTACGCGCTGACGACGCTCATCATCCTGCACATCTGGACGTTCGGGTCGCCCATGGTGATCTTCCTGGCCGGGCTGCGGCAGATCCCCACCATGTACTACGAGGCCGCCGCCGTCGACGGCGCCTCGAAATGGCGGCGCTTCCGGTCGATCACCCTGCCGCTGCTCAGCCCCATCATCTTCTTCAACCTCATCCAGTCGCTCATCGCGTCGTTCCAGACGTTCACGCAGGGCTTCGTGATGAACAACGGCGGCGGCGGACCGGCGAACTCCACATTGTTCTACAACCTCTACCTGTACCAGCAGGGCTTCAACCAGTTCAACATGGGCTACGCCTCCGCGATGGCCTGGACCCTGCTCGTCATCATCGCCGTGTTCACCGCGATCACGTTCTTCACCGCCAAGTACTGGGTCAACTACGACAGCTGAGGTCCCGCCAATGTCCACGACCTTGCCAAGGGTCAAGAAGTCCAACGAGGACACCGACGCGCTCATCGAGCGCTTCGGCAGCACCCGCAAGAGCCGCTTCTCCCGGCACGTGATCCTGTGCGTCATCGGCCTGGTCATGATGTACCCGCTGCTGTGGCTCGTCTCCAGCTCGCTCAAACCCAACGGCCTCATCTTCGACGACCTGTCGCTGTGGCCCGCCGAATGGAACCCGTCCAACTACAGCGACGGCTGGACCGCGCTCGAGTACGACTTCGGGATCTACTTCTCCAACTCGATCATCATCGTCGTCCTCAGCATCGTCGGGAACCTCTTCTCGTGCTCCCTCGCCGCGTACGGGTTCGCGCGGCTCAACTTCACCGGCCGCAAGCTCTTCTTCGCGCTCATGCTCGGCACCATGATGCTCCCCGGCCACGTCCTGCTCATCCCGCAGTACATCCTGTTCGCGAAACTCGGGTGGCTCAACACCTACTATCCGCTGCTCGTCCCGAACTTCCTGGCCACCAACGCGTTCTACATCTTCCTCATGGTGCAGTTCATGCGCTCGCTCCCGCAGGAGCTCGACGACGCCGCCCGCATCGACGGCTGCGGACCGTTCCGCACCTTCTGGAGCATCATCCTGCCGCTGTGCCGCCCCGCGTTCGCCACCACCGCGATCTTCACGTTCATCTCCGTGTGGAACGAGTTCTTCGGGCCGCTGCTCTACCTCACCGACCCCGAGCTGTACACCGTGCCGCTCGCACTGCGCCAGTTCATCGACTCCGAAGGCCAATCCCAGTGGGGCCAGATGTTCGCGATGTCCGTACTCTCCCTCGCGCCCATCATCGGCTTCTTCATCGCCGGACAGAAATACCTGGTCAAAGGCATCGCCACCACCGGCCTCAAATAATGAACGGGAACACCTTGCCACACTTCCTCTCGAAGCACAGCGGCCCCGACAACGGCGACGGCACCTACCGCAACCCGGTCCTGCGAGCCGACTGGTCCGACCCCGACGCGATCCGCGTCGGCGACGACTTCTACCTCACCGCCTCCAGCTTCCACCGCGTCCCCGGCCTCCCGATCCTTCACAGCCGCGACCTCGTGAACTGGACGATCATCGGCCACGCACTCCAGCGGCTCGTCCCCGAAGACGACTTCCGGACCCCGCAGCGCGGCGGCGGCGTCTGGGCCCCCGCCCTGCGCCACCACGCAGGCCGGTACTGGATCGTCTACCCCGACCCCGACCGCGGCCTGTTCGTCACCAGCGCCGAAGACCCCGCGGGGGAGTGGACCGAACCGCACCTATTGAAGGGCGGCAAGGGGCTCATCGACCCGTGTCCACTATGGGCATCCGACGGGAACGCCTACCTCGTGCACGGCTGGGCCAAGAGCCGCGCCGGCATCAACAACCGCCTCACCGTCCACCGCATGAACGACGACGCCACCCAGCTCCTCGACGACGGCACCGTCGCCATCGACGGCGACCGGCTCCCCGGCTACCGCACCCTCGAAGGCCCCAAGTTCTACGAACACGACGGCTGGTACTGGATCCTCGCCCCCGCCGGAGGCGTCACCGAAGGCTGGCAGTCCGCCTTCCGCTCCCGCGACCCCTTCGGCCCCTACGAAGACCGCATCGTCCTCGAACAAGGCCACACCGACGTCAACGGCCCCCACCAAGGCGCCTGGGTCACCACAAAGGACGGCGCCGACTGGTTCCTGCACTTCCAGGACAAAGGCCCCTTCGGCCGCGTCGTCCACCTCCAGCCCGTGCACTGGACCGACGACGGCTGGCCCAGCATCGGCGACAACGGCACCCCCGTCACCGCACACCCCAAACCCGTCGCGGGCGAACCGCCCACCGCACCCGCCGCCTCCGACGACTTCACGTCAACCATCGGACCCCAATGGGCCTGGCAAGCCAACCCCCAACCAGGCTGGGCCACAGTCGACCACGGCCTCCACCTCGCCTGCGTCCCCGGCACCCCCGACCTCCGACACCTCCCCAACCTCCTCGGCCAGCGCCTCCCCGACGGCGGCTGCCGCGCCGAGACCGCCATCCGCCTCCACCACCCCGCCGACGGCGCCACCGCAGGCCTCGCCCTCGTCGGCGACGACCACGCCTGGATCGGACTCACCCGCGACGGCGACACGACCCGCATCACCTGCCGAACCGCCGAAGCCGGAACACCGGCCCGGCAGAACGGCCCCGAGCGGCCGGTCGCGACCGGCGCCGACACCTCTGTGAGGGTTGGTGTCGACGTCGATCCGACCGGCCGCAGCCAGTTCTGGGCCGCACCCCCCGGCGAAGAACCCCAACCGTTCGGCGCACCCTTCCAAGCCGTCCAAGGCCGCTGGGTCGGCACCGCGATCGGCCTCTTCGCCACCGGAACCAGCGGCACCGCCCGATTCGACGCCGTCCGGATCACCCACGCCGATGGATGACCAGACCACCCTCACCCAGACCCACCCGCTCATCCTCGGCGGACAGACCGTCGCCCAATACGTCTGGCGGCCACACCTCCCGCACACCCTCTCCCCCCGCCCCTACCTCCACCCCGTCCGCACCCTCAACGGCACCCGCGTCACCGAAGCCATGCCCCCCGACCACCTCCACCACCTCGGCGTCAGCATCGCCGTACCCGACGCCGGCGGCGTCAACTTCTGGGGCGGCCGCACCTACGTCCGCGACCGAGGCTCACTCCCCCTCCCCAACCACGGCGTCCAACGGCACCACCGCTGGGAAGCCCGAACCGACACCGTCCTCGCCCACGAACTCCACTGGATCGCCCCCGACGGCACCCTCCTCCTGCGCGAACGCCGCCGCATCGCCGCCCGACCCGTCGACCACCGCGCCTGGGCGCTCGACTTCCGCTACACCCTCCACAACCACACCCCCGAACCGCTCCACATCTCAAGCCCCGGCGCCAAAGGCCGCACCGGCGCCGGATACGGCGGTTTCTTCTGGCGCGCCCCCCTCGGCCCCGACGGCGCACACGTCCACGGCCCCAACGCGACCGGCACCGAACACCTCCACGGCACCGCCACCCCCTGGCTCGCCCTCCGCTCAGGCGAACCCCGACCCTGGACCCTCGTCTTCATTGACATCGCCGCCCAACGCGACCCCTGGTTCATCCGCAGCGGCGACTACCTCGGCGTCGGCCCCGCACTCGCCTGGACCGAGCCCCTGATGGCCGCCCCGGGCGACGGCCCCCGCCGACGTATCATCACCGTAGTCGCCGACGGCGACCTCAGCCCCCGAGCCATCGAAGGCCTGGTCGACACCGTCACGGCCAGCCCCGCACCCCGCGAGGCCTAAGTGATTGGAGCCGCAATGGAGCACTCCGGCACTGTCCGCGCACTCCACGCCGACCAACCCCTCGGACTCCACGTCGACGGCCGCGAAGTCGCCAGCTACGTCTGGCGCTCCGACCTGCCCGCCTCCACCGCGCCCCGCCCCTTCCTCCACCCCGTCCGCACCCTCAACGGCACCGTCGTCACCGACGCCCGACCCCACTCCCACACCCACCAGCTCGGCATCAGCATCGCCGCCCCCGACATCGGCGGCCGCAACTTCTGGGGCGGCCGCACCTTCGTCGCCGGACACGGCCCCGCCTGGCTCGACGACCACGGCGCGCAACGCCACCGGAGATGGCTGCGGCACACCGAAACCGAGCTCGCCCACACCCTCCACTGGGTCGACCGGGACGGTGCGGCGCTCCTCAGCGAACGGCGCGCGATCGCCTGCGTCCCTTTGACTCCCGACGCCTGGACGCTCTCGGTGCAGACCCGGCTCGCCAACGCCACCGACCGACCGCTGCCGATCCGCAGCCCCGCCGCGCTCGGCCGCGTGGGCGCCGGATACGGCGGGTTCTTCTGGCGCGGCCCCGCCGTCAGCGGGCAGGTGCGCGTACAGAGCCCCGCCGGGACCGGCGTGCGCGCCGTCCACGGCACCACCGCGCCCTGGCTCACCGTCTCCGGCACCAGCGGCGGCGACTCCGGCAGCAGCGCAGGCGCTTCCGAAGTCAGTGCAGAGTGGACGATACTGTTCGCGCCCGCCGACGCCACCACCGCCCGGGACCGCTGGTTCGTGCGCGCCCGCGACTACCTCGGCGTCGGCTCATCGCTCACATGGGACCGTCCACTGGTACTCGAACCCGGCGAGCAGATCGAGCGGCATATCCTCGCAGTCGTGGCAGACGGCAACCTCACCGAAGACGCGGCCGCCGCGCTCGCCGAAGCAGCGCGGCCCCCGGCATGAACGCGGCCCGCTCGAACGACCCCGCCCGGCAGGAACGCCTGCGCGCGTTGAACCTCGAACTGGTCTTCCGGCACGTCCTCGCCGCCGAGGCCCCCGTCTCGCGCACCGAGCTCGCCGCCGCCACCGGCCTCACCCGGCCCACCATCACCCGCATCGTCGAAGAGCTCATCGCCGGGCGGCTCGTCACCGAGACCGGCGCGACCCCCGACGGCCGGGCCGGGCGCCCCCGTATGGGTCTCACCCTCTCCCGAACCGGACCCGCCGGGCTCGGACTCGACATCCGCACCGACGGCCTCGCCGCGTGCGTCGTCGACCTCCACGGCACCGTGCGCCACCTCGCGTACACGCCGTTCACCGAGACCGAGGCGCCCGCCGTCCTCGAACGCCTGGGCCGCATGGCGACCGAAGCCGCCGCCGTCGCCGCCGCCGAAGGGCTCACCGTCGTCACCGCCACCCTCGCCGTCCCCGGCCCCACCGACGACGGGATCGTCCGCACCGCCCCCTCCTTGGGCTGGCGCGACGTCGACGCCGGAACCCTGCTCGCCGAACACCTCAGCCACCTCGACGTCACCACCAATGTGGACAACGAGGCGAACCTCGCCGCCAGAGGCGAACTCCACCGCGCCACCCCCGACCACTTCCTGTACATCTCAGGCGGACTCGACATCGGCGCCGGCATCATCCTCGACCGCCGCCTCATGCGCGGCTCCCACGGCTGGGGCGGCGAACTCGGCCACCTCACCATCGACCCTGACGGCAAACCCTGCCGCTGCGGCTCGCGCGGCTGCCTCCAGACCTACGCCAGCCTCGCCGCCATCCTCGACGGCGAAACCCTCCCCGCCGGCCTCACCGCCGACGCCGCCCTCCTCACCTGGGCCGACGCCGGACGCCCCGAGACCATCGCCGCCCTCGACACCGCCGCCACCGCCCTCGGCATCGCCGTCGCCAACGTCCTCAACCTCCTCGACATCGACACCGTCCTCCTCGGCGGCAGCTTCGCCCTCCTCTCCTCCTGGCTCATCAACGGCGTCGAAGCCGAGATCGGCCAACGCGTCCTCTCCGCCCGCTGGACCCCCGTGACCGTGCGCCCCGCGACCCTCGGCCCCGACGCCGCCGCGATCGGCGCCGCCATGGCCGTCATCGACCGCATCCGCCGCGACCCGACCGAATGGCTCGCCTCCGGACGGTGACACGGCCCGCCCCGACACGGCAGGATGGGCGTTGAGCAAAGGAGACGTGCAATGACGCACCAGCCCGGCAGCGCGCGAACCGGCCAGGCCGCGAACGGCCCCGGCCCGACGCGCGAACCCGACCCCGCCCTCGACGGCCCCGGCCAGGGAACCCTCTCGATCGCCGCGATCCTCGCCGAGACCGCCCGCCGCCGCCCCGAGGCCCCGGCCCTGCACTTCATGGACCAGACCATCGCCTACGGCGACCTGTGGAACCAGACCCGCGCCTACGCGGGCGCGCTCGCCGCGCGCGGCATCGGCCCCGGCTCCCGGGTCGCCATGATCATCCCCAACGTCCCCGACTTCCCCCGCGTCTACTACGCCGCGCTCGCCCTCGGCGCGGTGGTCATCCCCATCCACCTCCTCTTCAAATCCGAGGAGATCCGCTTCGTCCTCGAAGACGCCGAAGCCGACCTGGTCGTCGCCGCCGCCCCGATGCTCGCCGAAGCCGCCCCGGCCGCTGCCCTCGCGGGCATCCCCCTGGTCACGGTCCTCGCCCCCGAAGGCCTCGAACTCGACGGCCGACCCGTCGACCGCCTCGAGGCCGAAGCCGCCACCGCCGCCCCGATCGACCGGTACGCCTCAGTCCACCCGCTCGCCGCCGCCACGATCCTCTACACCTCGGGCACCACCGGCACCCCCAAAGGCGCGGTCGGCTCCCACCTCGCCGTCATCGAGCAGGTCCATACAGGACTCCTGGACACCTTCGAGTACCGGCCCGACGACGTGCTCTACGGCGGACTCCCGTTCTTCCACACCTTCGGCCAGACTGTCGTCCTCAACGCCGGGTTCCGCCGCGGCGCGGCCATCATCCTGCTCCCCAAGTTCGACCCCGACGAAGCCCTCGCGCTCCTGGTCCGCCACAAGGCGACCGTCTTCGCCGGCGTGCCCACCAACTACGCGGCCATGGTCGCCGCCGCGACCCGCAGTCCCGACCGGCCCCCGCTGCGGATCGCGATCTCCGGCGGCGCCGCCCTCCCGACCGCGCTCCTCGAGGCGTTCGAAGTCGCCTACGGCGCCCAGGTCCACGAGGGCTACGGCCTCACCGAGACCTCCCCGGTCGCCAGCTTCAACCTCATCTCGGAACCCATCCGGCCCGGCACGGTCGGCAAGTCCATCTGGGGCGTCGATGTCGCGGTCGCCGACCCGGAGGCCGAGGACCGCATCGACCTCCTCCCGCCCGACACCCTGGGCGAGATCGTGGTGCGCGGCCACAACCTCATGAAGGGCTACCTCGGCCGCCCCGACGCCACCGCCACCGCGGTCGTCGACGGCTGGTTCCGCACCGGCGACCTGGGAACCGTTGACGGCGACGGCGTCATCCGGATCGTGGACCGCAAGAAGGACATGATCATCCGCAACGGCTACAACGTCTACCCCACCGAGGTCGAAGCCGTGCTCTCCCGACACCCGGCCGTCGCGCTCGCGGCGGTCTTCGGTGTCCCGCACGAGGAGCACGGCCAGGAGGTCCATGCCGCGATCGTCCCGGCCGAAGGCGCCGAGCCCGATCCGGCCGAGCTCGTCGCCTACGTGAAGGCGAAGATCGCCGCCTACAAATACCCCCGGGTCGTGCACGTGGTCGAGGCCCTGCCGCTGGGCCCGAGCGGCAAGATCCTCAAGCGTGAACTCCAGCGCCTGTATGGGGATGCGCCTGCGGCGTAGGTATGTCGTGCAGTTGTTGTGGCGGGCGGCCGAGCTGGTGGCTCGGCCGCCCGCGCCTTGCTCCCGCGGGAGCGAGGGGTGTGGCACCTGGCGGGGGCCACGCGCGGCTGGATTGCCGCGCGTGACCTCGGTATGGCGACATATCGCGATTCCCTCTTGTCGCCGCCATCCCGCTGGTGCCAGATGGCTTTTGATTCCGTTTTTGCTATCTACTACAACATGTTGAGTAGTGGAGTGGCAACAGAAAGTTTCCGCCTGTGGATAACTTGTGGATTCGGAGTCGTTCTGCCTGTGGATAACTGGCGTTACCGCAGGTCGTTCATGGTGAGGTGCGGATCGCGGCCGAGGGTTGCCAGGAGGCGGTCGAGTTTGTCCAGGCCTGGGTCGATCGCGACGGCCGGGGCGAAGGGCGCGTAAGGGCCGTTGCGGGTCGGGCCGTCGAGCGGGACCTCCTCGGCGAGGGGGAGTACGGCGGTGAGGATGTCGTCGTCGAACTCGGGCTTGCGGCCAATCGACACGCCCACATCCCAGGCGTGCACGACATAGTCGATGAAGTGGAAACCGAGTGCCTGCCGCCCGGGGACGGGGAGCGAGCGGTCGTCGCCGACGAGGATCGGCCATTCGCGGTCCAGCGCGCCGGGGGAGTTGAAGGCGGCGACGACTTCGCCAGCGGAGGCCGCGAATTCCTCACCGGGCCCGCCCGGAGCGGGCAGCTCGGCCCAGGTCTCGAGGGCGAACGCCTCGCCGCGAGCGGCCGAGGCGAAGCCGCGGTTCTGGCCCGTCATGTGGGCGATCAGCTGTGAGAGATCCCAACCGGCGCAAGGGGTATGGGCGCTGAGCTGGTCTTCGCGGACCTCAGCGACGATCGCGGTGGCGATCGTCATCGTCCGACGGTGGAGAGGGAGGAGATCGGTCATGACCGGGATCATAGGCCGCCCGCGCATGCGCCGATAGAATCGTCGCGGCGCATCCGCCCCACGGGGCGGCGCGCCGTGATCGAAGGAGCACTAACCATACATTCCGACACCGACCGCCTGGTCGCGTTCAGCACCCAACTCCGCAACGTCCACCAGCGCCTCCGCAAGGCGCTCGACCTCGCCCGCCGCTCGATAGACGGCGAGTTCGACGACGGCGACACCGCCGGGCAGGACCTCCTGCTCTTCTGCCGCGGCTTCTGCTCGGCCCTCTCCGGCCACCACCGCAGCGAGGACGGCGGCCTCTTCCCACAGGTCATCGCCGAGCACCCCGAGCTCAAACCCGTGATCGCCAACCTCATGAGCGACCACAACATGCTCGAGCACCTCATCGGCCAGCTCACGGCCGCAATGGACTCGGATGCCGGGGCCGATGAGCTCCACCGCCACCTCGACGGCATCGGCGCGGTCATGGAGACCCACTTCAGATACGAGGAGAATCAGCTCCTCAAGGTACTGGACGCCCTTGCGATCGAGGGCGATCCGACCGCGCTCCTGGGCGATCTCGCCTAGCGGTCAGGCGGGTCGGGGCGCACCGCCGCTGGCCCGCCACTCGTAGGCCTCAGGTTCATCGGTGTACTCGAGCAGGTGCTCGCCCGCGAGTTTCGCCAGCGCCTCGCGGACCTGCAGCGGGGTCACGTAGAAGAACTCGCGACGCAGGTTGACCTTGTTCACCCGGTGCTCGGCGAAAATCTCGTGGAGGCGGGCTTCGAGGCCGCGCGCGTCTTCGCTGAACACGATGGCGTGCACGTCGAAGCGGAACGGCACGGATGCGTCACCGAGTTCGTTCACCCGGTCCATCGGTTCGAGCCGACGGGTCATGCCGATTTTCACCATCTGGTCGCCGAAGGCTCCCCTGTTGGAGATCACGTACACGTGGCCCGCAGCCGAGTTCGCCTGCCGGGCCATGACGTTCTCGAAAGCGGCGTCGACCTCGTCGAGTTTCGCGGTCAACGCTGCGGCCGCCGCTGTGTCGCCGTTGGCAGTGAGCTTTGCGATCGCCGAACGGAGGTGGGCGCGTTCCTTCTCGAGCTTCTCCTGTTCCTTGAGCATCTCCCGCTGGGCTTTCTCCTCTTCGCGCTCGCGGGCTCGCTGCTCTCGGATGCGTTCCTTCTCCTCCTCGGTCTTCGCCTTGTAGTCGGCGGTCAGCTGGAGTTCCCGAACGCGTAGCCGGTGGTACGCGTCGGTGATGCGCATGTCCATGGTCGAGCCGAGACGGATGATGGTCTCGCGGGTCTTCTGGAGCCGGTCGACAGCCGAATCGAGTTTGTAGGGCCGCATGGTGCGTACCAGGCTGTCGGCGTCCGCGTTGTAGGCGCGGAGCATCAGCTTCGAGAATTCCCGGACCATCTTCTTCCCGGCAGTGGCGGAGCCGTTCACGTGCCAGTTGGAGATGCTCGAAATGGCCTTGTCGCTCTTGGCCAGCGACTTGTACTTGGACTTGATGGTCTCCAGTTCGGCCTTGTACGCGACCGCGTCTTCGAGCGGATGGGTGTACTCGTACACGCCGACCTCTTGGAGCAGGGCCTCGTCGCGGGTCACGACGAGTGACCGCTTGGCCTTCTCCAGTTCGAGGCTCACGCGGTGGAGTTCGGTGTTGGCGGCGGTGGCCTGCATACCGATCTGGTGGAGCTGGTCCTGTGCCTGCGCGTCGGCCGCTGCCTTCCTGGCGGCGGTTTCCGCGTCGAGATGGTCGATCATCGCCTTGCGGCGGTTGGTCTCGACCGCGAGTTCTGCGGCATCGAGCGCCCCGAGGGTCTGCAGTTCGCCGACGGTTGCGACGAGCGCCCGCTGGAGTCGTCCTGCGAACTCCTCGATGGCCGCCACCTGTGACTCCAAGCGTCCCTTGCGGGTGAAGCCGGTCTCGGATGCCGAGACGGAGGCGATCGGGGTGGTCAGGAGCAGCTGGAGGTCGGGATTGACCTGCGGCGCAGTCGAAACCGGTGCTTGGGCGGCTTCCGGTGGGGCTGGCGCGGGTGCGGGAGGCAGCGGTTCCGCTGCCACCCACCATTGCCAGCCGGGAGGGGCGCTCGGCCAGACGGGAGGGGCCTGCCAGTTCGCGGGCGGCGTCCATCCGGGCTCGACGGGCCAGCCTGGGGGCACGTTGAATCGATAGGTCATGGGGTCCGCTCCTCAGTCACTCCACGTTGAGTGACAACACGATTGCATCTCTGGAGCGCGCCCGCAATGTTCGTGGGAGAGAATGCATGTTCGGACGGTCCATATGAGCTGATCGGACGAACGCCGGTGGCCCGTAGGCGCTCTGCGCGACCTCCGGGTGGTCAGCCTGGTTACGCGAACGCGGTGGCGAAGGCGGCCCAGATGATCGGGGAGTGTTCCAGGCGGCCCCCGGATTCCCAGGCTGCGGCGTGGGCTCGCTGCCATTCGTTGAGGGCCGCGACGGGGTCGGGGGCCTGGTGGGCTCCGTTGACCGCGAGGACGGCTTCGGGGATGACAGGGGTCGTGGGGGGTGCGGTGGCGAAGCGGCGGATGCCGGCGTCGGTGGGGAGGGTCCAGCGGGTCGCGGTCACGTACTGCGCGCCGGTGTGGATCGCGGCGGCGACCAGGCCTACCGGTTCGGCGAAGCGGACCTCGCCGCCGCTCTCGCACGCGATGAACGCGACCCGGTTCGGCATCCGCCAAGCGCGGGGCGCACCGGGTCGGTGGCCCAGCACGATGTCGGCCGCAGTGAGCGGGCGATGGCCCGCAACGAGCGCGGCGCGGCCGGTTGTGCCTGGGCCGCAGCTCAAGTGGAGGCGGGCGTCGAGGCCGTGCGCGGCGGTCGTGACGTGGCCGACGTAGAGGAAGCGGGACGCGTCGGCGAGCAGCGGTTCGATCGTGTCGCGGGTCTGGTCGCCGCGGTGGTACGCGGACCCGTCCAGGCCGAGGCGCTCGGCGAGGTCGGTGCCTGCGGGGCCGAGGACCGAGCCGAGCGCGACGCCCGCACCCGGAACCTTGGGATCGAGGACCGTGACCGTCGCGCCGTCCGCGCGCCAGACCGAGACCCGGCGCTCGGGGGCGTTGCGGACGGTCGCGGGCGGCAGCACCGACATGTCCGCGTTGGTGACGAACCGTTCGCCCTCGTCGACTCGCAATGCCTCCCAAGGGACCTGGCCCGTGGCGTGGGAGGGCTGGATGCGCACGTGCGGGCGGACGCCCTGCGACAGGTACGCGTTCAGCTCCTGCGCGAGCCGGTACGGGATGAGCGCCCGCGCGAGCCTCGTGGCGAGGTCGAACTCGCGGCCGGGGTCGGTGAGCGGGCCGTTCAGGGAGCGTTCCAGGGCCTGGTCCACCGTCTCGCCGGGCAGCGGGGTGGGCAGGGCTCTGGCGAGTTCGTCCACGACCGGCCACACGGTCTCGCCGGGCACCATGGTGTTCTGGATCGCCCCGAGGTCGTGTTCCCAACGCCACGAAGAGAACAGGTGGTCGGTGTCGACGAGTTTGAGTTGCACGGTCGGCCGCACCGGAGGCATCACCAGGAGTCCACCACCTGGTCGGAGCGGATCGCGAAGCCGTAGCGGTGCTCGGTCTCCGTGATCCAGGGCTCCAATGCGGACGGTCGGTTCGGGTTGACGCGCAGCCGGGGCGGCAGGGCGAACTGCGGGGCCGGGAAGTCCGCCGAGGTCCCGGTGATGAATGCCGATGCGGCGAACGCCAGCCGAGCCGGTTCACCGCTCGGGACAGGGAGATCGGGAGCGGCGAGGTCGGGGGGAGGCTGGTCGGGTGCGAGCGCGGCGGCGGACGCCGGCGCGTGCAGCGACACCGTCCCGCTCATGTGCTCGAGCAGCTCCGACATCAGCGCCCCGTCCTCCATGACCGTCACCAGGTGCAGCGCGTGCGCCATCGCCGGGATCGCCACGGTCGCGGCCCACTGCTCCCGCGCGCGGCCAGGCGCGTACGTGTGCCGGATCGCGTCGGTGGCGAGCGCGGACGGCAGGGACAGGTTGAGCGCCAACAGGACGAGATGCCCCTGCTCCTGCGGGTCGGCCGCCCGCTCGGCTGCGGCGGAAATGGCGAGCGCGCGTCGCATGTCCACGCGCGCGACCTGGTAGCGCGCCCCGGTCTGCTCGTAGAGCGCGCGGGCTTCGAGGAACGCCTGCTCGGCCTCGTAGAGGTCGCCTTCCGCCGCGAGCATGTCGCCGCGGACGCCGAGGGCCTCGGCCAGCATCACGACGTGGCCCGCGTCCCGCAGGGCCTCGATCGCTTGCGGCAGCAGGGAACGAGCGAGGTCGGCGTCGCCGCTTTGGAACGCGACGTGCGCGCGGCTCAGCCGGATCTCCGCGGCCCGTAGCGGATGCTCGCCGTCGAGGAACGTCTGCTCGGCGCGCGCGAGGAGGCGCCCGGCCGCCTCCGGGTCGCCCATGCGGGCGGCGACGCGGCCCTGGTTGGCGACCACGAGGGCCGCCTGCACGAGGTCGCCCGCAGCGGTGTGGATCTGCTCGGCTGACCGGAGGTAGGACATCGCGTCGTCGCCGGCGTTGTGCGCCTGGGCGATCATGCCGAGGTTCGTGTACGGGTGCGCGGCGAGCCTTGGGTCGAACGCGTTCGCGAGGTCGAGGGCGCGCCGCGCGACCGTCTCGGCCTCTTCGAATCGTTCGAGGCCGAAGAGCAGCACGCTGCGCGTGTTGTGGAGGTTGAACTCCAGCAGCCGGTCGTCGCCCGTGCCGGTGTCCGAGGTGAGGGCGAGCGCCGCGTCGAGGTCGGTCAGCGCGTCGTCGTAGCGGCCGAGCAGCTGGAACGTCTGGGCGCGTTGGATGAGGACGCTGGTCCGCACCGCGACCGTCCCGTACCGGTCGCCCGCTTCACGTTCGGCGCGTTCGCAGGCGCGGAGGGCTTCCCCGGCGAGGCGCAGGGCCTCGGCGGTCTCGCCGCGCCCTTCCGCGAGGCTCGACAGGTTCCCCAGCACCCGCGCGCGGCCGTCGAACCCGGCGGCGTCGAGGTCGTCGACCAGCGTGAGCGCGTACGCCTCCGCGAACATCGCCGCCGCCTCGGTGACGCGGCCTTCGCTCGCCAGACGTGCGGCGGCGTTGTTCAGTTCGCGGAACGCGGCCCAGCGCGGGCCGCTGGTCTCCTTGCCGTGCAGGCCGATCAGGTCGTCGGTGCTCATGCGGCGCGCTCGGCGAGGCTCGCTTCAGGGTCGTCCAGGCGCTCACGGGCGAACTCGATGATCGCCGCCCGGTGCGGTGCGAGCCTCGGGTCGTTCGTCACGTCGCCGGTCGTGAAGTCCGGGGAGAAGACGTGCAGGACGCGCCGGTCGGCCGGGAGCAGCAGGAATGCTTGCGGCGCTTCGGCTTCGCCGGTGAACGTGCCCGTGCCGGGGTCCAGGCGCAGGTCGATCTCGACGCCGCCGATCTGCGCGGTCAGCCGGAAGTCGCGGGTCTCGGGAGCGGCCGGGACGGTCACGGTGACCCGGAGGCCGCCCGGGCCCTGATGCAGCTCCCAGGACGCGCCGTCGGCGGCGTCGACCAGGCCCTGCGGCACCATCGCCCAGTCCACCGGCGCCCCGCCGCTCGCCAGCACCGGAGCATCGGCGGCCGTCCCGCCCGCGGCGAGCGCCCAGTCCTCGCGGCGGAGCCGGACGGTTTCGCGGCGCAGTTCGACGCCGTAGTCCTCGGCCAGGTGCTCCAGGGCTTCCGCGAGTGGTGCGGCGTCGATGTCCGGGTGGTCGGCGGCTGCTTCGACTGCGGTCATGTCGGTTTCCCGGAGTGCCCGCTCCACTGCTTCCTCGTCGTCGAGGAGGTGTTCGATTCCTGCTGTGCGCCAGGCGGCTTCGGCCCGGAGGAGCCCGGTGTCCAGGGCGGGGACGCCCGCCGCGTGGGAGGACGGCCACCATGCCTCGGCCCAGCGCAGGTAGGCGAGGCGGCGGGCGGCGTCGAGGACAGGGGCGTCCCAGTCGGTGTCGATCGGGCCGGAGGCGTCCAGGATCGCGTCGGCCGCTTCGGGTCCGTAGATCTCCCAGAGCCAGTCGGCCGCCAGCTGCTCGTTGTGGATCTCGGCGGACGGGTGCGCGTTGCGGTCCAGGACGTCCCAGTAGAGGAGCGCTCCGCGTGCCTCCACGAGTGCGGTGCGTTCCGGGTGCGGGCGCTCCACCCCTTGCGGATGCACCGGGTGGTTCGCGACGATGATGACCGCGCGGACGCGGCCGACTTCGAATGCGGTCATGCCCGGTCTCCTTCGCGTTCGAGGAGGCGCCGGAGCCGGTCGCGCTGGTCGAGGAGGACCGACCGGAAGACGCCGTCGAGCAGGTCCCACATCGTGTCGGCCGTCGTCGTCTCGCCGCGCAGCTCGCGGCCGTGCAGGCGCGCCCACAGCCGCCGCAGGTACGGCTCCTGCACGTTCATGATCTCCCGTTTCAGGGCTTCGGGGACCTTCGCCGACTCGGGGTCGGGCTGCCGGTGCACGGCGTGGACGTACTCTTCGCGCGAGTAGCGGGCCATCAAGTGCGCGTTGGCATCCGAGGTCGGGGTCGTGTCGACCCAGTAGTCGATGCCGTCGCTGGCGTCGCGCCCGAGGGCCATGGCGACGCGGCTCGGTTCGTCGGCGAGCTGCCAGGGTGCGGCGGAACGGTGGATCTCGCCGACGACCATGGAGGGGATGTCGCCCATGGATTCGCGGTGGAAGACGGCGGTGAACGCCGCGAACAGGCGCTCCATGATGGACCTGTCGAACGGCGGCGGGAGGCGGCGCTTCGAGGCGCGGTCGCCGAGTTCCGGCGGCTGGGGCTGCTCTCGGGCGGTGAGTCCGTAGTCGCGGGCGACCCGGGGTCGGTCGAGTTCGGCGGCTTCGGCGGTGCCGACCGCCCTGTCCACCAGGGTCTTCCACAGGTGCGCATCGGGCCGGGTCGGGCAGGTGTCGAGGAACGCGGTGAGGCCGTCGGGCGGGGCGTGCGGTGGTTCGGGCCGGTCGTCCCAGGCGTTCTGGAGGATCCCGGCGAGTTTGACGACCTGGTCGGGGTCGGTCATGAAGCGGCGCAGGCGGTCGACGGTGACGTCGCCGCGTTCGGCGCGGATGTCGGTGACCGTGGCGGCGGCGATCGCGTCGGCGTCCGGGAGGGCGTGCGGGGCGCCGTGTTCGTGGGCGAGTTCGTAGCAGCGCTGGAAGTACAGGTCCTGCGGGTTGCCTTCGGTGATGCCCGCGCGTCGTCTGGCTTTCTTGAGGAGCTGGAACCAGGCGGCGGTCGCGGCGAGGGCAGGGCCCGCGTCGAGGAGGGTGCGGCGCAGGTCGTCGACGTGTGCGAGGCCGATGAGGCCGCCCGCGAAGCGCGGGTTGAGCGTGGGGCGCAGGACGAGCGGGTCGAGGAGGAGCTTCACGGTGCGCGCGAGCGGGCGGCCGGACGTGTTGCTCAGGGGCGCGACGGTATCGCCGAGCTGCGCCCACGCGTCGGCGATGAGCATGCCCCGGGGCACGGCCGCCCCGGCCGCGATGCGCTGCACCATGACGCGAATTCTAGTCGGACTCGGCCGCCGGAAAGTTGTGATCGGTAGCGGCCGGGGCGCGGCGATGCTGACGGGACCCAAGAAGGAGGCCCGTCATGAGCCACGTCCCCGGATACTCCTCGGCCCGGCCGTTCCCGGACCGCCAGCCGCCGGTGCGCTCCCCGTACGGGACGCCGGAGCATCCGCTGACGCCGAAGCCCGAGCGTGGGCGCGGGCTCGGCGTCTTCGGGTCGGTCCTGGTGATGAGCTTGGGGATCGGCGCGTTCGCGGTCGGCGGCGAGTACCTGACCGCGCCCGACCCGGACATCGCGATCCAGTCCGGGATCGGCTTCGCGTCGCATGACGGCACGGACCTCGCGCTCGTCCCCTACGACCGCAACGGGTCCGGGGACCTCATCTCGTCGCTGCGGAACGAGGTGTTCGAAGTGCGGCTCGCCGCAGTCGATCTCGCGACCGGCGACACCGCCTGGGACGTGAAGCTGACGGAGGAGCCGTCGTGGAAGGCCGCCGTCGTCGCGGCGGGGGAGCGGTACGCGTACGTCGCCTCGGACGACGGGCTGATGGTCCTCGACCTCGCCGACGGCAGCACCGTCACTGAAGCTGGAGACATTCCCGGTCTCGCAGGGGCCCAGTCGGTCTCGGGTGCGGCGTACGCGTTCGACCCGGGCCTCGGGGCCGTCGTCGCGCTCGACGTGAACGGCGGCGTCCACACGATCGCCCTCGACGCGCTCGAAGCAGCCCCTGCGGACGCGGACACGACCGCGAGCTGGTCCGGTCTGCTGTTCGCCGAAGGCTCGGTGCCCGACATCGGCGGGATGACGAGCACGGAGGCGCTGCTCGCCGACGGCGAGAGCACGGTCTGGATCGAGCCGACCGCCGACGGCGCGCTCGGCGGCGGTCTCGTCGTCGACGGGCCCGAAGGCGAACGCGCCCTTGGCACCCGCGTGTTCTACGAGGCCGGGATCGTCCTCGACCAGACCTCGATGATCACGACCTACACCGTCGAGATCGACGTGGACGAGCTCATCGCCGACGCCATGGAGGACGCCGCCGCCGCAGGCCAGGACCTCCTGCAAGGATTCGGCGCGCAGGCCGCAGCAGGGGCCGGCTCGGGGCATGTCCTCGTCGAGCACCGGCCCGAGCCGGGCGTCGAACGATACGCGCTGCACGTCGTCGACCTCGCCACCGGCCAGGTCACCGCGTCGGTCGACACCGGCAGCCGCCTCGGCCGCGCCCTCACCGGCCCCGGCGGGCACACCGCCGTCATCGCCGCACCCGAAGGCTCGTACTGGCTCTCCGACCTCGTCATCGTCGCCCCCGAAGGCTCCATCGAACGCGTCCAGGTCGGCCTCGGCTGACCGAAACCTGTGACCGGTAGGGCCGCTTCCGGTCCGAGACTGAATCCACCAACCCGAAAGGAACACCTCATGTTCAAGGCACTCAGCGTCATCGGCCTCATCGTCGGCGGCGCCCTCACCGTCATGTACGTCGTCACCGGCCTCGGCGGCGACACCCCCGACGCGTGGGCGAACGGCTGGCTCGCCGGGCCGATCGTCCTCCTCTGCGTCCTCCCGATCCTCTCGATCTCGCGTGTCGCCGACGGCGCGATCCGCCAGATGCGCGGCCTCGCCCCGAAAGGCTTCGAAGGCGCCCCGCTCGCCATGGGCACCATCGTCTCCGCCGAGCGCACCGGCCTGAGCATCAACGACCAGCCGCAGCTGGAGATCCTCTTCGACGTCGACACCATGGACGGCCAGTCGTTCCGCGGCGTCGCCAAAGCGATCATCGACATCACCGAGCTCGCCCACGTCGTCCCCGGCGCGGTCCTGCCCGTCCGCTACCGGCCCGGCAGCACCGACGGGAAGATCGTGATCGCCGCCGACGCGCCGCAGCACGAGATGCAGGCCGTGATCGACCGCGTCCGCGTCGCGAAAGGCCTCGTCACGCCCCGGCAGCTGCAGATCTCCGAACAGGGCGTCGAAGCGAAGGCGGTCGTGCTCGCCATGGCCCCGACCGGCGAGATCCAGGGCGACCGCGCCGTCATGGACCTCACGTTCCGCGTCACCCGCGCCGACCAGAGCACATTCGACCTCGCGCAGCGCAAGCCGATCGACGCGAGCGCGATCCCGCAGCTGCAGCCGGGCATGGTCGTGCAGGTCCGGTACCTGCCGCACGACGAGTCGGAACTGGTGGTCCTCACCGCGTTCCGGCCGTGACCGGGATGCCGCGGCCGGGGTCAGGATCCGGCCGCGGCGAGCCGTTCCCGGTAGGGCGCAAGGAGCTCCAGGACCTTGTCGAGCGAGCCCGCGTCGGTCCACAGGTCGTGCCATTCGTTGTCGCGCGGGTCGGCGAGCCGGTCGAGGACGCGCAGGGCCGCGAGCCGCAGTTCCCCGTCCGCCTCGAACGGGCAGGACGCGAGCAGATCCGCGGCCGAGGCACTGCCCGGGTCCGCGCCGAGGCGGCACGCGACGAGCACCGCCGCCGCGAGCGCGGCGTCGGTCTCCGGGTCCTCGAGGTAGTCGGAGGAGTCGGCGACCGCGCGCATCGCCGCGAGCAGGCCCGCCCGCACCTCGCCCGGCCCGGCGTCGGCCAGGTCGCCGACGAAGTCCAGGGCCGCGTCGTTCTCGAACGGCCCGTGTCCCCAAGCACCCATGTCGTCCCCCGTCAAGTAGCGGTGTCGGTCGTTCGTGCCACTGTAGAACCAGGGTCCGACACCGCGATATCCTCGCAGAGGATCGCCGGTCCCCGCCCCCTCCGCCCCGCCCATGAGTAGGACCCGCTTGCAGACCCCCGTTTGGCTCGCCGTCGACCTCGGCACCACCCACACCGTCGCCGTCGTCGGCCGTCAAGGCCAGGAACCCCGCTCCCTGCTGTTCGACGGCTCGCCGCTCCTCCCGTCGGGCGTGTACCTCGACGCCGAAGGCGAGCTCCACACCGGACGCGACGCGCAGCGGCTCGCCGCCGCCGAACCCGCGCGGTTCGAACCGCATCCCAAGCGCCGCATCGACGAAGGCACCGTCCTCCTCGGCGACCGCGAAGTCCCCGTCGAGGAGCTCCTCGCGACCGGCCTGCGCCGCGTCGCCCAGGAGGCGGCCGCCTCCGGCCAGCGCCCGACCTCCACGGTGCTGACCTACCCCGCCGACTGGGGCCCGGTCCGCCGCGCCTCGCTCGAACGGGCCGCCGCGACCGCCGGATTCGGGCAGGTCACGCTGCTGCCCGAACCCATCGCGGCCGCCACCTACTGCGCGGAGATCCTCGGCCAGGACGTGCCGCGCGGCGGCGCCGTCGCCATCTTCGACTTCGGCGGCGGCACGTTCGACGTCGCCGTGGTCCGCCGCGAGGACGACGGCACAGGCCGCTTCCGGACCCTCGCGGTCGGCGGCCTCGACGACCTCGGCGGCCTCGACGTCGACATGGCGCTCGCCGCGCACCTCGGCCGGATCGTCGCCGGGCGCGACCCCGAACTGTGGCAGCGCCTCTCGGAGCCCGAGACGACCGCCGACATGCGCGACCGGCTCGCGTTCTGGGGCGAAGTGCGCGCCGCCAAGGAGATGCTGTCGCGCACCTCGACCGCGCCCGTGGCGCTGCCCGGGCACAACCCGATGGGCCTGCACCTGACCCGCGACGAGCTCCAGTCGCTGGCCGACCCGCTCGTGTCCCGCGCCGTGGACGAGACCCGCCGCACCGTCGAACGCGCGGGCGTCGCCCCCGGCGAACTCGCCGCGCTCCTCCTCGTCGGCGGCTCCAGCCGCATGCCGCTCGTCGCCACGCGTCTGCACGCCCGCCTCGGCGTCGCCCCGTCCGTGCCCGAGCAGCCCGAACTGCCGGTCGCGTTCGGCGCGCTGCGGTTCGCCGTCACCGGCCAGGACCCCGCCGTCTCGAGCCCGCCCGCCACGCCCCCGGTCGTGTCGCCCGCGACGCCCCCGGCGGGCGCGCCCACGGTCACCTACGCGCCCTACCCGAGCCCGGCCCCGGTGCCGAGCCCGACCGGGAGCCTCCCGCCCGCCGCCCCGTTCACGCCGCAGGCGCCCTTCCAGCCGACCGTCCACACCGGACCGGTGCCGATGCCGCCGCGGCCCGTCCCGAAGCGGACCCGGATCCTCGCCGGAGTGCTCACCTCGGTCGTGCTCATGATCGTCGCGGTCGCCGTGGTGCTCAACAGCGTCGACTGGGGCGGGCTCGTGGGCGACGGCGCCGGCGACCTCATCGAAGGGCTCTCCGAGAACCTCGAGGAGGCCACCGGCGGCGGGCCCGCGCTCACACTCGGATACGAGCAGCAGCTCAACGCCACCGGAGCGGGCGCGGTCACCGCGGCCGACAGCCTCGCGATCCTCGCCGAGGTCGCCGACGGCCAGACCACGGTCAGTGCCGTCTCCGCCGAGGGCGAGCCGGTCTGGACCACGTCGATCGAACTCGAGCCGACCGAGCTGTTCCTCACCGTCGTCGGCGAAGTCCTCCTCGTCGACGCCACCGCATCGGCCACCGACGGCGGCCAGAACATGCGCGCCGCCCTCTCCTACGACAGCGGCGAGTTCCTGTGGAAGCAGCCGTGGATCGACCGCAACGACGTCGCCTACTACGGCAGCGAGGCGATCGTGGAGCAGCGCACCGGCTTCGAGGACAACGCCGTCATCCGCATCGACCTCACCACCGGCGAGGAGGTGTGGAAGGAACTCGGCCCCTACGACCTGTTCATCATCGACGAGTACCGCGTCCGCGCCGCGACCGTCTGGGACGAGGGCGCCGAAGACCTGGGGGCCGTGCCGCCGAACTCCTACGCGCTCTACGACAACCTGGCCGCGAGCGACCGCATCGTCGAGCTCCTCCCCGACGACGGCACCGCGATCGTGCGGGACGCCGCCGACGGCAGCGTCGTGCACGACGGCGACCTGCCCGTGAACAGCGAGTACTGGACCGCCTTCGACGACCTCGTCATCGCCAAGGCCTCCGACGAGGCGTCCCCGGGGCGGGACACCCTTGTCGCGCACGCGCTCTCGGACTTCGGCGAGGCCTGGCGCATCGAGCTCGACGTGGCGTTCACGATCCAGCACGTGAAAGCGTGCGGGCCGCACCTGGTGTGCGCGGCGCTCGACCACGCCAACGCCGACGACCAGTACAAGACCATCGCGGTCGACACCCAGACCGGGAAGCAGGTGTGGGAGACCGTCGTCGAATGGTCCGTGGACGACCACTGGTACTCCACCCCGAGTGGCATCGTCCACGGCGACCAGGTCTTCGACACCGTCGACTCGGCGCAGATCCTCGACTTCGAAGGCGGCCAGGTCCTCGAAGGCGAGCTGTTCACCTCCGCGATCGCCGTGCGCGGCGGCCTCGCCGCCATGGAGGTCTCGACCATGGGCGGCTGGGACGTCGCCGTCGTCGACACCGCGACCGGCGAGCGGTCGGCGGGGGCCGATGTCGGCGCCGACCTCCCCGAGCACGCCGCGCTCGCGGGGAACCTGCTGGTCGTCCTGGGCGGCGACATGAAAGCCCGGGTGTTCACCGTCCCCGAACTGAGTTGACGAGTCGAGGCCCGGTCGGCGAGGCGAACGACGACGGACGCAGGTCGGTGTTCGAACGGCAGGACCAGGCGACATGGTCGCGAGTGAGCAGGGGCGCTACAGGGTCTGCCCGGACAGGTCGGCCAGCCCCGACAGGAACATGAAGACGCCGAAGCCGATCATGCCCATCATGAACGGCAGTACGAGCACGAGGAAGGCGACCGAGGACAGTTCGTTGTCGTTCGGATCGGCGGGGTTGTACATGACCCCGACCTTCTTGCCTTCCCGCGGCGTGCGAAGGGTGGTTTCGGTGCCGCTGCGCTGCTCGCCCGTCGCGTCAGTGAAGCGGTACCGGACGGTGGTGGTCGTGTCGTTGCTGGTCCGCACCGTCTTCACACTCGTCACGGTCCCGGTGACGTGCGTCCAAGTGCGCCGCCGTTTCACGAAGCGGGCGGTGAAGACGCACGCTGCGACCGCGGGAAACACGATGAAGAGCAACCCGACCGGGATGCCGACGGGCGCAGATATCGCCATCAGCGCCATGCCGTCCCGCTTTCCTGCTCGGAGGAGTTTTGCCGACGACCCTACCAACCGAGGTCCACGCGAGCAGCCGGGCCGCGTCGCAGACGCGGCCCGGCTTCGTGTGTGCGCCTTTAGGTCAGCTTGATGTTGTCGAGTTCGGCGTAACCCGTGCCGCCCGAGAAGTACGGGGAGCCCTTGGCCAGGCGGATCACGTTGTAGCCAGCCTTCAGATTGACGGTGACGTTCACCGTGCCGAACTGCGCCCAGCCCGCCGTCGGCGGATAGGTCACTGTGGACCAGGCGCTGCCGTTGTAGGCGAGGCCGTGCGTCGAGTTCGCGCCCGTTCCGTTGGCGTAGCGGATGGTCATCGTGTACGAGCGGGCGGTCGGCACGTTCACCGTGAAGTCTACGAAGGACTGTGAGCGCATGTCGGCCGAGCCGTCGATCTGGCCCACGTAGTAACCGTTCGAGGCGTTCCCCGACCCGAACGTGTTGGCGTTGACCACGGTCTGGTTCTCCGCCTCGTACACCTGCTGCCAGGACGTGGTCGGGCCGCCCACAGGCGTGACGACGAGCTGGTACGCCGCCTCGGCGTCCATGTTGTTGACCGGCACCGAGATCGCGCCGTTCGACACCGTCATCGTCGTGGTCGAGATCGTCGTCGGCGCGGTCACGGCCGTGTGCCTGCCGGAGCCGGGGGTCGACAGGAGCTGGACCTGCACCTGCGAACCGAAGCCGCTGAGTCCCTCGACGCGCACCGTGTTGTTGCCGTAGTCGCCGCCGAAGACCGTGTTCACGATCTTGCGGGTCGAGTCGTACGAGGCGACGCCGTCGAGCCAGGACTGCGGCGTGGTCTCCACGATGTTGCCCGTCATCGCGCCGTACCAGCGGTACAGCCAGTACGAGGCGGTCGGCTGGTTCTGCAGCGTGAACAGCCCGTCGAACGTCCCGGCCTCGAACCAGTACGCCCGGTGCGCCTCGCGGGCGCCGTGCCGCTCCAGCACCGCCATCCAGTGCAGCGCGACCGACGGGATGTCCATCTGGTTGAAGCTGTTGTACTCGTTGATCGCGATCGGGCGGTCCGAGATGCCCAGGGAGTCCTCGATAGCGCGGTAGTCGGCGACGTGGTCGTCGAAGTTGTTCCAGTCCATGTCCGTCAGCTCGTGCCACACGATGACGTCGGGGACCGTGTTGGTGGCCTTGGCGTGCGTGAGGAACGAGACCATCCGGTCGTGGCTGTAGTACGAGTCGCTCGGGCCGACGATCGGCGTCACCGGGTCGATCGAGTCGACGAGCTTGTACGTGCGCGCCCAGCCCTCGTTCCACGACCCCGCCTCCGAGGTCTGCCAGGTCCAGTCCGGCTCGTTCCACAGCTCCCAGCCGCGGATGTTCGTCATGTCGGTCTCGGCGAGCCGCGCGTTGACCATGGTGCGGACCTTCGACTCCCAGTCGCCCCAGCCCTGCCAGTCGTACGGGAACGTCGGGTAGATGTCGGGCATGCGGATGAACTGCTGCGCGCCCGCCCGCACGAGGTTGTCGCCCACGTCGAGCGAGTCGCAGCACGGCTCGGTCGCGCCGTTGCCCAGGTGGGTCGTGCCCGGCGCGGGCTGCGTGAAGCTGGTCGGGTTGAGCGGCAGCAGCATCGCGGTGGTCGGCTGCGAGTCCGAGCCGACGCCGTAGAGGCCGCCCGAGGCGACCTGCGTGGCCGGGCGCACGACGTCGGCGACGTTCACCGTGAGCGTGAGCCCCGCGGCCTGGGACGGGACCGCGCTCCCGGCTATGACGGCGCCGAGCGCGAAGGCGATGACGCCCGCCCGCGTCGCCGCTTTCCTGAGGGTGGATTGCATGAGTGCTCCTAGTCGAAAGGTCGAACCGGTTCGACACGTCGATGGAGGTCTGACGCTAGTTTCGAACCCCGTTCGATGCAAGATCTTCGATATAACGAAGGGATATACACGGGAAACGTCCTCAGGTCTCACTTGCGTCCGCCGCGTCACGGGGTTATGCTCCGAACCGGTTCGACGATTCGCGTCGGGCTCGGAGGAGGCAGCACATGGTCAACATCGGCGACGTCGCCCGCGCCGCGGGCGTGGCCCGCTCGACCGCGTCGTACGCGATGACCGGCAAGCGCGCCGTCTCCGACGAAGTGCGGATGCGGGTCCGCCAGGCCGCCGCGGAACTCGGCTACACCCCCAACGCCGGAGCCCGGGCCCTCGCGACCTCCCGCTCCAACGTCATCGGGCTCCTCGCCCAGTTCCTCCCCGACGAGTTCGCGCCCGCGATGCTCCAGTACCTCCAGGGCGTCACCGACACCGCCCGCGACCTCGGCTACGACATCCTGCTCTGCTCCGAGGCGGACGGCCGCAGCGCGCTCAAGCGCATCACCGACTCCCGCATGGTCGACGGCGTCGTCCTCCTCAACGTCGCCGAAGACGACGACCGCCTGCCCGTGCTCCGCGCCGCCGCCCAGCCCGGCGCGCTCGTCGGCCTCCCGCGCGACTGCACCGGCGTCGACGTCTTCGACCTCGACTTCGAAGAGGCCGGCCGCGCCATGGTCGAACACCTCGCCCGCCTCGGCCACCGCGAGATCATCCTCGTCTCCCAGCCCGAGCACGTCGTCGAACGCGGCGGCGCCTACGTCTGGCGCCTCCAGAACGCCGCCGTCCAAGCCGCGAAAGCCAAGGGCGTCACCCTCCACACCGTGTTCGGCGCCGCCACCCAGCCCGACATCGGCCGCGACCTGGGCGCCCTCCTCGACGCCCACCCCGGCGCCACCGGCCTCCTCCTCAACAACGAGGCCGCCGCCGCCGCGCTCCCCACCGTCCTGCGCTCCCGCGACCTCGAGACGCCGCACGACCTCTCGGTCATCGGCCGCTACTCCGACGAGTTCGCGCGCACCTTCTCCCTGCCCTACTCGTCGATCGAGAGCGCCCCGGACCGGTTGGGCCGCATGGCCGTCCGCCAGCTCGTGCGCCGCATCGAAGGGCAGGTGCCCGACGGCGACCCGTACGTCGTGCGGTTCGTCAACCCAGAACTCGTCGACAGGGGCTCAACCGCCGCCCCTGCGGCGTCCCGGCAGTAAGTCCCATCCCTCACCGCAATTCCCGTTCAAGGAGGAACCAGAAATGCAAGCCCGCAAGCCCCTCTTCAAGGCCGCCGCCGCAGGCGTCGCCTGCGCCGCGCTGGCGTTCGCCACCGCCTGCTCGTCCGGCGGCACCACCGACCAGGACGCCGAGACCTTCACGTGGTGGGACCCGTACCCCCAGCACGCCGAGGACTCCGACTGGGCCAAGCGCGTCGCCGCCTGCGGCGACGCCGCCGGGGTGACCATCGAGCGCACGCCGTTCGACACCACCGCCCTCACCAACCAGGCGCTCCTGTCGGCGCAGGAGGGCACCAGCCCGGACGTCATCCTGCTCGACAACCCGGCCGTCTCGACGCTCGCCGACACCGGCATGCTGACCACAGTGGACGAACTCGGCCTCGACGTGTCGGGCGTCGACGAGAACCTGCTCGCCGCGGGCGTCGTCGACGACAAGACCTATGGCATCCCCGTGGGCGCCAACACGCTCGCGCTCTACTACAACGCCGACGTGCTCACCGCCGCCGGAGTCGACCCGGCCTCGGTCACCGACTGGGCCACGCTCACCGACGCGCTTGCGAAAGTTACCGGTAACGGCGCCAAGGGCATCACCTTCGCCGGCATCGGCACCGAAGAAGGCTCCTTCCAGTTCCTGCCCTGGTTCTGGGGCGCCGGAGCCGACCTCAAGCAGCTCGACTCGCCCGAAGCCGTCGCCGCCCTCGAACTGTGGACCGGCTGGCTCGACGCGGGCTACGCGCCCGACTCGGTGATCACCAACTCCCAGAACACCACCTGGGAGGAGTTCCTCACCGGCGAGTACGGCTTCGCCGTCAACGGCACCTGGCAGGTCAACAGCGCCGCCGAGGCCGGATTCGCCACCGGCGTCGTCCCGCTGCCCGCCCAGAACGGCGGCACCGCGCCCGCACCCACCGGCGGCGAGTTCATCGTCGCCCCCGTCCAGGCCGACACCGAGCGGTACGACACCACCCGCCAGATCGTGGAGTGCATGACCACCCCCGAGGGCTTCGTCGAGACCGCCACGACCTTCGCCTACTACATCCCGCCCACGGCCGACGGCCAGACCGCGCTGCTGGAGGCCCAGCCCGAGCTGCAGCCCTGGGTCGACGCCGTGCGCGGCGCCAAGGGCCGCACCAGCGACAACCTCGGCACCGACTACCCGATGATCTCCGAAGCGCTCTGGACCGCCGTCCAGAACGCCCTCTCCGGCTCGGCCACCCCGGCCGACGCCCTGGCCCAGGCGCAGACTGACGCCGCCGCGGCCACCGAATAAGACGGAGTCGCCATGACCACGACCTCGGTCACCCAGACCGGCCGTGCGTCCGGCACCGGTGCGGCGGGCCCAGGGCCCGCCGCACCCGGCCCGGGCGCCCGCCGCCGCAACGGCGCGTCGCGTTGGACCGCAATCGGATTCGCCGCGCCGCTCCTCGCCTACCTGCTCGTCTTCTACGCGTACCCGCTGTGGCGCAACATCGAGCTCAGCGTCCACGACTACACCGTGCGCGCCTTCGTCCAGGGCGACCCCGAATTCGCGGGCCTCAGCAAGTACGCGGAGGTCTTTGGGTCGGCGTCCTTCGGCACCGCCGTGCTCAACACGGCGCTGTTCACCGTCGTCTCCATCGCGTTCCAGTACGCGATCGGGCTCGCACTGGCGGTGTTCTTCCGCAACCACTTCCGGCTGTCGGGCGTCCTGCGCGCGCTGTTCCTCGTGCCGTGGCTCCTGCCGCTCATCGTCTCCTCGTCCACTTGGGCGTGGATGCTCAACAGCGAGAACGGGATCGTCAACTCCGTGATCGAGGCGTTCGGCGGCGAGCAGGTCAACTGGCTCACTTCGCCCGACACCGCGCTCACCGCCGTCATCATCGCCAACATCTGGCTCGGCATCCCGTTCAACCTCGTCATCCTCTACTCAGGACTCCAGCAGATCCCGCCGGAGACCTACGAGGCCGCGTCCCTGGACGGCGCGAACGCGCGTGAGCAGTTCTGGCACATCACGCTGCCGCTCCTGCGCCCCGTCTCCGCGATCACGCTGCTCCTCGGCTTCATCTACACGCTCAAAGTCGTCGACGTCATCTGGATCATGACCACCGGCGGGCCCGGCGACTCCTCGCTCACCCTCGCCGTGTGGTCGTACCGCGAAGCGTTCGGCACCGGGCAGCCCGACTTCTCGCCCGCCGCCGCGATCGGCAACCTGCTCATCGTCATCGCGCTCGTCTTCGGCTTCGTCCACCTGCGCATCCAGCGGAACGGAGAACGCCGATGACCGCCTCCAGGACCTGGTGGAAGACCGGCCTCGGGGTCGTCTTCACCGCGATCATGCTGTTCCCCGTCTACTGGATGGTGAACGTCTCGCTCACGCCGACGAACGAACTGCGCCAGACCAACTGGTTCCCCGTCCACCCGACGTTCGAGGGGTTCGAGTCCGCACTGGGGCAGCAGCTCCCGGCGCTCGGCACGAGCCTGGGCATCGGCCTGGGCTGCGTCCTGCTCACCGTCGTCATCGCCGCACCGGCCGGGTACGCGCTCGCGATCCTCAACCTGCGCGGCGGGAAGGCGCTCAACTTCCTGCTGCTGGTCGCGCAGATGATCCCCGCGGTCGTCATGGCCATGGGGTTCTACGCGATCTATGTGCGGCTGGGGATGCTGAACACGGTGTGGGGCCTCATCATCGCCGACTCGACCATCGCCGTCCCCTTCGGAGTGCTGCTCTACACGACGTTCATGGCGGGCATCCCCAAGGAGCTCATCCAGGCCGCCCGCGTCGACGGGGCCGGGGCCTGGGGCACGTTCACCAAGATCGTGCTGCCGGTGAGCCGCAACTCGACGCTCACCGTGTCGCTCTTCGCGTTCCTGTGGGCGTGGTCGGACTTCATCTTCGCCTCGACCCTCAGCCGCTCCAGCGAGTACGTGCCGATCACCCTCGGGATCTACCAGTACATCGGCAACAACACGACACAGTGGAACGCGATCATGGCCACCGCCGTCGTCGCGTCGCTCCCCGCGGCGATCCTCCTGGTCGTCGCCCAACGATATGTGGCCGCCGGCGTGACCGCCGGGGCCGTGAAGGACTGAACCAGTGCGAGAAGACATCGTCCCCGTCGACCCGCCCGGCGGCCTGCGGGGGCTCGGCCTCGGCGAGTTCCGGCTCGACGGCGGATTCTGGGGCGGCCTCCAGGCCGTCAACACCGCCGCCACGCTCCAGCACTGTCTGGAGTGGATGGAGCGCCTCGGCTGGATCGCGAACTTCGACCGCGTCGCGCAGGGCGGCACGGGCGGCGAGCGGCCCGGCTGGCAGTTCTCCGACTCGGAGATCTACAAGCTCATGGAGGCCCTGGCCTGGGAGCACGGGCGGACGGGTTCGAGCTGGGCCGATGAGGTCTTCACGGCGCTGACCGAACGCGTGGCCGCCGCGCAGGACGACGACGGCTACCTCAACACCTGCTACGGCCATGCAGGGCAGGCGGAACGGTACAGCGACCTGTCGTCCGGGCACGAGCTGTACTGCACCGGGCACCTCCTGCAGGCCGCCGTCGCGCGGGTCCGGACGGTCGGCGAGGACAAGCTGGTCGAGGTGGCGAGGCGTGCGGCGGACGAAGTCTGCCGCACCTTCGGCGCCGATGGGCGGGACGGCATCTGCGGACACCCCGAGATCGAGGTCGGCCTGGCCGAACTGGGCCGCGCGCTGGGCG
The DNA here is from genome assembly GCF_043202775.1 of Glycomyces sp. NPDC048151. Taxonomy (NCBI): domain Bacteria; kingdom Bacillati; phylum Actinomycetota; class Actinomycetes; order Glycomycetales; family Glycomycetaceae; genus Glycomyces; species Glycomyces sp. NPDC048151. Next base: position 73,719 of record NZ_JBIDBB010000012.1, on the reverse strand, counting down.
AACCCCGCTACACCGAGCAGGCGCGGCTCTTCATCGAACGGCGCGGGCGGGGTACGTTGAAGCCCGTCACGCTGCTCGACTCCTCCTATTTCCAGGACGACATTCCGGTCCGCGAAGCCGACGCCTGGCGCGGGCACGCGGTGCGGGCGCTCTACCTGGCCGCCGGAGCGGTCGACGTCGCGATCGACACTGACGACTCCGATCTGCTCAAGGCCGTTGAGCACCAATGGAAGCGAAGCGTCGAGCGGCGTACCTACCTCACCGGCGGCATGGGCTCGCGCCACCAGGACGAGGGCTTCGGCGAGGACTGGGAGCTCCCGCCGGACCGCGCCTACTGTGAGACCTGTGCGGGCATCGCCTCGAACATGGTCTCGTGGCGGCTCTACCTCGCGACGGGCGAAGTGCGCTACGCCGACCTCATGGAACGCACCTTCTACAACGTCATCGCCGCGTCCCCGGCTGAGGACGGGAAGGCCTTCTTCTACGCCAACCCGCTCCACCAGCGCAGCGCCGCAGCGGATGTCCGCCCCAACGAGGTCAACCCCCGCGCCGAAGGCGGGGTCCGCGCCCCCTGGTTCGACGTCTCCTGCTGCCCGACCAACCTCGCCCGCACTCTCGCGAGCTGGCAGGCCTACGCCGCCTCCGTCGAAGGCCACCGGATCTCGCTGCTCCAGTACGCCAACGGCGACATGCGGATCGAGACGGGCGACGGAACCTTGGCCCTGCGCATCACCACCGAGTACCCGCACGACGGAACCATCCGCATCGAAGTCCTGGAAGCTCCCGGCACTCCCGTCGAACTCCGCCTCCGCATCCCGCACTGGGCCGAAGGCGCGAGCCTCGCCAACGAGTCGGCGGCCTACGCGGTCGAACCCGGCTGGGCCGAGGTCCGAGACCCGTTGAAGGTCGGCCGAGTCATCGAACTCAGCCTCCCTGTGGAGCCCCGGTTCACCTGGCCCGACGAGCGCATCGACGCCGTAAGGGCTTGCGTCGCAGTCGAACGCGGCCCACTTGTCCTGTGCGCCGAATCGACCGACCTCCCCGAAGGACACGCGATCGAAACCCTCCGCGTCGACCCCGCACACCCGCCCCGCTTCGAGTCAGATGGAGCGGTGGTCCGAGCATCCTCGGCCCCCGCACCTGCCTCCCCGAACCCTGGTCTCCCGTACCGGTCGACGTTGCGGCGGATGAACTCCTCTGTCGAACCGACAGAACTCCGGCTCATCCCGTATCACCGCTGGGCCCAGCGAGGCAGCGTGACAATGCGCGTCTTCCTCCCCACGGCGTAGCGATCTTGCGGGCCATCCGCAGCGTGCGTTGCCGGTGGCAGGGTCCTTGATCACCCGGCCGGGCACCGCAGTTTGCGCTGGCGGTGGTGTCGCCATGAACGTCGGTTGCTGCCCGGCCAGGTCCTCTATTGCCTGGTCGGGTATCGCCGCCAACGCTGGCGGGTCTTGCTTGACTCGCGAATGCCTCCGAGTGAGGCAACGCCTACTGGCGGGGTGATCCCTTCCAGGAAACCGTCCACCCAGTCACGGCCCGTCGAGAGCCGGACAGCTGCGGTCCGATAGCACGGGGATGAGATCAGCGCCCCCAACTGGGGGAGAACCCTCGCTTACCGGGTCGCAGCCTCGGAACAAGTCGGTTTGTCGGATCGGCCAGAGGCTTGGCTTAGTCTGCTTGCACCTACCCCGTCACCTGTACGAATTCCTTGTCCCTGTACGTACCTCAATTGTCCCCCGAACAGCCCCGGACTGTCATCACCCACACGTGTGCAAACAACTCACGTTCCGCCCAGGAATCACTGCGCCGCAAGGGAACAGAAGAGCACCGACCCACGCGGTCGGGAGTGTCGCGCCCCGCCCACAAACCGGCCCGAGGCCACCGTCCGGCCTCGCCCGGTCGCTACCTCTTCGTCGCTGCCCGCTTGAACCCGAGCGAGATCGATCTGCGACAGCGACAGCGACTGCGTCGCCTGCCGAAGTGACGAGGCCTTGGTTGGTCCGAGGCCGGATCGCTCAGGCGTGCTGCGGCGGCGGGCGACCCTTGGCCGACCCCTTGGCCAAGGGTCGCCCGATCGCGTGTCCCGCGGAGTGGCGGCCGCTCCAATAGGATCGGCACATGCCCCTCCCGCCCCCCGAAGGTCCTGGCGCACCCCCTGTCCAGGAACCGGAATACGGCCGGATCCTGTTCAATCCAGGCATCTTCGCCTTCGTGGCCTCGGCGCTGTTCCTGGCGGCCCCTGTCCTCACCATCCTCGGAAACGCCCCTGCTGCCGTGGTCTTCATGGGAGTCACGATCGGGGTCCTCGCGGTGGCGATGCACTTGAGGATCATCTGCGGCATTCCCGTGATCGAGACAGACGCGGACGGCATCACGCTGCGCTCGGGCGTTGGCAGCAGCCGGATCTTCGTGCGGTGGGAGGACGCGAACGGCGTGGTCATCTGGCACAACATGACCGGTGGCGAGCGGACCACGATGGTCGCCATCAGCACGGCAGACGACTTCACGTACGACAACTATGGCCTGTTCCCACCGGTCCGCCCGTACCGGGCCACGCCGCACTCGAAGGTGAAGCCGCGCTTGCGGTCATGGTCTATCAGCGCAGGCGTGACCAGCAGTCATCGCATCGCGAAGCTCGTCAACGCCAGCGGCAAGGGCGTTCCGGTCGTCGAGGAGCTTCCTCAAGGCGGCCTCTGGAATCACTCCGGCCCCCAATGGGGTTCTGAAGGCCGCTGATCAGGCGCGCTCCGGCGATTCGTGGTCGGCGTCCCAGGACTCGCGGGCTGCCGCGATCTCGGACTTGTGGTCGCGGGACCAGTCGGCGAGGCCGGTGATCATTCCGGCGAGGCTGCGGCCCATGGGCGTGAGCCGGTAGTCGACCTGCGGCGGGATCGTCGGGTGGACAGTCCGCTCGACGAGGCCGTCGCGCCAGAGGCGCTTCGTGGTCAGCGTCAGCATCCGCTGCGAGATCCCGGGGATCGCCCGCTCGAGCTCGCGGAAGCGGCGCACGCCCTTCGCGAGCTCGACGACGACGAGGACGGTCCACCTGTCGCCCAAGCGGTCGAGCACGTCCCGGATCCCGCAGTCGTCATCGCCACAGGGCCCCAGAGCGGCAGGGTTCTTAGCCTGGGCGCTTACCGCCGTGTTCGTGGCAGACACCGAAGTGCCTCCTTTCGGATTCCGCGTTCGCGTGCCGATAATCGGACCGCACTCGGAACCCTACAAGGCAAGGAACCCTCACCATGATTCTCGTGACCGGCGTATCGGGCGGACTCGGCGGCCTCGTGCTCGACGGACTGAAAGCCGTGGACGACGTCGAGGTCGTGCCGGGCACGCGCCAAGGCGACGGCGTCACTGCGCGCCGCATCGACTTCGACGACCCCGCGTCCCTCGCGGAGGGCTTCAAGGGCGTCGACGTCCTGGTTCTCATCTCCGCCGGGTACGCCGAGGACGACATCGTGCTTGCGCGCCACGGGGCCGCGGCCGACGCCGCGGCCGCCGCAGGCGTGAAGCACGTGATCTACACGAGCCTCGCGGCCTCCGGCGAGCGCATGACCATCGCGCTGCCCCACCGCTGGACCGAGGACCGCCTTGCCAAGGGCCCCTTCGATGTCACGATCCTGCGCAACGGCCTCTACGCGGAGGTCCCGGTCGGCCTGGCCGTCGCCGGTGCGGCGTCCGCCGCCGAGACCGGCGTGTTCGCCGCCCCGTTCGGCGACGGACGGATCTCGGTGGTCGCCAAGGAGGACCTGGCGGACGTCGCGGTCCGCGTCGCGGCCGAGTCGGACCGCGACCTGGCGGCGGGCGGCCGGAGCCGCCACGCAGGCAAGACCTACGAGCTCGAAGGCCCCGAAGCGATCGGCGGCAAGGCGATCGCGGAAGCCCTCACCGAGGCGCTCGGCCGCGAAGTCGAGTACCGGGACGTCTCCATCACCGACGCCAGGGAAGGCCTGCAAGGAAGCGGACTCCTGCCCTACCAGGTCACTCACACGCTCTCGATCTTCGCGAACATCAAGGCCGGATGGTCCGAGGCGGCGCGCACGGACCTCGTCGCGCTCCTGCCGACCGAGCCTCGGCCGGTCCAGGGCGGCATCGCGGCAGCGGTGGCCGCAGGCGGGTACCGGTCCCAGTCGGTGAACCCGGCGGGGTGAACCGGCCACGCTGAGTAGGCTGCGGGGCAACCCCTTTCGCATGGAGCGCCATGAACCCGCAGCATCCCGTCCGCCGCGTCTCGGTCCTCAGCACCGGGTCGGTCTCGATTCATCCCGAGCATGTCGGGCCGACATGGAAGAACAGCTACTTCTGGCTGTTCACGTCGACGCGGTGGACGGCGCCCCGGCCGGTGAACGTCTTCGTCGTCGAGCACCGGGACGGCCTGGTGCTGTTCGACACCGGGCAGGACCGGGGCGCGGTCACCGATCCCGGGTACTTCCCGTCCGGCCCGTCCGGACTGATCTACTCGCGGATCGCCCGGTCCGACATCGGCGAGGACGAGACGCTGCCGGGCCAGCTGGCGAGACTGGGCTACCAGGTCGCGGACATCGACAAGGCCGTCATCTCCCACCTGCACCACGACCACATCGGCGGCCTGCGGGAGCTCGGCCATGCCGAGATCCTCATCAGCCGCGCAGAGCTGGAATCCATCGACCGGCCGCTGCCCGAGACGCGCGGGCTGCTGCCGCGCCACATCGACCTGCCTGGGCTGCAATGGCATCCGGTCGACTTCACACCCCTCGACGACCCCGAACTGGAGCCGTTCACCACCGGCTTCGACCTCTTCGGGGACGGCGCGCTGACGCTGCTGCCGACTCCCGGGCACACGCCCGGTTCGCTGTCGATGCTCGTGCGCGGCCCGGGACGGCCGCTGCTCATGGTCGGCGACCTCACCTACGACGCCGACCTGCTCGCCGCCGGGAAGCTGCCCGGGATCGGCGACAAGCGCCAGATGGCCAGGGCCGCAGCCGATGTCAACGCCCTGCGCGAACGCCTCCCCGGCCTCACGGTCCTCGCCGCCCACGACCCCGGCGCGGCCGCGCTGCTCGAACGCGCACTCGCCTAAAAGGATTGCCTTCGCGGCGACGGCGGTGACACGCTGCGGGGCATGGACTCCCAGTACGACATCCGCGCCGACTTCGACGCCCGCACCATCGTCGTCTACCAGGCGTACTCGCCCGCGATCGCCGACGCCGCGCTGCGGGCCGGGCGGTTCACCGCGCCGTTCTCGTTCAACCGGATGACGTGGATCAAGCCGTCGTTCCTGTGGCTCATGCACCGCAGCAACTGGGCCCGCAAGTCCGGGCAGGAGCGGATCCTCGCTGTCCGCATGACCCGCGACGGCTGGGAGGAGGCGATCGCGAACAGCGCGCTCACCACCGGCGACCCGGCCGCGCTCGCGAAGGCCGCAGTGCACGTCCAGTGGGACCCCGAGCGGTCGGCGCGCGGGGCCGCGCTCAACCACTACAGCATCCAGGTCGGCATCGGCCGCCACCTCATCCGCACGTTCGTCGAGGAGTGGGTCGTCGAGCTGACCGACCTGACACCGCAGGTCCGCAAGGCCGCCGACCAGATCCAGAAGGGCGGGGCCGCGAAGGCCCAACGACTGCTGCCGCCCGAGCGCCGCTACCCGCTGCCGCCGGAGCTGGTGCGCCGCATCCGACCGGCCTGACCGTCAGCGGCGACGCCGCAGGCCCGCCCGTTCGGGTCGGGGCCGTAGGCGGGAGCGCCGTGTCGTTCCAGCCGAAGGAGCCGTAGCGAGGACCCCGACCGCCTTGCGGGCTGCGAATCGAGTACGAGCGCGCTACGCCTCACCAGCCGCGAGGCGGTACCGCTCGAGGGTCTCGACCGCCTCGCGAAGCGACCTGGGGTGGCCGAACCAGCGGAGGCATTTCAGGGCGCTGGGGCGGTGGCTGCCTGTGGCCGTTCGGATCTCGACCTCCCAGGTGTGGGCGTCGCCGCCGACCTCGATCGCTGTGATGTCGTTCCAGGCCACCCGGATCTCGCCCGCGCTCTGGACGAAGGTGACGCCCTCGGCGTCGAGGATCATCCTGCAGCGCAGGCCGAACGCGTTGCCGACGGCGGCCGCGACGATCACGACGTACAGGCAGCCGCCCAGCAGGGTCTCGACGACGCCTTCGTCGTTGCCCGCCATGACCAGGTAGACCGGCACGGCGACCGAGAAGTAGCCGAGCAGGACCACGGCCAGGAGCTTCCGGCCGACGGCGGCGCGGCACCGCAGGGTGCGAGGTTCGTTCACGGGCAGAGCCTAAGGGCCCGACGTGAACAGGAGGGGACGCCGAAGCCGCCGACCGCGATGCGCGGTCGGCGGCTTCTGCCCCCTTGCTAGACGTCGGAGCGCTTGATGCGCCAGGCGGCCGCGCCGATCGTCGCGGCGATGTAGCCGCCGAACACGGCCAGTCCGGCCGCGGGCGAGAGCGTGCCTTCCGCCTGCGTCACCGCGGTGAACGCGTTGCCCGCCTCGGACGGCAGGTACTGCACGACCTCGCTCCAGCTGTCCGGCACCAGCAGCGCGGCCACCATGGCCAGCAGGAACATGACGCCGAACAGGGTCGTGATCGCGCCGGGCGTGGAGCGCATGAGGGCGCCGAGCCCGAGGCCGAGGAGGCCCGAGCCGGTGAGCAGGCCCGCGGTGCCGATCACGGCGCGGGCGACGCCCGGGTCGGACCAGGACGCGCCGCCGTCGCCGATGATGGCCTGGCCCGCGGTGAACACGATCGCCGAGGCGGCGAGCGCGACGGTGAAGACCACGGCGGTGAAGACCGCGATCTTGGCCCACAGCACCGGCAGCCGCTTCGGGACGGCCGCGACGGAGGAGCGGATCATGCCCGTCGAGTACTCGCCCGCGGTGAGCAGCACGCCGAGCGTGCCGAACGCGAGGATCGCGAAGTTGGTGCCGGTGAGGCTGGCGCCGACCGGGTCCGTGGGCTCGTTGCCGGGAGGGCCGCCCGGGTCGGAGCCGTCGCCGAACATCGACGAGGCGAGCAGGCCGAACCCGACGAGCAGGAGGACGGAGACGACGAGGGTGATCCAGGTGGAGCGCACGGACCAGAACTTGATCCACTCGCTCTTGACGACGCGGGCCTGGTTGACCCGCTTGCGGGGCCGGGCGGCGCGGGCCGTGGCCGGTTCGAGGATTGCCGTGGTCATCGTGCTTCTCCGATCAGGGTGGACTGGTATTCGACGGCGTCCTTGGTGAGCTCCATGAAGGCCTCCTCCAGGGAGGGGCGGACGACGGTGAGCTCGTGGACGGCGATGCCCGCCGCGGCGGCGCGGTCGCCGATGTCCTCGGCGCTCATGCCGGTGACCTCGAACAGGCCCCGGTCGACGCTGAGGACCGTGGTTCCGGGCCCGGCGATGAGGTCGTGGAGCGCGCTCGCGTGGGGCGAGCGGACCCGGACGCTCTCGTTGGCGGCGTTCTCGATGAAGCCGCTCACCGAGGTGTCGGCGATCATGCGGCCCTTGCCGATCACGATGAGGTGCTCGGCCGTGAGCGCCATTTCGCTCATGAGGTGTGAAGAGACGAACACGGTGCGTCCTTGTGAAGCGAGATCACGCATCAGGTTGCGGATCCACAGCACACCCTCGGGATCAAGGCCGTTCGTCGGCTCGTCGAGGATGACGACGTCGGGGTCGCCCAGGAGCGCCGAGGCGATCCCGAGTCGCTGGCCCATGCCGAGCGAGAAGCCGCCGACCCGCTTGCGGGCCACCTGGTGGAGGCCGACGATGTCGATGACCTCGTCGACGCGGGACTTCGGGATGCCGGTGGTCGCGGCCAGGGCGTGCAGGTGCCGGTACGCGCTGCGTCCAGTGTGGACGGCCTTCGCGTCGAGCAGCGCGCCCGCCTGGTGGAGCGGGTCCGGGTGGTCCTCGTACGGCCGGCCGTTGACGGTGGCGGTGCCGGAGGTCGGCCGGTCGAGGCCGAGGATCATCCGCATGGTGGTGGACTTCCCGGCGCCGTTCGGGCCGAGGAAGCCGGTGACGATGCCGGGCTTGACGGTGAAGGTGAGACCGTCGACGGCGGTCTTGTCGCCGTAGCGCTTGGTGAGGTCGTGTACTTCGATCATGCGGTCAAGTCTCGGATCCGGGGCCTGTAATCGTCGTCCTCCGACGGCGGGCCGTCGCCCTACTGCGGTTGCGGTACCTTCGCGGCCAGCGGTTACTGCGCGCGGACGATGACCTGCGCGTACGCGTCCGGATACGATTCCGCCATGGCATGGGGGAAGGCACGGGCGTGGCGGCAGCGGCACGCGACGCTCATCGACACGGTCTTCGCGGTCGCGCTCGTCGGGCTGTTCTTCGCCGGCTACTTCCTCGGCGACGACGAGGGCGGGCACGGCCCCCGCCCCGACCAGGTCGACTTCCCCGCCGCGGTCCACGTCATCGCTGGCATCACGGCGCTCGCCTGCCTCTCGCTGCGGCGGCGCTGGCCCGAGCGGCTGCTCATCGCCGACACGATCGTCCTGATCGGCATCTTCGCGGCCACTGGGAACCGCTACCCGCTGCTGCTGCTCACCTGGTTCTTCGTCGGGTACACGTTCGCGCGGCGCACGAACCGGCGCCGGGCGTGGCTGGTCGCGGGTGCCAGCATCGCGGCCATGTTCCTCGCCGCCGGACTGTTCGGCGACGAAGGCTGGCTGTCGCCCAGCACCCTCGGCTCCGCCGCCTGGTCGATCGCGATCATCGCGATCGCCGACGCGACCCGCAGCCGCCGCGCCTACATCGACGAGGTCGAGGAGCGCGCCCGCCGGGCTGAGGAGACCCGCGAAGAGGAGGCCCGCCGACGCGTCGCCGAGGAGCGGCTGCGGATCGCCCGTGAACTGCACGACGTTGTGGCCCACCACATCGCGGTCATCAACGTCCAGGCCGGCGCGGCCGCGCACGTGCTGGAGACGCGCCCTGAGGCGGTCGGCCCGGCGCTGGTCCACATCCGCCGCGCGGCCGACACGGTCATGCAGGAGCTCGCCGCGGTGGTCGGCGTGCTGCGCAGCCCCGAGGAGCCCGGCGACGACAAGCCGACCGAGCCGACGCGCGGCCTCGCCCGGCTCGCCGACCTCCTCGACTCCTTCGCGGCCGCCGGGCTGCAGGTCGAGCACCGGCAGAGCGGCACCGCGCGCGACCTGCCAGCGGTGGTCGACCTGGCCGCGTACCGGATCGTGCAGGAGTCGCTGACGAACGCGCAGAAGTACGGGACGGGCCGCGCCGACCTCGCCATCGCGTACGGGCCGGAGTCGGTGCAGATCGACGTCGGCAACGCCATAGGCAAGGGCGCCAACGCGACCGGTTCGGGCTACGGGCTGGTGGGCATGCGCGAGCGGGCCGCCGCGACCGGCGGTACCGTCACTGCGGGGATCGTGGACGGCCGCTTCGCCGTGCACGCCGAACTGCCCGCGAAGGAGACGCCGTGACCATCCGAGTCCTGCTGGCCGACGACCAGGCGCTCATCCGCGCGGGCTTCGCCATGATCATCGGCTCCGAACCCGACCTCGAAGTGGTCGGCGAGGCGGTCAACGGCCGCGAGGCGGTCGAGCTCGCCCGCTCCGAACGCGCCGACGTGGTGCTCATGGACATCCGCATGCCCGAGGTCGACGGCATCGAGGCGACGAAGCGGATCGCCGCCGACGACGACCTCGCGGGCGTGCGCATCCTCGTCCTCACGACGTTCGAGAACGACGACAACGTGGTCCTGGCCCTGCGCGCGGGCGCGAGCGGCTTCCTCGGCAAGGGCGTCGAGCCCGCTGACCTGGTGCGCGCCATCCGCGTCGTCGCCTCCGGCGAGGCCCTCCTGTCGCCGAAGGCGACGCGCGGCATGATCGGCCGCTTCCTCAGCCAGAACGAGCCCGGCCCGCTCCCGAGCCCCGAACCGCTTGCGGCCCTGACCGAACGCGAACGCGAGGTCCTCGCGCTGGCCGCTCACGGCCTGTCGAACGACGACATCGCCGCGAAGCTCTACCTCTCCCCGCTGACCGCGAAGACGCACGTCAACCGGGCGATGACGAAGCTCGGCGTCCGCGACCGCGCCCAACTCGTGGTCATCGCATACCAGACCGGCCTGGTCAGGCCGGGGGACCCGCTCCCGTAGTTCGAACATCACATTGTTCGTTTGAACATCAGTCTGTTAAGTTCGGGGCATGGGTACCGCCGACCGCCTCGACCTGACGCTGCGCCTGGTGCAGGGCGCCGACCGCGTCTCCGTCGCCGAGCTCGCGCAGCGCCTCGGCGTCTCCGAGATGACCGTGCGCCGCGACCTCGACGAACTCGAGCAGCGCGGCTTCGTGCGCCGCGTGCGCGGCGGTGCCGTCGCCAACCGAACGCTGGACGAGGACGACGGGTACGCCGTGCGCGCGTCCTGGCAGGCGGCGACGAAGGACCGGCTCGGCGCGCAGGCCGCCGCCCTCATCGAGCCCGGGTCGCGGGTGCTGCTCGACGCCGGGACGACGACGGTGCACGTCGCCGAGCACCTGGCCGCGCGCGGCCCGCTCACCGTCGCCGCCCTCAGCCTCCAGGCCGCCGTGGCGCTGGCCGACAAGCCCGGCATCGAACTGCTCGTCGTCGGCGGCCGCTCCCGGCCGGGCGAACGGTCGCTCGTCGGCCCGCTCGCGTTGCGCACCTTGGCGTCCCTGACCTTCGACACCTTCATCATGTCCATCGGCGGCGTCCACGCCGACCACGGCTGGTCGGAGTTCTCGCTGGACGACGCCGCCGTCAAACAGGTCGGCCTCGACCAGTCCGCCCGCACCGTCGCGGTCGCGGACGCCACCAAGCTCGGCGTGCGCGCCTTCAGCCGCGTCGCCCCGCTCGAAGCGGTGCACGAGTTCGTCACCGACGCAGCCGCGGGCGACGACGCCACGCACCCGGGCGGCCCGCCCACGCTGCGCGCGCTCCGTGAATCGGGCGTCGAAACCCATCTCGTCTAAGGAGTCACCATGACCATCGCACTCACGACCGGGGCGACCCGATGACCGCGGGCGTCGACACTCCCGACCGGCGCGGGCGCACCGGCCTCGACCGGCAGGGCCGCGACCTCGACGGCAATGCGCGCGTGCGCATCCGCGACGTCGAACTGCTCTCCAGCGACTGGTACGTCCTGCGCAAGACCACCTTCGACTACCAGCACAGCGACGGGCACTGGAGCCAGGAGCAGCGCGAGACCTACGACCGCGGCGACGGCGCGACCCTCCTGCTGTACGACGAAAGCCGCCGCACGGTCCTGCTCACCAGGCAGTTCCGTCTGCCCGCCTACGTCAACGGCCACCCCGACGGGATGCTCCTGGAGACCGCCGCCGGGCTCCTGGACGACGACGACCCCGAGACCGCGATCCGCCGCGAGGCCGCCGAGGAGACCGGGTGCCGGGTCGGCGAGGTCCAGCCCGTCTTCGCCGTCTACATGAGCCCCGGCTCGGTCACCGAACGCGTGCACTTCTTCGCCGCGCCCTACGAGGCCGCACCGGAAGACCGCTCGCACGGCATCGCCGCCGAAGGCGAGGACATCACCGTCGTCGAGCTGCCGTTCGACAAGGCCCGCAGCATGATCCGCACCGGCGAGATCGCCGATGCGAAGACCGTCATGCTCCTGCAGTGGGCCGCCCTCGACGGGCCGTTCGCCCGCTGAACGGCGCGAACCGGCCGCGGCTCCGCAGCCGCGGCCGGTCCGTGTTCAGGCGTTCGCGAGCTCCGGTTCCCGCTGCGCCGCAGCGGCCTTCCCGCGGAGGTTGAACGCGCCGATGACCACCGCGATCACCGCCGCCGCCAGCGGCACCAGGAACGCCGCCCGGTAGCCGTCGAGCAGCGCGCCCGGCTCGCCCGAAGCGGTGGCCGCGACGTTGACGGCCGCGACGCCCGCGAGTCCGAGGGCCGCGCCGAACTGGAACGAGGTGTACAGCAGCCCGCCTGCGAGCCCCTGCTCCGACTCGTCGATCCCGTTGGTGGCGATGATGGTCAGCGGCCCGTACGCCAGCGTGAACGCCAGGCCCATCGCGACCAGGCTCGGCAGCATCCCGACGTAGGACGTGTCCGCCCCGGCGGTCTGGAAGAGCCCGAACGCGAGCGCCGCGAACGCCAGCCCGGCGAGCAGCACCTTCGCGTTCCCGAAGCGCCGCACCAGTTTCGGCGTCACAGTCGGCGCGAGCGCCACGTCGATGCCGATGACGAGCATCGCCAGGGACGCTTCGATGGTCGACCAGCCGCGCAGCTCCTGCAGGTACAGCACGACCAGGAACTGGAAGCCGAAGAACCCGGCCATGAACAACATCCCGATCAGGTTGGCCCGCAACAGGGATCCGGACTTGAGGATGCCGAGCCGCACCAGCGGGGCTGGGTGGCGCTTCTCGACCGCCGCGAAGACCGCGAACAGCGCGATACTCGCCGCGACCGTCCCGACCGTCCACTCCAGACTGACATGCGAAGCGCGTTCGACGCCGAGCACGAGCAGCACCACGGCCGCGGTGATGGTCAGGCCGCCGAGGAGGTCGAAGCGCTGGCCGTCCCGCTCCGGCCGCGCCGCCTTCGGGATGAGCAGCACGGCCGCGACCAGCAGCACCAGCGACAGGCCCACCGGCATGAAGAACACCCAGCGCCAGTCGAGCGCCGTGAGCAGGCCGCCGATGACCATGCCGAGCGTGAACCCGCCAGCGCCGATCGCGCCGTAGACCATGAGCGCGCGGTCGCGCTTGGGGCCCTCCTCGAACCCGGTCGTGATGATCGACAGCCCGGCGGGCGTCATGAACGCGGCGGCCAGGCCGGTGATGAACCGGGCCGCGATGAGCGTCGCGCCGTTCTCGGCGAGCCCGCCGAGCCCGGAGAACAGCAGGAACACCAGGAGCGCGGCCAGGAACACGCGGCGGCGGCCCAGGATGTCGGCGGCGCGCCCGCCCAGCAGCATGAAGCCGCCGTAGCCGAGCACGTACGCGCTCACGACCCACTGCAGCGACCCGGTCGAGAGGCCGAGGTCGGTGCGGATCGAGGGCAGGGCGATGTTGAGCATGGCGATGTCGATGCCCTCCAGGAAGATCGCTCCTGAAAGGACGAGCAGCACACCCCATTCACGGGCTTTCACAGTTGACTCCTTGGGAATCGGTGGTTTCCTCAGCCCGGCAATCATCGATCCGCCCGCGTCCGGGAACAACGGCGAAGAACGCAACGTTCGGTAATTCAGGCTTACCGATTCGGAGGAACCCGTGGAACGCGACGAGCTCGAATGCTTTCTCATCCTCGCCGAGGAGCTGCACTTCGGCCGCACCGCGACGAGGATGCGCCTCTCGCGCGCCCGCGTCTCACAGCTGGTGCAGCGTCTCGAACGCCGCCTCGGCGCGCCCCTGTTCGAGCGCACCAGCCGCAGCGTCGCCCTCACCGAGCTGGGCGCGCGCTTCCGCGAGGAGGTCGAGCCGCACCACCGCGCGATCGAACGCGCCCTCGCCCGCACCGCCGCGGCCGCGCGCGGCATCGGCGGGACCCTCCGCGTCGGCTTCGCCGACTCGCTCACCGGCGAGATCGCGATCCGCGCGGCCGACGACCTCCGCGCGGCCTATCCCGAACTGGCCGTGGAGATCTGCGAGATGTCGTACACCGATCCGTTCGCGCAGCTGCGCGACCGCTACTACGACGTGCAGTTCATGGAGCTCCCTGTACGCGAGGACGACCTCGGGAAGGGCCCGACCCTGCTCAGCGAGGCCGGCGTCCTGGCCGTCCCCGTGAGCCACCCGTTCGCGTCCCGGCCCTGGCTGACCATGGACGACCTCGCCGAGACCGCGCTCCTCCAGATCGAAGGCGACGTCCCCGACTACCGCCGCCCGCCCCGGCGCACCCCCGGCGGCCGCCCGATCCCCGCCGGGCCCGGCACCACCAGCCTCCAGGAGGCGTTGATGCTCGTCGCGGCGGGCAAGGGCGCCATGCTCACCGGCGCCCACACTGCCGTCCACCAGCCCCGGCCCGGCATCGCGTACGTGCAGGTCATCGACGCGCCGCAGGTCCGCTACGGCCTGGCCTGGCGCGCCGACGAGCGCACCGCCGCCGTCGAGGCCTACGCCGCCCGCGTCGACGCCGTGATCGAGGCGCGCGACCAGCTGGAGGTGCCGCGCGACCTCGCCGCCGCCTGAGATCGGCCGAAAGGCGGAGGCCCCGGGACGGAATTCGACCTGACGGCGGAAGCGCCGACCCCCGCACGCGGGCACGATCGAGCGGTGACCGAACCGATCCCCGGACTCAGCCTGTCTCCCTTGGAGATCCTGGCCGTCCTCGGCGCGCTCGCCGTCGTCCTCGCCCGCTGGCTCCCGTACCGCAGGGCCTTCCTGCTCAACGGCGCGGCCACGGTCGCGGTCGCCGGGGTCGCGCTCGCGGCGACCGGGCTGCGCTGGCAGCTGTACCCGGTCGTCGCGGTGACCGCGATCGTCCTGGTCGTCGCCGTGGCGCGACGCGGCCGCGGCCGGATGCGGCGGCGGTTCGCGGTTCCGGCCACGGCGGCCGCCCTGCTCGTCCTCGCAGCGGTGCCCGTGGCGGCCTGGGCGCTGCCGGTGCCGGTTTACCCCGAGCCCACGGGGGAGTACGCGGTCGGCACCGCCGTCCACCAGTGGACGGACGCGACCCGCCCCGAGCCGTTCACCGCCGACCCCGACGACCACCGCACTGTGGTCGTCCAGCTCTGGTACCCCGCCGAGGTCCCGCCGGGCGCGGCGACCGCGATCGCGGGCAGGGCCGACCTCGAAGAGTCCCAAGCGGTCACCGACGCCTCTGCCGACCTCTTCGGCATCCCCGCGTTCCTCCTCGCCGACGCCGCCGCGGCCCCCTCGCACGCCGTCTTCGACGCGCCGGCCGCCCCCGGGGACTTCCCGGTCGTCGTCTTCTCACCCGGTCTGAACGCGACCCGCACCGCCAACACCGTCCTCGCCGAGGAGTGGGCCAGCCGCGGGTACGCCGTCGCCACGGTCGACCACCCCTACGACGCCGCGGTCGCCTTCATCGACGGCGCGCCCGTCTACTCGCGGAACACCCTCACCTCCGACGACGAAGCCGAGATCGCAGCGATCAACCGCGCCAACATCGCGACCCGCAGCGCCGACCTGAGCTTCGTGCTCACGCAGCTCAAGACGATCGGGCACGTCGACACCGCGCGCGCGGCCGTCGCGGGCCACTCCCGGGGCGCGGTCGCGGCCCTCGCCGCGCTCGCCGCCGACACCCGCTTCGACGCGGCCGTCCACATCGACGGCGGCCTCGAACCGACCCTGCCGCCCGGGCCCTTCTCCCAACCGGCCCTGTCGATCACGAGCCCAATCAGTGCCGCCGACAACCCCGACTACATCCCGAACCTCGAAGCGGCCCTGGCTCTCGGCCCCGCCGACACCTACCGCCTCGAACTCCCCGAAGCCGGGCACTTCTCGTTCACGGACGCCGCCCTCTTCTTCCCGCCCGTCCCCTCGGCCGTCGGCACCATCGGCCGCACCGAGGGCCTCGAACGCACCTCCGACGCCACCGCGCTCTTCCTCGACTCGGTCCTGCGCGACCGCCCGGCGGACCTCCCCGCCGAGCTCAAGGCATACGGGGACCTCGCGCTCTACGGCTGACCCGCTGCGCCGCCGCCCGATTCGCGAAGAACGCGCATTGACTTCATATTGATTGAAATCTATACTTTCTCTCGTGTGAGCGCTACCACACCTGGCTCACGTACCGAAAGGGTTGGGATTCAAGCAAGCACAAGCGAACTGGCGGGTGACCTATGCCTGAAGTCGACTACACACAGCGATCGATCAATCACCAAATGAGCGGCACTCCGCTCCTGGAGAAGCCCGGCACACCATCCTCACTGGACGAACGGGACGCGCACCTGTTCCGCCGCTTCGGATGGGGACCCTCCCGCGCCGTACCGCGCACGGCGATCCACCACCTCATCGAACGGCACGCCGCCGCGAGACCGTCGGCGACCGCCGCCCGGCACCGGGGCCGCACCCTCACCTACGGCGACCTCGAACGCCACGCCGACCGGCTCGCCGCGCGCCTCGTCCGCAGCGGCGTGCGCCCCGGCGACCGCGTCGCGCTCGTCGTCCGCCGCGGCCTGCCCATGCTCGTCGGCATCCTCGCGGTCCTCAAGACCGGCGCCGCGTACGTGCCCCAAGACGCCAAGATGGTCCGGACCCCGGCACTCCGGCACCTCCTCGACGTCTCGGGCTGCCGCGTCGTCCTCACGCAAACCGATGCGCCCGTGGCGATCCCGCCCGGACTCACCGGCATCGACATCGACGAGGCCATGCGCGACCGCACCGATGTCCGGGCCCCGCACGTCTACACGGACCCCGCGAGCGCCTGCTATGTCCTCTTCACCTCAGGCACCACCGGCACGCCCAACGGCGTCGCGGTCACCCACGCCAACCTCGCGAACCTCCTGCTCACCGAGCCGGGCGACCTCGGCATCCGGCCCGGGACGAGCGTCGGGCAGATCCTCAACATCGCGTTCGACATGGCCGCCTGGGAGATCCTCGGCTGCCTCGTCCACGGCGGCACGCTCCACATCCGCGGCGACGACATCGCAGCGACCGCAAGGGAAGTCGAGGTCCTCATCGCGACCCCGACGATCCTCTCCAGGCTCGACCCCGAAGCGTGCCAGCGCATCCGGACCGTGGCCGTCGCGGGCGAGCCCTGCCCTCCCTCGCTCGCCGACCGCTGGGCCGCCCGCGCCGCCTTCTACAACGGCTGCGGGCCTACCGAGACCACCATCGTGAACACGATGCAGCGCCACCGTCCCGGGGAGCGCCTCACCATCGGCAGGCCCACCCCGAACAACACCGTCTACATCCTCGACGAGCACCGGAACCCGTGCCCGATAGGGGAAGTCGGCGAGATGTGGGCGGGCGGCGACGGCGTCTCGGCGGGCTACCTCGCCAACCCCGGGCTGAACGCCGAGCGGTACGCGCCCGACCCGTTCCTCGGCGGCGGCCGCACGATGTTCCGCACCCGCGACCTCGGCCGCTGGACCCCGGACGGCGAACTCGACCACCTCGGGCGCACCGACGACCAGGTCAAGGTCCGCGGCTTCCGGGTCGAGCTCGACGCCGTCTCCGCTGTGCTGGAAGGCGTTCCGGGCTGCGTCCGGGCCGCCACGGTCAAGCTCGACGACCGCACCCTCGCGGCCTTCGTCCAGCCCTCCTCGGTCGACCCGGTGCTCGCGCGCGAAGCGGTCGCCGAAGCGCTGCCGTACTACTGCGTCCCCGACGCCGTCCACGTCATGGAAGCGCTCCCGCTCACGGATCGCGGGAAGATCGACAAACCAAGGCTGCTCCGTCTCGCCCGCATCGGACGGGAGGCGACGGCATGACCCGGCTCGAGAACGCGCTCGTCGACGACGTCGAACTCCCGCCCCTCCTCCCGCCCGTGCGGCGCGCCTTCAAGCACCCGGCGCTCATGCACTTCAACCGCCTCGCCGCCGCGGTGATCATCGTCAACCTGGCATTCCTCGCGACGGCCGACGGCATCACGGCCGAGACCGCCTCCCGCGCGGCCCTGTGGAACTTCGCGCTCGCGATCGTCATCCGCCGCCAGCGCCTCATCAACCTGCTGTTCCGCCTCGCCACCGCCGCGCCGGTGACGTGGCCGCTCAAGGTCCGCTGGACCTTGGCGAAGGTGTACCACTTCGGCGGCCTGCATGTAGGCGGGGCGCTCGCGGGCTCGCTGTGGTTCGGCGGCTTCGTCGTCCTGGCCACAGTGGAGCGAGTCGGTGCGGCAATCCTCGTCCCGGCCTATGCCCTGGTGGGGCTGTTCGGGGCGATGCTCGTGACCGCGGTCCCGAAGCTGCGGGCCGGGAACCACGACCGGTTCGAGCTGGTCCACCGCTTCGGCGGCTGGCTCTCACTCGTCCTGTTGTGGGCCATGACGATCGCGCAGATCCGGGGGAGTGGTGAGTCGGTCCTGGAGGTCCTGGAGTTCTGGGTCCTCACGGCCATCACGGTCGCGGTCGTCGCGCCGTGGACGCGCCTGCGCCGCGTCCCGGTCGACATCAAGCGGCCTTCGTCGCACGTGGCGATCGCGCGGTTCACGCACGGCCGCAAGCCGTTCGCGGGGTCCTCGACCGCGATCAGCCGGTCGCCGCTGCGCGAATGGCACTCGTTCGCGAACATCCCTTCGCCCACGGAGCACGGGTTCCGGCTGACCATCTCCCGGGCGGGGGACTGGACGGGCCGGTTCATCGACGACGAGCCCGGCCACGTGTGGGTCAAGGGCATCACGACCGCGGGCGTGGCGAACATCGAGGTCCTGTTCCGCAAGGTCGTCTACGTGGCGACGGGCAGCGGCATCGGCCCGTGCCTGCCGCACCTGCTCGCGCAGGAGGTCCCGGCGCTGCTGGTGTGGTCGACGCGGTCGCCGCGCGACACGTTCGGCGACGAGCTCGTGGACGAGATCCTCGCCGTGCAGCCGGACGCGCGGATCTGGGACACGGCCGAGCACGGCAAGCCCGACATGATCCGCCTCGCCGCCGCCGCCCACCGCGACTTCGACGCGGAGGCCGTCATCTGCATCTCGAACAAGAAGCTCACCTGGCAGGTCGTCCACGGCCTCGAACGCCGGGGCATCCCCGCGTACGGCGCGATCTGGGACTCCTAGGAAGGAAGCGAAAGTGCGACTGAAGATCGAACGCGAAGGCCGGGTCGTGCGGGTGCGCCTGCACCGGCCCGAGGTCCTGAACGCCCTCGACACCGAGCTCATGACCGAACTGGTCGCGGCCCTGACCCCGCTCGACGCCGACCCCGGCGTGGGCTGCTTCGTGATCACCGGCTCCGAGCGGGCGTTCGCCGCCGGCGCCGACATCACCGAGATGTCCGGGAAGACCGCGGCGGAGATGATCGCGGAGGACTACTTCGCGGGCTGGGAGTCGTTCGCGGCCTTGCGGACCCCGAAGCTCGCCGCGGTCGCCGGGTACGCGCTCGGCGGCGGCTGCGAGCTGGCGATGATGTGCGACATGATCATCGCCGCCGACGACGCGAAGTTCGGGCAGCCGGAGATCACGCTCGGCGTCATCCCCGGGATCGGCGGCACGCAGCGGCTCACGCGGGCGGTCGGGAAGGCGAAGGCGATGGACATGATCCTCACCGGCCGCCTCATCGACGCCCTTGAGGCCGAGCGGATCGGTCTGGTCTCCCGTGTCGTCCCGGCCGAAACCCTTGCGGCCGAGGCGAACGCGGTCGCCAAGCAGATCGCCTGGTACGGGAAGCTCGCGGCGATGGCCGCCCGCGACTGCGTCGACCAGGCGCTGGAGACGGGCCTGGCCGAGGGCATCCGCTACGAGCGGAAGGTCTTCCACGGCCTGTTCGCGACCGAGGACCAGAAGGAGGGCATGCGGGCGTTCAAGGAGAAGCGGAAGGCGGAGTTCACCGGCCGCTAGGTGCATGGACCTGGTCGGGCGTCACCCGTTGAGGAACCGCTCGACCAGGCCCCAGCGCTGCAACTGCGCGACCTGCAGCCGCGACCACGGCGAAAGATCGGAGTCCTCCCGCTCGGCCCGGGCGACGTACGCGTCCCAGTCCACCCAGCCGTACTCGCCGACCTCCTCGGCGTCGGGCTCGGGCTCGCCCGCGACCCAGCCGAGGAACACCGGGCAGATCTCGTGCTCGACGACCCCGTTCGACTCGGCGCGGTACCGGAACGTCGGCAGCGCGCACACCAGCCCGACCGCCCGGATGCCCAGCTCGGAGTCCAGCCGCCTCGCGACGGCGGCCTCCATGAACTCGCCGGGCGCGGGGTGCCCGCAGCACGTGTTCGTCCACACGCCGGGGAACGCCCGCTTCGACGCGGCGCGGCGCGTCACGAGCAGCCGCCCCTCCGCGTCGAACCCGTAGCAGGAGAACGCGAGGTGCAGCGGCGTGTCAGCGCCGTGCACCCGGTCCTTGCGCTCCGTCCCGACCGGCGTGCCGTCCTCGCCGAGCAGCACGACCATCTCTTCCGCCACAAACGCCCCCGTAGTCGATCGGGCACTGATGGTATCGCGCTGCCGCAGGAAGCGCCTCCACCATCATCGCGGCGCTACCATTGGCGGCCTTGCCCCGATTCGCACCTGCCTAAGGAACCCGATGCGCCGCCTGTTCAGCTTCCCGAACCCCGTGAACGAGGTCTCCGCCCGACTCGTCGCCGGGGGCGTGGTCGCCATGAGCGCGGCCGCGCTCGCGTTCCAGCTCGAATGGCTCGTCGCGGTCATCGCACTCGGCTTCCTCGCCCGCGTCGCCACGGGGCCGACCCTCAGCGTCCTCGGCCAGGTCGTCACCCGCGTGGTCACCCCGCGCCTGCCCGCCGCCGAGAAACCCGTCCCGGGCCCGCCCAAGCGCTTCGCCCAGGGCATCGGCGCGGTCTTCTCCGTGGCATCGCTCCTGCTGCTCGCCTTCGGCCTCGACCTCGCCGGATGGATCGTCCTGGCCGCCCTCATGACGGCCGCCGCGCTCGAGGCGTTCTTCGCGTTCTGCCTGGGCTGCAGGATCTTCGCCCTCCTCACCCGCCTCGGCCTCATCCCCGACAGCGTCTGCGAAGCCTGCAACGACATCAGGGCCCGCACCGACGCCGCCCTCGAACGCGCCGCCGCCTCCAGTTGACCGCATCGCGGCATTGAAAGCGCCGTTCCGGGGAACACCTCTTGAGCAGCGCGAACACGGCGGTGCGGACGAGGTCTGGGCCGCCACCATCGGAGGCAGTCATGCCACGCCACACACACGAGCACGAAGGCGCCATCGAAGGACGCGAAAGCGACCATTACGACACGATCGCCCGCCTGTTCGCGAAACCGTTCTACAGCCGGATGGCCAGGGAGATCGCCGCGTTCGCGCCCCGGGACGCCGCCGTCCTCGACGCGGGCACCGGCCCCGGCATCCTCCTCAGGAAGCTCAGCAGGGCCCGGCCCGACCTCGAGCTCACCGGCATCGACATCGCCGACGACATGATCGCCCACGCCAGGCACAACCTCGCCGGCCTTGCGACCGCGCCCGACCTGCGCGCCGCCGACGTCGCCGACCTGCCGTTCGACGACGACCGCTTCGACCTCGTCGTCTCCACCTTCAGCACCCACCACTGGGACGACCCGGAGGCCGGGGCCGCCGAGATCGCCCGCGTCCTGCGCAGCGGCGGCCGCCTGCGGATCTACGACTTCCGCGACGCGCCCTTCGACGCCGTGCTCGGCCAGCCGGGCCTCACGGACATCCGGACGACCCCGTTCCGCTCCGTCTGGAGCTGGTTCACGAAGGCCACCCGCCTCGACGCCACCGCGGCCTGAATCAGCCCGAGGTCTCGGTCGTCCCGTGCGAGGAGCCCACGGGCTTCGACTCGGGCGAGCCGCGCTGGCGGAGGTAGACGCTCAGGACCGCGAGCGACCCGACGGCCAGGAGCTCCGACTGCCAGTTCTGCAGTGTGCGGTTCCAGAACTCGCCGGATCCCAGGTACATCCCCCAGCTCACGGGGTCCTGCAGCTCGGCGAGCTGCTCGGCGTTGTAGACGCTGAGGCCGCTGACCGACTGGGCGAGCCACGACAGCACGAAGACCACGGCCATCGCGATGCCCAGCGACCGCGAGAACAGGGCCGTGCGCCAGCCGCCCGCGCGCGCCCACTCGGGGGAGTCCTCGGTCGCGTAGCGGCCGACCTTCTGCTGCTTGTCCGATTCGGTGCCGACCTCGTCCATCGGCTTGGACTCGGGCGAACCGCGCTGGACGAGCCAGACGGTCGCGAACACGTACAGGAAGAACTGCAGGTACTCCGACTGCCAGTTCTCCGCGACGTTCACCGCGAAGTCGCTCGACGTCACGTACTGGAGCAGCGTGAGCTCCCGGCCGCCCTGCGCGAGCTGCCGGTGGTTGAAATCGGACTGCCCGGCGAAGGCCTGGCCGACCAGCGCGGCGAGGAACATGAGCCCGAAGCCGACGCTGAGGCCGTTGTCCCACAGGAATCGCTTCATCTCCCCACCTCACAGCCGCAGCAGGCCGACGACGATGAAGTACGCGAGCCCGCCGAAGATGATCACCAGGTACGCGGCGAACATGATCCGCCTGTCCATAATCCGCCCACCTCGCACTGGTAGGGCCGCTCGCCCTGCGCGACGCAACCGGCGGCGGCGACCTTCCAGCCCTCCTCGAGCTCGACGAGGAACAGCACGTCGCCCGACGTGCTCACCTGCGCGCGGTCGCCCCAGACCTGGACCTCGCCGACCTCGCCGCCGGGCAGCTCCTCAGGTTTCAGGGACGCCTCGCACGCCTCGCCTTCGGAGACGACCAGCGCCGCCGCGGTCTCCGGTGCGAGCAGCGCGCACGCGGCGGCCGCGTCCCGTTCTTCGATCGCGGCCGAGAACGCCGCGGCCACGGCGGAAGCCCCGGATTCCCGCTCGCCCGCCCCGCAGGCTGCGGCTCCGCCGACTACCACCAGGCCACAGGCGGTGGCCAGCGTCTTCCGAAACATCCCCCAGAAGTTCCCTCCGGCCGTCTCCGGCAAACCAGGGCTTGACCGCGGCCGAATACATTGACAAACTCCGATGTAACCTTTGGGAGCGCTTCCCATTGGACCGGCAACGAAAGGCACACCATGCAAGCGAACCGAAGGCGAAAGCTGACGGCGATCATCGGCACGGCCGCGGCGGCGCTCAGCGCCGGCGCGATCACCATCGCCGCCTCACAGGGCGCGAACGCCGCGCCCGGCTGCGAAGTCGACTACAACGTCGTCAGCAGCTGGGGCTCCGGCTTCCAGGCCAACATCAGCATCACCACCGCCGAAGCGGTCGACGGCTGGACCGTCGAATGGGACTTCACCAGCGCTGTCTCCGGCATCAGCGCCTGGAACGTCACCGACACGACCCTCAACGGCTCCCACTTCACCGGCTCCGACGCCGGCTGGAACGGCACCATCGCCGCGGGCCAGACCCGTGAGGTCTTCGGCTTCACCGCCAGCGGCAGCCCCGGCGACATCGCGAACGCCGAACTCAACGGCGTCCTCTGCGGCGAAGGCGGCGGCGAGCAGACCACGGAACCCGAACCCACCACTGAGGAGCCCACCGAGGAGCCGACCGACCCGGCCCCCGCGGGCACCCCGGTCGAGGAGCACGGCAAGCTCAGCGTCTGCGGCACCAAGATGTGCGACGAGTCCGGGAACCCGGTGCAGCTCAAGGGCGTCTCGAGCATGTGGCTGCACTGGCAGACCCAGCCGTACGCGCAGAACCTCTCCGCGCTCGAATGGATGCGCGACAACTGGAACATCGAGGTCTTCCGCGTCGCCATGGGCGTCGAGCCCGAAGGCGCGTACCTCTCCGACCCCGAAGGCTGGAAGGCCGAAGTGGAGACGGTGATCAACAACGCGGCCGAAGCGGGCGTCTACGTCATCGTCGACTTCCACGCCCATGCCGCCCACCAGCACACGTCCGCGTCCGTCGCCTTCTTCAGCGACCTCGCCGAACGCTACGGCCACCTCCCCAACATCATCTGGGAGACCTACAACGAACCCGAGCAGGTGTCCTGGAGCGGCACCGTGAAGCCGTACCACCAGGCCGTCACCGCCGCCATCCGCGCCGAGGACCCCGACAACATCATCGTCCTCGGCACCCCGACCTGGTCCCAGGACGTCGACGTCGCCGCGAACGACCCCGTCGCCGGGACCAACCTCATGTACACGCTCCACTTCTACTCGTGCACCCACTCCCAGTGGAACCGCGACAAGGCCGACGCCGCCATCGACGCCGGGCTCGCCCTCTTCGTCACCGAATGGGGCGCCAGCCACGCCGACGGCGGCCTCGACGGCCGCGTCTGCCTCGACGAGGCCCAGCGCTGGGTCGACTGGATGGAGGCCAACGGCATCTCCTGGACCGCCTGGAAACTCGACGTCGGCAACGACTCCACCAACCTCCTCTCCACCGGGGCCCCGCTGACCGGAGGCTGGGACAACTACCTCCACGGCCACGCCCCCTTCGTCATCCAGAACCTCGACTAACTGAATAGGTAGCGGCCCAGACCAACCAAGGTCTGGGCCGCTTCCGATGTCACACCTGACCGCTAACGTTGCGATCGTGAACGAAGTGAACCCCCTACCGGACGAATCCCTCCTGGCCCTCCCCGCCGAATGGCAGGCCGACCTCCTGCCCCGGCGCGGCGTCCGCAACGGAGCGCCATTCGAGCTCGACGCCGAAGCCCCGGCATACTGGCGCAAGCGCCTCACCAAACAGGAAGAAGCACTGCGCACCGCACTCGCCGCGCACGCCCGCCCTGACGCCGTCGCGTACCTCGACGGGGAGCCGAACGCGTTGGGAGCCGGACTGATCGCCGCGCTGGCGGCCGTCGAAAGCCCCAGCCGCAACGACTCCAAGCTGCACCCCATGCTCGACGCGTGGATCGAGGAGCATGGCCTGCCGTTCGCGATCGCAGCGGCCGTCGCCTTCCTGTCTTACGAAAGCGTCAGGCTTGTAGGAGGGAACGGGACCGTCGGCACGCCCGTCGACTACGACGACCGGCGGGTCCGCGAGCGCCCCCTCGCGTCGATGAGCGGCGTCCTCTTCCTCAACCGCGACCTCCATGTGCTGCGAGGGCTGCTGGCCGATGCAACCGCGCCAGAATTCGAAGCCGCTGAGTCGACAGTGGACCTGATGCGGAACACGCCCGCCCGCAAGTACTTCGCAGCGCTCTTCTTCCCCGACCGCACCGGCTGGGTTGACGAAGCGGCCGTCGAAGTCGCGAAGGAATCCTGGAACGGACTCCCGATCGCGAGGCTCGCGCACTCGGTGTCCTCGCGCAGCCAGCTCGCGGCGATGGGCGTGCGGGCGATCGAGTCGCACGTCCAGCACTCCGGTCTCATCACCCCGCTCCTGGACAGCCTCGGTGCCGAGGTGCTGCCACTCCTCACCACGCCGACCCGCCACCCCCTCGAACCCGAATACGTCCACGAGCGCCTGCGGGCCATCGCGCTGCTCCCGCACGACGACGCCGCCGCGTACCTGGTCGAGCACATCGCGGACCCGTTCGTCTTCGACCAGGCCGCCGACGCGGCGGCGCGCTTCCCCGTCAGGACGCTGCGCGCCGTAGCCGCCCACACGCCCGTGGCGCAGCCGTCCCGCGTCCCGCTCCTCGCGTCACTCGTGGCGCGCATCGACCCGCGCGCACACGGCGAGCTCACCGAGGCCGAGCGCACCGCCGTCGACGGACTCGTGTCGCGGTGGCGTCCCGCTCCCGAAGCGCCCGAGGCGGACCTGCCCGAACTCCTCGTCAGGCCGCCCTGGACGGTGAAGCGGCCCAAGCGAAAGCCCGTCGTCGTCGAAGGCCTCGAACCGCTCGGCGAGGCGGCGGTGGTCTGGAACGACGGGGAAGCGGCGGAGTACCGGGAGAACGCCGAGCGCTACAGGGTCAGCTACAACTGGGAACGCTTCTTCGACAACGTGGCCGGGCAAAGCAGTTACGCCTGGCCCGAGCTGCTCATCTTCGCCCCCGTCGAGATCGCCGAGAAGCGGCTCAGCGGCTGGGACGGCGACTTCTGCACCAGCCACGACAACCGCGCCGCCGCACTCGCGCGAGGCCTGCTCGCCCGATTCGAGGTCGCCGTCACGGACGACGTGCTCAAGTTGCTCAATGCGAAGCCGAGGATCGGCGACCTCATGGGCCCGATACTCACCGCAGGGGCCGCCCGGCTGGCTGCGCACTGGTACGCCAACCTCAAGTCCGTCAAGGAACACGGCGCGGCCTGGCTCGACCGGCACGGCCCTGCCGCCGCTGAACTGCTGGTGCCGAACGCGCTCGGGGCCGCGAAGACCGACCGGCTCCCGGCCGAGATCGCGCTGCTGCGGATCGCCGAGGTCCACGGCGCTGACACTGTCCTCGACGCCGCGGCCGCATACGGCGACAAGGCGCGCGCCGCGATCGCGGTGCTACTGGAGACGGGAGCCGCCGGGACCCTCCCCAGCCGCATTCCGAATCCGGAGTGGTTCGACGCGGCACTGCTGCCGCAGATCCTCCTGCGCGACAGCGGAACCGCACTGCCGGAGGCCTCGATGCGCTTTGCCGCGGTCGTCATGGCGATCGCGGTCGACATCGACGACGACCCGCGCCTGGCCGAGGTCGCCGCGACCTACGACCGCGATTCGCTGCGCGAGTTCTCCTGGGCGGTGTTCGAGCAGTGGCTGGCGAGCGGAGCGCCGTCGGCCGACCGGTGGGCGCTCTCGGCGCTCAAGTTCTTCGGCGACGACACGACGGTCGCACGGCTCACCCCGATGATCAAGGCGTGGCCCGGCCAGAACCAGCACCACCGGGCCGTCACGGGCCTGCGCGTCCTCGGCGGCATCGGCTCGGAGGAAGGGCTCCGGGCCATGCAGCACATCTCGCAGCGCGCCAAGTTCAGGGCCATCAAAGCCGAAGCGGCGCAGCAGATCCAGGTCATCGCCAAGAGCCTCGGCCTCACCGGCGAGCAGCTCGCCGACCGGCTCCTGCCCGATTTCGGGCTCGGCGGCGACGGCGTCCTCGTCCTCGACTACGGGCCGCGGAAGTTCAAGATCGGGTTCGACGAACAGCTGCGGCCCTACGTCACCGACGAGGACGGCAAGCCCCGCAAGGCCCTCCCCAAGCCCGGTGCGAAGGACGACCCCGAGCTCGCGGGCGCCGCGTACCAGCGCTTCACCGCGCTCAAGAAGGAGCTGCGGACGGTCGCGGTCGACCAGGTCCGCCGCCTCGAAGCCGCGATGATCAACGCCCGCACGTGGAACCGCGACGAGTTCGAGGAGTACCTGCACGGCCACCCGCTCATGCGGTACCTGACCCGGCGCATGATCTGGCTCGCCCAGACCGCCGAGACCCGGGCCACGTTCCGCATCGCCGAGGACAACACGTACACCGACGCCGAAGACGACGCGGTCGAACTGCCCGAGGACGCCGTGATCCGCCTGGCGCACCCGATCGACATGACCGCCGACGAACGCGGCGCGTGGGCCCGCCTGCTCGCCGACTACGAGATCCTGCAGCCGTTCGAGCAGCTCTCGCGCCCGATCATGGCCTTCACCGAGACCGAGACCGCGACCGGCCGCCTCAGCCGCTTCGAGGGCGCCGTGGTCCCGCCCGGGGCCATCCTCGGCCTCACCAAACACGGCTGGGTCCGCGGCAAGCCCCAGGACAACGGCACCGAGTTCGGCTTCCACTTCCCGCTCCCCGCAGGCGGATACGTCGCCGTCGAACTCGACCCGGGCCTCCAGATCGGCATGGGCGCGGACGTCGAGGACCAGCGCCTCGAACGGATCTTCCTCACCGACACGCTCGACTACTACTACCGGCCCGGCGACGGCCTCACCGCCCCGATCGACCCGGTGATCGCCTCAGAGGTCCTCGCCGCCCTCGACCGCCTCACCGCGACCGAATAGCCCGCGAACGGCCCGGGCCGCCCGGCCCGGGCCGTCCTATTCGGTGGCGGTGCAAGCGAAGAGGACAGTAAGGTGAGCGGTGCCGACCGCGGGACTCTGGTGCGACTCCCGGATCCGTCTGTTCAACGCCAATTCGCCTTCGTGCCACTCATTCCCCGGTCGGCGCCCCCACCCCCTCGACACCCCGGACGCCCCAATGGAACCCGTCGCCGACCGCACCGCCGCCGAAGACGTGCTGCTGTTCGTCAACGCCGCCATCGCCTCGACCGGCCAGCGCGAGTTCCACTCCGACGCCGACGCCCAGCAGTGGTCCATGGAGTTCCTGCACGAGTACATGCTCGTCAACTACCGCGACCTCTACGCGGCCACGCTCACGCTCGGCGTCAACGACCGGAACGCCGCGGCGATCATCATGCGGCTCCTGCAGACCGGGCGGGACGCGAGCGACGACCAGCGCGCCGTCGAAGGCCGCCTCATCGCCAAGTCGCTCGCCCGCATGCCGACCAACCGCGTCTACCACCTGTTCACGGCGCTGCGCAGAGCCCGCGTCAACAACCGGCGCACCCGCGCGGTCATGCGCGAGTGGCTCACCGCCCGCCCCGACCCCGCGTTCGAGGCAGTCAAGTACCGGTCCGCGTTCCTGGGCGCAGTCCGCCACGCGCACTTGAAGGTCGACGACCTGCCGGGCGGGGAGCTCGACGCGTTCCTGTTCAAGTGGCATGCGGCGGGGCGGTTCAGCACGCCGCTATTCGAGTCCTGGCGTCGCGCCCACTTCGACCGCCGGGCGGTGTTCGAGCTGCCGTACACCGTGGCCGAGGGCTTCGCCGCCAAGCACCGGATCACCCGCGCCGAGTTCCTCGACAAGATCGCGCCGCAGCTCACGCGCGGCGAACGCCTTCGGCTCCAGCGCTCGGCCGCCCGGATCGGCGCGGACCACCTCGTCTCGGGCGTCGCCGACCTCTCACGGATGCCGCTCACCCGCCTCGCCGCGTACGTGCTCGCGCTCCCGGTCGACGAACGCGAGGAGCGGCGGCTCGAGCTCACCGACGCGCTCCGCGCGGCGGCCCTGCGCGTCGCGGGCCGACGCGCCGGGACCTTCGGCCGGGTCGCAGCCGTGCTCGACGACAGCTATTCAGCGAGCGGGTCGAGCGAGAAGCGCCGTCGGCCGCTCGTCGTGGCGCTCGCGGCGCACTTCCTGCTGCGGGAACTCGCCCGCGACTATCGTCCCTTGTGGCTTTCCGGGCACGATGACCCGCTGACGGCCCGCGCCCGCGGCGTCACCGCGCTGGGGGAGCGGATCCTCGACGGGCTCGAGACCGGCCCCGACCTGCTCGTCGTCGTGTCCGACGGCTGGGACAACGCGCCCGTCGGCATGGCCGCCGAAGTGCTGCGTGTGTGGGACGAGCGCCTCGACCCCGAGGGGAAGACCGCTGTGGCCCACCTGAACCCGGTGTTCGACGCCGCGGGCCTGGAAGTGCGCCGCCTCGCGCCCACCACCCCCACTGTCGGCATCCGCGACGCCGAGGACCTGCCCGAGCTCGTCGCGTTCGCCCGCTTCGCCACCGGCCGCACCGGGCTCGCCGAGCTGCGGGCGCACATCGAGACGCGGGTCGACACCTGGCTCGCCGAGGAGACCCCGTGCGGCGCTTGACCTTCGACGGCCTCCAGACCCGCCCCGGCCAGGTCTGGGGCGGCATCCGGCTCGTGCCGCTCGTCCGCGCCGAGTCGATCACCTCGCTGCGCCTGCACCCCAACGGGTTCTCCGAGGAACCGGCCCGCGCGTATGAACCGCGCTGCTGCTATTCGCCGCACGGCCTCGCCGCCGAGTGGACCGACGACGGCACCGCCGTCCCCGCCCTCGGCACCGCGCTGCGCATGCCGTCCCGGACGGTGCGCAAGTCGCTGCGGCCGAAGACGAAGCTCGAGCGGCGGACCCGCGTGCGCTTCGTCCCGCACCAGACCGCGCTGGAAGCCTTCCTGCCGCTCACGTTCAAGGGCCCGAACATCGCCTGGGACGAATGGTCCGCGCGGGCGTTCAGCCGCTCGCTCCCGCACCAGCCGGACAACCTGCACGCGGGCTACGACGTGGAAGGGCTCGCCGACGCGCTGCGCGTCTTCGAGATCCACCATGGACAGTGCGGGGTCCTGCTGTACGTGGCCGACGCGCTCGCCGCGGCCGTCGTCACCCCGCACCCGGACGACTACCGGGCCCTGCACCCGACCCTCGTCGAGGACGCGTTCGGCGAGCTCATCTGGCGGTACGCGCACCTCCACGCCGAGAGCCCGGACTTCCGCGCACGCCTCGACGCGGACGCTATCGAGTCTCTAGCCGACCTCCGCGCCGCGATCGGCGCCGCCCGCCGCGAGTGGGCCGAGTTCCACGACGGCGTCATGGCCGCCGGGCTGATGGACGCCGACTACGTCTTCACCGGCGAGTACCAGATGGAGCGGTTCACCCTCCAGCGGTTCCGCCCCCGCTTCGAACCCGGCCGCGAATCCCATGTGGGCGAAGCGATCACCGACGACGACGGCCGCCTGGCCTACCTCCGCACGTTCCGCCTCTCCGAAGCCCAGTCCCGGCGCGGCCGCCTGTTGCAGACCCTCGCGGAGCACTGGAACCTGGAAGACGCGGCCGCCGCGATGGGCATCGCGGTCCCGGCCCTGGCTGCGCGCCTCGACGCCGCCGGGTACGGCCTGCTCCTGCGCCGGGACCGCCTCGACCACTACCGGGCGGCGAACCGCAAGGGCCGCTGAGCATCACGCAGTCAGGAACGCCGAGAGCCTGCGGTGCAGGGTCGCGCCGGTGAGCATGGCGACGTGCCCGCCGGGGCAGTGGACCACCTGCGGCGGGCGGCTGAGGAGGTCGGCCAGGGCGAGGCTGGCCGAGGACGGCACGATGTGGTCGTCCGCGGTGACGGCGAGCATCACCGGCACCGTGAGGCGCTCCAAGCGGGCCGGGCGGCCGAGCACCGTCCACGTCCCGTCCCTGAGGGCGTTGCCGCGCACGTAGTCGACCAGGTCGAACATCAGCGCGCCGGGAATCGGCGTCTGCTCCCAGACCCACCGCGACAAGGGTCCGGCGACCGACCGCCACTGCGGCTTGCTCCTGCGCCGCCACGTCTGCCGCGCGGCGCGCAGCGCCACCGGCCGGAGCCAGTGGAAGGTCTCCCTGACCAGCGACGCGGGCACCAGGCCGCGGCCGTCGAGCGCGAACACCGGCATCAGCCGCCGCGAACGGAGGACGCGGCCCAGGCGGCCCGCGTCCGCGGTGTCGACGAGCTGGGCGATCGCCGTCAGCGACGCCAGCCCGGCATCGCCGAGCGCCGCGTGCGCGGCGACCGCCAGCGTCCCGCCCAGGCAGTAGCCGACCAGGTGGACCTCGGGGCGGCCGCTCTGCTCGCGGACCGCCTCCTCGGCGGCCATGAGCGTCGTGACGCACGCGTCGAACCCGCGATGCGCCTCCGCCCGGCCCGGAACGCCCCAGTCGAGCAGGTACACGTCGTGGCCGTCGGCGACCAGCGCTGCGATGAGGCTGCGGCCGCGAGCCAGGTCGAGGACCCAGGAACGGGTCACCAGCGAATGCACCACGAGGACAGGGGAACCGGACCCGCGCCCGTAATGCCGCAGCACCGCGGGCCCCGAACGCCAGACCACCGCCGAAGGGGTGAGCGGCACCGCCGCCCGGTGCAGACCGGCGGCGACCTCCACCACGTGGGACCAGCCCGACAGCGCCGCCAGCAGAAGGGCAAAGCCGATCCGGGCCCACCGCAGCGCGCGCGCGAACCGCCCGGCCCGGAGCAGCCGCCGGTCGGTCGAGGTGAAGCGGGGTCTCATGCCGCACAACATAATCCGGCCGCGCAGCGGCACCGGATGTGGCAGAGTCGGAGCGCCCCCTCCCGAACGGAAAAGCGCGATGACGGAACCGAAGACCCTGACACTGTGGCGCCCCTGCGGCCCCGCCGAGCTCGCGCTCGTCCGCGAGTCCGGTTGGACCGCATGGCCTCCGCGCCTGCCCGACCAGCCGATCTTCTACCCGGTCCTCAACGAGGCGTACGCGACGAAGATCGCCCGCGACTGGAACGCCCCGCGCGACGGTGTCGGCTACGTGACCCGCTTCCACCTCGACGGGGACTTCGCCGAGCGCTACCCCGTCCAGCAGGCCGGCGGCAGCACCATCCTCGAACTCTGGGTCCCCGCCGAGGAACTCGACGACTTCAACCGGCACCTGGTCGGCCCCATCGAACTCGTCGCCGAATTCAAGGCGTGACCGGGCGGCCCTCGCGGGCCGCCCGGTCGAGGCGATTCGGTTAGGTGAGGGTCCAGCGCTGGTTGGTCGCGCCGGTGCACGTCCAGAGCTGGACCTTGGTGGCGTTGGCGGTCGCCAGGCCCGCCACGTCGAGGCACAGCCCCGATGCCGCATTGGTGATGGAGCCGTTGGCGTTCAAGGTCCACTTCTGATTCGACCCGCCGTGGCACGTCCAGATGATCGCTGCGGTCCCGTTCGCGGTCCCGCCGCCTGACGCGTCGAGGCACTTCTTCGAGGATCCGCTGTAGACCGAGATCTCGCCGTTCGCGTAGGTCCACTGCTGGTTAGCGCCGCTCCAGCAGTCGTAGATCTGCAGCTGGGTACCGTTCTGGGTCGACTGGTTCGGCACGTCGAGGCAGCGGTTGGACCCGGTGCCGCGCAACTGGCCCGAGTCGCCTCCGCCGGGGTTGCCGCTGCCGCAGTCGGCGGTCGGGTTGGTGTGGTTCAGCAGGCCGAGCCGGTACGGCAGCTGCGAGTACTCCATGCCGTTGGAGTTCGGGTTCCTGCCCTGGTAGAGGTAGTCGATGTTGCAGGGGTCGATCTCCATGGTCTGGTTGCCGTCCACGCGGACCGCCTCGCCGTGGCTGATGTCCTGCGTCCAGGCCCCTCCCGGGAAGGAGACGTTGGCGGCTCCGGCGAACGGGTTGGACTGGGTGTCGGCCAGCGGGACCCACTGGCTGAAGTTCGCGTCGAGCCGGTTGGAGGTCCAGGACCGGAAGTAGCGGATGCCGCCCGAGCCGATGCCCTCGACGACGAGCAGGTACTGGCCGGTGTCGCCGAGCTTGTAGACGTTGGTGGCCTCGAACAGGCTCTGGTTGGGGGCCTCCATGAACAGCTCGACGTCGCCGAAGCCGTTCGGGAACTCGGCCACGGTCGTCTTGGCGCGGTAGAACTTCTGCTTGTCGTTGTTGAAGTACAGGTAGCAGTTCACCTCGTCGCAGGCGATCCAGTAGTCGAGGATGTACGACGAGCCGGCGTCGGCGATGCCGTGGTTGTTCATGAAGTTCTTCGGCGCCGAGGCGCTCGTCGGCTGCGACGGGTGCGACAGGGTCGAGAACGACGGCAGGCCGGTCTGGTAGATCAGGTACCACTGGTTGTCGGGTTCGAAGTAGAACACCTGCGGGGCGGCCCGGTAACCGCCGCCGATCGCGGTCGTGGAGAGGTGCGTCTGCCGCGCCTGCCCGGCCTGGGACCAGTCGGTGAACCCGCCGAAGGAGGTCAGGTTCCAGCCGCCGTTGGTGTCGGCGGTGGTGGCGTAGACGTAGTACTTGCCGTCCTCCTGGACCACGGACGGGTCCTTGATCGACACCAGGGTCTTGCCGGGCGCGGTCTGCTGGGGGGCGACGAGAGCGCCGGTCGAGGTCCATTGGAAGGACGAGGGGAGCGGGGCGGCCTGTGCCGGGGCTGCGCTCAAGGTCGCCGCGGCGAGGGTGCCCGCCAGCGTCGCCGCCAGCAGTGCGATCCACGATCGCCATCGAGTCGGATGTCTCATGGGTTGCCTCTCTGATCAGGACCCCTGGTGGTTATCGCTAACAAACCCAAGGGTCTTCGAAAGTTTCGGTCGTCGTACCGAACATTGGGCGTGCAAACAGGATAGAACCAAAGTTCGTCACATGTAAATAGTTCAATGTCATCTGGCTGTGCCCGGATCGACCCGCGGACGGCTTGACGGGATATCGAACTATATCTATAGTTCGAACCACTGAAGTTTCGGAGTTCATCCGGAAACTTTCGAAGCCTCGGAGGATGTGCGCGGCAGCCCCGGCATCGCCGACCGCACGCCCCCGGGCACCTGACCCACAGGGAGCACCATGACCAGCAACCCAACGAGGCGACGGCGCGTCTGGGCGACCGTCGCCGCAGTAGCGACCGCGAGCCTCGCGGCCACGACCGCGCTCGTGATGTCCTCCGGACCCGCCCACGCCGCGACCACCCTCGGCGCCTCGGCCGCCGAGAGCGGCCGCTACTTCGGCGCGGCCGTCGCGGGCAACCGCCTCAGCGAGGCGGCCTACGCGAACACGCTCGCGGCCGAGTTCAACTCCGTCGTCGCCGAGAACGCCATGAAGTGGGACGCGACCGAGCCGAACCCCGGCCAGTTCAACTTCTCCGGCGGCGACCAGATCGTCGACTGGGCGCAGGCCCGCGGCATGAAGGTCCGCGGCCACACCCTCGTCTGGCATGCGCAGCAACCGGGTTGGGCGCAGAACCTCACCGGCCAGAACCTGCGCAACGCGATGCTCAACCACATCGCGGGCGTCGCCAACCACTACGAAGGTGACGTCTTCGCCTGGGACGTGGTGAACGAGGCCTTCGAATGGGACGGCTCGCGCCGCCAGTCCAACCTCCAGCAGCAGCTCGGCAACGGCTGGATCGAGGAGGCCTTCCGCGCCGCCGACGCCGCCGACCCGAACGCCCGGCTCTGCTACAACGACTACGGCACCGACGCGATCAACGCCAAGAGCACCGCGATCTACAACATGGTCCGCGACTTCAAGGCCCGCGGCGTCCCGATCGACTGCGTCGGCTTCCAGTCCCACCTCGCGCACAACGAGAACCTGTCGAGCTACCAGGCCAACCTCCAGCGCTTCGCCGACCTCGGCGTCGCCGTCGAGATCACCGAGCTCGACGTCGGCCAGGGCACCGGCCAGGCCGCGACCTTCGAGACCGTCACCAAGGCCTGCATGGCGATCAGTCGCTGTACCGGCATCACCGTCTGGGGCGTCACCGACAAGTACTCCTGGCGCACCGACAACCCGCTGCTCTTCGACGGCAACTACCAGAAGAAGGCGGCCTACCACTCCGTGCTCGCCGCGCTGAACAACGGCACGCCCGGCGGCGGCGGCGACACCGGCCCCGTGGTCTCGGCCGCGTCCAACCGCTGCCTCGACGTCCCCAACCAGTCGACGACCAACGGCACCCAGCTGCAGATCTACGACTGCTGGAACGGCGCGAACCAGCAATGGACCTTCGCCAACGGCGAACTCTCCGTCTACACGGGCACCTCGAAGAAGTGCCTGGACGCCTCAGGCGGAGGCACCGCGAACGGAACCGCAGCGATCATCTGGACCTGCCACGGCGGTGCCAACCAGAAGTGGAACCTGAACTCCAACGGCACCATCACCAACGCCGCCTCGGGGCTCTGCCTCGACGTGGCCGGAGCCGCCACCGCCAACGCCACCAAAGTCCAGCTCTGGTCCTGCACCGGGGCGTCGAACCAGCGCTGGACCGTGTAAACCCGCATGACCTCGCCGCCCGGGCCCGACAGTCCCCGGGCGGCGATCCCCGGGGCCGGGCCTCGAAGTCGCACCCGCCGGTCCGCGACGACCAGGCCCGGCCCCGCCCGAGTCCTTGCGGCCGTTGTCAGGCCGCCCGCTTCGCCTGACGGGAGAAGACCGCGCCGAGGGCGAGCATGCCGACGGCCAAGGCCAGGTGGAGCCAGTTGTCGGCGTCGTTGACGGGCACGAAGTTCGCCGCCGAGTCGAGGTCGATCAGCAGCCCGTACAGCCACAGCACCAAGTAGATCGCCCCGCCGGTGAGCAGGTAGGTGACCGCGGCGCCCGCGGTGCGCATCATCATGAAGCCGACGACGCCGAACAGCAGGTGGACGACGTTGTGCAGGACCGACACCTCGAAGACGCCGAGCAGCAGCGCGTCCGAGTGGTGGCCGGCGAACGTCATCGAGTCGAAGCCGGTGGTGACGCCGGGTATGAACCCCAGCACCCCGACCAGCGTGAATACGAGCGCGATCACCAGCGTCACCGTCTGGACGGGTGCGCGCCGAGTGGTCGCCTGCGTGTAGGAGTAAGACATTTCGCGGCCTCCTTGCCGTGCTGGGAGTCGATACACCAGGTATTCGTCGCCGCGGCCGCAACGGATGGGCCCGCCCTGGAATTTCTTCGGCCAAATACTGGAATAGATCATTCCGTTCTGATAAGCTGGAGGCAGTCCAGGGACACCGGGTCCCGAAGGCGAACCAGGGAGACGACCATGACGCAGCACGAGGCGATCAAGCCCTTCACCATCGACATCCCGCAGTCCGAGCTGGACTACCTGCGCGACCGCCTGTCGCGCGCCCGCCGCGCCCAGGAGATCCCCGGCGCGGGCGACGCATACGGCGTCACCGTCGACCGGGTCGACCGCCTGACCGACTACTGGCTCAAGGAGTACGACTGGCGCGAGACCGAAGCGCGCCTCAACACCCACCCGCAGTTCGTCACCGAGATCGACGGCCAGCGCCTGCACTTCCTCCACATCGAGTCGCCCGACCCCGCGGCGGTGCCGTTGCTCCTGCTCCACGGCTGGCCCGGCACGATCATGGAGTTCGCCGACCTGATCGAACCGCTCACCCGGCCCGCCGAAGGGCCCGCGTTCCACCTGGTCATCCCCTCGCTGCCCGGGTTCGGCTTCTCGGGCCCGACCACTGACGCGGGCTGGGGTGCGGCCCGCACGGCGAAGGCGCTCGCGACGCTCATGGCGCGGCTCGGCTACGAGCGGTACGGCGCGCACGGCAACGACGGCGGCGCGTTCATCGCCCCCGAACTGGGCAGGATCGACGGCGAGCACGTCATCGGCGTCCACGTCGACCAGATCTTCTCGTTCCCCTCGGGCGACCCGTCCGAGATGGAGGGCATGACCGAGGAGGAGATGGGCGCGCTGCAGGTGCTGCAGTGGTTCTACGAGAACAAGAGCTCATACGACCAGGTCCACTCCCAGCAGCCGCAGACGCTCGCGCACGCACTGGCCGACTCGCCGCGGGGACTCCTCGCCTGGATGGACCAGCTGTTCGGCGACGCGGTCGCCGACCGGTTCGTCATCGACAACGTGATCGTCCACTGGCTCAACGACACCGCCGCGTCCTCGATGCGCTTCTACTTCGAGAACAAGCACAACCCGACCGACGCGACGCCCGCGGACTTCCCGATGGCGAACTCCAGCTTCGCCGGGGACTTCCAGTCGATCCGCCGTTTCGCCGAGCGCGACTACACCAACATCACGCAGTGGCGGACCCACGAGACCGGCGGCCACTACGCCGCGCACCAGGCCCCGGACCTCCTCGCGGGCGACCTCCGCGACTTCTTCACCACGTTGAACTAATTTGCCGCACAAGGAAGGCGCTGATCCTCGGATCAGCGCCTTCTCGCCACCTACTGCACGCGCGCGTCCTCGCTCTCGGCGATCGCCACGATTCTGCGGGCCATCCCCGAGAACACCAGACCGTGGAACGGCATCACGCCGAGCCAGTAGAGCCGGCCCGAGAGGCCGCGCGGGAAGAACACGGCCCGCTGCCGGTACCGGGTCCGGGTGCCCGCCTCGCAGGCGAGGTCCAGCCAGGCGAGCCCTGGCAGCCGCATCTCGGCCCGCAGCCGCAGCAGCCTGCCCGGCTCGCACACCTCGACCCGCCAGAAGTCGATCGCGTCGCCGACCCGCAGCGCCGTGCGGCTCCGGCGTCCGCGCTTGAGTCCCACTCCGCCGAACACGCGGTCGCTCCAGCCCCGGAGCGCCCACAGCAGCGGCGTCGAGTACCAGCCGTTCTCACCGCCGATACCGGCGATGACCCTCCACAGTGCCTCCGGGCTCGCGGTCGTCTCGACCGTGCGGACATCGGTGTACACCACCCGCCCGGCCCATTCGGGGTCGCTCGGCAGCGGGTCGCTCGGGGCGCGGGCCACCGTCGCGTCGGCCCAGCTCGTCTCCACCCGGTCGAACTCGATGCGCCCCAGCGCCAATCGCAGCGCGTCGTCGTAGGACGTGAGCCCTCCAGGCGGCGGCGGGATGAGCGCGTCAATTCGGCGGTCGTGCATGACGCAGTCGTGCTGCAGCGATTCGACGAGCGGCCGGGCGAGGCCGCTCGGCACCGGGGTCACGAGTCCGACCCAGTGCGAGGCAAGGCGGGGCGTGAGCACCGGCAGCGCCCAGATGCGGCGGCGCGGGAGCCCGGCGAGCCGCGCGTAGCGGTTCATCATCTGGTCGTAGCGCAGCACGTCGGGACCGCCGATGTCGAACGCGCCGCCCACGTCCTCGCCGACCTTCAACGCGCACAGCAGATAGTGCAGGACGTCGCGGATCGCGATGGGCTGGATGCGGTTGCGGACCCACCGCGGCGCGGTCATCACCGGCAGCACCTCGGTCAGGTGCCGGATCATCTCGAACGAGGCCGACCCCGACCCGATCACCACGCCCGCCTGGAACACCAGCGTCGGCACGCGGGACTTGCGAAGGATCTGACCCACCTCGCGCCGCGACGCCAGATGCGCGGAAAGCGGCCCCGACCTCGGGGACAGGCCACCGAGGTACACCAGGCGCCGCACGCCCGCCGCTCTAGCCGCGAGGGCGACGTTCCGCGCGATCGTGCGGTCCACCCGACGGAAGTCACGGCTGTCGGTCATCGAGTGGACCAAGTGGAAGACGTACGTGACGCCCTCCATCGCCCGCCGCACCGCGTCCCCATCCGCTGCGTCACCCGCGACCACCTCGACCGCATCGGACCTCGCGAAACCGCGCGCCCGCTCAGGCCTCCGGGAAAGCAGGCGGACCCGGTACCCGGCGTTCAAGAGGCGCGGCAGCAGCCGCCCGCCGACGTACCCGGTGCCGCCGAGCAGCAGCACGAGCGGCGCACTCGCCTCCGCACCGGCCGACGTCCAGCGGTACAGCGGCTCGCCCCCGCTCGGCGCCGTGATATCCGAATACGGCTCGCTCACTGCCATCTGGACTCCCAACCACGCGGTCCCCAAGCTTCCGAACGAGCCTCGCACGCAGAGATGGTGCACGAGCCGGAACCGGTGAGACTGGCGACTTAGCGGCTGAGGCCCCGATTGGGACGCGTCGGCTTGCCGTCGCTATCTCGCTCCTGCTCGGGGATCGTGGGCCAGCGCTGCATGAGGGCGTTGCGGAGCCCGCGGCCGCGAGCCCCGGCGATGCCGGTGCCGACGACGGCGGCGACGAAGAGGCCGACCGAGACGAACGTCGCGGCGAGCGCCTCGGTGCGGTACTCGGCGAAGACCTCGTGCGAGCCCAGGCCCATGCCCTCGCCGAGCATGTACGAAGAGAGGCTGAACACCAGGCCCGCGCCCGACATCATCGCGCCGACGCGCGCCAGAGGGTGCATGCGCCGCTCAGAGTGGAACGACAGGACGTCCTTGTCCGGACGGCTGGACCGCGGATCCTCCAGCGCTGCGAGCAAGTCCGCGCGCTCGGCGCGCCGCCGCGTCCAGTCCAGCAGCACCCCGATCAGCGCGAGCAGCGCCGCCAACGGCACGGCGACCGCGAAGATCCAGAACCCCCAGGAAAGAATCCGCTCGATGAACGACGAGTAGTAGACCTCGTCGCATTCGTTCGCCCCTCGCGAGGGGAGGCTCGCGCACCGCATCGTCAACGACGCCAACAGCGCGACGAAGCCCAGAACGCAGATCAGCCCTGCGACATAGATGAAAGCAGCGGCCTTCGGCGACCCTGAGACCAGCGGTTCAGCACCACCGCGCGCCTTCGCCCGCTTCCAGGCCCGCGCTTCGTCCTGCGCACTCCAGTGCGCGGCGATCAGCGCCCGCCGCTTGGCGTGCGGCCGCGGCAGCCACTGCTGACAGGCGTACCCGAGCAGGCTCATCACCAGCGCGTATCCGATGGAGGACAAGGTGATCACCCACCCCTCGCGGCTGCTGTCCACCAGCACCACGAAGAATCCGACGACCCCCAGCACCCCGGCCAGGACGGCGTTCCCCCACCCGAAGAACGCGAGCCGCGACGCCGGCGGGTTGATGACCGACGCGACCTGGTCAGGCGAAGGTACAGCGAGCCGGGACGCACCCCGGGCCGCAGCGCGGACCAGCGCCCTCGACACGGCCACCTCCCGGAGCGACCCCACCACCGCCCAAATGAGCGCCACGCCCAGCGCGAACACCATGAGGAATCCCACGCTGATACGCATCAGATGATCCACAGCGGTCTCCAGCCCCGGGTCCCCGAGCAGGTTCTCCTCAGCGAGGATCCCCCCACCCAAGATCAACGCGAACGCACCCGCCAGACCCACCAACACCGCCATCAACGACCGCGCGCAAGCCCCCACCACCTCGCCGACCACCCCGACCGGATACTCCCGCCAGCAAGCCTGACCGCCGTCCTCACCCACCGAACACCCCTCACCTCTCCCAAACCACCGCCGCATCCTACGAACAACCCACCACCGACCCGACCCCCAACCCCGCGCACACAACAAAAAGACCCGGACCTCACGGTCCGGGCCTTTCTCTATTTATCTGCAGGAGTGACAGGACTCGAACCTGCAACCCTCGGTTTTGGAGACCGATGCGCTACCAATTGCGCCACACTCCTTCGGCCGTTCCGGTTGCCCGGCCTGGCCGCAACTATCTTACGTGTTGCGGTTCGGCCGGTGCAACCGGGTAGCCAGCGGTGTTAGCGCTGGTTAGGAGGCCGGGATGACCGAGCCGTCGGTCCAGGTGTCGAGGATGTACTGCTTGACCTCGTCGGACTGCAGGAGCTCGCCGAGCTTCTTGATGTCCTCGTTGTCGGCGTTCGCGGCGGTGGTCACCAGGTAGTTCGCGTACGGGTTGCCCTCGGCGGACTCCGAGGCGATGGCGTCCTCGGCCGGGCTCAGGTCCGCTTCGAGGGCGTAGTTGCCGTTGATGACGGCGGCGTCCACGTCTTCGAGGGTGCGGGGGAGCTGGGCGGCTTCGACGGCCACGAACTCGAGGTTGCGCGGGTTGTCGGCGATGTCGTCCTCGGTGGCGGTGGTCACTTCGACGCCGTCGGCGAGGGTGATCAGGCCCGCGTCCTGGAGCAGCGCGAGGGCGCGGCCGCCGTTGGACGGGTCGGCCGGGATCGCGATCTGGGCGCCGTCAGGGAGCTCCTCGACCGAGGCGACGGAGTTGGCGTACAGGGCCAGCGGCTCGATGTGGACCGGAGCGATCTCGACCAGGTCGAAACCGTTCTTCGTGTTGTCCTCTTCCAGGTAAGGCAGGTGCTGGAAGTAGTTGGCGTCAGTCGAGCCGTCGGCGGTCGACGGGTTGATCTGGAGGTAGTCGCTGAACTCCTCGATCTCGATCGTCAGACCCGCTTCTTCGGCAAGGTTGTCCTGCACGAACTGCAGGATCTGCGCGTGCGGGACCGAGGTCGCGGCGACGGTCACGGTGCCGTTGGTCTCGGTGGCCTCCGAGCCGCCGTCATTGCCGCATGCGGCCAGGGTCAAAGCGGCTGCTGCCGCGACGGATGCGCCCACAAGGGTACGACGATTGAACATGGTGTTCTCCTAAAGGAAGGTAGGGAAATAACTTCAGCGGCGGTCGAGGGTGCGGGCGCACCGGTCGCCGAGAATCTGGAAGAGCTGCACGAGCACGACGAGGATGACCAGCGGCCAGATCATGTACTCGGTCTCGAAACGCTGGTAGCCGTAGCGGTAGGCGAGGTCGCCAAGGCCGCCGCCGCCTACG
The DNA here is from genome assembly GCF_043202775.1 of Glycomyces sp. NPDC048151. Classification (NCBI taxonomy): domain Bacteria; kingdom Bacillati; phylum Actinomycetota; class Actinomycetes; order Glycomycetales; family Glycomycetaceae; genus Glycomyces; species Glycomyces sp. NPDC048151. The sequence goes on along the minus strand of NZ_JBIDBB010000012.1, from coordinate 32,632 downwards.
ATCCCGGCCATCGCCGAGTACGAGACGATCGCGACCAGTGTCACGGTGAAGCCCCTGATGAGGCCGGGAGTCGCTTCCGGGAGCACGACCCGCCACACGAGCCCGGGAGTTCCCGCGCCCATCGAGCGGGCCGCCTCGATGAGGCCCGGCTGGACTTCGAGGAGCGCGCCCTCGACGAGGCGCGCGAAGAACGGGATCGACGCCACCGTGAGCGGCACGATCGCCGCCTCGGTGCCGATGCTCGTCCCCGTGATGAGCCGTGTCAAAGGCACGACCGCGACCATGAGCAGCACGAACGGCGCACTGCGGCCGATGTTCACGATGAGGCCCAGCGGCGCGTTCACCGCGGCGAGCGGCTTCGGGCCGCCCTTCGACGTGACGTAGAGGACCGTGCCGAGGACGAGGCCGCCCAAGAGCGTCCACAGACCCGCGACCGAGACGATGTGCAGGGTCTCCCAGAACGCTTCGGTCAGGAGTTCGATGAGTCGAGGGTTCACAGCGCCACCTCGTCACCGAGCAGGCGGGCCGCGAGACGCCGGGCCTGGCTGCCCAGACGCGAGTCCGGGTCGGCGAGCAGCTCGGGGACCGCGCCGGTCTCGACGAACCGCCCGGCCTCCATCACCGCGGCGCGGTGGCAGATGCGGGTGATCACCTCGAGCTCGTGCGTGATGAGCAGGATCGTCAGCCCCAGCTCGCGGTTGAGCCGCGCGAGCAGGTCGAGGATCTCGTCGGTCGTGTCCGTGTCGAGCGCGCTCGTGGCCTCGTCGGAGAGCAGCACCGCAGGGGACGCCGCGAGGGCGCGGGCGATCGCGAGGCGCTGGCGCTGCCCACCCGAGAGCTGCCCCGGGTAGGCCTTGGCCTTGTCCGAGAGGCCCACGAGGTCGAGCAATTCGAGCGCGCGCTCGCGGCGGGCCGCGCGGGGGACCCCGCGGAAGCGAAGGGGCAGGGCCACGTTCGACGCCGCGTTGCGGTTCGACAGGAGGTTGAAGTGCTGGAAGATCATCGCGGTCTTGGCGCGGGACGCACGCAGCTCGCGGCCGCGCAGCGCGGTGAGCTCGACGCCGTCGACCTCGACGGTGCCCTCATCAGGCCTGGTCAGGAGGTTGACGGTGCGCAGGAGCGTCGACTTGCCGGCACCGGAGCGGCCGAGGATGCCGAAGATCTCGCCGGGGGCGATGTCGAGGTCCACGCCGTCGAGCGCCACCAGGTCGCCGAAGCGCTTGGTCACGCCGGACAGGCGGATGCCAGGTCTTGGTTCCATGGGGAAGAAAGGTCGCTTTCGCTGTGGGAGATCGCCGCTTCGGGGCGCGGCGGTGCAGGAGCCCTCAGCAGGCGCACATTCGGCAGCGCGAAGCCGCGGCGCGCTGGGCGTCGCTGAGGCGTTCGAATCGCTGCGAGTTCATAGCCTAGAAGTCAAGCAGGATTTCGTGCCGATTCCAAGCGCCTGTGACGAACGCCGCGCACTCGGAAGATCACCGAGCTGAGATAGGGTTCCGACCATGACTGTTGCGACGATTCCCGCCCCGGCGTTCGCGATCGAGCGGTTCAAGCTCGCCAACGGGCTGCGGGTGGTCCTCGCGCCGGACCCCGGGGCTCCGGTGGTCGGCGTCGCCGTTGTGTACGACGTGGGGATGCGATCCGAGCCCGAGGGCCGCACCGGCTTCGCCCACCTGTTCGAGCACATGATGTTCCAGGGCTCCCACAACGTCGGCAAGGCCGAGCACATGCGGCACGTCCAGTCGGCGGGCGGCACCTTCAACGGCTCGACCCACATCGACTACACCGACTACTTCAACCTCCTCCCGTCGAACGGCCTCGAACTCGCGCTGTTCCTGGAGGCCGACCGCATGCGCGGCCCGGCGATCACCGAGGAGAACCTGGCCAACCAGGTCTCCGTGGTGAAGGAGGAGATCCGGGTCAACGTCCTCAACCGCCCCTACGGCGGCTTCCCGTGGATCAAGCTCCCGCCGGTCATGTTCGACACCTTCGCGAACTCGCACGACGGCTACGGCTCGTTCGTCGACCTCGACGCCGCGACCGTGGACGACGCGAAGTCGTTCTTCAACGCCTACTACCCGGCCTCGAACGCGGTCCTGTCGGTCGCGGGCGACTTCGACCTCGCGCAGGCCCGTGAACTGGTCGAACGCCACTTCGGGAACGTCGAGGCGCGACCCGCGCCCGTCCACCCGTCCTTCGACGAACCGGATCTCAGCGCCGAACGCCGCGTCTCCTACACCGACGAGCGCGCGACGCTCCCGGCCGTCGCGGTCGCCTGGCGCGTGCCCGACCCGGTCACCGAGCTGGACGCCTTCCTGCCGTACGTGGTCCTCGGCGAGCTCCTCACCGACGGCGACGCGTCGCGCCTGGTCGAGCGGCTCATCCACACCGACCAGACCGCCACCGCGGTCGCCGCGCACACCACGTTCATGGCCGAGCCGTTCGCCTCCAGGGGCCCGACGGTGATGCTCGTCCAGGCGTTCCTGCCGCCGGGCAACGCCGTCGACACCGTGCTCGGCACGGTCCAAGAGGAGCTCGCCCGCATCGCCGAAGGCGTCGACGAAGCCGAGCTCGACCGGGTCAAGGCCCGCGTCGCGGCCCAGCTGCTGCGCGGCGACGACTCCGTGATGGGACGCTCGCGCCGCTTCGCGACCGCCGAGCTGTTCCACGGCGACGCCGCCATGTCGACCCGGTTCCCGGCCCTGCTCGGCGAGGTCACCGCCGAGGCCGTCGCGCAGGCCGCCGCGGCCCTGACGCCGAACCGGCGCGCCGTTCTCGAAGTCATTCCCGGAGGAGCGAAGTGAGCAACGTCATTCCCGGTCTCGCGCCGGAAGTCCCGCTGTCCCTTCCGGTCCCGGTCGAGCGGACCCTCCCGAACGGACTCCGGGTGCTGCTCACGCGCCGTCCCGGCGTCCCGCTCGCCGAGGTGCGCCTGTCGATCCCGGCCGCGCACGCCGACCTCGCCGCGGCCGACCTGCTCTCGGCCGCGCTGTTCTCCGGCACCGAGACGTCCTCGATGACCGAGATCGCCCAGCGCCTCCAGGGCGTCGGCGGCGCGCTCGGCGCCGGGGCCGACCCGGACCGGATCGCCGTGTCCGGCAACAGCCTCGCGACCGGCCTGCCCGAGCTCCTCGAGGTCCTCGGCGACCTCCTCAAGTCCGCCGAGTACCCGGAGGGCCCGCTCGGGGTCGAGCGCTCGCGCATCATCGACGGCCTCTCGGTCGCCGAGCAGCAGCCGGACTTCCAGGTCAACCGCGTCCTCGACGCGCGCCTGTGGGGCGGCCACCCGTACGGCCACCAGCAGCCCACCGCCGCCGAGGTCGCCGCCGTCGAACGCGACGCGGTCCTCGCCCTGCACGCCTCGCGCGTGCACCCGGCGGGCGCCCGCCTGATCATCGTGGGGGACATCGACACCGACGCGGCCTTCGCCGCCGTCGAGAAGGCCCTCGGCGACTGGAACGGCGCGGGCGAGCCGCGCGTCATGGAGCCGCTGCCGGTGCTCGTGCCGGGCCCGCTGGTCCTGGTCGACCGGCCCGCCTCGGTCCAGTCCGCGATCCGCGTCGCTTACCCGGCGGTCGAGCGCACCCACCCCGACAACGCCGCGCAGCACCTCGCGAACCTGGTCTTCGGCGGCTACTTCTCCTCGCGACTGGTCATGAACCTGCGCGAGACCAAGGGTTACGGCTACTCGCCGCGCTCCCGTGTGGACCACTCGCCGGCCGGTTCGATCCAGCTCGCCGCCGTCGACGTCGCCACCGAGGTCACCGGTCCCGCGCTGGAGGAGCTGCGGAGCGAGCTGCGCGGCATGGCCGAGCGTCCGCCCGCCGCCGACGAGCTCGACCTGGCCCGCCGCTACGCGCTCGGCTCGGTCAAGCTCGCCACCGCCACCCAGGCCGGGGTCGCCAACTACATCTCCGTGCTCGCCGCCGCGGGCCTGCCGCTGGCCTGGCTCGCCGAGCACTCCGAGCGGATCCGCGAGGTCACGCCCGCCGACATCCGGCGGGTCGCGGCCGAACGGCTCGACCCCGACCGCGCGGTCACCGTGGTCCTGGGCGACGGCGCCGAGATCCGCGAACCGCTGGCCGCGTTCGGGGAGATCGAGGCCGCATGAGCCACCCGCCCTTGGCGATCGACGTGCTCGACCGGTTCGGCGAGCACCGCGGCGACGACGAATGGCTCACGGCCGCTTGGGAACAGGCGCAGATCGTCGCCTGCGACCCGGCGAACGAGCGCATCGCCGCCGACGAGGACGGCCTGCACTACTTCGACGCGGACACCGCGCCCGAAGGCCAGCGCGTCTACCTCGGCGGCGACAGCCCGCCCGTGTTCACCGTCCTCACCGACCTGCCCGACGGCCTCCCAGGCCGCTGGATCAGGCCCGACTGGGACCGCCGCGACCTCGCGATCGCCGTGCAGGCCATCGCGATCGGCCACTGGCACGCGACGTACCGGTTCCACCCCACGACGGGCGAGCCGCTCCAGGCACGCCAGGCGGGCTGGGAGCTCGGGGGCGATTCGGGCCGCCCGGTGTTCCCGCGCACGGACCCGGCCGTGATCGTCCTCATCGACGACGGCGCCGACCGGGTGCTGCTCGCCCAGCACCGCCGCTACTCGGGCGCGCCGAAGACCGGCCCTGCCGCGGTGCAGAGCAAATTTACGTCTCCGCAAGCGTCGACGAGGAAGGGCGGCCGGTACGCGTGCATCGCGGGCTTCGTCGAGCCCGGCGAGTCGGCCGAGGCCGCCGTGCACCGCGAGGTGGGCGAGGAGATCGGCATCAAGATCGACCACCTGCGGTACGTGTCGAGCCAGCCGTGGCCCTTCCCTCGTTCGCTCATGCTCGCCTACCGGGCGAGCGCCGACCCGGCCCAGCAGCTGGTGCTGCAGGACGAGGAGATCTCGGACGCGCGGTGGTTCACGCGCGACGAGGTGCGGCAGATGTGGGTCGACACGCAGGACTCGACGCCGAGCGCCGTGCGGATCTCCATCGCGCGCTTCCTCATCGACGGCTGGCTGGCTGAGGGGTAAGACCGGCCTCGGCGTCGCCGTCAGTTCAGTCGGGCGACGGCCGCTTCGGGGGTCTCGTCCGGCAGCGCCGTCTTGACGGCGACGGCCCGCTGCGCGGTGAACACGCCCGCGATGACGACGAGGCCGCCGATGATCTGCGGCACCGTCAGCGCCTCGCCGAGCAGCGCCCAGGCGGCGAGCGAGGCGACCACGACCTCGGCGTAGCCGATGCCGCCCGCCACGGGCGCGGTGATGAACCGGAGCCCGCTGAGGCCGAGCCCGTACGCGAGCGCGGTGCAGCCGATGAGCAGCGCGACGCTGACGATGCCGGTGGTCTCGATCCCGCCGAGCGCGACCTCCGAGGAGAGCGCGGCCCAGTCGAGGGCCCACGGGGCCGCGAAGGGCGCCAACGCGACCGCGCCGACCGCGAAACCGACGGCGAGCAGCACCCGCACGTCCACCTTCGCGGTCAACCGTTCACCTGACAGAAAATAGGTGGCCTGGCAGGCGGCCGCGGCCGAACCGGCGACGAGGCCGACCGCGTCGAGCCGCAGGCCCGACCAGACCTCGACGACGATGCACAGGCCCGCGATGCTCAGGAGCGTGCCGACGACGGCGGCACGCGGCAGCACGGTGCGGCGCACGAACCGCACCCAGGCGACGACCACGATGGGGCCCATGAACTCCAGCAGGAGCGCGATGCCGACGGGCAGCCGCTCGACCGCGATGAAGTAGAAGGCCTGCACCGCGGCGATCGCGGTGAGGCCGAAGAGGACCAGACCGCCCCACGGCAGGCGCTCGTCCCGGCCGCGCAGCCGCAGCAGCGGCACGACGGCGGCGGCGAGCGCGATGAGACAGACGCCGCAGATGCGCAGCCAGGTGACCTGGATCGGGGTGAGTCCGGCCTGGATCACGACTTTGCCGAAGGGGCCGCAGACGCCGAAGAAGAGCGCGGCGGCGAGGACGAGGGTGACGCCGAGGGCGGCGCGGGGTGTCGACATACGGGGCTCCATTGCTCTGGCAGTGCACGAAAAAAGGCCCGGGACGGATCCATCCCGGGCCTGAATGCTTAGCGACCACCCCTCGAAGTCGCTAAGCAAGCTTGACGAGTCAACTATAGGGCATCGTACCGGCTTTGTGTCCTAAACGTGACCATAGTCTCGGTATGTGGCACAGGTCAAGCGGCGAGTTTCGCCTTCACCTGCGCGAGAGAGGGATTCGTGATGGCGGAGCCGTCCTCGAAGAGCACCGTGGGGACGGTCATGTTGCCGCCGTTGACCCCCATGACGAACTCGGCGGCCTCGGGGTCCTCCTCGATGTTGACCTCCTTGAAGAGCACGCCCTCGCGGTCGAGCGCCGACTTCAGCCGCTTGCAGTAACCGCACCAGGTGGTGCTGTACATGGTGATCATCGAACCTCCTTCTCCAACGAGCGTAACGCGATACCGCCCAGGGGCATTCCCCCAGAACCGACATCACCGTGTCGGTGCTCACACCGCATCGCGAGGCCGGATTGTCGTACCCCTCAGGCACTCTCGAAACCGGGGGCCCGATCCCCGGGGCCAGGCGGCTCGACCGCTGCCCGCCGAGCGGCCCCCGCCCGTGGCAGTGCTCACGTCCTCCGCTTCCGGGCGAACGTCTCCTGAGTTCTTGTCGGAGGCCTCTGGGACACTGGTCGGATGACCGCACGCGATCAGGCCATCGAACAGCTCCTCTCCGGACTCGACCCTGAACAGCGCGAGGCGGTGACCGCCCCGCCCGGGCCGGTCTGCATCCTCGCCGGCGCCGGCACCGGCAAGACCCGCGCCGTGACCCACCGCATCGCCTGGCGGGTCCTGCGCGGCGACATGCGCGGCCAGCACGTCACCGCCGTCACCTTCACCGCCCGCGCGGCGGGGGAGATGCGCGACCGCCTCCGCGGCCTCGGCGTCTCCGGAGTGAACGCCCGCACCTTCCACTCCGCGGCGCTGCGCCAGCTCCGCTACTTCGGCACCCGCCGCTTCGGCGGCCAGCTCCCCGAGCTCGTCGACTCCACGCTGAAGTTCACGGCCATCGCCGCCGCCCGCGCGGGCCTGCAGACCTCCCGCGCCAAGAACTTCGACCTCACCACCGAGATCGAATGGGCCGCATCGTCCCTCATCGGCCCCGACGACTACGTGAGCGCCATCGCCGCCCTCGGCCGCGACGCGCCCGCCGCCCCGGAGGACGTCGCGAAGGTCTACGCCGCCTACATCGAGGCCAAGCGCCGCGCCGGGGTCATGGACTTCGCCGACGTCCTCGCCTACACCGCCGACCTCATCACCGACCACGCCGCCACCGCCGACCAGATCCGCAGCCAGTACCGGTTCTTCGTCGTCGACGAGTACCAGGACGTCACCCCGCTCCAGCAGCGCCTGCTCGACGCCTGGCTCGGCGACCGCGACGACATCACCGTCGTGGGCGACGCCAGCCAGACCATCTACTCCTTCACCGGCGCCACCTCCCGGAACCTCCTCGACTTCACCCGCAAGCACCGGAACGCCTCGCTCGTGCGGCTCGTGCGCGACTACCGCTCCACCCCGCAGGTCGTGGGCCTGGCGAACCAGATCATCGGCGAGTCCAAAGGCCGCGAAGCGAAGATGCGCCTCGAACTCATCGGCCAGCGCCCGAACGGCCCCGCCGTCACCGCCGAGGTCTTCGCCGACGAAGCGGAGGAGGCCGACATGATCGCCCGCCGCTGCTCAAAGCTCATCGCCGACGGCACCAGCGCCTCGGAGATCGCGGTCCTCTACCGCACCAACGCCCAGTCGCAGGCCTATGAAGAGGCGCTGGCCTCCTACGGCGTTCCCACGGTGGTCACCGGCGCCGCGCGCTTCTTCGACCGGCCCGAGGTGCGCCAAGCGGTGGTCGCCCTCCGCTCGGCCGCGAAGACCGAGATCGGGACGATGCCGCTGCTGGAGGCGGTGCCCACCGCGCTCGAAGCGGTCGGCTGGCGTCCTGATGCTGCGCCTTCCGGTGGGGCGCAACGCGAAGCGTACGAGGCCGTGGCGGCGGTCGCGGGCCTCGCGGAGCAGTTCCTGGAGCATCACCGCGCCGATCCCGACAAGGACGGCCAGCCGGACCCGGACCTCGACGCGTTCTGCGCCGAGCTCACGCGCCGGGCCGCCGAGCAGCACGCCCCGGCCGTCGAGGGCGTCACGCTCGCGAGCCTCCACGCCGCCAAGGGCCTGGAGTGGGATGCGGTGTTCCTGGTCGGCCTGGCCGACGGCACCCTCCCGACCACGTTCGCGCGCACCGAGACCGCCCTCGAAGAGGAGCGGCGGCTCCTCTACGTCGGCATCACCCGCGCCCGCGAGATCCTGCAGCTCTCCTACGGGCTCGCCCGCAACTCGGGCGGGCGCGAGCGGCGGCTGTGCCGGTTCCTCGCGCCGCTCGGCCTCGGCGGCTTCCCGCGTCCGACCGATCCCGGTGCCGCCGTGTCGAAGCCGCGTGAGCGCAAGAAGGCGAAGGTCCTCGACTGCTCCGGCTGCGGCAAGCCGCTCACCGACGCGCGCGACCGCAAGCTGGGCCATTGCGAGGATTGTCCCGCCACTATGGATGAAGCCCTGTTCGAGCGGCTGCGCGAGTGGCGCGTCAGCGTCGCCAAACAGGACGGCAAACCGGCCTTCACCGTCTTCACGGATGTGACCTTGATCGCTATCGCGGAGCAATGTCCGGGATCCGACAGCGAGCTCGCGCAGCTCCACGGCATCGGGAAGTCCAAACTGGACAAGTATGGCCTGGCGGTGTTGCACCTGGTCAACGGCGGAGAAGTGACGGAGGCCATCGATATGTGCAAGCACGAGTCCTGACCGGTACTTGAACGGTAAAGCGAACGGCAAAAACTTTCTCGCGAGACTCGCAGAAAAAGACGTTGCGCTCGCGAGCGAGACGGGCGTAGCGTTGCTCAAGCCGGGTGAGGTGTGCGCCTCAAGGCAGTCTGGGCTCGCAAGCCCGGGCATGTACCCGGCAAGAGGAGATGAAGACCAATGTTGACCACGGAACCCGAAGGGAGGGGACAGACGATGAAGCTGCTCAGTGAAACCCAGAGCACGACGCCGCTCGGCGTGGCATTCGAGACAGCCGCCGTCTATCGGCACATCGCGCCCGTCTCCGCTCCGGTCCGTGGCACCACTCTGCCCGGCGCCGTCCAGATCACGACGCTGCGCACCGTGAAGACCATTGAAACCACCGATATGGGCGCCAATGCCGTCCTCGGACGTGGCCGCGACGAGTTCGCAGGCCTCGGTTGGCAGCCGGTTACCGGCTCCGAGAAGCGTCACGGCGTCACCCGCGGGAAACCGCCTCGAGATCATCGAATGGGCTGAATCAGCAGCCCACTCGGAACTCTCGAGGCCGCGAATCCCGCAGACGGGATCGCGGCCTTTTTGTTTGGCTAAACAGCCAGGTCGCGGCCCTCCAGTTGAAGACAACGAGACAGATTGCGAAGCAATTGAGTCCGCAAACAGCACTGATGCGACCGAACGCTGACAAGACCAACGACATGCGAGAGGAGACCGAGTTCATGACCGACACCCTCATCGGGCCCGAGCTGCGAGACCAGGCCCGCGAGACCGGCGGCGACCTGGCCTGCCGCGAATACGACGCGGACCTGTGGTTCTCGGAGCAGCCCACCGAACTGGAGTTCGCCAAGTCCCTGTGCGCCGACTGCCCGGTGCGCCTGGCCTGCCTGGCCGGGGCGCTCGAGCGCCACGAGCCCTGGGGCGTCTGGGGCGGCGAGATCTTCGAGAAGGGGAACGTCGTGGCCCGCAAGCGGCCCCGCGGCCGGCCCCGCAAGGACGCCGCCCTCATCGAGCGGGCTGCCCAGGAGGAGCTCGCCGAGCGGACCCGGGAACTCGCGCTCGCGGGGGTGACGGTGTCATGACGGTCGAATATCTGAGCCGCCATCTCAAGAACGATGTCGGCATCGAAGATCTCGGACCCGTGTTCGCCGCGGAGGCCGAGACGATCCGCCCGATTGAGCTGACCCTGGCCGGCAGCGTCGGACGGCTGCGCATGCGGAGCCTGTGGAAGGAAGCCGGATACACGGGGCGTCACCGCCGCCGGGGCCGACTTTGACACCGCACTAACCGCGTTGGCTGAAGGGGTCCATCCCTGAGAGGGGATGGGCCCCTTCTGTTATGCCCGATTCGGGTCGGTGCCCTCGGGGTCGGCGAAGCCCGGGAGCCACTCCTCGAGGATCGAGCGCCATTTCGCCGTCGCGCCGAGCTGGCACAGGACGCCGATCGAGCCCATCGTGACGCGGTGGATCAAGAGGTACGCCGGCGGGAAGCTCAACTGCTTGTTCAGCCTCGCGGCCTCGGAGCCCTGCCCGGTCAGGCGGGTGCTCTCCTTGCGCAGCCACTCGCGCGTGAACTGGAACTCCTCGCCCGCGATCGGCTCGAGCATCGGCTGGAGCAGGTCGAGCATCGACTTCGCGTCGATCTGGAGCCCCGGCGGCACGAAGCCCTCGCCGCGCAGGCCCGCGACCACGTCGTCGGCCTTCCCGTCGAGCGTCAGCCGCGTCAGGCGGCCCACCTGCACCGGCATCCCGCCGGGCATGCGCGCGGCCGCGCCGAAGTCGTAGACCACGAGCCGCCCGTCCTCGCCGATCGCGAAGTTCCCCGGGTGCGGGTCGGCGTGCAGGAGCCCGGCGCGCCTGGGCGCCGAGAAGTGCAGGGTCGCCAGGCGCAACCCGGCCGCGTCCCGCTCCTCCTGCGTGCCCTCGGTGATGACCTCGGCGAGCGGCCGCCCCGCGATCCACTCGGTGACCAGCACTTCGCTGCTGGCGTGCACCACCTCGGGCACCACGATGAGCGGGTCTCCCGCGAACGCCTCGGCGAACTGCCGCTGCGTCGCGGCCTCCAGCTCGTAGTCGAGCTCTTCGAGCAGGCGCTCGCGCAGTTCCACGGTGATCTTCTTGACGTCGAAGTTCGGCTGCAGGACCTTGAACATCGGGGCCATGCGCGAGAGGTGCCGCAGGTCCGAGCGGAGCGCGTCGCCCGCGCCCGGGTACTGGATCTTGACGGCGACCCGCCGCCCGTCGCTCCACACCGCCTGGTGGACCTGCCCGATGCTCGCGGCCGCCGACGGGGCGTCGTCGAACTCGAGGAACCGTTCGCGCCAGTCGGCGCCCATCTGCCGCTCGAGCACCCCGTGGACACTCGCCACCGGCAGCGGGGGAGCGGCGTTCTGGAGCTTCGTCAGCGCCTGCCGGTAGGGCGCGGCCAGGTGCTCGGGAAGCGCGGCCTCGAAGATCGACAGGGCCTGGCCGAGCTTCATCGCCCCGCCCTTGAGCTGCCCGAGCACGCTGAAGACGTGCTCGGCGGTGCGCCGCTGCGCCTGCTCGCTCAGAATCTCGTCGGCCAGCCCGGTGACCCGCTTGCCCAGGCCAACCGTGGCCCGGCCCGCCAGCCCCAGGGGCAGGGACGCGAGTTTCATGCCCCGGACGATCGCCCGGCGCGGGAGGTCGTCACCTGAATGGGCGGGTCCATGCCTGTCGCTCACGTTCCCAATGCTCTCACGGCGAAGCGGCAGTTGGCGACGGCACGGGCACGCCGTGTCCGCCCGTCTCCCGTCCCGTCCGGCGTCCCCGCGAGGACCTGTCGGGTACTGGAAATCCCTTACGCCTGGTGCCACCTGATGCCACGCCTGGCTCACCCACTCGAGTGAAGCGGCGCGGCGGGGCTTACACGCGTGAAATCTGTGGCATTCTGGGGCCGGACGGTCGCACAGAGTGACCGCCGCAACAGGGTCCGCACGAGGGGCCCGCGCACAACAGGGGGAAACCAGTGGCTCAAGCGACGAAGACCTACACCGGCTACTGCGTCAAGTGCCGCGAGAAGCGCGACTTCGAGGGCACCGTGGTCGTTTCGGACTCGGGCCGCCGGATGGCGAAGGGGACGTGCCCGGTCTGCGGCACGAAGATGAACCGGATTCTCGGCAAGGAATCGTGACCTCGGGGCCGGACGGCCCCAGCCCCTCGCTTGATCCCACTCTACGGGAAATCGGCGAGGGGATTTTCTTGGCATTTCACTGCTCTCACCGCAATCGCGACATCCGCGTTATGCGATTGTCACCCCCCGGGTTTAGTGTGCGTTCATGGCGCGCAAAGTGCATCCCCCCGTTGAAGTGCGGCGCTCTCCCCGACGCCGGGCAACCGTAGCGGCCTATGAAGAACGAGGTCGCGTGGTCGTCATGATCCCTGACGCCTTCTCGGAGACCGAGGAGCAGGAGTGGATCGACCACATGCTCGCGAGACTGCAGAAGCGCGAGGCCAGAGACGGCCGAGCGTCCGACGCGGCCCTGCGGGACCGAGCCGTCAGGCTCGCCACCCGTTATTATCCCGAACACCCCGAATGCGCCACCCCCAGAAGCGTCCGCTGGGTCGACAACCAGCAGCGCCGATGGGGCTCGTGCACCCCCGCCGACGGCACGATCCGGATCTCCCGCCGGATCATGATGATGCCCTCATGGGTGATCGACTACGTCCTGCTCCACGAACTCGCGCACCTGGTCCACCCCGACCACTCGCGCCCGTTCTGGGACATGGTCGGCCGCTACTCCAAGGCCGAACGGGCCCGCGGCTACCTCGAGGGCATCGCCGACGCCGAGGCCAGCGAGCGGCAGTAGGCACGCCCGCGCACGGCCGAGGGCCGGAGCGGCACTGCACCCTGCCCTGGGGCTACTTCTCCCCGGGCTCCTCGTCGTCCTCGTCCTTCGGGTCGTTGACCGCGAGCTGGTCGAACATCGACATGTCGAGGTCCTCGAGCGCCTCGGAGACGGACGCGAACCCCTCGGGGTGCTCCAGGTCGCCCGCGCTCGGCATGAGGTCCGGGTGCGCCCAGACCGCCTCGCGGCCCTCGACGCCCCGCGCCTCGGTGAGCGACTGCCACAGCCGCGTCGCCGCCCGCACCTTCGCCGGGTCGAGCTCGAGCCCGACGAGCGCCTCGAACGTCTGCTCGGCCGGGCCGCCGGTCGCACGGCGGCGCCGCGCGGCCTCCATGAGCCGGTCGATCGTCGGCAGCCGGTCGCCCACGGCCTCGGCCACCACCGTGTTCACCCATCCCGCGATGAGCGCCAGCGTCGTGCCCAGGCGCGACAGCGCCGCCTTCTGCTGCTCGGTGTCCTCGGTCTTGAAGACCTCGCTCAGGTCCAGGGTCGCCGCGGCCTCGGGGTCCATCGGGTCCATGCCCGACATGGCCTCCTCGATCGCGGACTCGTCGATGCTGATCTCCCGCGCGTACGCCTCCAGCGCGCCCAGCAGGTGCGCGCGCAGCCACGTGGCGTGCGTGAACAGCCGGTGCGTCGCCGCCTCGCGCAGCGCGACGTACAGCCGCACCTCCTCGACCGGCAGCTCCAGGCCCTCCGCGTACTCGGCGATGTTCCCCGGCAGCAGCGCGGCCACGCCCGTCTTGCCAAGGGGCAGACCGACTTCGGACGAGGACAGCACTTCACCGGCGAGCTTCGCGAGCGCCTGGCCCATCTGCGCCCCGAACAGCGCCGAGCCGACGCCCTTCATGACGTCGGCCATCGGGCCGAGCATCCCGGCCATCTCCTCGGGCACGAGCGTCTGCATCGCCTCGCCCATCTGGGCGGCGAGCGGCTCGGCCAGCTGCTTCCAGGAGTTCTCGGTCTGCGCGATCCACTGCTTGCGGGTCCACGCGTCAGTGGCCGTGACGCCCGAAGGCCAGTTCACGGCGGAGTCGAGCCACAGGTCGGCGAGGCGCACGGCCTCGGAGACCTGCGCCTGCTCGGCGGGGCCGACGGTGTTCTCGGCCTTCAGCTCGGACTCGGCGAGCTGCTTGGCCAGCTGCCAGTTGACCGGACCGGACGACAGCGACTGCGCCATCATCTGCTGCAGCTGCTGCATCATCTGCTGCACCCGCGGATCGTTCGGGTCGGGCAGGTCGCCGCCCAGATTGCCGAAGCCGAATGGAATGTCGGAGCCCATGGGCCAACCGTACGTCAGAGTAGGGGTCCCGGGCCACGGCCCGCCGAACTGAGACGCCCTGTTCGCTGCGGGCCGAACCAGCCTGTGGGCTAGGGCATGTAGGCTTCCGCGCATGCGAAGGCGAGGAATCACCGTCCTGTTGGGTGCGGTCCTGGTGGCGCTGCTGACCTGGCAGGCGCTCTCGATGGACGTCGCCTACGTGGTCTTCAGCCCCGGCCCGACCGAGGACGTCCTCGGCGCCGAGGAGGTCGACGGTGTCGAGCACCAGATCATCACCGCCGACACCGAGTACCCCTCGGAAGGGGAGCTGCGCCTGACCACCGTGCGCGTCAAGCAGTCGGTGACCCTCGTCCAGGCCCTGCGCTACTGGCTGTCCAATGAGTACGCCATCGTGCCCCGCGACCTGGTCTACCCGCCCGGCGAGTCCGAGGAGGAGATCGCCGAGGAGCAGCAGGCCGACTGGGCCGAGTCCCAGTCGAACGCCGAGCAGGCCGCCCTCGGCTACCTCGGCGAACCCGCCGTCATCGAGGTCGTCGCCGACTCCGGCGGCCTCCTCGAGGGCGACGTCGTCACCGCGGTGGACGGCATCGCCGTCACCTCGCTCCAAGACCTCGCCGATTACGCCGAGAGCGAAACCACCGTGACCGTCACCCGCGACGGCGCGCCCGTCGAAGTCCCGGGCGTGCAGCTCGGCGAAGCCGACCTCTCCTCCACCCACGACGACCCCTACGGCATCAAGATCGACACCGAGGCCCTCGACATCGGCGGCCCCTCCGCCGGCCTGATCTTCGCGCTCGGCATCGTCGACCGGGTCACCGAGGGCGACCTCACCGACGGGAAGGTCGTGGCCGGGACCGGCGAGATCGACCCCGAAGGCAACGTCGGCGGCATCGGCGGCATCCAGCAGAAGGTCACCGCCTCCGTCGAACTCGGCGCCGAAGTCTTCCTCTCCCCGGCTTCGAACTGTTCGGACGCCGTCACCGTTCCGCACGACGGCATGACTATTGTCAGAGTCGAGACGCTCGCAGACGCGGTCTCGGCGCTCGAGTCCCTAGCGGCAGGCGGGGAAGTCACGACCTGCTAGACCTTGAAAATCTACGGCTCGCACAAGCACCGCAGAGCGGGCCGACCCACGGCTCGCAACCTGGCCGAGCCTGAGCCGCAAGACCCGAAGGAGTTGCTGCTGTGGCGAACCGGACGCCCACCCCACCACGGATGAGCCGACGAGGACGCTACGTCCTGATACTCCTGGTGGGCGCCATCGTCCTCCTCTCGGTGCTCGGATGGCTCGTCGGCCTGCGCACCGACTACCTCTGGTACGACTCGGTCGGCTTCACCGCCGTCTTCTCGACCATGATGTGGACCCGCCTCGGCCTGTTCGGGGTCTTCACCCTGGCCATGGCCGCCTGGACCGGGCTCAACCTCTACCTCGCCTACCGCTTCCGCCCCGACACCTGGCCCGCGACCAGCGAGCAGGAGGGCCTCGAGCGCTACCGCGAACTCATCTCCCCCAAGGCGGGCTGGTGGATCGGCGGCGTCGCGGTCATCGTCGGCATCTTCGCCGGCATGTCCGCCCAGTCCCGCTGGGAGACCTGGCTGCTGTTCCGCCAGAGCGGCACCTTCGACCACGCCGACCCCGTCCTCCACATGGACGCCGGGTTCTACGTCTTCCGACTCCCCTTCTGGCAGTTCCTCATCGGCTTCGGCTTCGCCGCCGTCGTCGTCGGCATCCTCGCCTCCCTCAGCGCCTACTACCTCTACGGCGCACTGCGCTTCTCCGGCCAGGGCGACCGCATGACCAACGTCGCCCGCATCCACCTCTCGGTGCTCGTGGCGCTCTTCCTCGGACTCAAAGCCGTCGCCTACTACTTCGACCGCTTCGACTTCACCACCCAGGACAACCCGGTCACCGGCATCGTCGGCGGCGGCTACACCGAGATGACCGCCCTCATGAACGCCAAGAACGCGCTCATCTGGGTCTCCGTCATCGCCGCCGTCGTCATCCTCGTCTTCTCCTGGGGCTTCACAAGGTCGCTCGCCCTGCCCGCCGCTGCCCTCGGCCTCGTCGTGGTCACCGCGATCGCCGCCGGCGGCATCTACCCCGCCGTCGTCCGCAACTTCCAGGTCGAGCCCAACCGCCCCCAGCGCGAAGGCCCCTACGCCCAGCACACCATCGACGGCACCCGCTACGCCTACGGCATGGAGGACCTGGAGACCACCACCTACCCGGTCGCCTCCCAGCCCAACGCCGAGACCATGGCCGCCGACCAGTCCACCGTCCCGTTCGTGCGCCTCATCGACCCGTTCGTCGTCTCCGACGCCTTCACCCAGGCGCAGCAGCCGCGCAGCTTCTACGACTTCAACGAGAAGCTCGACATCGACCGCTACACCTACACCGACGAGAACGGCCAGGAGATCACCCAGGACTTCGTCGTCGGCCTGCGCGAACTCAACCCCGGCCAGCTCACCGACGAGCAGCAGGACTGGACCGTCGCCCACACCGTGTACACCCACGGCTGGGGCTTCGTCTCCGCCTCCACCACCGAGAGCGACTCCGGCGCCCCCTGCTTCACCTCCGGCGTCCTCTCCGACGACCCCGGCAACTGCCAGATCGGCAACGACATCATCGACGTCGAGAAGCCCCAGATCTACTACGGCCTCTTGAACAACGAGTACGCGATCGTCGGCGTCCCCGAGGGCGACACGCCCCGCGAGTACGACCGGCCCACCGACGTCGCCGTCAGCGACGAGGACTCCGCCGAAGGCGACGCCGAGGAGATCGGCGGCGACCGCTACACCACCTACGAAGGCGACGGCGGCATCGACATCGGCTCCATCGGCAGCCGGCTCCTCTACGCGTGGGAGTTCCAGGAGCCCCGCTTCCTGCTCTCCGACCAGATCAACGACGAGTCGCAGCTGCTCTACAACCGCAACGTGCGCGAACGCGTCCAGAAGGTCGCCCCGTTCCTCACCGTCGAGGCCGACCCGTACCCGGCCGTCGTCGACGGCGAGATCGTCTGGATCGTCGACGGCTACACCACGACCAACGACTTCCCCTACTCCGACCGGGTCAACCTCGCCGACGCGACGAACGACACCTACTCCGGCCAGGGCGTCGCCAACCAGCCCTCCGAGGAGATCAACTACATCCGCTCCTCGGTCAAGGCCGTCGTGAACGCCTACGACGGCTCCGTCAAGCTCTACGAGTTCGACGAAGAGGACCCGATCCTCAAGGCCTGGAACGAGATCTACGGCGGCGACCTCATCACGCCGAAGGAGGAGACCCCCGAGGCCCTCGAAGCCCACTTCCGCTACCCGCAGGACCTGTTCAAGATCCAGCGCAACCTGCTCCAGCGCTACCACGTCGACGAGGCCCGCACCTTCATCGAGGGCAGCGAGGCCTGGGCCACCCCCGAGGACCCGTCACAGCAGACGCCGGTCATCCAGCCCGCCTACTACGTGTACGCGACCTACCCGGAGCAGACCCAGCCGTACTTCCAGCTCACCAGCACCTTCACGCCCAGAAACCGCGAGAACGCGCTGGCGAGCCTCATGTCGGGCTACTACGACGAGAACGGCGACCCGCGCCTGCAGATCTACGACGTGGTGGGCGGCGACGACCAGTCGGTGCGCCAGATACACCAGATCATCACGTCCACATCGGAAGTGGTGACGACGCTCCGCGACGCCACCCAGGCCGGCACCACCGTGGAGTGGGGCAACCTGCTCGCGCTGCCGGTGGGCGACGGCATCCTCTACCTCGAGCCGATGTACCTGCGACGGCAGGCGGGCGGCCAGGGCGAGGACCTGCCGAGGCTCCAGAACGTCGCGATCAGCTACGGCGGCTACGTCGGCTTCGCGCCGACGTTCGAGGAGGCCGTGGCGATGGTGGTCGAGAAGTACGTCTCGGGCGCGCCGAGCGAGGCCGAGCAGAACGAGGGCGAGACCGACGGGGAGACCCCGACCGAGACGCCTTCCGAGACGCCGAGCGAGACGCCGAGCGAGACGCCCACGACCGAGGCCCCGGCGGATCCGCCGGAGGTCGAGGCCGCGATCACCAAGGTCCTCGAGGCGCAGGCCGCCTACGAGGAGGCGCAGGCCTCCGGCTCCAACGAGCAGGAGGGCGCGGCGCTGGACGCCCTGCTCGCGGCGCTCGACGAGCTCGAAGCCGCACGGCAGGCGGCGGGCCAGTGACGGCCCTGCCCCGCAAGTGAACTGAAAAAGCGCCCGGCGGCCTCTCGGCCGCCGGGCGCTTCATGTTCCGTCCCTCGTCCGGGCGACATTCGCCCCCGCGGACCCGGTTTTCGCCGGTTTCTTGTCGGACCCGGGCGGGAGGATTGCGGCTACGGTCCCCGGGGTGGGTGGGGGTTAGGGATGGTAGTGGCCGCAACTCGGCCGGGCCGTGAAGGCAGCATGGCAGGCCCTAGGGCGGCACCGCATCCGGTGCCGCCCTGCGGTTTCCGCTACTGCTCGTCGCCGTCCGGGGTCGGCGTCTCGCCCGTCTCGGGCTTGCAGGCCTCCGCGTCGGCCGCGCGCCGCACCGTCAGCTGCACCGTCGAACCCTCGTCGACTTCGCTTCCGGCGCTGGGGGACTGGCGCACCACGCCGCAGCGGGCCTCCCCCTCGCCCTCGTAGTCCACCGCCGGAGTGAGGCCCGACTCCTCGATCCGCGCCTTCGCGTCGGACTCGGACTGCGTGACCACGTTCGGCACCGACGTCTTCGCGGGCGGCGGAGGCGACTCGCTCTCCGAAGCGCTCGGCGATCCGCTCGGCGTCAGCGACGGCCCGGCCGAGGCCGTGCCCGCCGGAGCCTCTGACGCCGCCGCGTCCGAGGCGGTCTCGCTCGGGTCGGCCGACGTGGCCTCACCCCCGTCGTCGCCGCCGTCGTCCCACAGGCCGCCGTCGCCGTCCTGGCCCTGCACTTCCGCGCCGTCGACCCCGGTCTCACCCGTGGGCAGCGTCCCGTTGTCGTCCTTCTCGTTCCACGGCAAGGTGATCGCGATCGCGCTGATCGCCGCCACCGCCGCGAGCGTCGCCGCCAGCGAGAGCCACAGGCCCCGCTTGCGCGACCTCGGCGCCTCCCCTGCGGGCACCGGCGCCGCGCCGGTCGGGCCGGTCGGCGGCGCGGCCGCGTGCGCCCCGGTGTGCGAACCGGTGAGCGGCGGCAGCGTGTGGCCGTCGGTGTGGTGCGGCGGCGCGGAAGGGTGCGGTTCGCGCGGCGGCGACTGCGGCTCGCGCGAGACCGGCTGCGGCCCGGTCTGGTACGCGGCGGGCTGCCCGGGACGCAGGCCCGTGTCGCCCTCGTGCCGCCGGTGCGCGCCAGAAGGCGGACCGACCGTGCCGACCGCCCCGGCCACGGGAGCCCCGAGCCCGGCCCCGCTGTGCGCGACAGCGGCCGGACGAACGGGCTGCACCCGCGTCCGGCTCATCGCCGGAGCGCGCCCGGCGAGCAGCGCCGCGCGGGTCTCGTTGCAGGCCTCGGCCAGCGCCGCCGCGTCCGCCCAGCGCGCCGAGGGCTCCTTCTGGAGCGAGCGGCGCACGATCTCGGCGACCTCGTACGGGATCTCGGTCGGCAGCGGCGGCGGGGCGTTGCGCAGGTGGGCCGAGAGCACCCCCAGCGGGGTGTCGGCCTTGAACGGCGGCGACCCGGCCAGGCACTGGTGCGCGACGACGCCGAGCGAGTACAGATCTGAAGCGGGCGTGAGGTTCTCGCCCGCGGCCTGCTCGGGGGACATGTACGTGACGGTGCCGAGCACGACGCCGGTGGTCGTGAGGGTCAGGTTGTGGCTGACGCGCGCGATCCCGAAGTCCACCAGGACGACCGAGCCGTCGGCGCGCACGAGGATGTTGCCGGGCTTGATGTCCCGGTGGACGATCCCGGCCGTGTGGGCCACGTGCAGCGCTTCGGCCACGCCGCCGACCACGCGCAGTGAGTCGGCCGGACTGAGCTTGCCCCACAGGCCGAGCAGCCGCGAGAGCGGCTTGCCGTCCACGTACTCCATGATCAGGTACGCGAGCTGGGCGTCCTCGTCCTCGATCTCGCCGTAGTCGTACACCTCGACGACCCCGGGACCCTGCATGACGGCGATGGCGCGAGCCTCGCGGCGGAAGCGCTCGCGGAAGCCCCGGTCGTCGACGAGGTCGGCGAGGAGGACCTTGATCGCCACCGTGCGCCAGAGGATGGTGTCGACGCCCTCCCAGACATCGCCCATGCCGCCGCCGCCGATGCGGCGTTCGAGCCGGTACCGCCCGTCCAGGACGACGCCCGGCTTGAGGTTGCGAGTGCTCAGCATCCGGCGGCTTTCCCCTTCTCGGCGAAGCCCGCAGCTGTGCATTCGCGGCCGTGGCGAAGCTTGCGAGCCATCACTCGGCCCTGTGTCGGGCCAGTACTGAGGGTCTAACGAACGGAGGCGGGTGAGGCTACGCGCTGGATCGAGCGAACTTCGGCCCGATCGAAGGATTTTCGGCGCCGCCACCGCGAGCGGCGCCGCTTGCTACGACTTCGCGGCGGCGACGACGGTGCCGAGCGGGCGCACGGGGGTCGAGGGGCCGGGCTCGGGGAGCGCGCGGGGCGGGGTCGGGCCGCCGACGGCCTGGCCGAGCTGGCCGTCCCAGCACGCCCACGAGTGGCAGGGCCACGACTGTCCGCAGTGCCCGCACACGGGGTGCTTGGCGCCGCGCTGGTCCAGGGCGGGGGTGTGGCGCTTCCACCAGCGGGCCTGCACGCGCCAGAGGCTCGGCACCAGCACTTCGCTGGGCGGTTCGTCCGGCGGGGGGTTGTCGAGTGTGTACGGACTTCGCAACGCGGGCTGCCTTTCCGGTCTTTCGATGGGTTGGAATCGCTTGTGGCCCTTGGTATCTGGGCCACGCGGTCGGGTATGACCTGGTCGATGCCGAGTCGCGGTGTCGAATCGGTACAGTCGAGGGGAGGCGGATAGCCCCTCCGTACAGTAGAATTGCACATGCAGAATTTGGATGCAAGAGGTATAACCGGATCGGGTGGCGATTCCTCCCGCCCCGCGGCCGCGCAGGCGAGACTCGGACGATCGGTCTCGGCGACGCCGGCGGGCCGCACTTGAGAACAGCTGACGTTACCGGGTGAGCGGCCCAGAAGTCCTCCACCTCATCGGTGCGTCCTCACCGAATCCGGAGAGATCAGGGTGTCAAATGGGTACATCGAACGACAACGCTGAGAGCGATCTGCCGAAGAAGTTGGGAGGCAAGGCGATGCCTTCGACCGGCAGCCCCACCGTCCGCCGCCGCCGCGCCGGGAAGATCCTCCGGGACCTGCGCGAGAAGTCCGGCAAGGACGCCAACGACGCCGCCGCGGCCCTCGAGGTCACCAGCTCCACGATCTACCGCATGGAGCTCGGCCGGGTCGGGATCAAGCCGCGCGACGTCCAGGCCCTCGTCGAGGTCTACGGGGTCGAGGACTCCGACCTGGTCGACGAGCTGGTGCGCCTGGCGCGCGACGGCCGCAAGCGCGGCTGGTGGGCCCGTTATTCCGACACCATCTCCCCGCCGTACGCGACGTACATCGGCCTGGAGCAGGACGCCTCCAGCCTGAACGTGTACGACGGCCTGATCATCAACGGGCTCTTGCAGACCCGCGAGTACGCCGAGGCCACCTTCGGGATGGTCCCGGAGCAGTCGCAGCGGTTCATGAAGGAGCGCATCGACCTGCGCATGGAGCGCCAGCAGCGGCTGCGCGGGGACCTGAAGATCTGGAACGTCATCGACGAGGCCGCCATCCGCCGCGTCCTCGGCGGCCCGAAGGTCATGATCGCCCAGCTGCAGAACCTCATCGACCTCGGCTCGCTCCCGAACGTGCACCTCCAGGTGCTGCCCTTCGCGGGCGGCGCGTACCCCGGGATGCTGTCCTCCTTCACGATCCTCGGCTTCGGCCCGCTCGAAGGCGAGGTCGACCCCGGCTACCGCCACCCCGACGTGGTCTACATCGAGGGCCACAACGGCGACGTCTACGAGGAGGGCGCCGACGTGCAGCCCTTCCACGAGATCTTCGGGTACCTCCGCTCGGCCGCGCTCGACCCGGGCCGGAGCCTGGAGTTCATCGAGCAGCAGGCGCAGAACCTCAAGGCCGAGCTCTAGCGGCGAGACGCAAGGGGGCGGACACGGCATGGCTTCCGTGTCCGCCCCCTCGCCCGTCCTTCTTACCTGCCGGATGTCCGCAGCAGAGAGTGCCAGTCGGCTCGGCTGGCGCGCAGAATCGGGCTCACCGTCAGCTTGGTGTCCCTGATCTCCACGCCCGTTTCCGCGAGCCTGGCCTCAACACAGGCCCCGTTGGGGCCTGACCTGCTGCTCTTCCTCCATGTGTGGGTCAACATGGATCTCCTCCTTCCAAGGAGCATTCGAGTCCCCAGGACGGTGTCGAGCTTAACCATTGCGCAACAAGGCGAACGTCGACTATCCGTCAATATCAGGTTCCGGACAGAACGACTGCCGCGCTTCACCAATGCGGTGTGCCGCAGGCCGCCTCCGCGCTCCCGGGCTCGATTTGGACCGTCGCGTGCGCGATGTCGAATTGTTCTGCCAGCGTCCGCTGCGCGGCGCCGAGGGCCTTTGCGGGGTCGGCGTCCGAGTCGAGGGCGAGATGGACCGTGGCGACGTCCATGCCCGAAGTCAAAGTCCACAGATGGAGGTCGTGGACTTCTTTCACCCCATCGAGTGCAGCGAGCGCGCGTTCGACCGCTTTCGGGTCGACTCCGGCGGGGGCGTGCTGGAGGAGGATGCGCAGCGCGTCGCGGCCGAGGCGGAACGCCCTGGGCAGGATGAACAGGCCGACGCCGACGGCGATGAGGCTGTCGGCCGCGTACCAGCCGGTGAGGGCGATGACCGCGGCGGCGGCGATGACGCCGATCGAGGCGATCGCGTCGCCGAGGACCTCGGTGTACGCGCCGCGCACGTTGATCGACTCGGCGGCGGCCGAGCGCAGCAGGAGCAGGGAGGCCACGTTCGCGGCGAGGCCGAAGACGGCGACGGCGAGCATGGGGCCGGACTGCACCTCGGGCTGCTCGCCGAGGCGGCGCACGGCCTGGACGACGACGAAACCGGCGACGCCGAACAGCAGCACCGTGTTCGCCAGGGCCGCCAGCACTTCGAGCCGGTACATCCCGTAGGTGCGCCGGGGCCGCCCGCCCGCGCGCCGGACGGCGACGATCGCGGCGAGGGCCATCGCGATGCCGAGGGCGTCGCCGAGGACGTGCCCGGCGTCGGAGAGCAGCGCGAGGGAGTGGGTGCGCCAGGAGGCGACCGCCTCGACGGCTGCGACCGCGAGGGCGAGGCCGAGCGCGAGCCAGAGCTTGCCCCGGTGCTGTGCGCCGAGCGAGGCGGCTCCTGCGTGCGAGTGGTCGTGGCCCATGGACCGCGGCCTCCTTCTGGTCGGTGCGGGCGCGGCGCGCCCTCGGCGGTGGAGTCCCCGCCGCCATCGAATGCTAACATGCGCACTATTGCATATGTGTGGCCCGGGGGTGATTCGCCTCCGCCTTCTCCGGGTATTTCCCTCCCGGACACCCGCCCGTGCAGCGCCCGTTCCGTGGCATTTGCGTGCGGCGCACATGGAAACGCCGGAACCAGGGGGACTTTCACAAATGCGGGGCAGGAATGGAATAATATTCGTACGAACATCATCAGCACTGGTCACGGGGGGTGACGATGAAAGACGCCATTGAAACCTCTACCATCGCGTTCATCGCAATCGTTGCGATCGTCCTCGTCTTCGCAGCCGTCCTCGGTCTGCGATCCGTCATCGAGACCAAGCGCCGCCGAAAAGCCAGGGCCAAAGCCGATGCCGAAGCCTGGACCGAGCTCCTCGGGAACCAGCTCCACATCGCACCGGCCTCCGTCGGCGACACCGAAGCCGCCGCGGCCCTCGACCGCGCCAGGAAGCTCCACCACAAGGCGGTCGAGAACCTCAAGACCGCCAAGAAGGCCAAGCAGTTCGCGCGGATCCGCACCTACGCGCTCGCCGGGCTGCACAACCTGAACATCATGCGCCGCCGCCTCGGCAAGGCACCCGGACCGCAGGGCCCCATGCCCTTCAACGCCGCGGGTCCGGCCAAGGCGTCCAAGCGAGACAAGAACGTCCGCGACGTCCCCACAGGACCGTCGACCGGGCTGCCCTTCTAGGGCCCGGGCAAGCGAGACGGGGGCGGCCTCAGGCCGCCCCCGTTCCTCGTCCCCGCTACTGCTGCTCGACGGGCTTGCGCGGCGACAGGAGGTCCATCACCCACATCGTCAGCGACACGATGATCGCGCCCCAGAACGCCGCCCAGAAACCGTCCACGTAGAACCCCAGCGACAGCTGCTCCGAGAGCCAGCCCGTCAGCCAGAACATCAACGCGTTCACCACCAGCCCGAACAGGCCCAGCGTCAACACGTACAGCGCGCAGCCGATCGCCATGATCAGCGGCTTCACGAACGTGTTCACCAGCGTGAACACCAAGGCCACCAGCACGAGCGAGAAGAACCGCTCCAGCACCGAGTCGCCGTACAGATGGATGCCGCCCACGATCGCCGTGGCCAGCCACAGCGCGAGCGCCGTCAGGACCAAGCGCACCAGAAATCTCATCCGGCCAGTATCGCCGCCGCGCCGACCCCGCGTCCAGTTTCCGCCGAGACGGGCCGTGATCGACCGGCACGGGCGAAACCGAGCCGGGCCCGCGGATTCACCCCCGGTTCACCCTGGATCGAGCCCGCCGCCACCCGCCGCGCCTACAGTCGCCCCAGCCCCGCTTCGCTTCCACACCTGCCTCGCGCAGAAGGAGAAACCATGAGCGACCCGACGCAGCCGGTGCTCGGCCGCACCGTCGATCCCCGCCGGATCGGTGCGAACACCGCTCCCGCACCCCAGCACGCCCCCGTCGGCCACGGCGCCCCCACCGTCTTCGACATCCGCGGCGTCAACGTCTTCTACGGCGCCTACAACGCCGTCAAGGACGTCAACTTCACCGTCGCCAAGAACGAGATCACCGCGCTCATCGGCCCCTCGGGCTGCGGCAAGTCCACCCTGCTGCGCTCCCTCAACCGCATGAACGACCTCATCCCCGGCGCCCGCGTCGAGGGCACCGTCGCCTACCACGGCCAGGACGTGTACGCCCCCGGCGTCGACCCCGTCGAGGTCCGCCGCCGCATCGGCATGGTCTTCCAGAAGGCCAACCCGTTCCCCAAGTCCATCTTCGACAACGTCGCCTACGGCCCGAGGATCCACGGAGTCCCCCGCGCCGAGCGCGAGGCCATCGTCGAGGACTCCCTCAAGAAAGCCGCCCTCTGGGACGAGGTCAAGGACAAGCTCAAGCAGAGCGCCCTCGCCCTCTCCGGCGGCCAGCAGCAGCGCCTGTGCATCGCCCGCACCATCGCGCTGTCGCCCGAAGTGGTCCTCATGGACGAGCCGTGCTCGGCCCTCGACCCGATCGCCACCGCCCGCATCGAAGAGCTCATGGTCGACCTCGCCAAGCAGTTCACGATCGTCATCGTCACCCACAACATGCAGCAGGCCGCCCGCGTCTCCGACAAGACCGCGTTCTTCTCCACCGAGGTGAACGAGCTGAGCGACACCCGCACCGGCGTCCTCGTCGAGTTCGACGACACGCAGCGGATCTTCACCACCCCGTCCGACGAGCGCACCGAGAACTACGTCACCGGCCGCTTCGGCTAGACCCGGACACACGCGAAGGGCCCCACCGATCCGGTGGGGCCCTTCGCGCTTGGAGTGAGACCGTGGAGTACTAGCGCTTGTCGATCGCGAACCGCGCCGCGATGACGCGCGACACGATCGTGAACAGGAAGACGATCGCGATCAGCGTCAGCGCCGCGCCCCAGGCCCGGTCCTGCGAAGCCGCGAACGGCTGGCTCGCGTTCCGGAAGATCTGCGCCGCCAGCGTCGTGTTCGCGCCGTCGAACAGGTCGGGCTTGTAGATGTACGTCAGGCCCACCGTGACGATGATCGGCGCGGTCTCGCCGGCCGCGCGCGCGACCGCCAGGAGCGAACCCGAGGTGATGCCCGACGACGCCGCCGGGAGGACCACGCCCATGACCGTGCGCCACTTGCGCGCGCCCAGCCCGGCCGAGGCCTGCCGCAGCTCGTCCGGCACCAGCCGCAGCATCTCCTCAGTGGAGCGGATCACGATCGGCAGCATCAGGCACGCCAGGGCCAGTGCCCCCGCGAACCCGGTGCGGTCGTCGATCACGGTCACGTACCCGACGTAGATGAACAGGCCCATCATGATCGAGGGCACACCCGTCATGACGTCCGCCATCGTCCGGATGAACTTCGCCAGCGGCTTGTTCTTGCCGTACTCGTTCAAGTACACCGCGCCGAGCACCCCGATCGGGATCGAGATGAGCGCCGCCATCCCGGTGATCAGCAGCGTCCCGACGATCGCCGGGCCCATGCCCGGACCCGCGGTGCGGTAGTTCCGCGGGATCTCGTCGATGAACCACGCGAGGCTCCACGACGAAGCGCCGCGCGCGATGACCTCGTACGCGACCAGCGCCAGCGGCAGGGCCGCGACCAGGACGCACAACGCGATCGCGAGCGTCGCCCCCTTGTCGGCGAAGGACCGCCGCAGCGACAGGTTGCGCCCCGACAGGTCAGGAGGCGTCGAGCCGTTCGTCAGCGTCGTCATGAGTGGGCACCCTTCATTTTGATCTCGGCACGCCGGACCACGACGCGGGCCAGGAAGTTGATCAGGACGGTGATGGCGAACAGCAGCACGCCGATCCCGATGAGCGCATCGGTGTGGAGACCGCCCGACTCGCCCCACTGCTGGGCGATGACCGCCGCCATCGTGTTGCCCGGCGCGAACAGGTTCGCGTTCACGCCGATCGCGCCGCCGATGACCAGCGCCACGGCGATCGTCTCGCCCATGGCCCGGCCCAGGCCGAGCATCGAGGCGCCGACGAGCCCGCCGAACGAGTGGGGGAGGATCGCGCCCTTGATCATCTCCCAGCGGGTCGCGCCGAGCGCGTACGCGCCCTGCTTGTCGATGTCGGGCACGGTCGCGAACACCTCCCGCGAGATCGAGGTGATGATCGGGATGCACATGACCGCGAGGATCAGGCCCGCGGTGAAGTAGTTGCGGCCCGTGTTCGTCTCGTCGAAGATCGCGTTCAGCCCCGGCACCGGGGCCACGACCCCCGCCCACCACTGGTAGATCGGGGTGACCCACGGGATCAGGACGATACTGCCGACCAGGCCGAACACCACCGACGGGACGGTGGCGAGCAGGTCGACGACGGTCACGATGTACTTGCGGCTGCGGCGGTGCGCCACCTCCGTGATGAACAGCGCGATGCCGATCGACACCGGCACCGCCACGACCATCGCGATGATCGAGGTCACCAGGGTGCCGTACAGGAACCCGAGCGTGCCGAACACCTCGTCGCTGGGCGACCAGCGGGTGCCCGTGAGGAACTCGATCGGGTCGAGGGCGATGGCGGGCCAGGCCTGGAACGAGGTCGTGATGAGGATCAGGCCCAGCACGATCAGGACCATGAGGCCGGCGAGGGTCACCAGGCCGGTGAATCCCCGGTCGGTGCGGCGGGAGCGGGCTTCGCCTCCGAGGTCGACCTCGGGGGGCGCTTCGGGGGTTGCCGTAGCGGTCACGTTCGTCTCTCCGGTTTCGTCGTCGGAACGGCCGAAAACCCCATCGGCGTCGCGGCCGTTGGGGTCATCGGTGTCTCCGGTGTGCTTAGGCAATCGTCTCGTTGAGCTTCTCGACGGCCTTGGCCCGCAGCTCCTCGGGCAGGGCCGCGAAGTGGGCGTCGGCCGCGATGTCCTGGCCGTCGGTGAGCAGGTAGTTCACGAACTCCTTGACGCCCGCCGCGACGTTCTCGTCCGCGTACTCGGTGCGGATGAGGATGTAGGTCGGGGCCACGATCGGGTAGGACTCGGCGCCGGCCGCGTTCAGCGGGTTGTACGACAGGTCCTCGGCGACCTCGGCGCCCTCGAGGGCGGCCGTGGAGGCCTCCAGGCTCGGCTGGACGAACGCGCCTTCGGCGTTCTCGATCGCAGCGGTCACCAGGTTGGTCTCGATGGCGTCGGAGAGGTCGACGTAGCCGATCGCGCCTTCGGTCTGGGTGATGACGGTGGCGACGCCGGTGTTCTTCTCGCCGCCGATGGAGCCCTCGGGCCACTCGATCTCGTCGGAGGCGCCCAGCGTCCAGGTGTCGGTAGCGTCGTCGAGGAAGGTCGAGAAGTTCTTGGTGGTGCCCGAGCCGTCCGAACGGTGCGCGATGGTGATCGCGGTGTCGGGGAGGGTCAGGTCCGGGTTGGTCGCCACCAGCGCGGGGTCGTTCCAGGTCTTGATGTCGCCCTGGAAGATCCCGGCGAGGGTCTCCTGGTCGATCTGGACGCCTTCGACACCGGGCAGGTTGTACGACACGGTGATCGGGGCCGCAACGGTCGGGATGTACTGGAACGAGCCGGCCTCGGGGCCGTCGCCCTCCTTGACGAGGGAGTCGGTGCCCGCGAAGTCGTTCAGGTCCTGGCCGAACGCCTCTTTGCCGGCGCTGGAGCCCTCGGCGCTGTAGGTGACGACAAGCTCGGGGTTCACTTCGGCGTAAGCCTCGATCGCGGCGGCGTAGAACGCGTCGGGGAAGCTCGCGCCGGAGCCGAGGATCTCGCCGGAGGCCAGGTCGCCGGACCCGCCCTCGTCGTCGCTTCCACCACCGCAGGCCGCCAGGCCGAAAGCGAGGGTGCCGGCGGTGATGCCGCCGATGATGGCTCTGCGGTTCAGTCTCATGTTCACAGCTGGTCTCTACTCCGTCTCCCGGCGCTCGGCCGGGCTACTGCTTCACTGTCCGCAACCATCAAAGCCAGACCCGGTGTTCACCCGCTGACTTGGAGTTGAACTCAAGGTGAACGACTGAGCGCGATTCGCAACAGTGCTGTGAGACCTGCCGGAGGCACCCCTCTGAACAGGCGGTTTAACCGGGCCTCGGCCCGGTCGTGACCGGACCGTTATGAACGGTCCAGGTGAACATCCCCTGTCACGAGGTACACGACCTGATGCGAGATGCGCACCGCGTGGTCGCCGAACCGCTCGAAGAACCGCGCCAGGAGCGCCGCGTCCACCGCCGTCTGCGGCCCATACCCCAGGCTCGGCAGCTGCGCGTGGATCCGCTGCTGGATCGCGTCCAGCTCGTCGTCGTCCAGCCCCATCTGCGACGCGATCAGCTGGTCGTGCTCCTCCAGCACCGTCACCAGCTTCTGCGACAGGTGCACCGCAGCCGCCCCCATCGCCGCGAAGTCCGCCCGCAGCGAATCGGGGATCACCGGCACCGGCGCGCGCAGCAGCACCGACTTCGCCACGTGCTTCGCCAGGTCGCCCATCCGCTCCAGGTCCACCGAGATCCGCACGGCGCCCAGCACGAACCGCAGATCCGTCGCCACCGGGTCGTACTGCGTCATCAGCTCCACGATCCGGTCGTCCACCTGGAACTGCAGCGCGTTCACCTGGTCGTCCGCGGCCACCACCGCCTCGGCCGCCTCGGTGTCGGACTCCAGGAGCGCCGCGCTGGCCTGCTCGATCGCCTCGCCGACGCGGCGGGCCATCTCGACCAGCAGCTCGTTCAACTCGTCGAGATGCACGTGGAGGACATTCGCCATAGTGGACCAATCGAGGTAGGAAGGGCCGGATACGGGCCAAGTGTAGGCATCGGCGGCTGCCTCGAGGTTCCCCCGGCTGGCAAACTCCGGGCGAACACGCATGGACGCGCGGCGTTAGAGTGAGCACGACGCACGAACGATCCCCATGGAGCGGACCAGATGACCTACCCCTCGCAGCCGGGCTACCCGACGCCGCAGTACGGCGGCCAGTCCCCGCAGCCGCAGCAGCAGAACAACCTGTGGCTCATCGGCGGTGCGGTACTGACGGTCCTCATCGTCATCATGACGGTGATCCTCCTCGTGGTGCAGCGCACCCAGGGATCCGACAGCGACAACAGCGGCGGCGGCGACGGCTCGAGCGAAGGCACCGACGGCGGCGGCGAGAGCAGCGAGGACACCGGCGGCGGCGACGACGGCGGCGATGACAACGGCGGCGACCAGGCGGCCATCGAGCTCACCTCGGAGGCCTGCGACGCGTTCGACATGTCCGTCTTCGAGGAGGCCTTCGGACCGGTCGACCCGAACCAGACCTCCCGCTCCGAATCCAGCACCAACGGTCTGGGCACGCTGAGCTGCTCCTTCTACAACGAGGACGTCAGCGGGGTCAACCTGCGGGTCTCCGACTACGAGACCGTCGACGAAGTCGTGGACTGGGTCGAGTACGACGCCGAGTACTACACCGCGGCGGACGGCTACGAGTTCAGCGAGTACACCGAGTACGGCGACGCGGGCAGCCTCTACTCGACCACCGAAGGCTCGAAGACCATCACCCTGCACGTCGCCGTCGGCAGCCTTGACGTCTCCGTCTTCACGACGCTCTGGGACGGCGAGGGCCTCGACGAGGCCGCCGCCACCGCGGCACTGGAGGACATGGTCGTCCAGTGCGGCGACCTGTTCGCCGACTACACGTAGAGCAGCGAAGGGCCCGGCCGCCGAACGGCGGCCGGGCCCTTTTCCATGCTTCCCGGGAAGCCAAAAAGAGGCCCTGTGACCAGGACCTCTTGTGTGGTGCGCCGCCAGGGACTCGAACCCCGAACCCGCTGATTAAGAGTCAGCTGCTCTGCCAGTTGAGCTAGCGGCGCATGATGTTTGAGTATCTGCCGGGCTTTCGCGCCGGTGTCTCTCGCACGAGGAGAAACTTTAGCATGTGCCGCGGGCTCCGTCTCCGGGGGTCCCCGAGGTGGCTACGCTTGGGCGGTGACAAGTTTCGTAGACCGCGTGAATCTCCAGGTCATTGCCGGTAAGGGTGGCAACGGCTGTGTGTCGGTCCACCGTGAGAAGTTCAAGCCGCTCGGCGGACCCGACGGCGGCAACGGCGGCCACGGAGGTGATGTGGTCTTCGTCGTAGACCCGAACGTGCACACCCTGCTCGACTTCCACTTCCAGACCCGCCTCCAGGGCGGCAACGGCAAGCAGGGCGCCGGCTCGAACCGGGACGGCGCCAACGGCGAGTCCATCCGGGTCTCCGTGCCCAACGGCACCGTCATCTACTCCGAGGGCGAGGTCCTCGCCGACCTCACCGGCATCGGCACCGAGGTGACCGTCGCGCACGGCGGCCGAGGGGGACGCGGCAACCGCGCCCTCGTCAGCTCCAAGCGGAAGGTCCCCGGTTTCGCCGAACTCGGCGAGAAGGGCGACGAACTCTCCGTCGTCCTCGAACTCAAGAGCGTCGCCGATGTCGGCCTCGTCGGCTTCCCCTCCGCGGGGAAGTCCTCCCTCATCGCCGCGATGTCGGCCGCCCGACCGAAGATCGCCGACTACCCGTTCACGACGCTCGCCCCGAACCTCGGAGTCGTGTCCGCGGGCGAGACGACCTACACGATCGCCGACGTCCCCGGCCTCATCCCGGGCGCCGCGGCCGGCAAGGGCCTCGGCCTCCAGTTCCTCCGGCACATCGAGCGCTGCGCGGTCCTCGCGCACGTCGTCGACTGCGCCAGCCTCGAGTCCGACCGCGACCCGGTCTCCGACATCGACGCCCTGGAGCACGAGCTCGCCGAGTACGGCGGCCTCACCGACCGGCCCCGCATCATCGTCCTCAACAAGATCGACATCCCGGACGGCCGCGAACTCGCCGACTACGTCCGCGGCGATCTCGAGAAGTACGGGTGGCCGGTCTACGCCGTCAGCGCCGTCAGCCGTGAAGGGCTGAAGGAGCTCAACTTCGCCTTCGCCAAGGAAGTGGTCGAGTTCCGCGAGGCGCAGCCGCCGATCGAGGCGACCCGCGCGGTCATCCGCCCGATCGCGATCGACGACTCCGGCTTCAAGGTCAAGAAGGTGAAGCCCGCATTCGAGGGCGACGTCGAATTCATCGTCACCGGCGCCAAGCCCGAGCGGTGGATCAGCCAGACGAACTTCGAGAACGAGGAAGCGGTCGGCTACCTCGCCGACCGACTCGCGAACCTCGGCGTCGAAGACGCACTCGTGAAGGAAGGCGCGGTGCCCGGCTCGTTCGTCCGCATCGCCGACCACGAATTCGAGTGGCAGCCGACCGACCCGAACATCGTCGCCACTGTCGGCCCCCGCGGTACTGACGCCCGATTCGAAGTCAGCGACCGCAAGGGCGCGGACGAACGGCTCGCCGAGCGCAAGGAACGCCGCGCCGAGCTCCTCGAAAGGGTCGCGAAAGAGGACGAAGCCCGGGGCAAACGCCGCAAGCGGTAGTCGCATTTGCGGACTGACCTGCAAAAACATGGGGTTTGCAAGGGTGTGGCGCCGAGCACGTACCCCCCTTGCAAACCCCGGTTCAAGGTCGCGTAAATTTGTCTTTGCCCGCGGGGGAAACGGACAGGAAAGCCGAAAGGCCCTGGCCCAGAACCAAAAGGGTAAAGCTCCAAACGAATAGATCGGGGGCCCGAAACGGGCCAAAAACCGGTCTGGTAAGTTAACGGAGTCGCTCCGATCGGAGAGAAACTTTCAATGAGTTTCAGACCTGATTAGTGCGTGTTGTTTGAGAACTCAACAGGGTGTTTGGATGGTCAGCGTGCGGGCTGATCGAGGTCACTGGACAAGGTTTCGGTGAGTCTTGGTTGGTAC
>NZ_JBIDBB010000011.1:0-230781 GCF_043202775.1 Glycomyces sp. NPDC048151 | reverse complement strand
AGGCGGGTACTTCCGGATAGGCATGCGAACCTTGTCCCCTTCTGGTTCATTCCAGAACCAAGATAAAACCTCTCCGGAAAAACGGGGGGAGCACACCATGAACGTCATGCGCTCCACCGGGCAGAGGGCCGACACCTACTTGGCAGGTGAGCGCGCCCGAGACGCCGCCGTTGAACTCGATGACCTCAGCCTCAAAGGCATCGCCGCATTCACTCGAGCCCACGCCGCACTGAGCTGCGGCAGCATGGAACGCGGTCACAAGTTCGCCGCCGCTGGCCTCCGCATCCTCGATGGCGGCCTGGCCGACCAACGGACCATGGCCGTAGCAGGCCAACTCCACCTGACCTCTGCAATGACGCTGTACGGGCTCAAACGCGAATCCGAAGCCGAAACACACCTGGCCGAAGCCGAAGACCTCGCCACCCGCACCGGCGACTGCGGCCAAGAACTCGGCTGGTTCGGGCCCACCAACCTCGCGTTCTGGATGCTCGCCATGGAAGTCGACCGCGACCCACGCCGGGCCATCACCATCGCGAACACCACCAACCCACGAGCAATCGACGCCCCCACCCGCCAGGCATCCTTCTATCTCGACGCCGCCCGGGCGTGTGCCCGGATCGGTTCGCGCGACTCCGACCGGGCCGCCATCCGCATGATCGCCTCCGCCGAGAACGTCGCCCCGCAACGCATCCGCTTCAACCCCCTCGCACGCGAAGTCCTCCGCATCGTCGTCCGCCGCACTAAAGAGAACGCCATCGACCCCCAACTCCGCGGCCTGTGCGAAAGAATCGGAGTCAAAGCATGAAGGTCGTCTACCTCATCATCTGCGGCGCCGGACCCGCCATGCGCGCCGTCAAGTTCGTCGAGGCCGCCCACGCCGCAGACTGGGACTGCCACGTCATCGCCACCCCCACCGGCGCCACCTTCGCCGACCTCGACGCGCTCGAAGCCACCTCAGGCCACCCCGTCACCACCGAACACCGCAAACCAGGAACACCCCGCCGCGACCGCCCCGACGCCGACGCCCTCGTCATCGCCCCAGCCACCGCAAACACCATCTGCAAACTCGCCGCAGGCATCGCCGACACCTACGCCCTCGACGTCGCCTCCGAACACATCGGCCTCGGCATCCCGACCCTGGTCGTGCCTTTCGCCAACTCCGCGCTCACCGGCAGGGCCCCATACCGGCGCGCAATCGCGTCATTGATCACGGAGGGTGCGACCTTCCTGGAGATGCCCAAGCACGATCCCCATTGCGGTGGTCCAATCGCTGAACGATTCCCCTGGAACGAGGCAATGGAGAAGGCCGCTAAGGTCGCCAATCCCTAACCTGGGTCGGTACCCGATCAGATCCCACTCCGGATCTGCCGGAGAAGAGCTGTCGGGAAGGCACGGTTGGCATCATCGTCGGCGTTTACAACGACCCACGATCATTCGAGGTGGAATTCGACGATGAAGATGAGTAGAGATAGCGCTCCTCGCGCTACAGCCCAAGCAAGTTTGCTCGAAGCGGAAGCCAAAATTACGGGCGGTTACCGAAGAGAGCGGCCGGATTACAGCGAGAACTGGCATCAGCTCTCGGCTGGCTGGGCCTAAGCCAGCCTTAACCGCGTCATGCGGGTGCTAGCCAGCGTTCAGCAGTGACACCCGTGGCAGGTTAGAATTGTGTGATGTCGCGCAAGCCACGCTCCCAAAACCGGCCAAAGCACGCAAGTCCTTATTCAACGGGCGGTGGCGGAACAGTCTTCGAACAGCAGTATGGTGCAATCGTCCTGAGTCACATGCTCACCGCAGAACCAATAGATGAGCTGGGCGGTGAGGTCGCGCCAGTTGAGGTGACATTCCAGGCTAAGGGATTGACTCCGGTGGATGACCTTCTAATCCGGGGATTGCTTCCAGACGGAACCTTCATGTCGGTCTCGATAGGTGTCCGAAGAAATCCAATATTCGTCCCCAGCGATGAATCAACCGTCAAATTGATTGGCACTTACCTTGAAGCCCTCAATCTGCATCAAGGAGAAATCGAAGACGGCAGGTGGATTCTCGCTCTAGTGGTCGCAAGTCCAAACTCTCAGGTCAAAGAGATTCGCGAGCTTGCGCGAATTGCACGAGATTCAAAGGATTGCACACAATTTCGCAACAAAATACTAAGTGGAGAAGCATCTAATCAAGGCGTTCGCGGCCGCCTGGTTCAATTTGAGAAGATTGTCGAAAAGGCACGAGCAGAAAATTCTTCATCCAAGCATCAACAAGAAACGCTCGAGCTCGCTTGGAAGTTGCTAGCAGCCCTGCGAGTGAGAGAACTACGAGCAGAGGGCGTAGATCAATCGGACCGCACTAATGCAGTCGCCCGGCTGCAGAACATTGTTAATGAAGGCACATCGACGCAAGCTGCCCAACTATACAGCAAACTGTATGAACTCGTTGGAAGGTACGCGCCCGCAGCAGCTACCAAGTCAACTGTTTCCATTAGAAGGGATCTAGTCGGATTCCCGTTTGCGGGCGAGGCGAGAGATGAGCCAATCGAATCGGATAACAGAACT
Organism: Glycomyces sp. NPDC048151; assembly: GCF_043202775.1. Classification (NCBI taxonomy): domain Bacteria; kingdom Bacillati; phylum Actinomycetota; class Actinomycetes; order Glycomycetales; family Glycomycetaceae; genus Glycomyces; species Glycomyces sp. NPDC048151. The sequence goes on along the minus strand of NZ_JBIDBB010000011.1, from coordinate 228,238 downwards.
TTCCTGTCATCGCAAGCTGCAGTCCGGTCCGACTATCAAGCCGTGGTGCGGCGAATAGCACCCGTATCACTCCGAGAGCGAGAAAGCGAACTTTCGGAGCTGAGGAACTTCTGCATCTCTGAGAATAATGAACGGTACTTTTGGTGGCGAGGACCCGCATGGGCAGGAAAGTCAGCACTCCTGGCGAGCTTCGTACTCAATCCGCCGCCTCGAATTCGAATTGTCTCATTCTTTGTTACGGCGCGTTCAGCGGGGCAATCCAACGTTAGTTCGTTTACAGAGGTAATTCTGGAACAAGTTCTTGAGCTTCTCGGTGAGCCGATGCCTGTACTGCTTACTGAAGCGACGCGTGAAGCTCACCTTGCGGGATCTCTTGAGAGAGCAGCGAAACTCTGCACAGAGCAAGGAGAGCGTTTGGTCTTGGTTGTGGATGGGCTCGATGAAGACACTGGCGTCACAGTTGGGCCTGACAACCATAGCATCGCCGCCGCGTTGCCAAATGATCCAGACGGGGAGATCAGAGTTGTTATCGCCAGTCGACCTAATCCTCCCATTCCAAGCGATGTGCCCGATGATCACCCAATTCGAATGCCCGAGATCCGTCACGATTTGCGTCCCTCTTCGTTTGCAGACGTGGTGAGACAGGACGCTGAACGCGAATTGAAGCGACTCTTCCACGGAAGTGAGATCGAACAGGATCTTCTCGGATTGCTAGTTGCCGCTGGGGGCGGCCTAACGGGCCGTGATCTCGCAGAACTTACGGATCTCTCCGAATGGGAGATCGAAGAACAGCTGAAGGCGGTTTCCAGCCGAACATTTACGAATCGGTCTGGGCGATGGCGCACGGCCGATACGGCCTATATCCTCTGTCATGAGGAAATCCAACGGCAGGCAGTAAAAATGCTTGGAAAAAACAGGCTTCAGAAGTACAGGAACCGCATTCATCATTGGGCATCAGATTATCATGCAAGGAAGTGGCCTAGTGATACTCCTGAGTACCTGTTTCGGGGTTATTTTAGCCTATTGCGGGAAAGTATGGATCTTGAGCGGCTATTCTCGTTTTCGATTGATCTAGAGCGTCATGAACGAATGCTTGACATCATCGGAGGAGACAGCGTTGCAATCAATGAGGTGCTTTCTACGCTAGAAATTCTCGTGCGGCGAGCTCCTTCAAACTTGGACCAATTCTGCAAACTCGCGGTACATAGAGTTTCGCTCATGGAGCGAAATAGCCATATTCCCACCTATCTTCCCGTTGTGTGGGCGCAGCTTGGAAGAGCTAATCGTGCCGAGGCTCTAGCGCGATCGATCATTAAGCCTAATCAACAAGTTCGAGCACTCGTTTCCATTGCGAGGGAACTGGCTTCCGTAGACGACAACCAAGCGGCGCGATCGGTTATTGATACTGCCTATCAAATTGCAACCTCCCTGATTGATGTTCCAGAAAAAGTTCGCGCTTTTGCGATGATAGCGCAGGCATCATTCCGTATCGGGGATTCGGACGGGGCCCACACGCTCCTTTCCGGCGCAGAGAGTCGTGCGAGATCAATACCTCGCAACCGTGAGAAATCCGTCACCCTTGCAGCGGTTGCACGCGCATATGCTGCGATTGGGAAATTTGATCACTCTCTTTCTATTGCGTCCTCTATCCCAGATAGAGGTGAGCAGGACAGTGCGGTCGCAGCTATCGCTGTTGAAATCTGCCTTAGCGGTGATTGGGAGCAGGCTCTTGAGATTTCAAAGGACATCAAATACTGGTCTACTCGCGCGCCCCTACTTTCAACTATCGGTCATGCAGCGCTGCAAAGGGGTGCAAGATCTAGGGGGCAGGCCATAGTAAGCTCGGCTCTCAATCTTGCAGGTCGGATTCGGGGGCCCGAGCGCCGAGGCTGGGCGTTCGCTTCTATTGCGCGCAATATTGCCGAAGCTGGCGATCGACGATCGTCTCATCGAATTTCACAAAAAGCTATGGCTGCTCTTGATGAAATTGACGGCGAGCATGCAAAGGCTGACAGTCTAATCGCTGTGGTGCGTTCCTTGATGGCTGCTGGTTCCGAGTCCGAGGCATTCGAGATTGCGCGAGGATTCAATAATCCTGCGCGGCAGGCTAAGGCGCTCGCGGTAATTGCATCCCTGCTGGCGTCTCGAGGAGAACGAGTGCGAGCAGAGGAGCTTGCGATAGAGTCCGAAGGAATCGCTCGACTAGCTAGTGACAGCAGCCGTAAGGATTCAGATCTTGCCAGCCTCGTTCAAGCGTTGGGTGCTGTGGGAGATTTTGAGCGCTCCGAGAAAGCGATCACATTGATCCACGAGGTGGCAAAACGCGATAAGTCACTTACGCTCCTTTCGGAAGCCATCGCTATGGTAGGAGATCTAGCGGAAGCTCGGCGCGTCGTCGCGAAGATCTCGACTCACTCGCGGCGCCTGAAGGCTCAAGCACGGATGGTTAGGGCAGTAGCAGCAGAACTTGATGGGACTGAACTTTCCGGCCTGCTTGAATCGATTTCCGATCCAGAGCTTCGTTCGAGTTTGAGGCGGTGGATTTCGAAGAATACTAGATCGCGGCTGTTTGAAGCGTCCCCCGACTCTGGTAGCGATGAGTCCGAATCTACTGGAATTAGTGAACCAGGTGACAATAAATTTGATTGGGATGATGTATCTAAATCTTCTTCGAGCAATGATCTCTATCGAATTTCTCGGGAACAGACTGAGCTTGCGATAGAGTTCTTCGAAGACGAGAATCTGGCGAGCGGCCTGGCTGCAATTGGGTCCATCGTGATTCCGGCGCTTCGCATCGATGCAATGCTTCGAATTTCAAATACTTATGATGAACGCGGCAATGCTTCGCTGGCTGAGACTCTTATTAATCAAGCGATTTACACTTGCGATTTGATTTCCAATCCGTTGGTCAAGGATCGGACTATTTCCAGGATAGCTAGGCAACTCGCAGGGAGAAATGATCTAGCTCGCGGAGAAGAACTCGCACAGAGGATTTCGAGCCCACCTGCCAGGCAAAAGTCATTGGCAAGTCTATCGGACATTGCCTCAAGGTCTGGTGATGTTGAAAATGCGGAGCGAATAGCACGTTCAATCCAAGATTCCTCGTTGAGAGAGAAGGCATTGGCAAATCTTGCTAAGAATTTGGCCGAACTGGCTCTCTTTGGCGACGCCAACCGAGTTGTGATATCAATTTCAGATTCACTTGTTAAATCGCTGGCTATGAGCTCTATCAGCGTCTCTTTGGCTAGCCATGGCCTGCGTGCACAATCGGAAGAGCTAGCGGCACAGATTTCTGATGTTTCTATTCGATCCCGCACCTTTGCATCGCTTGCATTTGCGGCCGATAGAAATCAGTCTGGATTTCTGATTGTGCAGGCCCTAAATAGTGGCCACTGGAGTCTGTGCCTGCCCGTGCTTGTCAAACTGGCACCTAGATCAGTCCCTGTTTTGGCTGATGAGTTTTTTCACACGATTGGGGTTTCTTAGGGCCGTTCGATAAATGCGAGCCCAAATAGGCGAGACTGAGCATGGCTTACGCGCCGGGCCGAGGAATCGCCACCGGGAGCGGATGAGCCATCCACGATGAGCGAGGTGGGGTGCTGAAAGGCGTACCCAGTATCTTCCAACAATCCGGCGCAGGGGCGATGCTGAACTGCTTGCTGAGGTAGGTCTCGGTGGTGTTCGGAGAGGGCGCGTTACATCGGGAGTGCGAAGGTGACATTGTCGTTGGCGTCGGTGCCAACGAGGTTGCCTCCGATGGGCCATGCGACCAGGATCTTGCGGGCGAGCATGATGGCGAACTTCGGTTCGCCCCCACCCTCAATGGTGACGCGCACGAGGGCGGCTTCGCCGCGCACTCCTGGTCCGGGGATTCGGGCGAGCCACATGCCGTCGGGAAGTCCGGTCATCGGCACTGGTTGGTGCCGCGGTGTCTCTATCGCGGTGAGGAGGACTTGCCGGATGGCTTCGGCCTCAGGAGTTTCCGGGATGGCCTGGACTATGAGGCATGCGCTGAGGTAGGCGCTCTTGATGGCGGCAAGATGTGATCGGTCCGGGTCCGGCGTAGTGAACTCGACGTTGACCTCCCCGCCGAGCCTAAGCATTTCGGGCACGGCCGGGTCGCATTGTTCGCCTTCGAATAAGAGCACGGGCTGACCCTCGTGGGTCTCGAGGATCTGGATTCTGGGTCCTCGACGCTGGCCCTGAATCTTGTTATGAGTGAAGCGGGTGGGCAGGCGATCATGCACCCAGTCGGCGAAGTCAGCTTCGAGCCTGCTGCCGGCCAGGCTGTTGCAGCGCTCGCAGGTTCGTGTCAGAACGGTGCCGCCGACAGATTCGGGTGGGATGTGCTCGCGCCGACGAGGGTTGAGGGCGAGGCAGAGCGGGCACCGATCGAACTCCAGCGGTTGGGCGATGGCGACGAACTCGGCGTCGAACCGTTCGCCGCCTGGCAGCACCAGACGTCGTACCGCATGGGTGGTGCCATCGGGCGCAGTGAATTCCGTGAGCCAGGGAGAGCGATCAGCGGTGCCAGGCTGCTCCGGGTCAGGAACTTCGTCGGGAGCGTCTTCCGGAGTATCGATGGTCATGCGCTGAGTCTGGCGTAGCGGTACGACATTCGACTCTTTTGAAGCTGAATCCTGCGTATCGGCGCGCGAAGTTCCGCACGCCTGCCCGCCGGGCATTGAAATCGGGCAATATCGCCCATGATATGCTATTGACCTGCGGAAACGTAGTTAGTGAAACCGTCTCCTACGGGCACCCTCCCGGTTGCTCAAGCTCCAGCTTCCTCCGCAGCGACGTGTTGGGCAGGCGCATGGCCCGGCCCAGTTCGACCGCTTCACCGGTGGCGTAGTTGAACACCGAAGGGATCACGCCCGCCTCGCAGGCGAGGAGACGGGCACGCGCCACCGAGATCGGCTGGCCTTCGAGGAGCGGCAGCCGGCCGGTGTCCTTGCCCTGCAACGTCTCGACGTCCACCACCAGGTCCAAGGTGGCGGTGTGCCCGTGGCGGGTCGCGGCCTGCGGGGAAGACCCGTACCCGGCCAGGAGCTGGTGGAAGGCTTCGGCGTGCCGGTTCGCCTGGGCAGGAAGCAGACCCTCGGCGTCACCCGCAGCGCTGTCACTGTCGGCTTCGCGGTCTTCCTTCCTCGGGGGCGGGCAGGCGGTCTTCAGGTACTTGTCCAGCAGCCGCCCGGTCGCCTCCGACAGGGTGCCCTCCAGGCCCCACATGCCGTTGCCCTGCAAGGTGAGTTCGAGGCGCTGCAGGGACTGCTCGCCCAGTTCGTCGAACAGTTCAACCTCTTCGGCGATCGAAGCCCACAGCTCGTCGAGGTGGCGGCGCAGCTCCTTGAACGAGGCGTGGGCGCAGTACTGGGCCACCATCGCCTCGGGTGTCGCGCAGGACACCTGGGGGTCGAAGGGGGAGGGGACCGGGGTGCGGAAGGGGGTGCGGGCGAACAGGCGCATCGCCGGGGTCTGGTCGAGCTGGCGGACCGCGTAGGCGACCTGGTCGATCCTCGCCGCCCCTGTCGTCGCCGCCTCGGCCAGGAGACGGAACTTCCCTGAGAGACGGGCGATGGCCGCGATCGATCCTGCCGTGGCATAGGTGAAGTCGAACTGGGAGAGCAACAGATCCCGCAGCGCCGAGAACCCGAACTCCGAACGGTGCAGACCCGCTTCCTTCATCGCGATCACCGAAGCGAGCACCTGAGCGTACTGGGCGTTGATGAGCGCGGCCGCCTCGTCGAGGGCCGAGCGGATCGCAGCAGCCCGGGAGGGCCGGTCCGAAACCAGGGAAGGAGAGGCGGCCTTGGCAGTGGGGGTGGTGTCGCAGTGGGCCATGGGGTTCGCCTCCTTGCCTGTTCTCGAATGATCTGGCTGTTTTCGCTTGCTTGTTCGTACCTCAATCATGACATGGGAAGCGTAGTGGTGTCATCACTCAAACGGGTGATTGTTCCATTGAGGATGATCGATGTCCCGACCGCCTTCGCCGAAACCGCCTGGGGCGCAACACCAACCAAAATCGAGACGGCGCTCCGCGCCGCAAGGGACGCGCTGCCACTCGGCCACCCGACACACCCTCAACGGCAATCACCCTTCTGTCGCTGCCCGCCTGAACCTTGAACACCAAAGTGCCGAAGGTGCCGCGCAGCGACCAGCCGCTACGTACGCGAAGCGGGGCCGCACCTTCCGGTGCGGCCCCGCTTCCCTTGTCTCGCTTAGTGATTGCCCGACTCGATCTCGTCGCGCCGCTCGGCGCGGCCGTCCTCGGACGGCTCCTCGATCGACTTGAAGAAGCCCTTGTCGGCAGGCGGCAGCGCGCCGATGCGGTTCATCTTCTTCGGGACCACCCAGCCGTTGTACTCCAGCTCGGTGTGGCCGTGCTCGTCCGGCTCGGCCAGCGGCTGGTGCACCTCGTAGAAGCGGCCGTTCGGGTCGCGCATGAGGATGCCCGTCTCCAGGCCGTGCGCCAGGACCTCGCGGTCGTGCTGCTGCAGGCCCAGGCAGATCCGGTACGTCACGTAGTACGCGACGATCGGCAGGACCACCAGGCCGATGCGGCCCGCCCAGGTCATGGCGTTCAGGCTGATGTCGAACTTCTCGGCGAACACGTCGTTGCCGCCGGAGATCACGCCGATGATCCAGAAGACCACGACCATGACGCCCAGGCTGGTGCGGCCCGCGTTGTCACGCGGACGCTGCAGCAGGTTGTGGTGCCCGCGGTCCTTCGTGAAGCGCCGCTCCAGCGCCGGGTACAGCAGCGGCAGCATCACCGACAGGCCCATGCCCACGATGCCGGGCCAGAACACCGGCGGCAGCGTGAAGTACGGCGGGATGCGCAGCTCCCACGCGGGGAACAGGCGGATCAGGCCGTCGAGGTACATGACGTAGAAGTCGGGCTGCGAGGCCGAGGAGACCACCGAGACCTCGTACGGGCCGAACAGCCAGATCGGGTTGATCTGGAACAGGCCCGCCATCGCCCCGAGGACGCCCCAGATGAACAGCATGAAGCCGACCTGCTTCATGACGTAGTTCGGGAACATCCGGAAGCCGACCACGTTGTGCTCGGTACGCCCCGGTCCAGGCCACTGCGTGTGCTTCTGCGCGAACACGAGCCCGATGTGGACCGTGATGAGCGCCAGGATGAGCAGCGGGAACACGAACACGTGGATGATGTAGAGCATCGAGATCACGCTCGTGCCCGGGAACTGGCCGCCGAACAGCGCGGCCGAGGCCCACGGGCCGATGAACGGGATCGACTCGGTCATGCCCTCCATGATGCGAAGGCCGGTGCCCGAGAGGCCGTCGTCCGGCAGCGAGTAGCCGAAGAAGCCCTCGAAGAAGCCGAGCCAGAACAGCACGATGCCGATCATCCAGTTCGTCTCGCGCGGCGCGCGGAACGCGCCGGTGAAGAAGATCCGGAGCATGTGGACCAGGATCGAGGCCATGAACAGCAGCGTCGACCAGTGGTGCATCTGGCGCATGAACAGGCCGCCGCGCACCTCGAACGAGAGGTCCAGCGCCGAGTGGTACGCCTGCGACATCTCGATGCCCTGCAGCGGCACGTACACGCCGTTGTAGGTCACCTCGACCATCGAGGGCTCGAAGAACAGCGCCAGGAACGTGCCCGAGAGCAGCAGCAGGATGAACGAGAACAGCGCGATCTCGCCCAGGAGGAAGGACCAGTGGTCAGGGAAGACCTTGTTGAACAGGATCCGGGCCGGGCCCGCGAGCTTGAAGCGGTCGTCGAGCTCACCGCCTGCCTTGGTCAGCAGGCTGTCGCTCGTGCCTTTGCGGCGTTTCACTTCTCATCCTCCTCGGGGAGGGACGGGCGGTTCCAGAACGCCGGCCCCGGGGGCACCAGGAAGTCCGACTTCGCGATGAAGATGCCCTCTTCGTCGACGGTGAACGGCAGCATCGGCAGGTGCCGCGTGGCCGGGCCGAAGACGGGAGCGGCGTTGTCGATGACGTTGAACTGCGACTGGTGGCACGGGCACAGCAGGCGCTGGCTCTGCTGCTCGTAGAGGCTCGTCGGGCAGCCGACGTGGGTGCAGATCTTCGAGTAGGCGACGAAGTTGCCCCACAGGGCCTCGGCGTCCTGGTACATCGGGTACAGGTTCTTCCGCAGCGTCGCCGCGTCGGACTCCCGCAGGTGGATGAGCAGGACGGGCGAGGTCGGGAACTGGTTGGTCGCGCCGTGCGGCAGGGCCGGGTAGACGGTGATCTGACCGCCGACCGAGACCATGTCCGGCCGGACCAGGGCGCCGTCCTTCATCATGAAGCGGACCGGCTCGCCGTCGTTGTACTTCTCGGCGTTCCAGCCGGTGACGGTGAGCATGTCGCCCGGGTCCTTGATGAGCGCGCCCAGCGGGGCGATCGCGGCCAGGCCGAGCGGCGCGGCGCCCAGGAGGGCGGCCTTCACCAGGAACGGACGGCGCTTGATCCCGAGGTCCTCGACCATGTTGTCGACGGTGGCCTCGGCGATCTTGCGGTCGTCCGAGGAGGACCCACCGTCGTGGCGGTCCTGGACGAGCTCCTCGACGGGGAGGAGCTTCTTCGCCCAGGTGAGCACGCCGACGGCGAAGCACAGGAGCGCGAGGCCGAGCGTGGTGCCCAGGACCGGCGTGTACCAGGTCTGGAGGTCGCGCCAGGTGGCCGCGCCTTCATACTCCCAGGGCCACCAGATGTAGGCCGCCACGAACGCGGTCGCGAAGAGGCCGGAGAACAGGAACAGGCCGCCGACGATGCGCTCCATGCGCTTCTCGGCCTTCGTCCCCGGCTTCGCGAAGCGCGGTTCGTAGTGAATGATCTCGATGTCGTCGCGACGCAGGCCCTCTTTGTAGACCTCGAAGCGGCTGAGCTTCGGGTTGCTCAGGTCCACCGGTTCGGGCGGGTTGCTGTCGTTGTGGGCACTCACGATTTACCTGCAATCCAGAGCGTGGTCAGCAGGAGCGCGGTCATGCCGACCAGGAAGATGGCCAGTCCTTCGGTGGCCGGTCCGAAACGGCCGAGAGTGAAGACGCCGCCCGGGTCCCGGTCTTCGTTCACGAGGTACTGGACGTAGGCGATGAGCTCGGCCTTCTGTTCGGGCGTGAGCTCGTTGTCGGCGAAGACCGGCATGTTCTGCGGGCCGGTGAGCATCGCCTGGTAGATCTCGTCGTTGGTGACGCCCTCGAGCGAAGGCGCGTGCGCGCCCGAGGAGAGGGCGCCGCCGCCGCCGGCGTAGCCGTGGCAGGAGGAGCAGTTGACGCGGTACAGGTCGCCGCCCGCGGCCACGTCGGCCTCTTCGACCATCGCGTCGAGGTCGTCGGGCATGCCCGCGCCGCCGCCGAGGTACTCGATGTAGGCGCCGAGCCACTCGGCCTCTTCTTCGGTGAAGACCGGGTAGTTCGTGCTGGGGGCCTGCGCGCCCTGCGCGGCCATCGGCATGCGGCCGGTGTTCACCTGGAACTCGACGGCGGCGGAGCCGACGCCGATGAGGCTCGGTCCGCGGCCCTCGACGCCTTCGCCGTTATCGCCGTGGCAGGAGATGCAGCTGGTGTCGTAGAGCTCCTGGCCCTTGACGGCCTCGGAGTCGATCGCGTTGGACTCGGCCTCCTGGGCGTACAGGCTCGGGGAGAACGCCGAGTAGAGCCCTCCGACGATGACCAGTGCGCCGGTGAACCTGGCCAGCGCGCCGAGGCGCTTGCGCCAGCCTCGCCGGCGTTTTCCTGATGCAGCCACGGTTGTTGCCTCACCTTTTATCTAGCTCTCGGACCGGGCCGGGCCCCTGTGAGGTCCCGGTTCGGCCGGCGGCCGCCTCCGGGCGGCGGCCGTCGCATTTCTCGGATGCGGCTCCGGCGCTGGGCCGGGGCCTGACTTGCATTGGGTCAGTTCACAAGGGAACCGGCCGAGGTGTTTCAGTACTGGGCCATCGGAAGGAAGTAGATCACGGCGAAGAGCGCGATCCAGACCACGTCGACGAAGTGCCAGTAGTAGGACACCACGATGGACGCGGTGGCCTGGGCGGGGCTGAAGCGGCCCATCGTCGTCCGGATGAGGTAGACGATGAACGCGACGAGGCCGCCGGTCACGTGGAGGCCGTGGAATCCGGTGGTCAGGAAGAACATCGTCCAGTAGCCGTCGGCCGAGATCGAGTGGCCTTCGGTGACCAGGTTCCGGTACTCGTTCACCTGGCCGAGCACGAAGACCAGGCCCATGACGAAGGTGACCGCGAACCACAGGCGCAGCTTGTAGACGTCGCCCCGCTCAGCGGCGAAGACGCCCAGCTGGCAGGTGATCGACGAGGCCACGAGGATCACGGTGAAGACGAGCGCGTACGGGATCTCGAGGTGGTGGTAGCCCTCCTCGTACATCTCGGGCGCGGCGGCCTGGATGGAGAAGTACATCGCGAACAGGCCCGCAAAGAACATCAGTTCGCTGCTCAACCACACGATGGTGCCGACACTGACGACGTTGGGCCGCGTCAGTGAGTGGATACGGCTGGGGTCGATAGTTGCTTCGGCGGCAGTCACGCGCACATTATTACGGCCCGGCGGGCCCAAGCTGCGCATGGGGTGTGTTTTTCGCGCGTGTCGCGCGGCGGTAGGCTCCCAGGCTCTTCACATCGTGTGCCCAGGTCATTCCGGGTCGGGCCAATGTGGGCACTCGCTCCGGGGGAAGTGGCCGCGCCGGTCTTCCCATTTCAGTGTGGCCGGTTTAATATGCGAGACGTGACTATCTCGACGTCTGAGTACGCGGTCCTGCTGTACAGCCATCGACCCGCGGTCATCGAGCAGATGCGCTCGGCGATCGGCGAGGAGCCGGTGGAGGGGGTGAGGATCGAGTACGCCGTCGCGGGCGAGTACGACGAGGCGGTGTCGCTCATCGACAAGTACGCCGTGGACCTGGTGCTGCTCGACGGCGAGGCGCAGCCCGCCGGGGGGCTGGGGATCGCGCGGCAGTTGCGCGACGAGTTCGACGAGCCGCCGCTCCTGGCGGTGGTCGTGGCGCGGGCCGCGGACCGGTGGCTGGCGGCGTGGTCGCGGGCGGACGCGGTGCTCATGCACCCGCTTAACCCCGTGACAACCGGGCAGACGGTAGTAGACTTGCTGGTCAGCCGCGCAGAAGGCGTGGCACCGGCGCAGCGCGCCGCCTGACCTCCCCCTTTTCAGGAGACCTTATGTCTAGCCCGACCTGGCCTGACGTCCTCGGGCGTCTTTCGAACGGCGACCACCTCGACGAGGCCAGCGCGGACTGGGCGATGGCCGAGATCATGGCGGGGAACGCCGATCCGGCCCAGTTGGCGGCGTTCGCGGTGCTGCTGCGCTCGAAGGGTGAGACGGCCGAGGAGATCGGTGCGATCGCGGGCCGGATGCTGTCGGAGACGACGCGCCTGGACCTGTCGGACCTGGGCGTCGCGGTCGACATCGTGGGCACGGGCGGCGACGGCTCGAACTCGGTGAACATCTCGACGATGGCGGCGATCACCGTGGCGGCGACGGGCGTGCCGGTGATCAAGCACGGGAACCGTTCGGCGTCGTCGAACGTGGGCTCGGCAGACCTCTTGGAGGCGCTGGGCGTGGACCTGGACGCGACGGCCGAGCGGGTCGAGGCGTCGGTGCGCGAGGTCGGGATCGGGTTCGCGTTCGCGCGGACGTTCCACCCGGGGATGCGGCACGCGGGCCCGGTGCGCGCGGCGCTCGGCATTCCGACGGTGTTCAACCTGTTGGGGCCGTTGACGAACCCGGGTCAGCCCGCGGCGGGCCTGATCGGCTGCGCGGACCCGGTGAAGGCGCCGCTGATGGCGCAGGTGTTCGCGGCGCGGGGCGCTTCGGTGTTCGTGGTCCGCGGGAACGACGGCCTGGACGAGATCTCGACGTCGGACACGACCTCGGAGTGGATCGCCTCGAGCGGGCGCGTCTCGCAGGGTTCGATCGACATCACGGAGTGGGGCCTGGAGAAGGCCGGCCCGGAGGCGCTGCGGGGCGGCGACATCGAGTTCAACACGGCAGTGGCGCGCGAGGTGTTCGCGGGCGGGAACCGGCCGGTGCGGGACGCGGTGCTCATCAACGCGGCGGCGGCGCTCGCGTCGCGGCAGGGGCTGATCGACGGCGTCGACCTGCACGACGTGAAGACCCGCAAGGGGCTCATCGAGTCGAACCTCGAACTGGCCGCGGCCGCGATCGACGACGGCAAGGCGACCGCGCTGATCGAGCGGTGGGCCGCTTTCAGCAAGGCGTGATGTGAGCGGATCACCTCTGATTGGGTGAGTCGCAGGGGGCCTGAATTGTCGTAAGCGCGCGATAGCGTTGACGCCCTGCAAATTTACGGCTCGCAAGCTTCGCCGAGGCCGGGTCCCCCGGGCGGACATTTCGCTTATGTCGGTCATTTACGAAACGTCAAGGGCGGGAGGCGCGAATGCGCCTCCCGCCCTTTCGCGTCTTCGCTCAAGTGTACTTCTTGAGCTCGTCCTCGGAGGCGAGCGAGGTCGGCTTCGACTGGGGCAGTTCGGTCCTGATGAGGATCGAGCCGCACTCCTCGCAGCGGAGGACCTCGTCGATCGGGGCGGCCTTGATCGGGACCATGTCGCCCGGGGACTTCTCGACGCGGCAGGACCCGCAGCGGCGGCCGACGAGTTCGGCGGCGGCGACGGGCTGCTTGGCGTGGATGCGCTCGTAGAGCTCGACGAGGCGGTCGGGGATGTTGATGACGAGCGCCTCGCGGGTGGAGGCGGCCTCGGCGGTCTCGGCGTCGATCTCGCCGACCTGGCGGCCGCGGTCGGCCTCGGCGTCGGCGAGGACCTGGCGGGCCTCCTCGACCTGGCGGCGGAGGTCGGCGAGTTCGGCGTCGAGGGCCTCGCGGCGCTCCATGAGCTCGAGCTCGTCGTCCTCGAGGACGCCCTGGCGGCGGGCGAGGGACTCGAGTTCGCTCTGCAGCCCTTCGAGTTCCTTCGCGGTGGCGGCGCCGGAGGCCATGCGGGCGCGGTCGGCGTCGGCGCGCTTGGTCACGAGCTCGACTTCGCGTTCGACGCGTTCGATGTCGCGGTCGAGGTCGGCGAGGTCGCCGGTGAGGTTCGCGGCCTTGTCGGCGAGGGCCCGCTGGCGCTGGACGGCGGCGGCGTAGGTCGGGTCGGCGTCGAGCTTCTTGCGGCGCTGGCCCAGCTGGGTGAGCTGGGTGTCGACCGCCTGGAGTTCGAGCAGTCGGCGCTGATCGAAAAGGTCGGCTTTCAACCTAGTTCACCCCGGTTTTCTGGTGGATGGTCCACGGGTCGGTGTCGAGGTCGGAGACGAGGACGTCGTCGACCAGACGGGACAGTTGCTCGGCAACGATATCGAGCCACGGGCGCTCGGTGGCCCAGTGGGCCGCGTCGATGAGGGCCGGGCCGCTCCGGGCGAGGTGCTCGCTGGCCGGATGGTGGCGGAGGTCGGCGGTCAGGTAGGCGTTGGCGCCCGCCGCGGCGGCCTCGTCGAGGTAGGAGTCGCCCGCGCCGCCGCAGACGGCGACGGTGCTGATCTGGCGGTCGGGGTCGCCCGCGGCGCGGACGCCGCCGACGGTGGACGGCAGGGCCTTGGCGACGCGTTCGAGGAGCGCGGCGAGGGTGAGGGGGGCGGGGAGGCGGCCGATGCGGCCGACGCCGCGTCCGGTGCCGTGGTGCTCGGGGCCGGGGAGGGGACGCAGGGGGCGGAGGTCGACGAGGCCGAGCCGGTCGGCGAGGGCGTCGGAGACCCCGGGGTTGGCGACGTCGGCGTTGGTGTGGGCGACGTACAGGCCCATGCCGGACTCGATGAGGGTGTGGACGAGGTCGCCCTTGTAGTCGGCGGCGGGGTCGAGGCTGGAGACGCCGCGCAGGAGGAGGGGGTGGTGGGCGACGATGAGGTCGCAGTCGTTCTCGATGGCTTCGATGACGGTGGCGGGCACGACGTCCACGACGCAGAGGACCTTGCGGACCGAGTTGCCGCCGCGTCCGCAGACGAGCCCCACCCGGTCCCATTCCTCGGCCCAGCGGCGCGGGTACAGGTCGTCGAGTGCGGCGGTGATCTCGCTCAACGTGCGCATCCCTGGAGTTTAGGGCCGTGCCCGGAGCGCGAGCAGCGTGGCTCCGGGCACAGCCTTCTTCGCACCAGTGCCGGTGCAGCCGATGGCGGCTAGTTCAGTGCGCCGACCTCTTCGGCGAGGCGGCGCAGGTCCTGGCCGGGCTCGCCCTTGGTGCGGTGCAGGATCTGGTCGATGAGCTCGATGGCGACCGGGCGGCAGCGGACCTCGGCCGGGGCGTGGCGGTCGGCGGTGACGAGGTGGCGGCTGGCCCGCTCCATGTCCCCCACCTGGACGCACGCCCGCGTCATGTCGAGGTGGTGGTGCGCGCGGCGCTCGGCGACGAGGTCGGCCAGCGCGGCGGGCGGGATGCGGTCGTGGACGGCGAGGGCGTCGCCGCCTTCGCCGAGCTCGACGAACGCGGCGGCGCGGTGCAGCATGACGTTCGTCGGCCCGAAGGACGTGTAGTAGTAGTTCGCGTCGCGGCCGAGGATGTTCGCGGCGCGGGAGGCGCTGTCGAGCAGGTCCTCGCTGGTGGTGCTGTCGCCTCCGAGGGCGGCGGCCATGGCGCCCTGGAGCAGGAGCGCGCCGTAGACGCTGATCTGCGCGGGGCTGGACTTCTCGCCGCCGGACTCGGAGATGAGGCCGTGGGCGACTTGGACGTTGAGGTCGAGCGCGGCCTGGTAGCGGCCGAGGGCCCTGAGCGCGTTGGCGACCCGGGTGGTGGCGATGCCCGCCAGGAGCGGGTCGTTGCCGCGGTTGGCGGCGGAGATGGCGCGGTCGGCGGAGAGCCAGGCGAGCTGGGCCTCGCCGAGTTTGCGCAGGACCGTGGAGGCGATCTGGTAGACCTGCGTCATGAGTTCGGCGGCGTCGGCGCTGGTGCCGCCCACGGGCCGGTCCTCGGCCACGGGGGTGTCGCGCAGGAGCTGGATGAGCGAGCGGGCGACGACCGGGTAGTGGCCCTTCTCGAACGCGAGCCAGCAGTAGTTGACCGATCCGCGCAGTTCGGGGATCGGGGTCGGTTCGATCGGGGCGGCTTCGAGGAAGCGGCCGAGGCGCTCGTAGCGTTCGAGGGACTGGCGGATGGACTCGACCTCGACCTGGTCGAGGCAGCCGCCCAGACCGGGGCGGCGCTTCGGCTCGCGGCCGAGGAGCTGCCCGGCGTCGACGCTGAGGGCCTCGGCGAGTTCGGTGATGACCGAGTACTTGTCGAGGCGGCGGACGCCGCGTTCGATCTTGTCGACCCAGCTCTTGGACTTGCCGATCCGGTCGGCGAAGACCTGCTGGGACATGCCCCGGCGTTGTCGCCAGTAGGCGACGCGCCGGCCCATCGGTTGCGTTTCGGACTCCATGTCAGACCCCACCGTCTATATAGGAGTTGGATGCGGATTGTCGGGACGTGCGTTGCGGTTCGGTTGCGGCGGCCATGGCTCCGGCCATGAGTCACGGCCGCCGCGCCGGCCCGCCGGGCGAATGTCAGCTGTGCCCGGTTGTCTTGACCCGCACGAGGTCCGGTGTCCTGCGGGGGCCGTCGGCCTTCCGGCCGTGCCCCTTTCAGACGCCGGGTCCGTCGCCTGTGGCGCGCCGACACTAACTGTTTACCGTCTTTTCCCTTCCGGCACAACGGCCGCCAACTGCCAATATCACGCAGTGCTCGACACCGCTTACAGTCTTGCTCGGGGCCGGAGGCGACTAGTCGCCTATCTGGGGTTATGCCGGGTTTCGGTCGCCCGAACGCGGGAAATCTGCACATGCAACGTGTCGATTCAAGGGCCTGACTCGTTGTGTCAGATATGAGACACAACCGAGTCGTCGCGCGCCGCGAACATCGACGCGCCTTCCGCAGGGCCTTCCTCACCGCCGCCGTCGCGACCGCGACGGCCGCCGCGCTGGGCTACGCGATCGCCTTCTCGCCGCTCGCCGGATGGGTCACGATGGGCCTCGCGTCGGCCGCTATCGCGACCCTCTGGGTGGAGTCGCGCTTCAGCCGCGCCGACTCGGCCCCGCCGATCACGCGGGTCTACTTCGTTGGGCAGCAGCCCGGCGACGACTGAGTCTCCAAGAGCTTCCGCAGGCCGGGTACACGGACAGCGGCGGCCGCTCCACCAGGCGGCCGCCGCGTCTCGTTCGCGTCTCAGTTGAGGCGGACCACCAGGCACTTGCCGCCCTGGTAGACACCGCCGTCGACGTTGAGGACGAGGCCGTCGCAGTAGCGGCGGGCCTGCGTCACCTGGCTCGGCTCCAGCTCGGTCGTGTCGGGGATCGTCGAGTGGCCGTGCACGAGCTCCTCGCCGCCGAACGAGCGGAGCATCCCGCGCACCCGCGCGGGGCCGTCGGGGCCCATGAACTCGTGGCGGCGGGTCAGCTCCCGGAACAGCTGCCACCACTCCTCGGGCTCGTCGGCGGCCATGATCGCGCGGACTGCCGAGTTCACGGCCTCCTCGCTGCGGCCGTAGCCCAGGTACGACTCGGTGTCGGCGTGCACGAGCAGGACCTTGTCGGCGACGTGGAGCACGCGGCGGGTCTCCAGCCACCGCACCTCGTCGTCGGTGAGGTCCCCCAGCTCGTCCTCGAAGCCGCCGTTGAGGACCCACCAGTGCAGGAACTGGCGGTCCTGGCCGTCGACGTCGGTGAAGGCCACGTCGCCGAAGCGGCGCGAGCCGAGCAGCAGCACCTCGTGGTTGCCGATGAGGGTGTCGACGTGCCCGCCTTCGGCGGCCGCCTGCCCGGCGAGCCTGCGCAGCAGCCGCACGACGGCCACGCCCTCCTCGCCGCGGTCGAAGAGGTCGCCGAGAATCCACAGTCGAGCCGAACCGCCGGTCCATTTGGCGTCCTCGTCCACCAGTCCGCGACCTCGAAGCGACTCGACGAGCGCGTCGTAATGGCCGTGGATGTCGCTGGCCACGAACAGCGGACTGGTTTCAGACATGGGCTCGATATTAATCCGGCGCGGGGCCGTGCGGTGAGGTTGCGGGCCGCTCTCCTCTCCGCACCACTGATCGGCCCTATCGCGCTTGCCGGACGGCAAGGGCCCGGAATAGGATTCGGCCACCGCCAACTTTCGCAGCGAGGAGCCTCCGTGACCGAGAACCCGTTCCTGTCCCCTTCCGACCTCCCCTACCAGCTCCCGCCGTTCGCGGCGGTCGCGACCGAGCACTACCTGCCCGCGTTCGAGCAGGGCATGGCCGAGCAGCTGAAGGCCGTGGACGCCATCGCCGCCGACCCGGACGCGCCGACGTTCGCGAACACCGTCGTGGCCCTGGAGCGGTCCGGCCTGGGCACGCTGAAGCGGGTCGGCCTCGTGTTCTTCAACAAGATCTCCTCGGACACCAGCGACGAGCTCAACGCGATCGAGTCCGAGATCAGCCCCAAGCTCGCCGCGCACGCCGACAAGATCCTCCTCAACGCCGACCTGTTCGCGCGCATCGAGGCGGTCTGGGACCAGCGCGACGAGCTCGGCCTCGACGAGCAGGACGAGCGGCTCCTGGAGCGGTACCGGACCGAGTTCGTGCGCGGCGGCGCCGCCCTGGACGACGACGGGAAGGCCCGGCTCGCCGCGATCAACACCGAGCTGGCGGAGCTCGCGTCCAAGTTCAACCAGCAGATCCTCGCCGACATCAACGACGCGGCCGTGCACGTCACCGACCCCGCCGAGCTCGACGGGCTCGGCGAGGACCAGATCGGGGCCGCCGCGGCCGCCGCGAAGGAGCGCGACCTCGACGGCTGGCTCATCACGCAGTCGAACTTCTCGCGCCACCCGCTCCTGGAGGACCTGAAGGACCGCGGCCTGCGCGAGCGCCTGTACAAGGCCACGATCGGGCGCGGCGCAGGGAACGCCGAGACGCTGCTGCGCATGGTCAAACTGCGCGCCGAGAAGGCGCGGCTGCTCGGCTTCGAGCACTTCGCCGCGTACATCGCCGCCGACCAGACCGCCGGGAACGCCGGGGTCATCGCCGAGCGCCTCGCCGGGCTCGCCGAGGCCTCCGTGCGCAACGCCCGCCGCGAGGCCGGGGAGCTGCAGGAGGTCATCGACGCGGCCGGAGGCGGCTTCCAGCTGGCCGCGTGGGACTGGTCGTTCTACGCCAAGCAGGTGCGCCAGGCCAAGTACGGCTTCGACGCCGAAGCGCTCAAGCCGTACCTCGAACTCGACCGGGTCCTCGTCGACGGCGTGTTCTTCGCGGCCGGGCAGGAGTTCGGGCTCACCTTCGAGGAGCGGAAAGACCTGGAGGGGTACCACCCCGAGGCGCGCGTCTGGGAGGTCTTCGACGGCGGCGAGCCCCTGGGGCTGTTCGTGGGCGACTTCTTCACCCGCGACTCCAAGAAGGGCGGGGCGTGGATGAACCCGCTCGTCGTCCAGTCGGACCTGACCGGCGACAAGCCCGTGGTGGTCAACAACCTCAACATCGTCAAGCCGTCCGAGGGGCAGCCCGCGCTCGTCACCGTGGACAACGTGACGACCCTGTTCCACGAGTTCGGGCACGCCCTCCACGGGCTGCTCTCGGCCTGCCGCTACCCGAAGACCTCGATGACCTCGACGCCGCGCGACTTCGTCGAGTACCCGTCGCAGGTCAACGAGATGTGGGAGGACTGGCCGGAGGTCACCGCGAACTACATGCGGCACCACGAGACCGGCGAGGCCGCCCCGGCCGAGCTGATCGGCCAGTGGAAGGCCGCCGGGAAGTTCGGCGAGGGCTTCGCGTCCACCGAGTACCTGGGCGCGGCCCTGCTCGACCAGGCCTGGCACCGGCTCGCCCCCGAGGACGTGCCCGAAGGCGGCGACGACCCGCACGCGGTCGTCGAGGCCTTCGAGCGCAAGGCCCTCGAGGACGCCGGGATCTACATGCCCGAGATCGCGCCGCGCTACCGCTCGGGGTACTTCGCGCACATCTCGATCGGGTACGCCGCCGGGTACTACTCGTACATCTGGTCCGAGATCCTCGACGCCGACACCGTCGAGTGGTTCAAGGAGCACGGCGGCCTCACCCGCGCCAACGGCGACCACTTCCGCGAGACCCTGCTCAGCAAGGGCGGCTCGATCGACCCGATGGAGTCCTTCCGCCGCTTCCGCGGCCGCGACGCCGACATCGAACCGCTGCTGGAGCGCCGCGGTCTGAAGTAGGCCAGACGTGAAGCGGGCCCGGAGCCGAGGCTCCGGGCCCTTTCGTCTACAGCGCCGAGGACTTCTCCCACGGCGACGGCACCGGGAAGTACGACTCCAGGAAGCGCCGCATCAACGCCGACCGCTCCTCGGCGACCTCCTCCGGGAGCCCTGCGTCGTTGATGCAGAACGTGTCGCGGTCGCGCCGCTCCAGCAGCAGCTCGAGCCGCTCGGTCACGTCGGGCATCCCCAGCTCCACGTACGCGTCCTCGGCCTCGCCGAGCACGGCGCGGCCGGTGAAGTACGCGTAGTAGTGCTGCAGGGTCACCGTCGAGACGTCGGTGACGTTGCGGAACGCGCTCTGCGCGGTGCGCGCCAGGTCCTCGGTGAACTCCTTCTCGACCTCCGCGAGCACGCTGCGCTGCAACGGGTACGGCACGTGCTTCATCATCCGCGAGATCGTGCGCCCGAACGCCCGCTCCAGCAGCGCCCGGTCATTCTTGAACGCGGCGTTCGGCGGCGAGTCGGCCGTGCTGACCGGGTCCATGCCGATGAACGTCTGCGCCGGGAAGAACTTGGCGATCCCGCTGGGCTCGAAGAACAGGCGCGGGTCGAGCGGCTTGCCGACGAACATGTCGTCGTTGAAGTACAGGAAGTGCTCCGAGAGCCCCTCGATGCGGTGCAGCTGCGTCTCGATCGCGTGCGAGTTGAACGTGGGCAGGCAGTCCGGGTCGTCGAACAGGTCCCGGTGGTCGACCACGGTGATCCCGGGCGCGTCCGCGTCGAGCCAGTGCGGGCGCTGCCGGTCGGTCACCAGATACACGTGGCGCACCCACGGCGCGTTCAGGTGCAGTGAGCGCAGCGAGAACCGCAGCTCCTCGCGGTCGTGGAAGCGGGCCGCGTTCGCCGACTCGGCGTGGTACGGCGACTGGTCGGCCTCGGCGCGGCGGCGCAGCCACGCGTGGTCGGCGCCGTCCACCCACGTGTAGACCACGTCGATCGGGAAGTCCACGAGGTCGAGGCCGGGCCGGGCGAACTCGGGCCGGGTCGACACGCGCGGCAGGCCCGCGCGCGGGCCGCCCGCCAGCGCCGTGAAGAGGCGCCCGGGGGCGAGGGCCCGGGCGCCGTCGTCGCGGACGACGGGACTGACGCGGTTGTGCCTGGGCGCCAGCAGGTGTCCGTCGCCGGTGGGCGTCCAGAACTCGACGTCGCAGCCGTAGTCGGCGCCGAAGAGGAGTTCGCGGGCGGCGTCGGTCCAGAGCCAGGAGGCGCGGACCATCGGGACGTCGCCCATGTCGGCGCGGCGGGCCCACTGGGGCCGGTTGAGGCCGAGTTCGGATTCGCGGAAGGCGGGTTCGGGCGTGGAGAGGCGGCCGCCGGTGGAGTCGCAGAGCATGGCGAGGGCGGTGAGGACGCGCTGCCGGTCGGCGGCGGCGACGGCGAGGACGGGCCGGGTGAGGCTGAAGCCGGGCACGGCGAAGGAGTCGACGCCGGCGGTGAGGATCGCGGTGACGATCTCGAGGTTGCGGCGCCAGACTTCGAGCGGCGTGGGTTCGGCGAGGGTGTAGGCGGGGCGGATCTCGCCCTGGTGGAGGAGGTGGGCGGCGGTGAGGTCGGAGAAGTAGCCGTAGGGTTCGGTGACCTCGGTGCGGGCCTTGGCCTTCGGAGATTCGACACGGTCGGTGAGTTCCACCGCTTCATGCAGCGGGGGGATGATTTCGGCCGCTCGGGTTGCGATGCGACGGTCATTGTCTGCGAACAATCGACACCTCCTGACACTCACGGCTTTCGCCGTTCCGGGGTGGACCGGGGCTGGGACCGGCAAGGGTGAAGGCAGGTCGTCATCGACCACACCTGAACGTCACGTGGCCGGACATTGACACTGCTACCAACAGTAGGCCACAGGTCGGTGACAGCATCGTGTCAGATTCGCGTCGGGGGCGTCAACCGCAACGGGCGCCGCCGGAGGCGACGCCCGTTCACAGATTGAGTTTCCTACTCCCCCAAGGGGATTCGCGCTACGTGTTCCCAGGTGTACGTCGCGGCGTCCTCGGATTGGATGACTCGGACGAGATCCACTCCACTGACGGTGATTTCGGTCCTACCGGGACGGACGTCGCGGAGCTTGTTCTGGATGGCGCCGCGGCGGGGGTGGACGTCGGTGTCGGCCGAGCGGTAGGAGAGCGAGACGTGGCCCGGTCCGCCGCAGGGGCGGCCGTGGTCGCCCTCGACGATCTCGTTGACGGCGTCCACGCAGGCGTCGACGAGCTGCCGGAACGCGGTGTCGGGGAACGTGTCGAGCATGATCGCGCCGGTCGCGGCGAGCGCGGGGCCGATGGTGAGCGGGAAGGCCTTGATCTCGGCGGCCTTCTCGCGGAGCCGGTCGACGAGCTTCTCGCGGGTCGGGTCGTCGATCGAGGCGGCGTCGCACTCGACGGAGGCGACGGTGGCGTGGAGCCATTCGAGCGGGACGGGCTTGTCGCCCTCGGCGCGGTCGATGACCTCGCGGTAGGACTCGGCGACCGCCTTGACCTGGTCGAGGTCGGTCAAATAGACGTGGAGTTTGGTCCATCCCTCGGGCCAGCGCTGGCCCGAGTGCGGGGCCTTGGGTCCGGTCGCAGATGTGTTCACGGCTGCATCAATGCCTTAGCGCGGTTCAGGTGCGGCGCTGCCCGGGCGGGCGGCGCCGTCGGTCGTTTTCCCACCGGTCGTACTGGTAGCACCGTCCGGGGAGTCTACCCAGTCGGGGCGACGCCCAACAGTCGGTTGTCCGGCGCGTCACGCCGGGGTGTCGGGACGGGCGCGCGCAGGTGCACGACCCGGTCGACGACCCCTTCGGGCAGCGGCCGGTGGGTGATGACGATGGTGGTCTTGCCTTCAAGAGCGGCCATGGCGGTGCGGAGTACGCGTTCGGCGGTGGCGGCGTCCAGGTGGGCGTCGGGTTCGTCGAGGACGAGCACTTCGCGGTCGGCGAGGAGGCAGCGGGCGAGGGCGATGCGGCCCCGTTCGCCGCCGGAGACGGCGCGGCCGTGTTCGCCCAGGCGGGTCTGGAGGCCGTCGGGGAGGGCTTCGAGCCAGTCGCGCAGGCCGGCCCAGCGCAGGGCGCGGGCGAGGTCCCCGTCGTCGGCGGCGGGCCGGGCGAGGCGCAGGTTCTCGGCGAGCGTGGTGTCGAAGACGTGGGCGTCCTGGGAGCAGAGGCCGACGGTGCGGCGGATGTCGTCGCCGTCGTACTCGGCGAGTTCGACGCCGCCGAAGCGCAGGCTTCCTTCGTAGGGCAGGAAGCCCATGAGGGCGGCGGCGAGCGTGGACTTGCCGGAGCCGGAGGGGCCCATGACGGCGACGCGCTCGCCGGGCTGCACGGTGAGGTCGAAGCCGTGCAGCGCGGGGGTCTCGGCGCCCGGCCAGGTGACGGAGAGCCGTTTGATCTCGATGAACGGCGGCCCGCCGAGCGGGTTCGGTTCGTAGTCCATGGGTTCGACCGGGTCGGGTCGGGGCTCTGCTGCCTGGGTGATCTCCAGGAGGCGGCGGCCGCAGGCCTTGGCGACGGCGGTCTGCTGCGCGGCGGCGGGCAGGGCGAGGACGGGTTCGAACGCGGCGAGCGGGACGAGCGCGACCACGGCGAGGAGGACCCCGTCGAGGGTCCCGGCGTGGACGGCGGGGATGCCGGTCCACAGTGCGCCGACGACGGCGAGCGCGAGGGCGAGGAGCCCGGCGGCCTCGCCGAGTCCGGCGGTCCAGGCGATGCGGGCGTGGGCGCGTCGCAGCCGCTCGTCGCCTTGGAGGACCCGTTCCAGCGCTTGGGCATCAGTCCCGGCGGCGACGAGTTCCTCGCGGCCGTGGAGGGCGGCGCGGACGCCTTCGGTGAGGTCGCCGCGAGCGGTCGCGGTGGCACGCACCGCGTGCCGGGAGGACCAGGTGGCGAGCGCGGGGCCGGCGAGCGCGGCGGCGAGGAGGCACGCGCCGAGGACGATCCCGGCGGCGGGCAGCAGGGTCGCCTGGAGCGCGGTGGCGCAGACGGACACGATGACCGCTGAGGCGAGCGGCAGCGCGCCGCGCAGCCACCGGTCGCCGACGCCGTCCACGTCGTCGACGAGGCGGGCCTGGAGGTCCCCGGAGCGCCACACCGGGACCCCGGCGGGCGCGAGGCGGACGAGCTTGCGCCACACGGCGATCCGCAGCCGTTCCAGGCCCCGGAACGCGGCGTCGTGGGAGACGAGCCGTTCGGTGTAGCGCAGGACGCCGCGGCTGATGCCGAACAGCCGCACCGAGGTGATGGCGACCATCAGGTACAGGATCGGCGGCTGCTCCCAGGCGCGCGAGATGAGGTATCCGGAGACGGCCAGGAGCGCGAGCGCGCTCAGCTGCGCGAGGGCGCCGAGCGTCGCGCCGAGGCCCAGCCGCAGCGCGATCGTGTTCCGCAGGAGCTTCACCAGTCCACCTCTCTGTCGGCGATCGCGCGCACCGCGGGGCGGTGGGAGGCGATCAGGACGGTCCTGCCGTCTCGGTAGGGCGCGAACGAGTCGAGGACGGCCTGCTCGGTGTCGCCGTCCAGGTGCGCGGTCGGCTCGTCGAGGAGCAGCACCGGCGGGTCGAGCAGGTCGACGCGGAGCAGGAAGCGGGCCAGGCCGACCCGGGCTGCCTCACCGGCGGAGAGCCCGGAGCCGTCGGCGGCGACGGTGCGGGTCGCGGCGGGCGCGTGCGCGGCGGCGATCGCCTTCGCGACAGCGGGATCGGACGCGCCGTCGGGAACCGCGAGGCGCACGTTCTCGGCGACCGTGCCGTCGATGAGGACGGGCCGCTGCGGGAGCCACGCGATCGAGCGGCGCACCGCGGCGAGGTCGAGGTCGGACAGGTCGGTGTCGTCGAACGCGATCGTCCCCGAGACGGGCCGCCGGAACCCGACGAGCGAGGCCATGAGCGTCGACTTCCCCGCGCCCGAGCGGGCGGTGAGCACGGTGGTCTGCCCGGCCGGGACCGTCAGGCTCAGCTCCGGGAGCGGCTGGCGGCCCGGGTAGGCGAACACGGTGCGGCGGAACATGATCGTGGGCGCGCGGCCGAGCGGCGTGCGCCCCAGGGCAGCGGAGCTGGCGAGCGCGGCGACGCCTTGCTTGCCAGTCCGCTGCGCGATCCCCACGTCCTCGCCTTGCGCCGCGGGCGCCTCGCGCTCCTCGGCGTCCTCGGGCGCTTCGTCGAGGATCGCGAAGACCTTCTCGGCGGCGGCCAGGCCCTCGGCGCTGGCGTGGTAGTGCGCGCCGACGTTGCGCAGCGGCAGGTACGCCTCCGGGGCGAGGATGAGGACGAGCAGCGCGGTCTGGAGCCCGGCCGCGCCCACGAGGCCGCCTTCGACCAGGTCGACGCCGACGGTGACGGCCACGACCGCGACCGACAGGCTCGCGGCGAGCTCGAGGACCAGCGCCGAGCAGAACGCGACGCGCAGCAGCGACATCGACCGGCGCCGGTAGGAGCCGGTGGTGACCTCGATGGCCCCGGTCTGCTTCGCGGCCCGCCCGAACGCCTTCAGCGTCGGGAGCCCTGCGATGAGGTCCGCGAAGTGGTGCGCCAGATGGGAGGTGGACTCCCACTGCCGTTCGGCGCGGGTGCGCGTGTACAGGCCGATGAGGATGCCGAACAGCGGGATCAGCGGGAGCGTCACCAGCACGACCAGCGCGGCGGGCGGGTAGGCGATGAGCATGACCACGAGGACCCCGATGGGCACGACCACCGCGAGCACGAGCTGCGGGAGGTACCGCGCGAAGTAGTCGTCGAGCGCGTCGATCCCGCGCACCAGCAGCGCGGCGGTCTCGCCGGAGTGGCGCTCCCCCGAAGGCAGGCGCATGAGCTGTCCGAGCGCCTGGCGGCGCAGCCCGGACTTGACGCCCGCGCTCGCGCGGTGCGCGGCCGCCTCCTGCACCGACGCCAGGAGCGCCCGCGCCGCGAGCACCGCGGCCAGCGCGATCAGCTGCGGCGCAAGATCATCGAGGCCCTCGCCTCCGGCGAACGCGCCCGCGATGAGGCTCGCCGTGAGCCACGCCCCGGCGACGACGCACGCGGTGCGGACGAGGCCGAGCCCCGCGCACAGGCCGATGTAGACAGAAGCGCCCTTGGCGCGGTGGAGCAGGCGGCGGTCGAAGCCGCCCTTCGCGCGGGGCGGGGCGAGCTGCGTCATGTGGGAATCCGTTCTAGGACGACACGCTTGCGGAACACCCAGTAGGTCCAGCCCTGGTACAGCAGGACCACCGGCAGGAACACCACCGCGGCCCACGTCATGATGCCGAGGGTCTTGTCGGTGGCGGCGGCGTTCTCGTGCGTGAGGCTGTTGGCAGCGTCTGAAGTGGACGGCAGGACGTTCGGCCACAGGGCGCAGAACAGGGCCGTCGAGGCCAGCGCGATCGTCAGGGCCGTCGCCGCGAAGGCCCAGCCGCTGCGGCCGGTGTAGTCGAGCGCGAGGCCCGCCAGGAGCGCCAGGACCGCGAGGACGACGAGCACCAGGGTGACCGCGTTCCCGTGCGCCGCCTGGGTCCAGACCAGGAACGCCAGCGCCGGCACCGCGGTGGCCGCGCCGAGCTTGAGCCCGAGCGCGCGGGCGCGCTCGGCGAGGTCGCCGTTGGTGCGCAGGTGCAGGAAGTACGCGCCGTGCGTCGCGAACAGCAGCAGCGTGGTCAGGCCGCCGAGGAGCGCGTAGCCGTTGAGCAGGCCCCAGACCGAGCCGGTGTAGTCGAAGTTCCCGTCGAGCGGGACGCCGCGCACGATGTTCGCCACGACGACGCCCCAGAAGAACGCCGGGATCACCGAACCGGCGATGATGCACAGGTCCCAGTTGCGCCGCCACCGGTCGGTGTCGCCCTTGCCGCGGTACTCGAACGCCACACCTCGCACGATGAGGCCGACGAGGATCGCGAACAGCAGCAGGTAGAACCCGGAGAACAGGCTCGCGTACCAGTGCGGGAACGCCGCGAACATCGCTCCGCCCGCGGTGATGACCCAGACCTCGTTGCCGTCCCAGACCGGGCCGATCGTGTTGATCATGGCGCGGCGCTCGCGGTTGTCGCGGCCGAGCACCGGCAGCAGCACGCCCACGCCGAAGTCGAAGCCCTCCAGGATGAAGTACCCGGTGAACAGGACCGCGATGGCGATGAACCAGATCGTCGTCAGTTCCATGCAGTGTCCTCGGCAGTCAGTAGGCGAAGGCCATGGGCTTGTCCGGGTCGGCGGGGCGCGACGACGCGATCGCGTCCTCCTCGCTCGGCGGGCCCGCCTTGGCGAACTTGAGGAAGAGCTTCAGCGCGACCACCGCCAGCACCAGGTACACGAGCGTGAACCCGATGAACGAGACCGCCACCGTGGCGGTCCCGACGCGCGGCGAGACCGCCTGGCTCGTCTCGTAGAGGCTGAACACCACCCACGGCTGGCGGCCCATCTCGGTGAAGATCCAGCCCGCGCTGTTGGCGAGGAACGGGGTCACGGCCATCCACATCGCGATCGGCCAGAACAGGCGGTGCTGGGGCAGGCGGCCGCGCCGCGTGAACCACCAGACGATCACCGCCATGGCGACCGCGAGCATCCCGAAGCCGATCATCGCGCGGAACGACCAGTACGTGAGCGGGATGTACGGCGCGTACTCCCCCGGCCCGAACTGGGCCTGGTACTGGGCGTTCAGGTCGTTGATGCCCTGCACCTCGCCGTTGAAGGAGCCGGTGGCGAGGAACGAGAGCAGCCCGGGGATCTCGATGATCGGCGTGCCGTGGCTGCCGTCGAGGGTGCCGATGGTGAGCACGGAGAACGGCGCGTTGTACGTGGTCTGGTAGAGCGCTTCGGCGGCGGCCATCTTCATCGGCTGCGTCGCCGTCATGACCTTCCCGAGCGAGTCGCCCGAGAACACGAGCCCGAGGCCGCCCACGATCGTGGTGAGGATGCCCAGGCGCATCGCGGGCCGGTGCACTTCCAGGTCGCGGCGGTGCATGAAGTGGTAGCCGGAGACGGCGACGACGATCGTGCCCGCCGTCAGCCACGCGGCGAAGACCGTGTGCGGGAACGCGGCCAGCGCGACCGGGTTGGTGAGGACGGCGCCGAAGTCGGTGAGCTCGGCGCGTCCTGCGGTCTCGTTGAGCTGGTAGCCGACCGGGTTCTGCATGAACGCGTTGGCGGCGAGGATGAAGTAGGCGCTGGCGATGGTGCCGAAGGCGACGAGCCAGATGCAGGCGAGGTGGATGGAGGGTTTGAGGCGGTCCCAGCCGAAGATCCACACGCCGATGAACGTCGACTCGAGGAAGAAGGCGACGAGGGCCTCGAACGCGAGCGGCGCGCCGAAGACGTCGCCGACGAAGCGCGAGTAGGCCGACCAGTTCATGCCGAACTGGAACTCCTGGACGATGCCGGTGACGACGCCCATGGCGATGTTGATGAGGAAGAGCTTGCCCCAGAACTTGGTCGCGCGCAGGTAGGAGTTCTTGCGGGTGGTGCGCCACAGGGTCTGGAGGATCGCGACGAGGAGCGAGAGGCCGATGGTGACGGGCACGAAGAGGAAGTGGTAGACGGTCGTGACCCCGAACTGCAGCCGGGCCAAGTCGAGTACGTCCATATCGCCCCAATCGCGCATTGAGTGCCTGAGTGTGATTATCGTGGCAGCTCGACCGGTCTCAGGGGTTGAAACGCGCGAGCGCACGGGTTTTCGGGGCCCGGCGGCGCGAGGGACAATTGCCGCCGGGCCGTCGAACAGAAGGAGTGCTGATGCGGACAGTCGCAGTGCTTGGCGCGGGGAAGATGGGGCAGGCGATCGTGTCCGGCCTGCTGCGGGCCGGATGGTCGGGCGGGTCGGTGGTGGCGACGGCGCGCAGCGCCGAGCGGGCCGCCGAGCTGCGCGAGACCTACGGGATCCGGGTCGAGCCGAACGCGGAGGCGGTGCGGCACGCCGACGTCGTGGTGGTCGCGGTGAAGCCGCAGGACGCCGGGGCGCTCCTGGAGGAGCTGAACGGCGAGTTCGACGGCGGGGCGCCGCTCGTGAGCATCTGCGCGGGCCTGCCGGTGGCGTTCTTCGAGAAGCGGCTGCCCGACGCGACGCCGGTCATCCGGGCGATGCCGAACACCCCGGCCCTCGTCGACGAGGCGATGACCGTGCTCTCGCCGGGGACGCACGCGAGCGAGACGCATCTGGCGGCCGTCGAGGAGCTGTTCAAGCCGCTCGGGCGCACGCTCGTGGTCGACGAGAAGCACCAGGACGCGGTCACGGCGATCTCCGGTTCGGGGCCGGCGTACTTCTACTACCTGGCCGAGGCGATGACCGAGGCGGGCGTCCTCATGGGACTGCCGCGCGCGATCGCGAAGGAGCTGGTGACGCAGACGTCGCTCGGCGCGGCCCGGATGCTGCGCGAGAGCGGGCAGTCGCCGGTGGACCTGCGCGAGGCCGTCGAGTCCCCGGCGGGGACGACGATCAGCGCGGTGCGGCAGCTGGAGAACCACCGGGCGCGTTCGGCGGTGACCGACGCGATCGAGGCGGCGCGCGACCGGGCGCGCGAGATCGCTGAGGAATACGCGTAGCTTGCGGAGCGGATCAGGAAGGACAGGCGCGTAGATGCAGATCAAGCGGGGGAAGTTCGCGGAGCTGGACGGCGCGGCGGTGTACGCCATCGCGCGGCTGCGG
This sequence comes from Glycomyces sp. NPDC048151, assembly GCF_043202775.1. Taxonomy (NCBI): domain Bacteria; kingdom Bacillati; phylum Actinomycetota; class Actinomycetes; order Glycomycetales; family Glycomycetaceae; genus Glycomyces; species Glycomyces sp. NPDC048151. The sequence goes on along the minus strand of NZ_JBIDBB010000011.1, from coordinate 199,487 downwards.
CAGGAGGTGTTCGTGGTCGAGCAGGCGTGCGCGTACCCGGACCTCGACGACTACGACCTGGACGCGGAGACGGTGCACTTCTGGGTCGAGGGCGGGTCGCCGACCGAGGCGGTCGCGACGCTGCGGGTGCTGCGGGACGGCGAGCACTGGAAGATCGGCCGGGTCTGCACTGCGCTGTCGGCGCGCGGGACCGGGTTGAGCGCCAAGGTGTTCGGGGCGGCGATGGACCTCCTCGGCCCGGAGGCGGAGATCACGCTCGGCGCCCAGACCTACGCGGCGGGCTTCTACCGCCGTTTCGGTTTCACCGAAGAGGGCGAGGAGTACGACGAGGACGGCATCATGCACGTCACGATGCGCCGCCCCGCAACATGAAACGGCCCATGTCGGAAATGTCCCCCGGGGGGACCCCTTGTTTTAACACTACGCGGAGGGCCCGACATTTTCCCCGGCGTGTCGCTCACCCGTTCGAGTGAAAGCCCGGGAGCGGAATCCCGGATCTAACATTCCGCTCCCGGACGCCTATCCCCTACTCGGGCATGGGTTCCAGCTTGCTGGGGTCGACGACGCCCCAGTAGGCCGACTTCGCCTGGAGGCGGTCGTCGAAGAACAGCGGGGCCTCGTGCGGGCGCGAGACCGGCCAGGTCCGCAGCCACGAGACCGCGTCGTACAGGCCCCACATCGTCACCGACTCGAGGTCGTCGGCGCGCTCGCGCAGTACCTCGAACAGCTCCTTGTAGTACCAGCCCTGCGCGACCAGCCGCTCGGGCGGCGTCGCGGGCAGGCTCTCGGTCATCTCGTTCGAGAGCGACACGTCGAGCTCGGTGATCGTCTGCAGCACGCCGAGTTCGCGGAACAGGTCGATCGACTGGCCCAGCAGGGCCGGGTCGCGCCGGTAGTCGACGTGCGCCTGGTGCCCGATGCCGTCGACCGGCGCGCCCTCGCACTTGAGGTGCTGCACGAGGTTGAACATCGCCTCGCGCTTGTCGGGGAACTCGGTGTTGTAGTCGTTGATGAAGAGCTTCACCTTGCGCGGGAAGGCCTTCCGGGCGATCTTGAACGCCTTCTCGATGTACTTGGGGCCGTTGAAGATCTCGTACCAGCGCGAGTGGCGCAGCCCGTCGGGCTGCTCGGGGTCGACGACCTCGTTCACGACGTCCCACGCCCACACGCGGTCGCCGTAGTGCGCCGCGATCGCGTTGACGTGCTTCTCCAGGCGCTGCAGCAGGAGCTGCTGGTGCGCGCGGGTGTTCTGCAGCGGCTCGCCGTCCGCGTCGAGGAACCACCAGGCCGGGGTCTGGTTGTGCCACAGCAACGTGTGGCCCCAGACCTTCATGCCGTTGGCCTCGGCGAAGTCGACGATCTGGTCGGCCCTCGTGAAGTCGAAGACGCCCTCGGTCGGCTGGATCGCCTCCGGCTTCATCTGGTTGCCGGTGGTGACCTGCGCGAAGTGCTTCGCGAGGAGCTCGGCGGGCTTGCCGACCACCTCGGGCGGTTCGACGGCGCAGCCGAAGACGAAGTCGTCGGCGAGGAAGTCCTTGAGCGGCAGCAAGTCCTGGATCTCCGGTTCTGCTATGCGGGTGAGCGTGAAGGCGTCGAGGAGGATCGGGGTGAGGCTCGAAGCGGATTCGACGTAGAACTGCAGCTTGTCGGCGGCCTGGCTGATCGAGTACGTGCCGGAGAACTCGGTCCAGGCGGCGTCGGTGACGGCGGTGTTCCACTTGACGCCCTCGTAGTGCGAGGTGCCGCCGGCGTCGCGCTGCACGGTCGTGCGCAGGTCCGCGGCGGTCTCGCCTTCGGGGAGGCGCAGGTAGACCTTGAGCTGGTAGCGGACGCCGACCTCGATGTGCGCGGTGATGTCGATGGCCGCGCCGTTCCAGGTGGCGGTGCGGCCGGTGACGAGGAGGCGCTGCTCGGGGTCGACGGCGACGGACGCGGCGCCGCGGCCCGTCCAGCCTTCCGTCGTCCCCGAGGAGAAGTCGGTGGACAGGAGGAGGTCGTCGGCGTGCGCGGGGCTCGCGGCGAGGGCGACGTACCCGGCCGGGAGGAGTGCGGCGCCGCCCGCTGCAGCGGCGGCCGCGAGCACTGAGCGGCGGCTCGCGGCGGGAGTGAGGGAGGAGGGGTGGGACATACGTTGCGCTCCTTTGCGACTGACCCTTTTCATCATGCAGTCCGGCCGCTCCGTCAGGGGGTCGAGGAGCGACCGGAAGCCACTTCGAATTTCCGAAACTCTCGGAAACTTTCATTCAAAGTATTGATATGTTACGATCCTCGCATCGGGGCTGTCAAGGCGCCGATAACCACTGCGGCGGAGATGTGAGGGGCTCTGCCGCAATGAAGAAAGGGGACCGGCCGCAAGGCCGGTCCCCTCAAGACTGTGTAGGCGCTACTCGCCCTCGGGCTGCTCGATGAGCGACTGGATGTACAGCGCCTCGCCGATCTTCTCGAGGATCTCCAGCTGCGTGTCCAGGTAGTCGATGTGGTGCTCCTCGTCCTCGAGGATGCTCTTGAAGAGGTCCCGCGAGACGTAGTCCTGGACCGACTCCATGTGCTCGATGCCGCGCTTGAGGCGGTCGATCGCCTCGACCTCGATCAGGCGGTCGCACTCGAAGATCTCCTTGACCGAGGAGCCGATGCGCAGCGGGAAGAGCCGCTGGTAGTTCGGCATGCCGTCGAGGAACAGGATCCGGTCGGTCAGGATCTCGGCGTGGCGCATCTCGTCGATCGACTCGGACTTGGTGTACTTCGCGAGCTTGGTGTAGCCCCAGTTCTCCTGCAGCTTCGCGTGCAGGAAGTACTGGTTGATCGCGGTCAGCTCCGCCGTCAACTGCTCGTTGAGGAATTCGATGACCCGCTTGTCGCCCTGCATTGCAATCCGTCCTTCCCGGTCCGTCAAGTGCCGGCTCAGTGACCGACGATCTCAGACTAGGACCAGGTGAGGGGGTATTTCCAGCCAGGAATGCCTAAAATAGGACAACCTATCCTAACGGAGGACATCCTAAAGCGTCCGTCATTTCCGTTGCATCCGGCGATTGAGGATGGGCTCAGGCCGCAGCCGGCATCGAGGACGTGAAGTAGCTCTCGATCATGTCGACCAGGCGCTCGGAGCAGGTGCCGCAGCTCGTGCCGGCGTCGCACGCCTCGCCGATGGCCTCTTCGGTGTGCGCGCCAGCGCTGATGCAGTCACGGACTTCGTTCTCGTGGACTGCGTGGCAGATGCAGGCGTACATGCACCGACCTCCGGGAAGGTAAGGCTGGACTAATGAAGGCATGCCTAACCTACCCTGCGTTCCGGGCGTTCGGCAACCCCCGTTCCGGTGGGTCACCCGAGCCCGAACGGGCGACCCGCGCCCCACCGGGCGCGGGCCGCCCCGGCGCTACCGGACCAGCTCGGACAGGACCTTCACCGCGTGCTCGATCCCGGCGTCGTCCACGTCGAGGTGGGTGAGCATGCGGCCCCAGTCGGGGCCGAGGACGGAGATCTTCACGCCCTGCTCGGCGGCGGCGCGCGCGACCTGGGCGATCTCGGGGATGCGGACGAGCACGATGTTGGTCTCGACCTGGGCGGCCTCGCAGATGCCGAACGGTTCGAGCGCGCGGGCGAGGTGCTGGGCGCGGGCGTGGTCCTCGGCGAGGCGGTCGATGTTGTTGGCGAGGGCGTAGCGTCCGGCCGCGGCGAGGAACCCGGCCTGGCGCATGCCGCCGCCGAGGCGCTTGCGGATGACGCGGCCGCGTTCGGCGCGTTCGGCGTCGGTGATGAGCAGCGAGCCGACGGGCGCGCCGAGGCCCTTGGAGAGGCAGACGGAGACGGTGTCGAAGAGGGCGCCGTACTCGCTGAGCGGGACGCCGGTGGCGGCGTGGGCGTTCCAGATGCGCGCGCCGTCGAGGTGGAGGCCGAGTCCGTGCGCGTCGGCGAGGTCCCGCAGGGCGCGGAGCTCCTCGATCGGCTGGACGGTGCCGCCGCCGATGTTGTGGGTGTTCTCGACGGCGATCGCGCGTGTGGTCGTGGAGTACGGGTGGGGCGGGTTGATGAGCGGTTCGACGAGCGCGGTGTCGAGTCGGCCGCCCGGGACGGACCAGGTGCGGGTCGAGATGCCGCTCAGTGCGGCGGCGGCGCCCATCTCGTAGTTGACCACGTGCGATTTGACGTCGCAGAGCAGTTCCTGACCGGCGGGTACGAGGAGCTGCAGGCCGATCTGGTTGGCCATGGAGCCGGTCGGGGTGAAGACGGCGGCCTCCTTGCCGAAGAGCGCGGCCGCCTCGGCTTCGAGGGCGTTGACGGACGGGTCCTCGCCGTACACGTCGTCGCCGACGTCGGCGCTGGTCATGGCGGCGAGCATGGCCGGGGTCGGCCGGGTCACGGTGTCGGAGCGGAGATCGACGATCATGGGCCGACCCTAACGCGCTCAGTCCGTACCGCCGACGAGCCCGTCGAGGACGAGGCCGAGCAGGAGCGTCCGGGCGCGTTCGGGCGTCCAGTCGTGGTGGCGGCGCAGGTGCACGTACGGCCAGCAGACGGTGTTGAAGACGAGGTCGGCCGCCTCCTCGGCGTCGGCGCGGGGCGCGAGGGTCCCGTCTGCGGCGCCGTCGAGGACGATCCGCACGAGCGGGGCGACCACGTCCTCCCCCGGTTCCTCGAACAGGCCGGTCTCGTGGAAGGCGGTGTCGAAGGCCGTGAGGAGCGCGAGGTGGCGGTCGAAGACCGCGCACATGGCCTCGAGGGCGAGGCGGAGGCGTTCACGGGCGGTGCCTTGCGCGGTGAGGACCGGCCACAGCGACTCGCGGTAGTCCACGAGGAGCCGCCGCACGAGGGCCTTGCGCAGTTCCTCTTTGCCGCCGACCTGCCGCCACAGGGTGGCGCGGGAGACGCCGGCGCGGTCGGCGACGTCGCCGAGGGCGAGCCGGTCCCAGCCGGTCGTCCCGAGCACGTCGGCGGCGGCGTCCAGCAGCTTGTCGTCCATCGGGCTTCCTTCCTGGCGGCGTCACATCCCCGTGAAACACCGTGTTGCATGTTCTGGAACCGTCGGTATCATCCTGGCATGTCCCTTCGGAACCACCTGGTCGACACCACCCCCCTGCGGATCAGCCGCGACTTCCGCTGGCTCTACATCGGCCGCACTGGACTCCTGGTGGGCGCCATGCTCACCGAGACGGCCCTGATCTGGCAGATCTACCAGCTCAGCGGCTCGAACCTGGCCGTCGGCGCGGCCGCCGCGTCCGGCGGCGTCGGCATCGTGCTCGGGCTCCTCGTCGGCGGCGTCCTCGCCGACAAGTTCGACCGGCGGCGCATCCTCGTCACCGTCCGGGTACCGGGACTCCTGGTCTCGGTGGCGCTCCTGGTGAACGCCCTCCAGGACGAGCCGCTCCTGTGGTTCCTGTTCGCGGCCGTCGTCGCCGACACCTTCCTCGCCGGGCTCAGCATCCCGGCCTCGTTCGCGGCCGTCCCGTCCCTCGTCGGCCAGGAGAACGTCGCCAGCGCCTCGGCCCTGAACGGCCTCACGGGCCAGCTCACGGGCGTCGCCGGACCGGCCCTCGCCGGTGTGGTCATCGCCGCGGGCGGCACCGAGTGGTGCTACGGCCTCAACGTGCTCGGCTTCGTCGTCTTCGCCGTCGCGATGATCTTCGTCGGGCCGATGCCGCCCGACCACGGCGGCGGCGAAGAGGAGAAGGACTCGTACTCGCTGAAGGACGCGTTCGCGTTCGTGCGGCGCAACAAGGTCGTGGCCGGGGTGCTGCTCATCGACATCATGCCGATGCTGTTCGCGTGGCCCAAGGGCCTGTTCCCGGCGCTCGCCACCGAGCAGTTCCACGGCGGTTCGGTCGCGTTCGGGCTGCTCTCGGCGGCCGCCGGGGTCGGCGCGTTCCTGGCCGCCGCGTTCAGCGGCAAGGTCACGAAGACCGCGCGGCCCGGGTTCGTCGTGATCGTCGCCGCGAGCCTGTGGGGCGCGGCCATGGTCGGCCTCGCCCTGTCGCCCTGGCTCGCACTCGGACTCGTGTTCCTCGCGATCTCCGGCGCGAGCGACCTCGTCTCCGAGGTCCTGCGCACGGGCCTGCTCCAGAACTACACCCCGGACCGGCTGCGCGGGCGCGTCACGAGCCTGTGGCTCGCGCAGGCGACCGTGTCCCCGGCGCTCGGCAACCTCCAGGCCGGGGCGCTCTCGGGCCTGCTGGGCCTCGGCGGGGCGATCCTCGCGGGCGGCGTCGCGTGCGTCGCCGGAGTGGCGGTCGTCGGCTGGCGGCTCCCGGCGTTCCGGCGCGCGACCATGGAGGCCCCGCAGCCGGAGGCCGCCGCCGTCTAGGGGGTGCTTGCGAATCCGTGGCGAGTCGGTATCCGAGTCCGTTCGTTCGCTCGCTCCGCGAATTGACGGCTCGCAAGCTTCGCCGAGACCGCGGAGGGGCCTTTGCATACCGGTGTTGTATGCGAAGGCCCCGACAACGCAGCGAGCGGGCGAACGGGCCGGATAGCGGCCGTCAGGGGTTCGCAAGCACCCCCTAGTACGGGTTGTCGCCGTTGCCGATGCCGAGCACCGGCAGGTACATGCGCTCGCCGTCGGCGGTGAAGCCGTCGTAGACGATGTCGAAGAGGTCCTGGATGCCGAAGGCCCGCAGGGCGTCCACCATCATGTGCGCGGCCTGGTTGGTGGCCGTGCGGTCGGTCGAGTTGAAGCTGCGCGACCAGTTCGGCTGCGTCCCGCTCGGGGCGCGGAAGCCCATGCTCGGCAGGTTCGACAGGCCCGAGCGCCACGCGCCGCTCACGGCGGCGCTGGCCTCGACGCGCAGGCCGCCGTCGACGAACGCGGCGACGTACCTGGCGGACCAGTCGCCGGTGCGCAGGAGCACCGTCCCGGCGGTGTCGACCACGGGCACGTCGGCGGACATGTCGGCCAGGAGCGAGGAGAGCCGCTCGGTGAACTCGCCCATGTCGGTGCAGGCGGGCTCGGGCGGGCGCTGGCCGGTGCGGGCGTAGGCGGCCCAGCCGGAGACGTCGCCCTTGCCGACCGCGTGCGCTTCGAGCTGCTCGAACAGCTCGGGCGAGAGGAGCCGCAGCGTGACGCCGCCGTGGAAGCGGCGCAGGTGCAGTTCGAAGATGAGGCCGTCGCGGTACCAGCGGATCCAGGGGCCGCCGTCGCCGCCGCGGATCTCGGGGGCGCCGAGCTCGCTCATCATGGTGCGCAGCACTTCGCGGAAGATGAGCGTGCGGTGCTGCTCGCCTTGGCGGCCGCGTTCGGCCGAGCGCAGGACCATGACCTCGATGGAGTAGAAGTCCGCGCGGCCCGCGACCGGGGTCTGGGGCGGGATCGAGTCGGCGATCGCGTTGCCGGTGTCGTAGCCGGTCTCGGCACGCCACATGCCGATGTCGACCTCCGCCGAGCGCACCTGCCAGCCGAGGTCGGTCATGGCGCGCTGCAGGTCCGCCTTGTTCCAGCGCCCGAAATCGGTCTTTCTGGCCCGGCGGAGCAGGTCGACGAGTTGCGCTTCACTGATCCGGTGTGTGCCGAGCATCCGTTACCGTGCCAATCCGTCCGTAGGTGGGGCTGCGGGCGAAGCCCGGCGTGCCACTGCGGTTAGGGTAGCCTTGCCTGCGGTAGCGGGTCGAGAGGTGAGGGTTGGCAGTTGTCCGATACTGTGCGGCAAGACACGCTTGTCAGCCTACTAGGCGGCAAGCGCGGAGCTTTCGACGCCACCGCCCCCGTGGTGGTGTTCATCCTCACCTGGATGCTGACCGGTAACTCGATCGCCTGGGCCGCAGGGGCTTCACTGTTTTCGGCGGGTGTGATCGCGGTCGTGCGGCTGCGCCAGCGCACGAAGCCCCGGGCCGTCGTCCTCGGCCTCTTGAGCGTCGCCGTCGCCTGCCTCATCGTCCTCTACACCGGACGGGCGCAGGACATCCTCCTCCCCCGCATCGTCTCCAACGCCGCGAGCGCCCTCGTCTGGGCGGGCTTCATCGTCTTCCGCCGCCCGCTCCTCGGACTCATCGTCGGCGGCCTCCTCGGCCAGAAGACCCGCTGGCGCCGCGACCCCGACCTCCTGCGCGCCTACAGCGCCGCCTCGTGGGTGTGGGTGGCGATGTACTCCTTGCGCGTCGCGATCCTCACACCGTTCTGGAACAGCGACGAGGAACGCCTCGCCGTGGTCGCCGGGGGCATCGCCCAGGTCGCGCTCTCCTGGCCGCTGCTCGTCCTCTGCCTCATCGTCTCCGGCTGGGTCATCCGCGCGATCCTCCCCAAGGACCACCCGGGCATCCGCCACCCGAGGGACCCAGCAGAGGTCACGGAACCGGAACCGACCGCCCCGTAACGCGGTTCCCTTCTACTCCAAGCGAAACGAATTCCAGTCGGTTTCCTGACACCCGGCGTTTCGCTGACCCGGATTCGTTGTGTGTACCAATACACTCAACTCTATGGAAGCCAGCACTCAAACTCTGTGGAAACCACTACTGAGCGACGAGGATCAGAACGCACTCCTGCCTGAGGCGCACGCGGTCTCGTACCCGAAGGGCGCGACCCTGGTGAAGGCCGGGGAGCACTCCGACTACGTCGTCTACCTCCGCTCCGGCCACGTGAAGTCCTGTACGCAGGAGCCCCGGGCCATCTTCGGCATTCACGGGCCTGGCACGATGATCGGCGAGCTCGCACCGCTCACGGGCGAACCGCGGACCGCCGACCTCGTCGCCCTCACGCATATCGATGTCCTGCACATCCCGGGCGACGTCTTCCTCAAGCTCCTCCAGTCGAACCCGCACGTTCATCTGGCGCTGACACAACGACTCGCCAAGCGGGTCCGCGAAATGAGCGAGGTGCAGGAGGAGTCGTTCCTGACGAGCGAGCGCCGACTCGCCCGCGCCATCCTCAGGATCGTCGACTCGGGGATCGGCACGGACGGGAAGAACGGCCTTGTCATCGCAGGCTTCAGCCAATCCGACCTGGCCGATCTGGCCCGCATCTCACGCGAGTCGGTATCGGGGGTGCTCAAGCAGTTCAAGGCCCGCGGCACAGTGTCGACCGGCAGAGAGCGGTTCACCATCCACGACACTGCCGCGATCGAGGCGCTCGCCATGCGCCGCGACCGCTCCCTCATCTAGCGTTCGAAACGGACTGAATCACGATGTCGAACTACGACCCCAACCTCCTTGAGCTGATGACCGCCATCATCGGGTCGGTCGCCGCGGTCGCCGCGGTCGCGGGCGCGGTGATCCAGTACAAGTCGGCCAAACTCGAACTGCAGAGAAAGCAGGACGGCGAGCTCCCCGGGAACTCGCGCCCAGATGGGAAACCGCCGCAGTGAACCGAATCCGGGGCGAGGTCTATAACGGTTTCAAGCTGATAGAGCTGCTGCGCCAACATGTCCCCTCGGATTTCGCTCCTGAAGACTTCGTCATCGCAGGGAGCGGACGCCTCTGGGCCGGCGGTATCACCCCCCGCCTGTCCGACCTCGACATATTGGCGCGGCCGGGAAGCGAGACCTGGCGGCGAGCCGTGGAGATCGCGTTCGAGCACGCAATGATCTTCGACGCCGCACCGTTGCGGGCAAGCATCTACACCGGGGACAAGATCGCGCGACTGTACGGCGGCGTCGTCGAGGTCTGCCAGACGTGGCTCCTGCCCGGGAGCGACACCGCGTCTCTCATCGAACAGGCCGACGTCATCGACGGATTGAAGTACCTCCCGATGCCAGAGGTGGTCGCCTATAAACGCTGGCTGAATCGGAGCAAGGACCGCGCCGATCTCGACGCGATCCGCGAGCACGGCCTCGGCCACAAGCACACCCCCCATCCCAGGACCGATTTATGCGATGCTGTTTATCAGTGACACAACAGGATGGAGGTCGCCGTGGGTACTCCACCGCCCGAGGCCACCGAAGCCACCCTCGACGAGATCAAGCGGCAGATCCACCAAGCCCACGTCAATGTGACCCACGCGGACACGAAGGCGGCGCTATTGGCGGCGGGCGCAGTTCCGATCGCCGCACTGCTGTTCGCGGCACCGCTGTTAACGCAGGGCATCACCGTCGCCAGTGTCTTCGGATGGTCGGGAGCTGCATCGATGCTCGTGGGCATCGCCTTTCTCGGAGCCGCGGTCTGGCCGCGCCTCGGCGGCAGAACCGGGATCCGGGCTGGCGCGCGCCGCTCTCCAGACGAGATCGTCAAGAACGCCTTGCGGACCTCGGCGGACCCGGAGCGGCAACTGCTCGATGCCGCCGAGGAACTCTCGATGCTCGCCACGTTGGCGCTCGGCAAGTTCCGGAAGGTGCGCGCCGCCATGACCTGCTTCGCCATAGCCGCTCCGCTCATGGCGATTGCCGCGATCGGGTTCGCCGTCTCCGGTTGAGGGTCAGGCGATGTGCTCCTGGAGCTTGGCGGTGAAGAGGTCGGGGAACTGGAGGTTCCAGATGTGGCCCGCGTCGGGGATCGTGTCGAGGCGGGCGTCGGGGATCGTGGCGGCGAGTTCCTCTGCGGGGGCGAGGTTCTCCTTGTCCTTGGTGCCGCAGAGGACGAGCGCGGGGGTCTTGAGGTCGGCGAGGCGGGGGCGGAGGTCGAGGGCGCCGAGTTCGGCGAGGCCGTTCATGAACGCCTGCTTGCCGGCCTTGCGGAGGTCTTCCTTGGCCTGGGCCTTGAGTTCGGGGCGGCCTCCGGCGTACATGCCGGACATGAGGGCGGCGATGAGACCGGCGGGCATGAGGCGCATGAGGTTGCGTTGGAGGGCGACGCCGAGGGCGTGGGCGGTGGCGCCGGAGAGGGTGAGGCTCGCGACCCGGGACGGGTCGTCCAGGGCCGCGAGCATGGCGACCGTGCCGCCGACGGAGATGCCGACGAGGTGGACGGGTTCGGGTTCGGCGGCGATGAGTTCGGCGACCGCGAACGCCGCCGGTTCGAGGCCGAAGGGGCCGGGGGTCTCGCCGTGGCCGGGGAGGTCCGGGGCGAGGACCTTGTGGCGCTCGCCGAGCGCCGCGGCCTGGGGCTGCCAGGCGCGGCCGCTCGAACCGAGGGCGTGGACGAAGACGATCGTGGCCATCAGGGGCTCCTCAGTGAGAACTGCGGGGACCTTGAGACAGTAATCGACGGGTGCGACAGATCAGTAGTTCATTCTCGTCGGATCACCGCGCACCCGCCGGGCTCCAGAGTGTCCTCCTCGGTCCAGGCCGCTCCGGTGAGGAGGTTCCGGCCGGTCGCAGGGACCGGCGCGGGGTCCTTCCCGTGGTTGATGGCGAACGTATAGGACGGGCCGTGCTCGTGCGAGCGGCGGACCAGTTCGAGGCCTTCGGGGAGGTCGCTCGCGATGCCCAGTTCGGCGAGGAACGGGTCGAGGTCGGCCAGGCGGGTCGCGAGGTACCAGACCTCGCCCCGGCCGAGCCTGCGGCGGAAGACCGCGCCGGTCTCGGGGTAGTCCTTGAAGGAGACGACGGTCTCGGCGTCGGTCGCGTGGGTGACCTCGGACCAGGTCTCGCCTTCCCAGCCGTTCTCCAGGGACGCCTTGTCGCCATTGGGAATGGGGACGAACTCCTCGACGCGGACGCCCATGAGGCCGCCGAGCGCGCCCGGCAGGCCGGGGTGGACGCGGTCGTTCGCGTCGACGATACCGGAGTAGGGCCCGACGACGAGGGTACCGCCGTTCTCCACGTAGGCGCGGAGGTTCGCGTCGTCGTCGAGGAGGTACAGGTGCGGCGCGAAGACGTACTCATAGCCGCTCAGGTCCCACTCGGGGTTCGCGAGGTCGGTGGTGACGCCGCGCCGCCACAGGGCCGCGTGCCAGCGCCGCAGCTCCGGGTAGGTGTCCATGTCGGCGGAGGGCTGGCCGGGCGTGTTCGCGGCCCAGCAGGAGATGAAGTCGAGGAGGATCGCGGCCCGCGAGTCGACTGTGGATCCTTTGATCTCGGCGAGGTCCTTGAGCCAGGCGCCGAACTGCTTGACTTCGCGGAAGACCTTGGAGTCCGTGCCGCCGTGGGGGACCATCGCCGAGTGGTAGCGCTCGGCGCCGTAGCGGGAGGCCCGCCACTGGAAGAACATGGCGCCCTCGGAGCCGCGGGCCACATAGGACAGCGAGTGGCGCAGGAGGTCGCCGGGCTTCTTGGCGAAGTAGCCGCGCCGCCAGGCGGAGGAGTTCGAGGACTGCTCCATGAGGAGCCAGGGGTCTCCGGCGGCGAGGCCGCGGGAGGCGTCGGCGCCGAACGCGGCCTGTTCGGGCCAGCCGATCGGGTCGTCGGGGAGGAGGTAGTGGTCGGTGGCGACGAGGCGGTTCGGGCCCGTCATGTGCTCGCCCCAGCGGTGGTAGTCGAGGCCGCTGAAGTTGCCGGTGACCATGGCGTTCGTGGTGATCGGCTTGTCGGGGCTGTGCTGCTCGATCGCGGCGGCCTCGGAGCGGAAGAGCGCGAGGAGCGCGTCGGAGCTGAAGCGGCGGAAGTCGAGGACGAGGCCCGGGTTGGGGGTCTCGGCGCAGATGCGCGGCGGGAGGACCTGGGTCCAGTCGCTGTAGGTCTGGGACCAGAACGTGGTGCCCCACGCGGCGTTGAGGCCGTCGAGGTCGCCGTAGCGGTCCTGGAGCCAGGCGCGGAAGGCGTCAGCGGCGTGGTCGCAGGTGCAGGAGCGGTAGTACTCGTTGCCGACGTGCCACATGGCGAGCGCGGGGTGGTCGGCGTAGCGCTCGGCGAGGCGGGTGGCCATGTCGACTACGGCCGCTTGGAAGACGGGGGCATGCGGGCAGTATTCGGCGCGCGCGCCGGAGTTGAGCCGGATCCCTTCGGGGTTGACGGGCAGGGTCTCGGGGTGGGCCTGGGAGAACCACGGCGGCGGGGACGCGGTGGAGGTGGCGAGGTCGGCTTTGACGCCGCCTGCGGCGAGGAGGTCCATGATGGCGTCGAGCCTGGTGAAGTCCCACTCCCCCGGGCCGGGATTGATGCCGGCCCAGGCGAAGATGTTGACGCTGACGAGGTTGACCCCGGCCTCGCGCATGAGGCGGACGTCCTCGTCCCAGACCTCGCGGGGCCACTGCTCGGGGTTGTAGTCGCCGCCGTAGGCGAGGCCTTCGATGGTGGGGATGATGTCGGTGTTCCTATGTGCCACAGGGAAGTCCTTCGTGGTTCGGCACGGTCGGGAGACGGTTGATTGATAGCGCTTTCCGACTACGGTCGCGACGATTCTGCCTCCACGATCCCCTGCAAGTCAAGCTCTTCGCGGCGCACGCAGCGGGCGCCGTCCTGCAGCGGGATCGACCCGTGGGAGCACCGGTCCTCCGCATACGCGCAGCGGCGCGCGAACGCGCAGCCCGGCGGCGGGTTCGACGGGTCCGGCAGCTCGTCCGGGAGGAGGATGCGGCCCTTGCGGCCCTTCAGGGACGGGTCCGGGACCGGCACCGCCGACATGAGCGCCTCGGTGTACGGGTGCTGCGGGCGCTCGTACAGGTCCCCGGTCGCCGCGAGTTCGACTATGCGGCCGAAGTACATCACCGCGACCCGGTCGGCCAGGTTCTCCACGACCGAGAGGTCGTGCGAGATGAACAGGTACGTCAGGCCGTACTCGGCCTGGAGTTCCCTGAGCAGGTTGAGGATCTGCGCCCGCACCGACACGTCGAGCGCGCTCACCGGCTCGTCCGCGACCACGAGCTCGGGCCCGACGATGAGCGCGCGGGCGATGTTGACGCGCTGGCGCTGCCCGCCGGAGAACGAGTGCGGGTACCGGTCCATGTAGTCGGGGCTGAGCCCGACGCGGCGCATCATCTCGGCGATGCGGTCCTCGAGCTCGGAGCCGCGCGCCTCGCCCGTCGCGACGAGCGGGTCGCCGATGATCTGCCGCAGGTTCATGCGCGGGTTCAGGGACGAGAACGGGTCCTGGAAGACCATGCGGATGCGCCGCCGGGACGCGGCCTGCTCGCGGCGGTCCATCGCGGTCAGGTCGGCGCCGTTGTAGCGCAGCGAGCCGCTGGTGGCCTGCTGCGCGCCGACGATGGTGCGGCCCAGGGTGGTCTTGCCGCAGCCCGATTCGCCCACGAGCCCGAGCGTCTCGCCCTTGTAGAGGGTGAGGTCGACGCCGGAGACGGCGTGGACCTCGACGGTCGGGCGCCCGAGGAGGTTGCGGCGCACGGGGAAGCGGACGTGGAGGTCGTCGATCTCCAGCAACGGGTCGCTCATGCTGCGGCTCCTTCGCGGTCGGCGTACAGGACGCATTCGGCGGTCCGGGTCCCGAAGTCCACTTCGGGCGGTGCTGCGGCATCGCACATGCCCGCGATCGCTTCGGCGCAGCGCGGGTGGAACGAGCAGCCGCTCGGCCGGTGCAGCGGGTTCGGCACCGCGCCGGGGATGGTCGCGAGGTCCCGGCCCCGGTCGCGGCCCAGGACGGGCACCGAGGCGAGCAGCGCCTTCGTGTACGGGTGCTTCGGGTCGTTGAAGAGCTCGTCCACACCGGCCCGTTCGACGACGCGGCCGAGGTACATGACCGCGACCTCGTCGGCGAGCTCGGCGACCACGCCGAGGTCGTGGGTGATGAACATGACCGCCATCCGGTGCTCGGCCTGGAGCGAGCGGAGCAGGTCGAGGATGCGCGCCTGCGTCGTCACGTCCAGCGCCGTGGTCGGCTCGTCCGCGATGAGCAGGGACGGGTTGGCGCACAAGGCGATCGCGATCATCGCGCGCTGGCACATGCCGCCGGAGAGCTGGAACGGGTAGGCGTCGACCCGCTCGTGCGGCTTCGGGATGCCGACCTGGCCGAGGAGGTCGATCGCCTTCTCGCGCGCGGCCCGCTTGTCGAGGCCGGTGTGGATGCGGATGGTCTCGACCAGCTGCGCGCCGATGGTGCGCAGCGGCAGCAGCGAGGCCATCGGCTCCTGGAAGATCATCCCGATGTCGCCGCCGCGCAGCTTCGCGAGGCGCTTGTCCTTGGCGTCGAGCGAGAGGATGTCGAACGGGTCGTCCCCGCCGCGCCAGGTGATCTCCCCCGCGTCGACCGAGCCGGGGGCCTCGACCAGGCGCAGGATCGATCGGGCCGTGACCGACTTGCCGCAGCCGGACTCGCCGACCACGCACAGGGTCTTCCCGGCGTGGACGGTGAGGTCGACGCCGTCGACGGCCCTCACCTGCCCGTCGTAGGTCTTGAAACTCGTGTGCAGGCCCTTGATCTCGAGCAATGCGTCTTTCATCGCGCCGCCTAATGCTTGTACGGGTCGGCGGCGTCGCGGAGGCCGTCGCCGACGAAGTTGAACGCCAGCACCACGAGCACTACGCACAGGCCCGGGATGAGCAGCCACGGCGCGCCCGAGAGCACGCTCCACTTGCTCGCGTCCTGCAGCTGCACGCCCCACGACACGGCCGGCGGGCGCAGGCCCATGCCGAGCCACGACAGCGCGGTCTCGGCCAGGATCATGCCCGGGATCGACAGCGAGAGCGCGGCGATGATGTGCGAGGAGAAGCTGGGCAGCATGTGCCGGAACATGATCCGGCCGTGGCTCGACCCGTCCAGGCGCGCCGAGGTCACGAACTCCTCGCTCCGGAGCGCGAGGAACCGGCCGCGCACCTCCCTGGCCAGGCCCGTCCAGGCGACGAGCGCGAGGATCGTGGTGATGATGAAGTACCGGCCGACCGGGCCCATCTGCGCCGGGAGCGCCGCCGCGAGGCCGAGCCACAGCGGGATCGACGGGACCGACATGATGAGCTCGATGACGCGCTGCACCGCGTTGTCGATCCAGCCGCCGAAGTAGCCCGAGACCGCGCCGAGCACGATGCCGAGCAGGAACGCCAGCAGCACGCCGATGATGCCCACGGAGGCCGAGACGCGGGTGGCGTACACGACCTGGCTCAAGAGGTCCTGGCCGTCGGTCGTGGTGCCCCACAGGTACATCGGGTCCTCGGGGTCCTGCGGGCCGATGAGGTGCCGGTCCATCGGGATGAACCCGAACAGCTCGTACTCCTCGCCCTTGACGAAGAGCCCGACGTCGACCCGGTCCTCCGGGTTCGCCTCGTACGTGATCCGCAGCGAGCGCGGGTCCTGCTCGGAGGTGTAGCCGTCCACGTGGAGGCCGAAGCCCGAGTCGCTCCAGAGCTTCAGCACCTGCGGCGGCGCGGTCGTGTACTCGGAGTCGCGGTGCCGGTCGTCGAACGGGGCCACGAACTCGCACAGCGCGATGACGACCATCATCCCCGCGAGGAGCCAGGCCGAGACGAGCGCGAGCCGGTGTTTCTTGAAGGCCCACCACACGAGCTTTCGCTGCGGTGCCCGGGTGCGCACGGCCTCGGCCTGTTCGGCGAGGCCCTCTGATTCCTTCAGTGCCATCGGGGCCTCACCTCTGGTGTCCGAGTCGGATGCGGGGGTCGAGCCAGCCGAGCAGCAGGTCCGAGACGAGCGTGCCGATGACGGTGACGACACTGAGGACCATGATCACCGAACCGGCCAGGTACATGTCCTGGGACTTCAACGCGCCCAGGAGGATCGGTCCGAGCGTCGGCAGACTCAGGATCTGGCCGACGACGATGTCGCCGACCAGGAGCATCGGCAGCACCCACCCGATCGTCGAGACGAACGGGTTGAGCGCCACGCGCAGCGGGTAGCGCCGCAGCAGCGGCCCCTCGGGGACGCCGCGGGCGCGCGCCGCCGTCACGTACGGGCGGCGCAGCTCGTCGAGCAGGTTGTTGCGGATGATCCGCACCAACCCCGCCACGCCGCCCGTGCCGATCACGATCATCGGGATCCACAAGTGGCCCAAGAGGTCGAGGACCTTCCCGAGGTTCCAGGACGCGTCGCACCACTCCGGCGAGCACAGTCCCGAAGGGACCGACCCGGCCCACGTCACGCTGAAGTAGATGAACACCAGCGCGATCAGGAAGTTCGGCGTGGCGAGCCCGAGGAAGCCCACGGTGGTCACCGCGTAGTCCCCGATCGAATGCTGCCGCACCGCCGAGTACACGCCGATCGGGAACGCCAGCGCCCACGTCACCAGGAGCGTGATGAGCGAGACCGCGATGGTCCAGCCCAGGCGCGGGGCGATGACGTCCTCGACCGGCTTCGAGTGTTCGAAGGACATGCCGAGGTCGCCGTGGAGGACGATCTGCGTGATCCAGTGCCAGTACTGGGCGAAGAGGTTCCCGTCCAGGCCGTAGCGCTGGCGCAGGTTCGCCACGTCGGCCTCGGTCAGGCCCTGGCCCATGACGTTGTACTTGGCCTGGAGCGCGGTCACGTAGTCGCCGGGCGGCAGGCTGATGATGACGAACACCACCAGCGAGATCGCGAGCAGGGTGGCCGCCATGTAGAGCGCGCGGCGGCCGAGGTATCGAACCACTGTGGACTCCCTATTCCGTCGCGGCCGCGGCTATGCCGACTCCAGCCACCACTGCTCGGGGGCCGCGGGCCCGGGGGTGCCGTAGGTCGGGTTCTCCGGCATGGGTCCGCCGAAGTTGTGGAGGCGTTTGGAGGCGATGGCCCACGAGCCCTGGCCGCGGACGGTGCCGATCGCGTAGAACTGCTCCTTCGCGATCGCGAGGATCTGCTTGAAGATCTCCGCGCGCGCGGCCGGGTCGGCCTCGGCGAGGAACTGGTCGTACAGGTCCTGCTGCTCGACGACGGGCGCGGGCGGGGGCTCGACCATCTCGTCGTCCTGCGCGCCTTTGAGGGTGTAGTGCGCCGACCACTGGCGGGCGAAGAGCGCGCCGCCGGAGGGGCCGCCGCACAGGTACCACTGGACGGCGGTGGTCTCGTCGATGTAGCCGCCGTCGCCGGTCCACACGGTCAGGTCGTACTGGTTCTCGTCGATGCCGGCCTGCCAGTTCTCGCGGGGCTGGCCGTTGACGTGGAGGGTGACGCCGACGGCGGCCCACATGTCCTTGATCATGTCGAGCGCGTCGAGCCAGACGGTGCCCAGGAGGGCGTCGTCGGCCACGGTCGCGGTGAACTCCAGCGGCGTGCCGTCGGCCGAGGCGCGCACGCCTCCGGCCCCGGCGGCGTACCCGGCCGCGTCGAGGGTCTGGGCTGCGAGGTCGGGGTCGAACTCGAGGTACTGGGTCGCGAAGGCCTCGTCGTAGAAGTCCGAGTCGGGCCGGGGGGCGGCCTGGCTCGGCTCGCCGACGCGGCTCCAGAGCACGTCGATGAGCTCCTGGCGGTTGATCGCGTGCGACATGGCGATGCGGAACTGCTTGTCCTGGAACACTTTCCGGAGTCCGGGGTCGGCGTGGTTCATGTTGAACGCGATGTTCATGTCGCTCGAGTAGGTGCCTTCGAGCTCGATGATGGTGTAGCCCCCGGCCTCCTCGCCGTCGACGGCGTCGGCGCGGTGGGCGTTGTCGTTGAAGTGGCGCGAGTGGAACTCGTAGTCGCCGTTGACGGCGTGGGCGAACATGGTCTCGACGTCGGCGATGACGTTGAAGCGGACCTCGTCGAGGTACGGCAGCTGGCTGCCCTCCTCGTCCACCTTCCAGTAGTAGGGGTTGCGCTCGAAGAGGGCGTAGTCGGCGTCGGTGACCGGCTTCTTGCAGACCCACGGGAGCAGCGTGGGCAGGTCCGGGTTCTCCCACTGGAAGTTCCAGAGGTTGCCGAGCGCGGTGAAGCGCGCGACCCAGCCGTCGTAGCCCTCGGCGACGGCCTCGTCGTCGGCCGCGGGGTTGTAGGTCGGGTGGAACTGCTCCAGGTAGTGCCTGGGGTACATGGTGAAGCGCTGCCCGGCGACCCCGGCGGCCATGTCGTCGCGGAAGAGGGGCTTGGGGCCGGTGAAGCGGACGATGAAGGTGTGGTCGTCGACGATCTCGAGTTCGGCGGGCGTGCCGTCCAGGCTGGACAGTTCGGGCGGGACGGCGGCGGTGAGGTCGGTGTTGAGGTTGACGTCGGCGTAGGCGAACTCGACGTCCGCGGTGGTCAGCGGGGTCCCGTCGGACCACTTGACCCCTTCGCGGAGGGTGATCGTGAACTCGGAGGCGTCCGCGTTGGCCTCGAACGCGGAGGCGACGTTCATGCGGATCTCGGTCCAGTCGCGGGAGCGTTCGAGCAGGTGGCCGTCATTGATGGTGCGCCACAGCCAGGGTCCGTCGGAGGCGCCGGTGACGGCGCTGTTCCAGGTGCCGCCGTACCGGCCCATGTCCTCGGCGACCTTGACGACGAGCGGCTCCTTCGGGAGGCGCTCCTCGACGGGCGGGAGCTCGCCCGCTTCGACGCGCTCGGCGAGCATCGGGGCTTCCTTGCCCTTGTCGCCGCCGGCTTCGCCGGAGTCGTTCTCAGTGGAGAAGAAGCTGCATCCGGCGGCGGACGCGGCGAGGGCGGCGCCGCCGGAGAGGACGAGGCCGCGGCGGCTGAGGGCGGGATCGGGCCAGGGGGATCGGGTGGTGTCGGACAGGCTGGAACGGGGCTGCTGAGTGCTCATCGGTGAGCGCTCCTTCCGAGTTCAGACGGCCGGGGGCCGGAGGGGGTGGTGGCGCGGCCCTGCACGGCCGCACCCATTATCGAAACTATTTCCGGAAAAACTCCGGAAGTTACCGGTAATAGCGGTGAGGTTACGGCACGGGAAAATCGGGGTCAAGGCTGGTAAGTCGCCATGAAGGTCACGATAAGGTCACGATCGGCAATCGCATACACAGTGCGGAGTACTGAACGATTACTGAACAGTTTCGATCGTTTCGGTGATTTCCGCGATACTTAAGACAGTGACGTCTATCGATGCAGCTAGCGGGGCTGACGATAGGCCGGGAGGCCTCTCTTGTACGCGTCCCAGAGGCTGCGGATGACGAAGATCTTCTCGTCGAGCTCGTCGTCGACCGAGAGCACGCGCCCGGAGTACGGGGCCTGGAGCCGCCACGGCTTCTGCTCGGGGTCGAGGAGGTAGACGACAGGCACGGTGCGGCTGGCGCGGCGCTCGGCGCGGATGTCGGCGATGTCGGTCCAGGCGGCGAAGCGCTCGGTGTGCTTCTGGGACGCGACGGCCTTGAGCGGGTGGATGCCGCGCTCGTCGAGCACGACCCCGCGGTTGCGCGCGCCCGCGTAGGCGGCCCCGAGCGCGACGGCGATCGCGAAGAGGAACAGCGCGAGCAGCGTGTAGTGGTACCAGTGGCCGACGGCGAGCATGTACGCGACGGCGGGGACGAGCGCGCCGACGAGCGAGAGACCGGAGAGGAACAGCGCCCGGCCGAGCACCTGGCGCGTCGTCGGACGGAATGTGATCTTGACGGCCACGTCCACCCCCACCAGGCTTGTGCCGCTGCTGTTCAGGTGATCGTGCCACGTTCGGCGGGCACGTCAAGCGACAATCCGACAGAAACCGGACCGGCCACTTTGCGTCCCCCGCGCCCGGGTGTGTCAGGCTGGTGCCATGACGAGTTCCGATGCGATCCTCGGCGCCCAGGGGCGCGGCCGCAGGCTGCGGGTCCGCCGCCCCGCGGCGGTCACCGGCGCGGCCTTCGTGGCCTGGCTGACGGTGACGCCGCTGTCCGTGGCGCTCATCGTCGAGCGGCCCGTGTGGGGCGTGTTCTCGGCGGTGGTGGGCCTCGCGCTTCTGCTCGCGCCGGTCGCGGTCTCGATGTGGGCGTGGCGCTCCGGCGTCGACGTCACGAGCGAGGGCATCGCGGTGCGCGGCATGTTCACCAGCCGCACGATCGCCTGGAAGCACATCGACGGCTTCGCCCACGGCAGCGAGGGCGTGGCGGCCATATTGGACGACCAGTCCCAGGTGCGCCTCCACCCGCTCAAGCCCGAGAACCTCCCGCAGGTCCTCGAGATCGGCGGCCAGGAGCTCAAGTCCGAAGCGGCCGAAGAGGACTAGTAGCCCTCGCTGACCACGTTCTCCAGGGGCTCGCCCGCGGCGAAGCGGCGGATCTGGGGGCCGACGGGTGCGTAGGCGCGGTCGAGGGTGCCGTCCACCGAGGCTCCCGCGTGCGGGGTGATGAGCGCGCCTTCAAGGTCCCACAGCGGGTGGCCCGCGGGCAGCGGCTCGGGGTCGACCACGTCCACGGCGCAGCGCAGGCGGCCCGAGGCGACCTCGGCCACGAGCGCGTCGGTGTCGACGATCGGACCGCGGGCGGCGTTGACGAGCAGCGCGCCGTCCTTCATGCGGGACAGGAACTTCGCGTCGACCAGGCCGCGCGTGGCGTCGGTGAGCGGCAGGATCAGGATGACCACGTCGAACCCGGGCAGGAGGGTCTCGACCCGGTCGATCGGGTGGACCCCCGGGCGCTCGCGGCGCGCGACCTTCTCGACCTCGGCGCCGAGCACGGTGAGCACTTCGGCGACCTTCTCCCCGATGTCGCCCGCGCCGACGACCAGGACCCGCTTGCCCACGATCGTCGTGGTCCACTCGACCTTCCACTCGTGGCGGGTCTGCTTGCGCGCGAACACGTCGAACCCGCGCATCGAGGCGATGACCGCGCCCACGGTCCATTCGGCGGTGACCCCGGTGTGCACGCCCCGCGCGTCGCACAGGACCACGCCCGGCGGGACGGCCGGGACCCAGACCTCGGCCCCGGCGCTGAGCAGCTGGATCGCCTTGAGAGAAGTCATGTCCCGCAAGGGGGTCGTGACCTTCGACTGGGCGAGGAACGGCGGCACCCAGAATTCGAGCGTCGACGGGTCGGAGGGGTAGTCGCCGCGCCCGCCGTAGACTTCGACCTCGACGCCTTCGGGGAGCCCGCCGAGCATGGCGCGCCCCTCCTCGTGTGCGATCCAAACCTTCACGGCGCATCCTCTCGATCGGTCGCCATATCCTATAGGATCTCGGATCCGAGCCCGCGGGGGTTAGCGGCCGGCGAATCGGGGAACCGGTGGGGCGTGGAAAACAGCCTGTCAGCGCCGTCGCCCCGGACCTATAGTCTTGGGGCCATGCTGCGCAGGTTGCTCTCGGCGTCGGCGGCCATCGCCGCCGCACTCACGCTCGCCTCGTGCTCCTTCGGCGAACCGCCCGAGCCCGAGGTCGGCGAACCACCGAACCTCCCGACTCCCAGCGGCGCACCCGAACAGCAGACCTCGTTCATGGACGTCGTCGCCGAGGGCCTCGAAGTCCCCTGGGGCCTCGAATTCCTCCCCGACGGCACCGCGATCGTCGGCGAGCGCACCACCGGACGCCTCCTCGCCATCCCCCTCGCCGACGACGGCACCGCGGGCGAGCCCGCCGAACTGCGCACGATCGACGTCGCCGACATCGGCGAAGGCGGCCTCCTCGGCCTCGCCGTCTCCCCCGACTACGACACCGACTCGACCGTCTACGCGTACTACACCACCGACACCGACAACCGCATCGCCGCCGTCGACACCTCCTCCGACGCCGCCCCCGAACCGATCCTCACCGGCATCCCCGCCGGGCCCGACCACAACGGCGGCGCCCTCGAGTTCGGCCCCGACGGCCTCCTCTACGCCGCCACCGGCGACGGCGGCGACGGCAACACCGCGCAGGACCCGGACTCCCTGGGCGGCAAGATCCTCCGCATCACCACCGAAGGCGAACCCGCCGAAGGCAACCCCTTCCCCGACTCCCCCGTCTACACCCTCGGCCACCGCAACGTCCAAGGCCTCGCCTGGAACGCCGCCGGGCAGCTCTACGCCACCGAGTTCGGCGAGGACACCGCCGACGAGGTCAACCTCATCGAACCCGGCGGCAACTACGGCTGGCCCTGGTTCGAAGGCACCGACACCGAAGAGGCCTACGCCGACCCGGCCCTGACCTGGGAGCCCTTCGAGGCCTCCTGCGCCGGAGCGGTCTTCCTCGACGACACCCTCGTCACCGCCTGCCTGCGCGGCCAGCGCCTCTGGACCGTCCCGTTCGACGAGTCCGGCACGCCCGTAGCCGAGCCCCAAGCGACCGCTGTCAACGAGTTCGGTCGACTACGATCGGTCGCCATGGGCCCCGACGGGATGCTCTGGGTGACGACCTCCAACCGCGACGGCAACTGCACCGAGGAACGCGGCTGCACGCCGAACGAGGCAGACGATCGCATCATCCGCTTCTCCACCAGCTACGCCGCCCAAGGCAGGGTCTAGGCAGCACGACGCACCGCGAGAGGAAGGCCCGCATGAACGACCGGCTCGCCGCCGCACTGCACCGCATCGAAGACGCCGTCCGCCCCGTCCGGCGGCGCGCGGCATCCCTGTGGCACAGATCGAGAGCGGGCTGGTCGCGGCTGCGGCGGTCGCACCGCGCCCGGCAGGCCGCCGTGGTCGCCGCGATCATCCTCCTCGGCACCGGCGCCGCCGCGGGCGGCCTCGCGCTCGTCGGCGGCACCAAAGCCGACATCGGGCCCTTCGACACCACCGTGTCGCTCCACCCCGACCTCTCCGGCGAGACCGTCGTGACCATCCCGCCCCTGGGCGACGTCATCTTCGACAGCCACGACGGGCCCGTCGGCCTCAACCTCAGCCTCGACTCGGTCGACCCGATCGAAGCGCAGGACATCATCAACACCCCCGGCGGCGTCACCAGCGCCTCCAAGAGCCTCGCCTCCGACGTGACCGACGCGGTCGTGCGGGTCGTCGCCGAAGCGCTCGCGATCGTCACCCTGTGCGGGCTGCTCGTGGGCGCGCTCGCGTTCCGCACCATGCGGCGCGCGCTCCTCACCGGGCTCACCTCGCTCGCGGTGACGGCGGCCCTCATGGGGTACGCGGCCACGACGATGCGCCCGGAGTCGATCTCGCAACCGCGCTACGAGGGCCTGCTCGCCTACGCGCCCAGCGTGGTCGGCAACGCCGAGGACATCGCCGTGAACTACGAGGAGTACGTGGCGAACCTGCAGAAGTTCGTCACGAACATCTCCGAGTTCTACGCGCTGGCGATGGACATGCCGCAGCTGGGCATCCAGGACGACTCGATCCGGGTCCTCCACGTCTCCGACATCCACCTGAACCCTTCGGCGTGGCACCTCATGGAGTCGGTGGTCGACCAGTTCGACATCGACGCGGTGGCCGACACCGGGGACATGAACGACTGGGGCTCCGAGCAGGAGGCCGAGATCTTCTCGCGGGGCGTCGAGCAGATCGACGTGCCGTACGTGTTCGTCAAGGGCAACCACGACTCGGTGACGACCGTGGCCGCGCTGTCGGCCTACGACAACGTGGTCGTGCTCGACGGCGAGGTCCAGGAGATAGCCGGGCTGCGGTTCGGCGGGGTCGCCGACCCGCGGTTCACTCCCGACAAGGGCGCGCAGCCGTCGAGCGAGTACGCGCAGCAGATGCTCACCGAGTCCGGGGAGCGGCTGGCCCAGTCGATCACCGACGCGGGCGGGGCGGACGTGGCGATGGTGCACGAGCCGCCGATGGCGGTGCCGCTCACGGGGGTGGTGCCTTTGGTCCTGGCCGGTCACACGCACGAGCGGTACGTCGAGGACCTCGGCGAGGGCACGACGCTCATGGTCGAGGGCTCGACGGGCGCGGCCGGGCTGCGCAACTTCCAGTCCGAAGACCCGATGCGGATGGAGATGGACGTTCTGTACTTCGACCCGACGACGAAGGCGCTCACCGCGTACGACTCGATCTCGGTCGGATCGGGCACGGAGACGGACGTGACGCTCGACCGCACGGTGATCCCGACCGAGGACCAGGTCAACGAGGCCGAGATCCAGAACGGAACGGAATCGACTGCGCCGCAAAGCGATTGAGCGGCGTTACCCAACCGTGATGCGCCTTGAGGCCATCTTGAGTTAACCCGGGGTTCAGTCCGAGTGGGCCCGGTTTCACTCATCGCGTTCCCAACGACAAGGAGCGCCGATGAGCGAAACGGGCATGCCGCCTGACACCAGTGATCCAGGCCAGCTGCGCCGCACGGCCAGCGCGCTGCACTCGTTCAACCGGTTCGAGATCAAGTACCTCCTCTCGTACGAGGAGGTGCCGCGGCTGCGCGAGGAGCTGGCCGCGCGCATGGAGGCCGACCCGTTCACCACGCGCGGCGGGTACCCGGTGACGAGCCTGTACTACGACTCGACTTCGCTGCGGTACTACTGGGAGAAGATCGAGGGCCTGCGGTTCCGCCGCAAGCTGCGGGTGCGCGCGTACGGCGACCGGCACGAGCTCACGGACGAGACCCCCGTGTTCATCGAGATCAAGCAGCGGGTCAACCGAGTCACGCAGAAGCGGCGCGTCAAGGTCCCGTACCTGCTGGCGCGCAAGCTCTGCGACGAGGCCGAGCTCATCGAGCACTCGCCCGAGCAGCGGCCGTTCCTCGAGGAGGTCATGGGCCTGGTCGAGGGGCACGGGCTGCGGCCCACCGCGATCACGGCGTACAACCGCGAGGCGTACCTCGGGACGGACGCCGACCTGGGCCTGCGGGTCACGATCGACCACCGGGTGCGCGGGCGCGACCGCGACTTCCACCTGGGCGCGGAGGTCGAGAACCGGCTCATCATCCCGCCGCACAAGGCGGTCGTCGAGGTCAAGGCCAACGAGCGGGTCCCCTACTGGGTCACCGACACGGCCGCGCGACTGGGCATGTCCGTCGTGCGGATCTCCAAGTACTGCCAGAGCATCGAGGCGCACGGGCTGGCCCCGCGCTCGGTGTTCCACCTGCCCGTCGCGGACGACTACGCCGTCCGCGCGAACCCCGCTCCCATCACCGCCTCCGTCTAGATCCAGAAAGCAGCCATGGACTTCCTTACCAGCTTCAACGACCTCTCGGCCGAGTTCAGCGTGGCGGACATCGCCATCTCGCTGACCCTGTCGTTCCTGCTCAGCTGCGTGATCGGCATCGTCTACCGCCGCACGCACCAGAACGTCTCGTACAGCCAGTCGTACGTGCAGACCCTCATCATCATGGGCGTGGTCATCGCGGTGATCATGCTGATCGTCGGGTCGAACGTGGCGCGCGCGTTCGCGCTCGTCGGCGCGCTGTCGATCATCCGGTTCCGCAACGCGCTCAAGGAGACCCGCGACGTCGGGTACATCTTCCTGGTGATGGGCGTGGGCATGGCCTGCGGCACGCGCTTCTACCTGCTGGCGATCATCGCCACCGTGGTGGTCTGCCTGGTCATGCTCATCATGCACCGCTTCAACTGGTTCGCGCACAACGTGCAGCGCCAGGTCGTGAAGGTGCACGTCCCGACCGACGAGGACTACGCCGACCGCGTCGACGACGTCCTCATCCGCAACACCGACGAGTTCGAGCAGGTCTCGATCGAGACGATCCGCGGCGGCGCGCTCATCGAGATGACGTACACGGTGCGCCTCAAGAAGGGCAAGAACGCGGCCGGGCTCCTCGGCGAGCTGCGCGACGTGACATCGGGCCAGCAGGTCACGGTCCTCACCGGTTACGACCAGACGGACCTGTAGCCATGGCCGCCAAGAGCATCAGACACCGGATACCGGTGAGCCTCCGGCACTACTGGAAGCTCGTCGCGGGGTCGATCGGGCTCGTCGCGGTGCTGACGCTGGTGGTCGGGACGGTGCGGGCCACGGCCCTGGTCTACTCGGACGCCAACGAGGGGTTCGTGGTCACCAACGACATCCAAGGCACCGTGGACCTGTTCGACACCGACGTCGCGCACGAGATCAGCCTGTCGTACAGCGATGCGGACTTCGAGGAGATGAAGGCGACGTTCGAGGAGTCCGGCGAGAAGGAGTGGATCAAGGCCGACATCACCATCGACGGCGTCACCATCTCGGACGTGGGGATTCGCTTGAAGGGCAACTCGACCCTGTCGGCGCTCGGCGGCGGGATGACCATGGGCGGCGACGGCGAGGACGGGGAGCGGCAGTTCCCCGGCGGCGGCGAGATGCCCGAGGGCATGGGACTGCCGGAGGGCATGGAGATGCCCGCCGACGGAGGCCAGATGCCCGGCGGCATGGGCGGCGGCTCGGGTTCGTCGGTCAGCTTCGACTCGCCTGAGGGCCTGCCGTGGCTCATCGACTTCGCGAAGTACGTCGACGGGCAGGTGTACCAGGGGAACCAGCAGATCAGCCTGCGCGTGGAATCCGCGATGGGCGGCGGCTCGACGCTGAACGAGGCGGTCGCGCTGGAGCTCATCGAGGCCAGCGGCGAGGCGAGCTACGACTGGAACTACTCGACGGTGTCGGTCAACGGCTCTGAGGGCGTCACCCGCCGGGTCGTGGACGTCATGGACGCGACCTGGGCGGAGGAGGAGTACGGCGCGAACGCCGGCGTGCTCTACAAGGCCCTGTCAACGGGCAGCTTCGAGTACCAGGGCGACGACCCGGACGACTACACCGACGACTTCAAGCAGGTCACGATGGAGGGCTCGGCAGATGTGCAGCCGATCGTGGACTTCCTGAAGTGGCTCGGCGAGGCCGACGACGCGACGTTCGACGCCGAACTCGGCGACTGGGTCGACATCGCGTCCTTCGCGAACTACACGGCCCTGCAGAACCTGCTGGCGAACGGCGACGACATGGCCGGACCGGGGAAGAACTTCTACCTCTGGTACGACTACGAGACCGGGCTCATCAGCATCGTGACCTGGGACGTCGACCTGACGCTCCAGTCGGCTGACCTCGCGCCGGACGAGACCGCGTCGCTCGGCGGCGGCACGGGCGGGGGCGGGTTCCCCGGCCAGGCCGCCGACGAAGCCGCGACCGATGGCGCGGCGACCGATGAGACCGCCACGGCTGAAACGCAGACGCAGGGGCAGATGCCCGGCGGCGGCGAGATGCCCGAAGGCATGGCAGAAGGCGGCATGGGCGGCGGCATGGGCGGCAACGAACTCAAGGAGCGGTTCCTCGCGTCCGAGGCCTTCCAGGACGAGTACATGGCGGCCTACAACGAGCTGTACGACTCGCTGTTCGCCTCCGGCACCGCTCTCGAAGCGGTCGAGACCGCGGCGGCGGCGGCCGAGGCGAACGGGGCCGACGTCGCCGACGCGGCCGAGACCCTGAAGGCGACCGTCCAGCAGCGCACCGAGTTCCTGGCTTCGGAACTCGCCGCCGGGTAAGACGGCGAAGGCCCTGACACGGCACGGTGTCAGGGCCTTCTCCATGCCGTTTCACCCGGTCAGGGCCGGGCCCAGGACGAGCGCCGCGACGCCGAAGTAGATCAGCAGTCCCGTTGCGTCGCAGAGGGTCGAGACCATGGGGGCCGAGATGACGGCCGGGTCGATGCCGACCTTCTTGGCCAGGAGCGGCAGGAACGATCCGACGAACGTGGACCAGGTGCAGATGCACAGCAGGGTCACGCCGATGATGAGCCCGATGTCCCAGCCGTAGAGGAAGCCGACGACCGGGCCGCCGATGACCGCGAGGATGACGCCGAGCACGAAGCCGACGCGGGCTTCGCGCCAGATGATCTTGAAGACGTCGGAGAAGCGGACCTCGCCCACGGCCATGGCGCGGATGATCGTCACCGACGCCTGTGAGCCGGAGTTCCCGCCGGTGCCGGTGAGCAGCGAGATGAACAGCGCCAGCACCGTCATGTTCGCGAGGTAGCCCTCGAAGGTGTTCAGCACGGTCACCGTGAGGGAGGCGCTGATCGCGAGCACCGTCAGCCACAGCGCGCGCTTGCGGGCGAGCATGAACACGCCCGCCGAGAGATAGGGCCGCTCCAAGGGCTCGGCCGCACCGGCGAGCGTCGCGTCCTCGGTGTCCTCGGCTTCGAGGACCTCCATGGCGTCGTCCCAGGTGATCAGACCGACGAGCCGCTCTTCATGGTCGACGACCGAGAGCGCGTTGAGGTTGGCCTCCTGGATGAGGCGGGCCGCCTCTTCCTGGTCGGTGTCGGTGGAGACCTGGTAGTGCTCGTCCGCGATCAGCTCGTGGACGGGCGTGTCGGGGTCTGCGCTGACGAGGTCGGCGAGGGTGACCGTGCCGAGGAGCTTGCGGTGGCCGTCGGTCACCGGGAGCACGTCCAGGTGCCGGGGGCGTTCGCGCAGGTGCCGGATGCGCTCGATCGCGGCGGCTGCCGTCATCGACGCGCGCAGCGACACGAAGTCGGGGGTCATGATGCGCCCGGCCGACTCGGGCTCGTACCCGAGGAGCTGGGCGGTGGTGCGCCGGTCGGCGGCGCTCAACTGGGACTGGAAGCGGGTCGCGACCTTCGCGGGCATCTCGTCGAAGAGCTTGGCCCGGTCGTCGGCCTCCATGGAGTCGAGCAGGTCGCGCACGAACTCGGTCTTGAGTCCGTCGAGCAGTTCCTGCTGGTGGACGGTGTCGAGCTCTTCGAAGACGGCGAGCGCGCGGTCCTTGGGGAGGAGCCGGAACCGGAGGGCCTGCTCGGCCAGCTCCATACGGGGCAGCTCTTCGGCGAGTTCGACGGTCGAGGTGTCGGCGAGTTCCAGACGGAGTGCCGCGAGCTCGTCTACCGCCGCGGGCGAAATGGGCTGAATGAGCTGTGCCATGTCAGCCACCTCCTAAACACGAGGAAAGGGCCGTGCCCTTGAGTACCCGCGTAGGAAGTGCAGGTCAGCCCGTCCGCTCCAATGTAAGAGGACGCGGGGCACGGTAAAAGGAAAACTGGGAGAACACGTCGGTATCTCGACTAGATCCGGGGTCGTCGCCCATGGTCTCCACCTCCTTCGGCCGCACTTCTGCTGACGCGCTCAAGGGTAGCAATCCCTTGTGAACAACATCGCTCTCTGGGGTGCCCAAAGACTCGCGGCTCACACTGGGACTGAACGGACATTGACTTCCTCTTCTCCCTAGGGGAGGAGATTCCCGGCTTCCCGTCCCTGGTCGGGAACGGTCTACGGGAGGGTTCCTGGTTCAACCCGCCGCGCTCGATCTCTCGAGTCTGACCAGCGGTCCGCAGGCGTTTCAGGTCTCCGCAAGCCCTGCGGCGACCGGTGCGAGGCGGTGGCCCTCGCGACGAATATTGACTTCGGCATTCACATCCCGGTCATGGTGGGCTCCGCATACGCACTCCCAGGCCCGAACCTTGAGACCTGCGGGGCCTTTCGGCCCGGTCACGGCCCCGCATGCCGAGCACAGCTGCGTGGACGGGAAAAACCGGTCGACCTTGACAAACGTCCGTCCGGTACGCGAGGCCTTCGATTCGAGCAGGACCAGGAACCGGCCAAGCGCGGCGTCGTGGATCGACTTCGCGGCCCGGCCACGGGACAGGCCTTTGACATTCAGGTCTTCGACGTAGAGGGCTTGGTTTTCGCCCACCAGCGTGCGTACCTGCTTGTGCAGCCAATCGTCGCGACGATCCTTGATCTGCTCGTGCACCCGTGCCACCTTGATCCGGGCCTTGGCGCGGTTCGCGCTGCCTTTCGCCTTCCGTGAAAGATCCCGCTGCGCCCTCTTCAGCTTGCGTTCCAGTTTCGCGAAGAACCGCGGATTCTCGATGACCTTGCCACCGCGCAGGACCGCGAAGTCCTTGAGCCCGAGATCGATCCCAGTCTCCGCTCCCGGGTCATTTAGCGGTTCCAGAGCCTCGGCGTCATCATCGACCGCGACGACGAAACTGGCGAAGTATTTCCCGGTCGGAGCCTTGATCACGGTCACCGATGACGGCTCGGCTGCCAGCGGGCGCGACCACGCGACTCTCAGTTCCCCGACCTTCGCGATATAGAGTCGACCATTCGGCTTCAGACGAAACCCGTTGCGCGTGAACCGGGCCGACTGCCGGTTTGAACGGCGTTTGAACCGCGGCGGCCCCACCCGCGCACCGGACCGCTCGCCTTTGAGCGAGTCGAAGAAATTCCGATACGCGGCGTGGCAGTCTCGTAGTGCCTGCTGCAACGGCACGGTCGACACCTCCGCCAGCCAGGCCCGCTCCGGCGTCAGTTTCGCCGCTGTGATCAACAGCTTGTCCAACTGTGCCGTCGACGGGAACGGCCGCCCTTCCGCGTGCGCTTTCCTGCGGGCCGCGACAGCATCGTTATAGACCGTCCGCACGCACCCGAACGTCCTCGCGAGCGACTTGCGCTGCGGGAGTGTCGGGTAGACCCGGAAGGTGTAGCGAAGCTGCACGAACACCACGATAAGTCAGAGGTACGACATTCCCTCCGATCGCCCCGGATTCTTCCCCGGTCTGAGTGCCGGGGCATCTTCCGGGAGACCGGGTGAAGGCGAAAGGGCCGGATGTGTCATCCGGCCCTTCCTCGTGTTCGTCTAGCTCAGCTTGTCGATGATGATCTGGCGGACGGTGCCCGCGTCGGCCTGGCCCTTGGTGGCCTTCATGACCGCGCCGATGAGGACCCCGGCGGCGGCGTGGGTGCCGCCGCGGATCTTGTCGGCGACGGCCGGGTTCGCGGCGATGGCCTCGTCGACGGCGGCTTCGAGCGCCCCGGTGTCGGAGACGACCTCGAGGCCGCGCTTGGCGGCGACGTCGGCCGGGTCGCCCTCGCCGGCGAGCACGCCGTCGATGACCTGGCGGGCCAGCTTGTCGTTGAGGCGGCCGTCGTCGACCATGCCCTGCAGCTCGGCGACCTGCTTCGGCGTGATCGCGAGCGCGGCGAGTTCCTCGCCGGACTCGTTGGCGCGGCGCGAGAGCTCGCCGAGCCACCACTTGACCGCGCCCGCGGGCGAGGCCCCGGCCGCGACGGTGGCCTCGATCAGTCCGACGGCGTCGGCGTTGACGACCGACTGCATCTCCTTGTCGCCCAAGGACCATTCGGCCTGGAGGCGCTCGCGGCGCTGGCGGGGGGGCTCGGGCAGCGACGCCCGCAGCTCCTCGACCCATTCACGGGACGGCTCCATGACGGCCAGGTCGGGCTCGGGGAAGTACCGGTAGTCGGTGGCCTCCTCTTTGGAGCGGCCGGGGCTGGTGGTGCCGTCGGTCTCGTGGAAGTGGCGGGTCTCCTGGAAGATCCGCTCCCCCGCGTCCAGGAGCGCCGACTGGCGGCGGACCTCGTAGCGGACGGCGCGTTCGACCGAGCGCAGCGAGTTGACGTTCTTCGTCTCGGTGCGGGTGCCCCAGTCGTCGCCGGGGAGGTTCAGCGAGAGGTTGACGTCGCAGCGCAGCGAGCCCTGCTCCATGCGGACGTCCGAGACGCCGAGGGAGCGCACGATGTCGCGCAGTTCGGCGACGTAGGCGCGGGCGACCTCGGGGGCAAGGGCGCCGGTGCCGGGGACGGGCTTGGTGACGATCTCCACGAGCGGGATCCCGGCGCGGTTGTAGTCCACGAGGGACTCGGTCGCGCCGTGGATGCGGCCGGTCGCGCCGCCGACGTGGAGGGTCTTGCCGGTGTCCTCTTCGAGGTGGACGCGCTCGATCTCGATGCGGTAGTCCTTGCCGTCCACGACCACGTCGACGTAGCCGTTCTCGCAGAGCGGCTCCTCGTACTGACTGGTCTGGAAGTTCTTCGGCATGTCCGGGTAGAAGTAGTTCTTCCGGGCGAAGCGGGTCCACTCGGCGATGTGGCAGTTCAGCGCGAGGCCGATCTTGATGGTCGCCTCGATCGCGGCCTTGTTCGCGACCGGGAGCGCGCCGGGCAGGGCCAGGCAGACCGGGCAGGTCTGGGTGTTCGGCTCGGCGCCGAACGCGGTCGAGCAGCCGCAGAACATCTTGGTGTTCGTGTCGAGCTCGATGTGGGTCTCGAGGCCGAGGACGGGCTCGTAGGTCTCGACGGCCTTGTCGTAGTCGTTCAACTTGGTCATGTCGCTCTACTTCCCCTTCTCGTCGAACGCAGTGAGACGTAGATTTGTTGAGATCTCGGGCGCGGTGTCGGCGAGCAGGGTGTCCTGGGTGGACTCCAGGGCGGCCGCGACGCGGTAGGTGATGTCGTCGCCCATGACCGGGCCCATGACCTGCAGGCCCACGGGCATGCCCTCGGAGAGGCCGACCGGCACGGAGACGCCGGGGCCGCCGTAGAGGTTGGTCGGGATCGTGTAGAGGTCGGCGAGGTACATCTGGTACGGGTCGCCGGTGCGCTCGCCGAACTCGAAGGCGATGAACGGCGTGGTCGGGCTGATGATCGCGTCGACCGATTCGAAGGCCTTCTCGAAGTCCTGCTTGATGAGCGTGCGGACCAGCTGGGCCTTGCCGTAGAACGCGTCCACGTACCCGGCGCTGAGCGCGTAGGTGCCGAGGATGATGCGGCGCTTCACTTCCGGGCCGAAGCCGGCCTCGCGGGTGAGGCTCATGACCTCTTCGAGCGAGTGCTTGCCGTCGTCCCCGGCGCGCAGGCCGTACCG
Source organism: Glycomyces sp. NPDC048151 (assembly GCF_043202775.1). Taxonomy (NCBI): domain Bacteria; kingdom Bacillati; phylum Actinomycetota; class Actinomycetes; order Glycomycetales; family Glycomycetaceae; genus Glycomyces; species Glycomyces sp. NPDC048151. Next base: position 166,537 of record NZ_JBIDBB010000011.1, on the reverse strand, counting down.
GACGCCGTCGTAGCGGGCCAGGTTGGAGGAGGCCTCGGACGGGGCGATGAGGTAGTACGTGGGCAGCGCGTAGGTGAAGGACGGGCAGGAGACCTCCCTGATCTCTGCCCCGAGCTTCACGAGCTGTTCGACGCCCGCCTCGTAGGCGGCGATGACGCCCGGCTCGGCGGCGTCGGCGCCCTCGGCGAACTCCTTGACGATGCCGAGCTTGACGCCGGACAGGTCGCCGTTGGCACCGGCCTTGGCGGCCGCGACCACGGGCGGGACGGGCGCGTCGATCGCGGTGGAGTCGCGCGGGTCGAACCCGGAGATGACCTCGTGGAGCAGCGCGCCGTCGAGGGCGTTGCGGGACACGGGACCCGGGGTGTCCAGCGAGGACGAGAAGGCGATGAGGCCGTAGCGGGAGTTGGACCCGTAGGTGGGCTTCGCGCCGAAGGTGCCGGTGACGGCGCCGGGCTGGCGGATCGAGCCGCCGGTGTCGGTGCCGATCGCGAGCGGGGCCATCTTCGCGGCGACGGCCGCGGCCGAGCCGCCGCCGGAGCCGCCGGGGATGCGCCCGGTGTCCCACGGGTTCAGAGTCGCGCCGAACGCGGAGTACTCGGTGGAGGAGCCCATCGCGAACTCGTCCATGTTCGTCTTGCCGAGGATCGGCATCTTCGCGGCCTTGATGCGCTCGGTGATCGTCGCGTCGTACGGCGGGATCCAGCCTTCGAGGATCTTCGAGGCAGCGGTGGTCGGCAGGCCCTTGGTGACCACGACGTCCTTGACGGCGATCGGCACGCCCGCGAGCGGACCGAGGTCCTGGCCGGCGGCGACGGCCGCGTCGACCTCGGCCGCGGTGGCGAGCGCGCCTTCGCGGTCGACGTGCAGGAACGCGTTGACCGTGCCGTCGACGGCGGCGATGCGGTCGAGGAACGCGGTGGTGACCTCGACGGAGGTGAGGCGGCCCTCGCGGATGTCCGCGGCCAGTTCGGCGGCGGTCCGGTCGATGATGCGGCTCATGGGCTACTCCTCGTCCAGGATGCGCGGGACGCGGAAGCGATCCTCGGCGGTGTCGGGGCCGCCCGCGAGGACGGCGTCGCGGGGCAGGGACGGCTGGGGCTGGTCTTCCCGGAAGACGTTCACCAGCGGCACCGCGTGGGAGGTCGGCTGGACGCCGTCCGTGTCGACCTCGGCGAGCGTCTTCATCGATTCGAGGATCACGTCGAGCTGGCCCGCGAAGGCGTCGAGCTCGGCATCGGTGACTTCGAGGCGGGCCAGTCGCGCCAGGTGCGCGACTTCCTCGCGTGAAATCGTACTCACGACAGGTGTTTCCTAACGGTTACTAGCTGCGGGAAGACCAGTCGAGTCTAGGCCTTGCGCGGTCGCCGCCAGAGGCGGGCACCGCCCAGTGTGGGACCGCCGGAGGAGGCTTACCGGCAGGTGTGACCGACGGCTCGCGAAATTCGATCGACACGGATCGAGTGACCTGGATACGACCCCCTAGCCACTGGACATGTGACGTGATACTCTTTCGTCACTGGTTCGGAACGGGTTTCCTGGTTTCCTTTCTGTTTCCTTGCTAAGAACGAGTCGGTGGGTGTTCCGACTTGTGGTGGTGTTCTCGGACCAGTACAGGCCCCGGGCTTCGGCCCGGGGCCTGGTTTTTTGTTTGGGCTACAAGGCATTCGCTTCGAGTGCGAATGCGCCTTCCTCATCATTCTCAGTCGCTTCGACATCGCCGTGCCAGGCCCGCCAGAGCGCCGCGTAATGGCCGTCGAGTGCGATCAGCTCGTCATGGCTTCCCAATTCCGCGACCCGGCCGTCCTCGACCACCGCGATGCGGTCGGCGTCGTGCGCGGTGTGGAGCCGGTGGGCGATCGCGATCACGGTGCGGCCCTCCAGGACCGCACCGAGGGCGCGTTCGGTGTCGCGGGCGGCGCGGGGGTCGAGCATCGCGGTCGCCTCGTCGAGGATCACCACATCGGGGTCGGCCAGGATGATCCGCGCGAGCGCGATCTGCTGGGCGCTCGCCGCGTCCAGCTCCCGGTTCTTGCCTCCCAGCGGCGTGTCGAGCCCCTCGGGCAGGTCGAACGCCCAGTCCGCGCCGACCGCCGCCAGGGCCTCGTTCAGCTCGTCGTCGCGGGCTTCGGCCTTGGCGAGGACCAGGTTGTCGCGCAAGGAGGCCGTGAAGACGTGGTGCTCCTGGGTGACCAGGGTGACGCGCTTGCGGCGCTCGTCGAGCGGCAGCGCGGCCACGTCGACGCCGCCGATCGCGGCGCGGCCCTCGCGGGGCACGTCGGAACCGGAGATGAGGCGCGCGAGCGTCGACTTGCCTGCGCCCGAAGGGCCCACGACGGCGAGGCGCTGCCCGGCCGGGACGCTGAGCGTGACGCCGTGGAGGACGTCGCGCGGGCTCGTCGGGTACGCGTACCGGACCTCGGTGAGGTCGACGGTGCCGTCGACCGGGCGCTCGGCTGTGGCGTCCGCTTCGGCGTCCTCGGCCTCGGCGACGCCCTCGATGCGGGACATGGCCGCGAAGCCGCGCTGGACCTTCTCGACCCACATGAGGATGTGGTCGATCGGGAACATGATCTGGCGGGTCAGCACCGCGCAGGACGCCACGGTGCCGAGCGTGACCTCGCCGTTGAAGTAGAACGCGCCGCCGACGAGGAGCACCGTCGCGGTCGGCAGCGCGTACGCGCCGTCCAGGAACGGGAAGTAGACGCTGCGCAGGAACAGCGTGTACCGCGCGGCCTTCCAGTGCTTGGCGACCGTGGCGTCACCGGCGGCGTCGCGCTGCGCGCCGAGCCGGTAGGCCTCGGTCGTGCGAGCGCCGTCGGCCGAGGCGCCGATCGTGTCGCCGATCGTCGACTCGGCCTGGCGCTCGGCGAGGTAGCCGTCGCGGCCGCGCTTGAGGTACCAGCGGGTGCCGACCACCAGCGGCGGGACGACCACGAGCATGCACAGGCCGAGCACCGGGCTCGCGATGAGCATGGCGGCGAAGAAGACGACGACCTTGAGGATCGAGACGGTGACCTGCGGGAGGCCGTCACGGAACAGGACCCCGGCCTCGGGCACGTCGGCCGAGGAGCGGGTCATGAGGTCGCCGGAGCCGGCCTGCTCGACCACCGGCATCGGCAGGCGCAGGGCGCGCTCGACGAACTGGGTGCGCATCCGCGCCGAGAGGCGTTCGCCGAGGCGGTAGGACACGTACGTGCCCGCCCAGGTGAACGCGACGACCGCGACGATCGCGGCGGCGATGCCCAGCGCGAGCCTGTCGATCCCGTCCGTGCCGGAGCCGCCGGACAGCTGGTCGATCATGTCCCCCAGCAGGATCGGCGCGATGGCGGCGGCCACGGCGGCGACCAGGTGAAGACCCACCGCGGCGATCGCGCGGCGCTTCTCGGAGGCGAGCAGCCGGAAGAACGCGCGGCGGACCGTCCTGGTGTCGGCGATCGGCAGCTGGTTCGTTCGCTTGTCCGTCATGACTCTCCCCTGGTGACGAGTGCGCGGTAGTCGGCGTCGGCCGCGACCAGTTCGCGGTGCGTGCCGTGGGCGATGACCTTGCCGCCCCGCACGAACGCGACCTTGTCGGCGCGGCCGAGCCACAGCGGCGAGGTGGTCGCGACGGCCGTGGCACGGCCCGCGCGCGTCTCGGCCAGGCGTTCGACGATGCGGGCCTCGGTGTGGGAGTCGACCGCCGAGGTGGGCTCGTGGAGCAGCAGGGCCTCGGGGTCGGCGGCGATCGCGCGGGCCAGGCGCAGGCGCTGGCGCTGGCCGCCGGAGAGGGTGCGGGCCTGGTTGTCGACCTCGGTGTCGAGGCCGTCAGGAAGGGCCTCGACGACGTCGTGGGCGGAGGCGGCCTCGATGGCGGCTTCGACGCGGTCGTGCCCGTCGCGGGCGGCGACCGCGGCCGCGACGGTCCCGGCGAACAGGTACGCGTCGTGGTCGGCGACGAGCACGCGGCGGCGCAGCTCGTCCCGGTCCAGTTGCGCCACAGGCACTGTGCCGAAGCGGGCTTCGGACTCGGTGAAGCCGCCGAGGCGGTCGAAGACCGCGGCGACCTGCTCGGAGTCGCCTGAGGCGACGGCAAGCAGCTGGCCGCCCGCGACGGTGAGGCCGGACTCGGGGTCGTGGAGTTCGGCGCCTTCGCGCGGGCCGGGCAGGATCTCGCCGGGGGCCTCGCGTTCGGGCGTGTTCAGCAGCTCGCAGACCTTGCCTGCGGCGACGCGGCCCTCGATGATCCTGTAGGTGCAGCCGATGAGCCAGTGCACGGGCAGCAGCATCGCGCTCGTGTAGCCGAACGCGGCGACCATCTGGCCGGGCGTCAGGTCCCCCGAGGCCACTTGGCGCGCGGCGATCCAGATGACGACGCCGAGGAGGATCGCGGGCGTGCCCTCGCCGAGGGAGTTCAGCCAGGCGGTGGGCCCGGCGACCTTGTACCCGGCGGAGCGCAGCGCGTCCGAGTCGCGCTTGTAGGAGGCGTTGAAGCGGGCCTCGCCGCCGATGCCGCGCAGCACGCGCAGGCCCGAGACGATGTCGGAGGCGCGCTCGGTGATGTCGCCGACGCGCTCGCGGTACTGCTCCTGGCGGTCCTGGAGGCGGGTGAGCAGGGGGCCGGTGATGAAGCCGACGACGATGACGCCGATGAAGATGGTGAGGCCCAGCGCGACCGACGTGTTGAACAGGAGGACGCCGACCGCGATGAGCCCGATGAGGCAGCCCGCGGTGGGCGCGAGCGAGTCGACGGCCCAGGAGATCCGGTTGATGTCCGTCGCGCCGACGCTCACGACCTCGCCGGTGGTGAGCTTCTTGCGCAGGTCGTCGCCGAGGCGGTTGACCTTGCGGGTGGCGAGCTGCAGGACCCGGTAGGAGGCGTCCGCGCGCCAGAAGACGGTGAGGCGGTGCGACCAGACGATCATGCCGGCCGTGGCGAACCCGGCGAGGACCATGCCGAGCGACCAGAACGCCAGCGCGCCCCAGTCCCGTTCGCGCAGACCGTTGTCGACGGCCCCGGTGAGGAAGAACGGGAGCACGGGCAGCGCGCCGAGCGCGATGCCGGAGGTGACGAGCGCGGCGACGGTGAGGCCCTTGCGGCGGGTGGCGAGCCAGGCGAGGAGGCGCCAGGGGGTGGTGGGCGGCTGCTTCGCGGCGGCCGCGGACGACGGGTCGCCCCTTGTCCCTTCGGGGAGCAACGGGTTGTCGAGCGGCAGCACGGGGGCGCGGAGGAACCTCACTAGCCGAGCGTAAAGGGAGGGTCCGACACCCGGCAATCGATTAACCCCTCGAACGGGTGCCTACCAGGAGGTTTCGCCGGGCGCGGCGGCCGGGGAGAGACCGAGATCTCCCCCGTTCTCATGGGACGAAACGGACCCACCGGGAAAAGGTCTCACTTCAACTCGTACACTCGGCGCGTCGCATCGGTACCTGACCACCACCGAGGAGGACCGTCATCGGGAAGCTGCGCCGTATCACCGGGGCCGGGCTCTTGACGGCGGGTTCGGCGCTCGCCTTCGGCCTTCTCGGATGGATTGCGGCCCACAGCATCTCGTCGTGGCTTCTCGTGCACTGCCACGTGAACGGCGCGGCCCCCGATGTGTGGCGGCTCGACAGCCACGCGGGCGAGGCCGCCCTTTTCGCGGGCTGCCTCGCGGCCGCTTCGCTCCTGGCGCTGGCCGCGGCTCCTGCCGCGGGCCGGCCGGGCGGTCCGGACCGGCGGCGCACGACGCGGCTCTCGGCCCTCGTCTCGGTCAGCGCGTTCCTCGGCACCGACGCGGCCGAGCGGCTCGTGTCGGGCGACCATCCCGTCCCGCCGCTCATGGTGCTGCTCATCGGCCTCGCGGTCTACACCGTGGTCGGGACCGGCACGTCGCTGCTCTGGCGGTACTGCCTCGGCAGCATGCGGGGCGTGTCGGGTCTTCTTGAGCGGCGCTTTCCGCTTGCGCCGCAACGCCTCTCAATGCTCACCGAGCGGCCCGACGCCGCCCCGGCGCGTTCCTACACCGGCATCCGCGCAGGCCGCTCCCCACCCGCGACCGCGTAGCCCCCACCGCGCCGCACCCTCCGCGGCGCCGCCCGGCCCTGCCCGCGACCATGCCGACCACCCGACAGGAGCTACGCCATGCCTGCCCTGCGATTCGAAGACCTCCTCCAAGACCCCGACCGCGAACACGACGCCGACCGCTGGGGCGCCGACGGCCGCCCCGTGCTGCTGCTCAACCCCACGGGCGCGGACCGCTCGGCCTGGTGGCCCGTCGCGGCCCGCCTCGCCGACGAGCACGCCGTCGCCGTCCTCGACCTCCCCGACGCCGGGTCGCTCGGCGACCGGGCGGACGTGCTCGCGGAGTACGTCGCCGCGATGGGCACGCGCGCCCCGGTCCTCGCGGGCCACGGCGACGCGGCGCTCGTCGCTGCCCTCTTCGCGGCCCGCTACGTCGCGCACGCGGTCGTCGGCGTCGAACAGCGACTCGACGGGCCGCCCCGCGACCCGGAGACCGGGCGCGCGCTCGCCGAGATCACCGGCGGGCGCCTCCGCTGCCGGTACCTCGCGGTCTTCGCCAGCGCCCCGGAATCCGAGTACGAGGCCTGGCTTCGGGAGCGCATCCCCGAAGCGGTCTGCAGGACCTACGGGACCGGGAGCGGCTTCCCGCATCTGGCGGACCCGAAGCGCTTCACAGCGGACATCCGCGACCTCGCCGCATGACCGACGCAGCGGCTCACCCCGGACCCCGGGGCGGGCCGCTCTCGTCGTCCGGCGACATGTGCGCCCGCAAAAGTGACGCGGGACACGTCATGAATCCCGCGTTTGACGATGAATCGATGCGGCCCGCGGGGTCTCATCATCATCACCACGAACGGGAGAACCTCATGAGCCAGCTTCTCAGGGTCCAGAACTTCAACGTCTCGGCCGACGGCTTCGGCGCGGGCGAGGGCCAGTCGCTCGAGCGGCCGTTCGGCCACGCCGACCCCGGCACGATGTTCGCCTGGGCCGGGGCGACCGCGCACTGGCCCAACCGCACCGACCCGGGAGGCAGCCGCGGCCTCGACGACTACCTCGTGCGCGACTTCCACAACAACATCGGCGCGGAGATCATGGGCGCCCACAAGTTCAGCCCCCACCGCGGGCCCTGGGAGAACCTGGAGTGGCAGGGCTGGTGGGGCGACGAGCCGCCGTTTCACACGCCGGTCTTCGTCATGACGCACCACCTCCGGCCGTCGTTCTCCCTGTCGGACACGACGTTCCACTTCACCGACGCCGACCCGGCCGCGGTCCTGGAACGGGCCCGTGAAGCGGCGCAGGGCAAGGACGTCCGCCTCGGCGGCGGCGCGACCGTCATCCGGGAGTTCCTCGAAGCCGACCTCGTCGACACGCTCCACGTGGCGGTCTCCCCCAAGGTCGAACTCGGTTCCGGCTCGCGCCTGTGGGAGTCCCCGGACGAGCTCGCCGACCGCTTCCACCTCGAAGTCGTCCCCAGCCCCAGCGGCGTCCTGCACCACCTCTTCTGGCGCAAGTAGCCACCCGCACGACCAACGGAGGCGGTCCCCCACCAGGGGACCGCCTCTGCGTCTGTCTCAGGACCCGAGCCTGTCGAGCTCCTCACCGATCGCCGATCGCAGCTGGTCATGCTGCGGACCGAGCGCGTACTGCTCGTCGCGCCAGCGCTCCCTCGGGTATCGCCACACCGGCCCGCCGATGAGGTCTGCCGGTTCCCAGTCGAACCGCGGCCACACGTGGGCGTGCAGGAATGGATCGGTGTTCCCCAGTATCTCCAGGTTGACCCGCCTGAAGCCGGGATCCGAACGCTTGCAGACGATCTCGACGGCTTCGCCTAGACGATCCATGCCGGATAGGAACGCCATCCGCTTCGGCCGGGGAAGGTCTGACAGACGCTGGACCCCGATCTCGTCCGCGAGCAGCACCGAGTACCCCGGCAGGAACTGCACGTCCCCGATGACCGCGAAGCCCGCTTCCAGCCGCCGCACAACGGTCGGATTCTCGCCGCGCAGCGCGCTGCCGATCCTGTCTCTCCACCAGTCATCGCTCATGGTCGCCGACCCTACAACCGGTCGCCTGGCGACCCGAAGGTCGGATTCGGGCGGTCGCGGTTTGGTGGAACGTCGTCGGCGATCCGGATCCCGTTCCAGGCTCGCCTTCGGGAGGTCTGGCTCGTACACGGGCCGGCCCGAAACGGCAGCCGGAGCGGAGGCGAAGGACCGCAAGAACTGCGCACCGCGGAGCGCATCGCCGACCTCCAGGTCGGCGGGCATTTCGGTGAAGTCGCCGTCGATCGGATCTCGTGGGACTTCCAACTCACGGCTGCTGGTGCGCGCAGGCTCTTCTCCACCTTCTCAGCGCTCAAGGTACTTTCCGCTGGGCGGCGCGAAAACCTCCTCGACCGGATCGCGGGTCTGATCGAGGAGGAATTCGGCGGAGAAGTCGTGTACCCCTATGTGACAGTGGCCTACACGGCCCGCAAGGTCGCATAGGGACTGCGGAGCGGCTATGCGGCGGTCAGGCGTCGGCGGACTGCTTCGAGGTGGTCGGGTGCTACTCCGGCGCTGGTGAGGTAGGCGGCCGGTCCCCCGTGCCGGGTGTCGAAGTGGGCGAGGAGGTCTTGCATGGTCTTCGGTTCGGTGCCTTCGGTGGCGGTGTAGTCGGCGACGATGGTCCCGTGGTCGGCCCCGGCGGTGGCGAGGGCGAGCGCGGTCAGGATTCCGGTGCGGTCACGGCCTGCGTGGCAGTGGACCAGGACGGGGCCGGGCGGGGCTTCGGCGAGGGCGGTGAACGCGGCGGCGACGCGTTCGGGGGCGTGGTCGACCTCGGGGCGGTAGTCGTCGGGGGCGGTGGGGTCGAAGCCCGGGTAGACGCCGAGGAGCGGCAGGTTCAGGTAGATCTCGTCGTCGGCGAACGGGCTCGGGAACTCGCGGGCCTCCCACGCGTGGCGGAGGTCGATGATGCGGGCGACGCCGAGCGCGCGGACCGCCGCGATGCCCTCCTCGGTGAGCAGGTCGTGGTTGTCCGAGCGCAGCAGCGCGTTCGCGCGGACCGAGCCGCCCCCGGCGAGGGGCGTGCCGCCCAGGTCGCGGGCGTTGACGCAGTCGGGAAGGTCCAGAAAGGGCATGGCGCTCCACAGAGTCGGGTTGCGGGGGAAGCCGCCGATGCTACCGGAGCGCCTGCGCTCACGGCTAGTGCTGCGCGAGGGCGGCGGCGGTCTCGGGGTCGGCTGGGAAGAAGGACTCGATGGCGAGTTCGGCCACGGTGACGTCCATCGGGGTACCGAAGACCGTTGTGGTGCTGAGGAACGAGAGGACGCCGCTGCCGGTGTCGATGCGGAGAGGGACGACGAGGCTGTGCGGCGGGGCGGTGTCGGTGCCGCCGGGGTACTTGCGCAGTTCGGCGTGGAGCGCCTCGAGTTCGGGGTCGCCGGTGGCGCGGATCTGGTGGTCGAGGCGGGTGAGAATGTGGCCGCGCCACTGCGGGAGGTTGCGGATGCGGGGTGCGACGCCCTTGGGGTGCAGGCTGAGCCGGAGGACGTTGACGGGCGGTTCGAGGAGTTCGGGCGCGCAGCCGTCGAGGAGGCGGTCGATGGCGGGGTTGGCGTCGACCATGGTCCACTGCCGGTCGACGACGACGGCCGGGTACGGCATGTGGCCGTCGAGGATCTGGATGAGCGCCCGGCTGATGCTGCTCATCGAGGGCCGGTCGAGCGGGGTCTCGCTGTAGGCGGGCGCGTGGCCCGCGGCCAGGAGGATGTCGTTGCGGTGGCGGAGCGGGACGTCGAGGGCTTCGCAGACCTTGACGCACATCGCCGCGGTGGGCCGGGACCGCCCGGTCTCGATGAAGCTGAGGTGGCGGGAGGAGATCCGGCACCGGATCGCGAGCTCCTGCTGGGTCAGGTGCCGCTGCCTGCGCCAGTGCCGGAGCAGTTCGCCCGGGGTCGCTTCGGTGAGCTGTGCTGCCATGCGGCCCAGACTAAACCCTGAGGTAGGGCGGGCCGTTACCTCCGAGGTAATCGACGGGCGGCGCGAACGGGGCGAGGCTGGTGTCGTTCCCGCAAGACGGCGGGGCACCGAGAGACAGGAAACGACATGAACGACTTCGACGCCATCGCCGCCGACTACCTCGAGGCCTTCAACGCGACCGACGCCGCCGAGCGGAAGCGCCTCGTCGCCGACGTGTTCGCCGCCGACGTCGCCTATGCCGACCCGATGGCGGCCGTCGCGGGCCACGACGGGGTCGACGCCTTCATCGCCGGGGCGCACCAGCAGTTCCCCGGCTGGGTGTTCACGCTCCTCGGCCGGGTCGACGGGCACGGGAACCAGGCCCGGTTCACGTGGGGCCTCGGCCCGGAGGGCGCGGAGCCGCCCGTGGTCGGGTTCGACGTGGTCGTGGTGGACGGCGAGGGCCGGATCGCGCAGGTGCTGGGCTTCCTCGACAAGGTCCCGACCGCTTGAGCCGCAACGGGGGCGGGCCCGCGCCCGCCCCTACGGCAGGTCGATGACGACGGCGGTGGCGTCGTCGTGGCGCTTGCCGCTCCACCGGTCGGGGTCGGGGTCGTCGAGTTCGGCCGCGCGCACGGCCTGGACGAGCGGCTTGGGGCCCTGTGCAGCGAAGGCCATGAGTTCGGGCAGGCCGTAGCCGAACCGGTAGGTCAGGCGGGTGATGCCGTTGGAGCACAACAGGATGCGGCGGACCCCGGCCGCCGGTCGGGACCCGGCGTAGGCGTGGTCGGCCGCTTCGGGCACGGCTCCGGCGAACCAGGCGCCGCCGGGCTTGTTGCGGTACCGGTCGATGTACGCGCGGATGCCCTCAACGGTGTCCGGCGGATCGGGCAGCTCGTACATGCGGTTGTCGGTCTCCATGGTCACGTCGCCCCCAGTGCTCTCGAACAGGATCGCGGCGTCGCCGACGACCAGCCATTCCGCCTGGTCGCCGTTCATGCGCACGACCGCCGCGGTCGCGCCCGGCGAGCGCGGGTGCGCGAGGTCGCATGCCGGGCCGTGGTCGGCGGCGGTGGCGCGGATGGCCGACCGCAGGACGTCCCTCAGCGAGCCCTCGCGGATCCGGTCGTGGAGGTGGGCGCCGAGTCGGCCGACGATCCAGGCGACGCCGTGGACGCAGCCGACGTCCACGCCCGCAGGCGGGTTCGCGCCGTCGAGGACGAGGGCCCAGTCCGGGCCCGTCAAGGCGAGGTCCTGGTTCTCCTCGCCGGAACCGGTCTCGCTGTGGCTGTCGGCCGCAAAGGTCATGCTGTCTCCGCTCAGACGCTGGCACCGTGCCAGGTGTTCCAGAGCCGAGCGTACGGGCCGTTCGCTTGCAGGAGTTCGTCATGGCTGCCGAGTTCGGCGAGTCCTCCGTCCTCGATGACGGCGATGCGGTCGGCGTCGTGCGCGGTGTGGAGGCGGTGCGCGATGCCGATGACGGTGCGGCCCTCCAGGACCGCCGCGAGCGCGCGTTCGGTGTCGCGGGCCGCGCGGGGGTCGAGCATCGCGGTGGCCTCGTCGAGGATCACCACGTCGGGGTCGGCGAGGATGATGCGGGCCAGCGCGATCTGCTGAGCGGCAGCAGGGTCGAGTTCCTTCGCGGTGCCGCCGAGTTCGGCGTCGAGGTCGTCGGCCCAGTCGGCGCCGACGGTGGCGAGGGCCCGGCGCAGTTCGGCGTCGTCGGCGCCGGGTTTGGCGAGGGTGAGGTTGTCGCGGAGGGTCGCGGTGAAGACGTGGTGCTCCTGGGTCACGAGCGTGACGTGGCCGCGGCGTTCGCCGAGCGGGAGGGCCGCCACGTCGACGCCGCCGATGCGGACCTGGCCGGACTTCGGCGCGTCGATGCCGGAGACGAGGCGGGCGATCGTCGATTTGCCGGCGCCGCTGGGGCCGACGACGGCGAGGCGTTCGCCCGCGGGGATCCGCAGGTCGACGCCGTGGAGCACCTCGGGGCCGGTCGGGTAGGCGAAGTGGACGGACCGGAGTTCGACGGTGCCGTCGACCGGGGTCGCTGCGGTGCCGGTCTCGTCCTCGGTGTCGATCGCCGCGACGCCTTCGACCCTCGCGAAGGACGCGAAGCCGCGCTGGAGCCATTCGACCATCATGAGCAGGAAGTTCATCGGGCTCATGATCTGGCGGGAGAGCACCGCGCACGTGGCGACCTCGCCGAGGCTGACGCTTCCGTCGAAGTACATAGCGCCGCCGAGGATCAGCACTGCCGAAGCGGGGAGCACGTAGGAGCTCTCGAGCGTCAGGAAGTAGACGCTGCGCAGGAACAGCGTGTACTTGTTCGCGGCCCAGTGCGCGGCGATCGTGGTGTCGCCGTGGGCGATCCGGTCGGCCTCGAGGCGGTACAGCTCGGCCGTGCGGGCGCCGTCGGCGGTCGCGGCGAGCGCTTCGCCGGAGCGGGACTCGGCGCGGGCCTGCGTGAGGTACCCGGCGCGGGCGCGCTTGAGGTACCAGCGGGCCCCGACGGCGATGAGCGGCACCGCGAGGAGCATGCAGACGGCGAGGAGGGCGTTGACCCAGATCATCGCGCCGAGGTAGACCAGCGCGGTCAGGATCGCCACGGCCGCTTTGGGGAGCGCGTCGCGGATGAGGTTGCCCGACTGCGGGACGTCGACCGAGGTGCGGGTCATGAGGTCGCCCGAGCCGGCCTGCTCGGCGGTGTGCAGCGGCAGGCGCAGGCACTGCTCGACGAAGCGTTCGCGCAGCCGCGCGGAGAGGACCTCGCCGACGCGGTTCGCGGTGAAGCTCGCGAGCCAGGTGAGCGCGACGGCGGCGATGATCGCCGCGGCCATGCCGGCGGCGAGCACGTCGACGTCGCCGATGCCCTCCCCCGCGGCGAGCGCGTCGATCATGCGGCCCATGAGGAGCGGCGCGGCGGTCGAGGCCCCGGCCGCGGCGACGCGGAGGGTGACGGCGACGCCGACGCGGGCCCGTTCGGAGAGCAGCAGGGCGGCGAAGGCGCGGCGGACGCGGTCGGGTTCGGCGACGGGCAGTTCGGTGCGGGCGGTCACGAGAGCTCCCGGTTCACTAGGGCGCGGTAGTCGGGGCGGGAGTGCGCGAGTTCGGCGTGGGTGCCGGTGGCGGCGACCTTGCCGTCCTGGACGAACGCGACGCGGTCGGCGCGGCCGAGCCACAGCGGGGAGGCGCTGCAGATCGCGGTGGTGCGGCCGTGCCGGTGCGCGGTGAGGCGGTCGGTGATGCGCGCTTCGGTGTGGGAGTCCACTGCGGACGTCGGTTCGAGGAGGAGCAGGACCTCGGGGTCGGCCGCGAGCGCCCGGGCGAGGCGCAGGCGCTGGCGCTGGCCGCCGGAGAGGGTGCGGGCCTGGTTGTCGAGTTCGGTGCCGAGGCCGTCGGGGAGGGAGTCGACGACGTCGTCGGCGGCGGCCGTGGTGATCGCGGCCTTGGTGTCGGTGCCGCCGATGACGGCGGTGAGGGTGCCGGCGAAGAGGTACGCGTCGTGGTCGCCGGGGAGGATGCGGCGGCGCAGTTCGCCGGAGTCCATGCGGGACACCGGGACCGTGCCGAAGGTCGCCTCGGAGGGCGCGAGGCCCGCGAGGCGGTCGAAGATGAGGGCGGCGGCCTCGGTGTCGGCGGTGGCGACGGCGGTGAGGCCGGGGGCGAGGGTGAGCCCGGATTCGGGGTCGTGGAGTTCGGCCCCGGTTGCCGGTCCCCGCATGGGGTCTCGCGGGGTCTCGCGTTCGGGGAGGACGAGGAGTTCGCAGACCTTGGCGCAGGCGACCTCGCCCTGGATGATCGTCATGGCCGTGCCGAGGAGCCAGCGCACGGGCATGAGCAGCGCGGCGGTGTACCCGTACGCGGCGACCATCTGGCCGACGGTGATGTCGCCGGAGGCGACGAGGCGGGCGGACATCCAGACGACCGCGCCGAGGAGGATCGCAGGTGCGCCTTCGGAGATCGCGTCGATCCACGCGCCGGGGGCGGCGAGGCCGTACCCGGACCGCTTGAGGCGCTGGGAGTCGCGGCGGTAGGCGGCGTTGAAGCGGTCCTCGCCGCCGACGCCGCGCAGGACGCGCAGGCCCGCGACGATGTCGGCGGCGCGTTCGGTGACGGTGCCGACGTCGCGGCGGTAGGTGCCGTAGCGGGCCTGGAGGCTGCGGAGCATCGGGCCGGTGAGGGCGGCGACGGCGGCGACGCCGATGAAGACGGTGAGGCCGAGCGGGGCGGACATGCTGAAAAGCAGCACGGCCACCGCGACGATGCCGGTCACGCAGCCGACCGTGGGCGCGAGGGACTCGATGGCGCGGCCGATCGAGACGACGTCGGTGACGCCGACGCTGACCACGTTGCCGGTGGTGGTCTGGCGGCCCAGGCGCGAGCCGAGGCGGGCGGTCTTGCGGGTGGCGAGCTGGAGGACGCGGTACTGGGCGTCGTGCCGCCACCAGACGGTGAGTCGGTGGTGGATCACGATGCTCACGGCCGCAACGGAACCGGCGAGGGTGAGCGCGCCGGCCCAGGCGAGGAGGGCGCCCCAGTCGCGGCCGCGGATGCCGTCGTCGACGGCGCCGGTGAGGAAGATCGGCATGACGGGGACGAGGCCGAGGGAGAACACCGCCGAGATGAGGACGGCGGCGGCGAGGGCCTTGCGGCGGGTGCCGAGCCAGGCGAAGAGCCGCCAGGATCGCGTCGGCGGTTCGCCGGGGTCGTCTACGGGCAGTTCGGGTGCGCGGAGGAGTGACACAGGCCCAAGGTAGCGAGGACCCGATCAGATCGGCAAACGTTTAACTACGTCTGTTTCCCGGTGAGGCGGTCGATCCAACTGGAGGACGCGTTCGAGGAGGACTGCTGGGCGCGGAGGTCGCCGACGAACTCGACGACGATGTCGACCAGCTTCTCGGGGCTGCTCGTGGTGGTGATCGCGCGCGGGTGCGGGGCGGCGTGGGCGGCCGAGTTCTCGGAGAAGAACACTGCGGGCGTGGGGATCCCGGCGGTGACCATGCGGTCGACGAGCCGCATTCCGGCGGCGTCGCCGTCGGGTTCGCCTTCGCGGCGCATGTCGGTGATGACGAGGTCGTACGAGCGTTTACCCAAGGCGCGCATGGCTTCGTCGGTGGAGGCGACGGGGTCGACGGTGATCCCGGCGGTGCGGAAGAGCCGGACCAGGGAGTCGTTCCACTCGGGGTGGTCGTCGGCCCACAGGATCGCGCCGCCCTGGAGGTCCCCGGCGGCCAGCGCGAGCTTCGTGGCGGCGCGTTTGCTGCGGTTCTCCGCGTGCCCGGGGCGGTAGGCGAGCGGCTGCCGGTAGGCGGCGGGCAGGGGCTGGTTCCACTGCGCGCCTTGGCCGTAGTAGGTGCCGCCGCCGGGCGGGGCCGCGATCACGGGGTAGGTCGGCGGGATGCCCGGGACCTGCTGGTTGGGGGCGGTCATGGTCGCCGGGGGCCGGTCGTCGCGCGGCTCGGGGTCGGCGGGGGTGTCTGCGGGCGGGGTGGCGAGGAGGTCCGGCTTGGGTTCGGCGGGCGGCTCGGTGTGGACGGCGTCGTCCTCGTCGGCGGGCTCGGCGGGCGGAGAGGGCGGCGGGACGGTGCCGTAGACCGCGCCGGTCGGGACCTGCTGGGTCGGCAGGGGGTAGCGGGTCCAGTCCGGTTCGGCGAGCAGCGGGATCTGCGGCTCGGGCCCGCGCATGGCGGCCTGCTCGATGGCCTGCTGGGCGAGTTCGACGGTGACCCAAGGGGTCTCGACCTTCGTCATGCGCGGGGCCTGCGCGGTGAAGATCCGCTTGGCGATGGCGAGGGCGATGAACCCGAAGCCGATCCACAGGAACGCCGGGAGCACCTTGATCAGTTCGATCCAGATGGCTTCGCTCATCGAGGGCTCCAAAGAGGGGGTACCGGGACCGGGCGTCTCTACCTTAATCGGTCAACGCCAGGGGGGTGTCTGGTGATCCTGGGCGAGGCTGCATCCGAGTCCGTTTGTCCGCTCGCTCTGCGAATTGACGGCTCGCAAGCTTCGCCGAGACCGCGGAAGGCCCTCCGAATACCGGGGTTGTATTCGGAGGGCCGACAACGCAGCGAGCGGGCGAACGGGCCGGATGCAGACCGTCCAGGATCACCAGACACCCCCTAAGCCCCGGAACCGCGCGGCCTCACCGCACGAGGGCTCGGAACAGGGCGATCCACCGGTCCGGCGGGACGTGGCCGACGACCTGGTCGCGGCCGATCCCGGCCTCGGCGCACGCGTCGAACGCCTGCCGCCTCGGCACGACGCGGCACAGCGACGCGGCGAGGGAACCGCCGAGTCCGGAGAAGCCGAGGTCGACCAGGTCGCGGTAGTCGGGCACGGCCGCCTTCTGCAGCAGCGGATCGGAGCGCCGCCCGATGTGGAGGACGCCCGCGTCGACCTGCGGCACGGGCCGGAACTCGCGGCGGTCGATGCGCATGCCGAGCGCGAAGTGGAACTCGGGCCAGTGCGCGACGGTGAGGCGGCTCCAGCGGCCGTAGTCGCCGGTGTGCTTGCGGGCGAACTCGAGCTGCGTGATGAGGCTCGCGGAGGCCAGCGCGGGCGCGCGCAGGCACCAGCGGACGATGTCGGTGGTGATCCCGAAGGGCGCGTTGGCGACCACGGTGAACCGCCGGTGCGGGGGCGCGACGTCGCGGAAGTCGGCCTGGTGGCAGGCGAAGTGCTCGTGGTGGCCCAGGCGCGAGCGCAGGCGTTCGACGAAGTGGCGGTCCTTCTCGTAGGCGGTGACGCGGCGGGCGCGTTCGAGCAGCGGCCTGGTGACCATGCCGTCGCCGGGGCCGACCTCGATCACGTGGTCGCCGGGGCGGACGCTGGCCGAGTCGACGAAGGCGCGCGCGGTGTGCGCGTCGCGCAGGAAGTTCTGGGACAGGGCCTTGCGGTCGGAGATGCCGCGGTGCTCGCGGGCACGCGGGAACTGGCTGCGGGACATGGGGATGCTCCATGGAGACGAGTCGGATCAGGACGATCGATTCGCCTAGGCCCGCGCAGGGGCGCAGCCGCCGTCAGAAGGGCGGTCGGAAGAAGCGCGTGCGGTGGCCTAGGCCGCCGCGCGCAGCCGAATGAAGCAGGGGCCGAACGCGGCGCACGCGTTCAGCCCGGGTGATCCGTACATGCCAGCGAGGCTAGCCGGTCTCCTCGGCGGCGTCCACCCGGTTCTCGCGGCGTGTGCGCGGGATCGCCCCGGTGTCGCCCGAGGAGTAGCGGCCGGGGACGTGGAGGCGCAGGACCGCCTCGCTCGCCCAGTCGGGGACCGAGCCGGGCCGGGAGGCGGCGATCATGACGAGGAACGCCAACGGGACTGTCCATAGTGCTGGTTGGGCGAGGAGGACCGAGACGACGCCCGGTTCGAGGTCGAGGACCACCGACGCGAGCGCCGCGCCCGTGGAGGTGCCCGCGCCGACGAGCAGGCCCGCCGTCGCGCCCGCCGCCGTGAGGCCGCGCCACCAGATGCCGAGGGTCAGCAGCGGGCAGAACGTCGAGGCGGCCACCGCGAACGCCCAGCCCACGAGCACGTTGATGTCCACGTCGGAGGCGGGCAGCGACAGTGCGACCGCCAGGCCCGTGCCGACGACGACGCCCAGGCGCAGCCGCGAGAGCGAGCCGCCGAACAGGTCGTGCGAGAGGCCCCCGGCGAGCGCGAGCAGCAGGCCCGAGGAGGTCGAGAGGAACGCGGCGAACGCGCCCGCCGCGACCAGGGCCGTGAGTACCGCGCCCGCGCCGCCGGGGGCGATCGCGCCGGGCACGAGGAGCGGCACCACGTCGGTCTCCTCCGGGTCGGGGGTGGCGATCCGCCCGAGGAGGCCGTACACGATGGGCCACAGGTAGAAGAAGCTGAGCAGCACGATCACCGAGACGGCCACTCTTCGGGCCGCGCGGGCCCCGGCGACGGTGTGGAAACGCATGACGACGTGCGGGAGGCCCATGGCGCCCAACGTGGTCGCGACCAGGACCGAGACCGTGGCGAGCAGCGGGTGCCCGGAGCCGTCGAGGTCGAGGAGCGGGCGCGACCAGTCAGGGTCGGCGGCCGGGTCGACGGCCGCGCCACGCCGTGCAGGCCCGGCCAGCGCGATGAGGAACACGGCGGGCCCGGCGATGAACGCGAGCTTCACCAGGTAGTGGAAGGCCTGCACGTAGGTGGCCGAGCGCATGCCGCCGACGGCGATCGTCGAGGAGACCACGAGCCCGGCGCCGACCACGCCGATCCAGTACGGGATGCCGGAGACGAGCTCGAGGACCACGCCGGCCGCTTTGAACTGCGGCAGCAGGTACAGGAGCATGATGACGAGCACGACGAGGCCGCACAGGCGGCGGATGCGCGGCGACCCGAGCCGGTACTCCGCGAAGTCCGGCACCGTGAACGCGCCGCTGCGGCGCATCGGCCCGGCCGCGAGCGCGGCGACGAGCACGTACCCGGCGGTGAAGCCCACGGCGTACCACATAGCGCCGACGCCGTTCTTGACGAGCAGGCCCGCGAGCCCGAGCACCGAAGCGGCCGAGACGTACTCGCCCGCGATGGCGAGCGCGTTCCAGCCGGGGACGATGCTGCGGGAGGCGACCAGGAAGTCCGGTGTGGAGCGTGCGGCGCGCACGCCCCAGACGCCGATGACGACGCTGGCGGCGAGCACCAGGCTGATGGCGGCCAGGCCGAGCATCAGTCGTCCTCGCAGTACTGGGCCTCGATGCGTTCGGCCCGGCGGACGTGGACGGCCGCGAGGGCCAGCAGGACCGGGTAGGGCGCGAAGAAGAGCACGGCCCAGCCGAGGCGGCCGGGGGTGAGGATCGCGGCGGCGAGCAGGGCGGCGAGGGCGAGCACGAGCGCGGCGGCGGTGCGGACGGCGAGTCGGCGCTGGCGGTGCAGCGCGCGTTCGGCGTCGTCGAAGTCGATGGCGCTGCGGTCGACGGGCGGCCGGCCCGAGAGGCGGCTGAGGCGGCGCGTGGCATCGGACCTGCGCCGCAGGGCGAGACGGGTCTGGGGGCTGGTGACGCGGACGCGCTGGTTCATCGGCGCCGGCCCCGCTGCGGGCAGGTGCAGGGCCGCGCGGCGGAGCGGGCCCGCCCGGCGCGGCCGCCGTGCCGCGTCGTCGCCTTCCTCGCCTGCCTCACCGGTGCGCGCCGCCTTCCCTGGCGGCCTGGAGGAGCCGTTCGCGCAGGAGCCGCGAGTGGCGGCGGCTGACGGGGACCTCGCCGGGCTCGGTGACGGCGACGAGCCCGGCCGAGGAGGTCACGCGCAGTTCGGTGACCGCCGCGAGGTTGATGAGGAAGGAGCGGTGGGCGCGCACGAATCCGGCTGCGTCCCAGACCTGTTCGAGGTAGGTGAGGGACTGGCGCAGGAGATGGGAGCCCTGGGTGGAGTGGAGGCGCACGTAGTCGCCGTGGGCTTCGGCGTAGGCAATGTCGTCGCGGCGCACGAACACGGTGCGCCCGGCGAGCTCGACCTGGACGACGGCGAGGTCGTCGGCCTTGTCCCCCACCGCGGGGGCGGCGCGGCGGCCGCCGATGCGGGCGACGGCCTCGGCGAGGCGTTCGGGCCGGAAGGGCTTGAGGAGGTAGTCGGCGGCGCCGAGCCCGAAGGCCTCGACGGCGTGGTTGTCGTAGGCGGTGACGAACACGATCTCGGGCGGGTCCGAGAGGCGCTTGAGGATGCGGGCGACGTCCATGCCGGTGAGGCCGGGCATGGCGATGTCGAGGAACGCGGCGTCGAACGAGCCGGAGCCGAGGAGGCGCACGGCCTCGTCGCCTCCGGCGGCGGCCACGACCTCGCCGACCGAGGGGAGCTCGGCGAGCTGCCCGGCGAGTTCGGTGCGGGTGGACGGCTCGTCTTCGACGACGAGCACGCGCAGCAGGCTCATCAGCGTGCTCTCCGGTTCGGGGGAAGGACCGCGAAGCGGCGGCGGGCGGGGATGCGGGTCATACGTGGACTCCCCTCGCGTAGCGGGGGATTCTCACCGTGGCCTTGGTCCCGGCGCCGGGGGCGGTGTCGAGCCAGAGGCCGTACTCGGGGCCGTAGACCGCCCGCAGGCGTCTGTCCACGTTGTACAGGCCGATGCGTCCTGCGCCTTCGCGGCTGCCGGTCAGGATGGCCTTCGCGGTCTCCGGCTCCATGCCCGCGCCGTCGTCCTCAACCTCGATGACACACAGCGCGCCCTCGGAGAAGCCGCGCACGGCGATGTGGCCGGTGCCGGGCTTGGACTCGAAGCCGTGCCGCACGGCGTTCTCCACGATCGGCTGCACCACCAGGAACGGGATGGGCACGGGCAGGACCTCCGGGGCGATGCGGACGGTGATGTCGAGGCGGTCGTCGAACCGGGCCCGCTGCAGCTCGAGGTAGGTCTGGACGGCCTGCAGCTCGTCGGCCACGGTGGCGTAGTCGCCGGTGTTCGCGAACGAGTACCGCAGGTAGTCCGAGAAGTCGGTGAGCAGTTCGCGGGCCCGCTCGGGGTCGGTGCGGGTGTGGGCGCTGATCGCGGCGAGCGCGTTGTGCATGAAGTGCGGCGAGATCTGGGCGCGCAGCGTGCGCAGGTCCGCTGCCGCGATGCGCTCGCGCGCCCGGTCGAGGTCGGCGTGGTCGAGCGCGGTCGCCACGAGGTGGGCGGCCTCGGCGACCTCCGCGTCGCTCACGTCCCCCGCGACGAGCAGGCACCCGGCGAGGTCCCCCGAGACGATCAGCGGCGAGCCCCGCAGCGGCGGGGCCGTGACCGGTTCGAGGACGTCCAGCGTCTCGACCAGGAGCCCTTGGGCCGCAAGCGGGTCGAGGTTCCCGGCGACGGCGAGGACGCGGTCGCAGTCGGCCAGCGCCACCGCGTCGGCCGCGAGGAGCTTCGCGAGGCGGCGGGCCGCGACGGGCGCGCCCTTGCCGGTGAGGCCGTCCGCGAGCGCCTCGCCGATCTGCCGGGAGAGCCGCAGGGCCGCGAGGGTCCCGGCGCCCACCGCCCGTCGCCGCGCGGGGACGCGGAGCGAGGCGGTGAGGCGAGCGGGGATCACATCAACACTGTAACGTGGCGCACATAATGGCGGGGAGGGCCGCCCCGGCCCTCCCCGCCTCATTGGGGCGGCTCAGTGACTCGAAGCCCGCTCAGAGCCCGCGCCCGTCAGCGCCCTCACCTGGAGGGTCGCGAAACGGTCGGTGCGGGACTCGTCGCTCATCAGCGTGCCGACCACGGCGCAGACGAGACCGAGCGGGATGGAGACCAAGCCAGGGTTCGACATCGGGAACCATGCGATGTCGACCCCTTCGCCGAGCAGCGAGGTTTCGGATCCGGAGAACACCGGAGAGAAGACGACCAGCGCGAGCGACGCGGTCAGGCCGCCGTAGATGCCCCAGAGGGCGCCACTGGTGTTGAACCGCTTCCAGAACAGGCTCAGCAGGAGCGTGGGCAGGTTCGCGGAGGCGGCCACCGCGAAGGCGAGGCCCACCAGGAAGGCGACGTTGAGGTTCTGGGCGAAGATCGCCAGGACGATAGCGACGATGCCGATGGCGATCGAAGCGAGCTTGGCGACGCCCACCTCCTCCTTCTCCGTGGCCTTGCCGTGGCGGATGACGCTGTTGAAGAGGTCGTGCGCCAGCGAGGACGACGACGCGATCACCAGGCCCGAGACCGTGGACAGGATCGCCGCGAACGCCGCCGAGGCGATGACCGCGAGCATGACCGCGCCGAGCGTCGAACCGCCCACAACCCCGCCGACCACCTCGGCGAGCTGCGGAGCGGCGGTGTTCCCGGCCGGGTTCTGAGCCGTGATCGCCTCGAAGCCGACGATCGCTGCGGCGCCGAAGCCGAGCACAAGCGTCATGAGGTAGAACGCGCCGATCAAGCCGATGCCCCAGTTGATCGAGCGGCGGGCGATCCGGGCGTCCGGGACCGTGTAGAAGCGGATGAGCACGTGCGGGAGACCGGCGGTGCCGAGGACCAGCGCGAGGCCCAGGCTCACCAGGTCGAGCTTGTTCCACATGGTCTGCACCGCGTCGCCCGGCACCTCGACGCCGTAGCGCAGCCCCGGTTCGAGGAAGGCCGCGCCCTGGCCCGAGGCCGCCGCGGCGTCGCCGAGCAGTTCGGAGACGTTGAAGCCGTACTGGGCCAGCACCATCAAGGTGAGGACCAGCGCGCCGCCGACCAGGACCATCGCCTGGAAGATCTGGACCCACGTGTTGCCCTTCATGCCGCCCAGGGCGACGTACAGGGTCATGATGAGCCCGACCAGGACGATCCCCGCGATCTTCGCGGTCGCCGCGTCCATGCCGAGATAGGTGTCGCCCTCCTTGATGCCGAGCAGCAGCGCGATGAGCGCTCCGGCGCCGACCATCTGCGCGAGCAGGTAGAAGATCGAGACGCTCAGCGTCGAGACGGCCGCGGCCGTGCGGACCGGCCGCTGGCGCATCCGGAACGACAGCACGTCGGCCATGGTGAACCGGCCGGTGTTACGGAGCATCTCGGCGACCAGGAGCAGTGCCACCAGCCAGGCGACGAGGAAGCCGATCGAGTAGAGGAACCCGTCGTAGCCGAACAGGGCGATCGTCCCGGCGATGCCGAGGAACGACGCGGCCGACATGTAGTCGGAGGCGATCGCGAAGCCGTTCTGCCAGGCCGAGAAGGAGCGGCCGCCGGAGTGGAAGTCGGCGGCGGTCTTGGTGTACCGGTGGCCCCAGATGGAGATCACGATGGTGACGGCCACCGTGAGCAGGAACAGGACCATGGTCAGAGTGCGGCCGGTGCCTTCGGCCTGGGCAAGGAGGTCCATCAACGGTGGTCCTCTCCGTAGTGGATGGCGTCGTGGAGCTCGATCGCCTTCGGGTCGTAGTTGCGGGCGGCGTAACGCGAGTAGCCCCAGGCGATCCCGAACGTGGACAGGAACTGGCCGAGGCCGAGCACCAGCGCGACGTTGACGTTCCCGAACAGGACGGTGCCCATGAAGTCGCGGGCGTACGCGGACAGGAGCACATAGAGCAGGTACCAGGCGAGGAAGGCGACCGTCGCGGGCACGATGAAGCGGAAGAGGCGGCGCTTGAGGTCGAGGAAGCGCGGGTCGTCGTGCATGGCCGCGAGCTGTTCCTCGGTGACCTCGGGCGGGGGTCCGTCGCGGGTGGGGGTCGTAGCCATCGGGCCGTTCCTCCTTGAAGGGCTTTGCCGTGCCGACGTTTCTGGCGCATGTCGGCGCGGTGACGGGTTTACAAGCAACCTAGGAGGCCCCGGCGGCAGAGGAAAGCATTGCTGTGACGCGTGTCGCCGGACCGCGCGCATCCTGCGGTGAGAGCGCCGACGAGCGGTCGGCGAACGGTCCGCGAACGGTAACGGCGGGTTTCTTTCGCGCGAACGATGAATCCGGGGAGGCGGTCTCGTCTGTACTGGTGACGGCAAACGGAACACCGAGAGGACAGCGCCATGGCGAACAAGATGATCTTCCTGAACCTGCCCGTGAACGACCTCGACGCGTCGAAGGCGTTCTACGAGGCGCTCGGCTGGGCGATCAACCCGGACTTCACCGACGAGAACGCCGCGTGCGTCGTCGTCGACGACAACATCTGCCTGATGCTGCTGACCAAGGAGTTCTACACGACGTTCGCCGAGCGGCCCATCGCCGACACCGCGGCGTTCTCGGCCGCCGCCTACGCGCTGGCCCTGCCCGACCGCGGCGCGGTCGACGAGCTCACCGACGCCGCCCTCAAGGCGGGCGGCACGGAGGAGACGGCGAAGCAGGACCGCCGCGCCCAGGAGGCCGAGGTCGGCATGTACGGCCGCACCTTCCTCGACTTGGACGGACACCAGTGGGAGCCGTTCTACATGCCTTACCCGCAGCAGTAACACCAGGAAACCCGAAGGGCCGCTTCGCAGTAGCGAAGCGGCCCTTCGTGCGTGTCAGGTCGGCGGCGGACCCGCGGGCGGGTGTCCGGGCGGAGCCTGGGTTCCGGACGGCGGCTGCGGCGGGTAGCCGGGGGGCGGATAGCCCTGCGGCGGGTACTGCTGCTGCGGGTAGCCCTGCGGCGGGTACGGCGGCTGCTGCAGCTTCCGCTTCGAGGAGTTGGCGACGAGCACGATCGTCACGACGACCGCGGCGACCACCGCGAACAGGCCGAGCAGGATGAGTATGTGCCAGGGTTTCAGGGCGCCCAAGTCGAGGCCTCCGCCCGTGGGCTCGGGGGACGGGGATTCATCGGGAAGCTCCTCCAATGCGGACTCCGATCAGGGGTGCGGGCAGGGCACCCTCCATCATGCCAGGTCGGAGCCGTCAGGAGTGGACGCAGAACTCGTTGCCTTCGGGGTCCTGCATGACGATCCACTGGGCGGGGCCCTCCTGGAGGCGTTCGGAGTGGCGGGTGGCGCCGAGGGCCTCGAGGCGCTCGGCCTCCGAGTCGATGTTGTCGAGGCCGACATGGAGGTCGAGGTGGAGGCGGTTCTTCACGGTCTTGGGCTCGGGGACCTGCTGGAAGAGGATCCGCATGCCCTTCCCGGCGTCGGAGGCCTCGTCGAAGGGGTCGTCGGGGTTGCGGATCGCGGCGAGGGTCTTCCACGCGTGGCGGCCGTCGACCTCGGTGAGGAGGTCCTCGGTGATGATCCCCTGCGCGAGGAGGCCCGCGATGAAGGACGAGTGGTCCTCGAGCTTGTAGTCCATGGCCTCGGCCCAGAAGGCGGCCACGCGGTGCGGGTCGGCGCAGTCGACGACGATCTTGAAGTGAACAGGCATACCGACACCGTATGACGCGGGTGTGACAGTGTCCGCCGAAAGCGAAGGCCGCCCCGCACCGGCGGGGCGGCCTCGGCGCTATTCGCGGTACTCGGCCGGGAGGCCGAAGAGCGGGAAGAGCTTCGGGGTGTCCAGGAAGTAGTTGAGGCCCGAGATCTTGCCGTGGTCGAGTTCGAGCACGGTGATCGACCAGGGCTCCCACAGGCCGGGCGTGCCGCTCGGCTTGTAGTGGCCGAAGGCCGGGAGGCCGTTGGCGCTGACGGGCACGAGCTTGGAGTTCTCGCAGCCCTTGCCGGTGGTGAGCATGAACTCGGCGACGCTCGCGTGGCCCTGGACCCACAGCGGGATCGGCGGCATCGAGAGCGCCACGTCCTGCGTGCACAGGGCCGTGAGCGCGTCCATGTCGTAGGCCTCGAAGGCACTGACGTAGCCGTCGACGAGCTTGCGGAGGTCCGCGTCGTCGATCTCGTAGGACTCGCTCGGCTTCAGGTGGACCTGCTCCATGGTGGCCTTGGCGCGCTGGAGCGCCGAGTTGACGCTGGCCGGGCTCAGCTGCAGGGCCTCGGCGGTCTCAGCGGCCGAGAAGCGCAGGACCTCGCGCATGAGCATCACCGCGCGCTGCTTCGCGGGCAGGTGCTGGACGGCGGCCACGAACGCGAGCCGGAGCGTGTCCTTCGCTTCGGCGGCGGCCGCCGGGTCGGCGCCGAACGCCATCGAGTCCGGGATCGGCTCGACCCACATGTAGTCGGGCTCGGGCGCGGGCAGGGGCGAGCCTGCGTCTGAGGCCGGGGCCAGGTCCATCGGCCGGGCCCGGCGCTGCGGGCCCTTGAGCATGTCGAGGCAGACGTTCGTGGTGATCTTGTAGAGCCACGAGCGCAGGGAGGAGCGGCCTTCGAAGGAGCCGTGGGACTTCCACGCCCGCGTGAAGGCCTCCTGCACGGCGTCCTCGGCCTCGAACGAGGAGCCGAGCATGCGGTAGGCGTACGCGCAGAGTTCGCGCCGGTGGGGCTCGAACTCGGCGAGCACGTCGTCGGAGATCGCAACGTTCATGGGCCTAGCCTCGCACAGGGCGCCGACATTCCCCGAGACGGTTTCGGAAATCTGATCCCGCAGGCCGCAGGGTGTCCGTTTGCTCCCTTGTGGCGCAAGGAAAACGCTATTTGTCCCGCTGGTGGTCGGCCATCCAGCGCTCGAACGCGTCGGCGGCCATCGGCTTGGCGAAGTGCCAGCCCTGACCGGCGTGGCAGTTCCAGTCCTCGAGCTGCTTGCGGACCTTCTCGTCCTCGACGCCCTCGGCGACGACCTCGACGTCCAGGGCCCGGCCCAGGTCGATCGTGGTCGAGACGATCGCGGCGTTGTCGGGGTCGTCGATCAGGGTCGTCACGAAGGACTTGTCGATCTTGATCTCGGTGACGGGCAGCCGGCGCAGGTGCTGCATCGAGGAGAAGCCCGTGCCGAAGTCGTCGAGGCTGATGCCCACGCCGAGGTCGGAGAGGCGCTGCACGTTGACGACGACCCGCCGCGGGTCGGCCATGAGCGCCGACTCGGTGATCTCGAGCTGGAGCTTGCGGGCGTCCACGCCGTACGCGTCGATGCGCTCGGTGAGGAAGTCGGTGAACTCGGGCGACTGCAGGTCGCGCACCGAGACGTTCACGGCCATGCGCAGGTCGTAGCCCGACTCGTTCCAGGACCGGAGCTGGCGCAGGGCGATGTCGACGACCCGCTCGGTGAGCATGCGCATCACCGAGGAGTGCTCGGCGGTCTCGATGATCTCGGCGGGGTTGACGATCCCGCGCTCGGGGTGGTGGTAGCGCAGCAGGGCCTCGGCGCCGATGACCTCGCCGTCGACCAGGCGCACCTGCGGCTGGTAGTAGAGGTTCACGCCGGGCGTGTCGGGGTGGTCGAGGGTGCGGCGCACGTCGCCGAGGAGGAGGAGCCGCTCGGGCGAGTTGTGGTCGAACTCGGGCGCGTAGCGGGCGAACGAGGAGGCGCGCTGCTTCGACTCGTACATCGCGATGTCCGCGTGGCGGAACAGGGTCTGGAAGTCCGAGCCGTCGTCGGGGTAGACCGCGACGCCGACCGAGCCGTCCACTTCGACGCTCGCGTCGCCGAGGACGATCGGCGCGTCCAGTCGGGCGCGGATCTCGCGGGCGCACTCCATCGGGTCGGTCATGCCGTCCAGTTCGGACCACATGAACGCGAACTCGTCGCCGCCCAGGCGCGCGATGGCCTTGCCCTTGGGCTTGTCCGCCTCGAAGCGGTGCGCGAGCTCGATGAGGAGCTGGTCGCCGACCTCGTGGCCGAGCGCGGAGTTGACGTCCGCGAACCGGTCGAGGTCGAGGATGAGGACGGCCACGGCGGTGCCGGTCTCGCCCGCGTCGGTGAGCTTGCCGTCGACGGCCTGCTGGAAGCCCTTGCGGTTGAGCAGGCCCGTGAGCGGGTCGTGGTCGGCCTGGCGCTCGCGGTCGGCGGCGGTCTGGAGGATGCGGTACACGGCGAAGATGGGGATGGCGGAGGCCGCCACCAGCCACCACGAGGACATCGCCGCGGTCGCGACGATGGGCGCGATCGCGACCTGCGTGGCGCGCAGGGCCCACTCGCTCTTGAACCACTGCCAGAACAGGTCGAACCAGCCGTCGCCGGTGCGGAGGCTCTGGCGGCCCGCGACGAGCGCGAAGCTCGTCAGGGTCCACACCGACCCGGCCGCGAAGACCGCGAGGAGCTGCCCGGCCGAGCCGGTCCAGGCCTCGGCCCCGGTGAGCGAGTCCCAGACCCACCAGCCGAGCACAAGCGCCGCGCCCTGCTGGGAGATGTTGAAGACCGCCCGCCAGGCGGAGGCCTTGAGCTGCACCATCAGCATGCCGATGGCCGCGGACTGGACGATGAGCGCGGGCAGGAAGCCCCAGGTGATCATGGTGGCGAGGACGTAGACCAGGTAGATGGAGGCCATCGGCGACATCCACAGGCCGCCCCAGCGGGTCGGGCGCAGCTCGGCGATCATCGCGAGGCCGGCGGTGAGCCAGAACGCGAAGGGCACGCCGAACCAGCCGCCCTCGGGCGCGCTGCTCGCAACGGTCACGGCGACGGAGCCGACGACCGCCAACACGGCGACCGCGGCCATGAAGCCGTAGTACCGGCCCGGATGCTCTCGAGGCGCAGTGTTGCGCATGAGCGTCGTGGCCATTTCGCTCCTCCCACTGCCGCGCCGTCTCCGGGGAACGCGCCAGAATCCCCCGGTGCCGGTCGCGGCCGACTCCTCTGTCATATCGCGAATTCGTCTCCCAGACAACGCCGGGAGCACATGCGGCACACTTGTGACCAGGCGCGACATGCCAATTACAGAAACCGTTATCCGGTGTTCACCACAGCGTCTCCCGCGGCCGGTTCCAGGCTCGGCGGCCCTTTCGGGCGATGGGCGCCGAGCCGTTGGTACGACAAGGGGCAAGCATCCACGAGATGACTCTGCCCTGAACTAACGAGTCTCCCCCCGTGAAGGAATACGGATCGTTACTAACTTGTGATCATTCTGGGTCGGTCTCGGCATCAGATGTTTCCGGCAGCGACAACCCGTCTTCGAGCAGCGCCGCGAAATCCTCACCGGTGACGATCGAGACGCCGAGCGCGACGGCCTTCTCGTACTTGGATCCGGGCTTGTCCCCCGCCACGACCGCACTGGTCTTCTTGGACACCGAGCCGGAGACCTTGCCGCCGCGGGCCTTCACGGCCGCGGCCGCGCCCTCGCGCGTGTAGTCCGGGATGCCGCCGGTGATGACCACCGTAAGGCCCTCCAGGGTCTGCGGCAGCGCCTCGGACGGGTCGGGCGCGTCGTCCTGCATCCGCACGCCCGCCTCGCGCCAGCGCTCGACGATCGCCCGGTGCCAGTCGACGGCGAACCAGTCCTTGATGGCGGCGGCGATGGTGGGGCCGACGCCGTCGACGCCGGCCATCTCGGCCTCGTCGGCGTTCGCGATGCGGTCGAGGTCGCCGAAGTGCTCGGCGAGGGCCTGGGCGGCGACAGGGCCGACATGGCGGATCGAGAGCGCGTTGACGACGCGCCACAGCGGCTGCCGCTTGGCGGCCTCGAGGTTCTCGAGCATCTGGACGGCGGTCTTCTTCGGCTCGCCGCTCTGGTTGGCGAAGTAGGCGACGACCTTGTCCTCGCCGGTCTTCGGGTCCTGCTTGGGCATGCCCGTGTCGGGGTCGCGGACGACGACGCGGATCGGCAGGAGGTCCTCCATCTTCAGGTCGAAGACGCCGCCCTCGTCGACGAGGACCGGGTCGGCGCCGAGCGGTTCGACGAGCGCGGCGCACGCGATGTAGCCCATGCGGTCGACGTCGAAGCAGGAGCGGCCCGAGAGGTAGGCGAGGCGCTCGCGGAGCTGGCCGGGGCAGGAGCGGGCGTTGGGGCAGCGCAGGTCGACGTCGCCCTCTGCGGCGGGGGCCAGGACGCTGTCGCACTCGGGGCAGCGCTCGGGCATGACGAACTCGGTCTCGTCGCCGGTGCGGACGGCCTCGACGGGCGCGACGATCTCGGGGATGACGTCCCCGGCCTTGCGGACGACGACGGTGTCGCCGATGCGGACGCCCTTGGCCTTGACCTGGTCGGCGTTGTGGAGGGTCGCGAACTCGACTTCGGAGCCCGCGACGCGCACGGGCTCGAGCACGGCGTACGGGGTGGCGCGGCCGGTGCGTCCGATGGAGACCTTGATGTCGAGGAGCTTCGTGTTGACCTCCTCGGGCGGGAACTTGTAGGCGACGGCCCAACGGGGCGTGCGGGAGGTCGCGCCCAGGCGCCGCTGCACGGCCATGTCGTCGATCTTGATGACGACGCCGTCGATCTCGTGGACGAGCTCGTGCCGCTGCTCGCCGAACTCGGCGATGTACTCGAACGCCTGCTTCACGGTGCCGACGACGCGCCAGTACGGGCTGACGGGCAGGCCCCAGGCGTCGAGCGCGGCGTAGGCGTGCGACTGCGAGTCCGGCTCGAAGCCGCGCAGCGCGCCGAGGCCGTGCGCGATGAAGCTGAGCGGGCGCTCGGCGGTCTTCGCGGCGTCCTTCTGGCGCAGGGACCCGGCGGCGGCGTTGCGCGGGTTCGCGAACGGGGCCTTGCCCGCGGCGACCTGGGACTCGTTGAGGCGCGCGAAGTCGGCGCTGGGGAAGTAGACCTCGCCGCGCACTTCGAGGAGCTCGGGCACGTCGAAGCCGTCGGCGGCGGCGAGGCGCTGCGGGACGGCCTCGATGGTGGCCACGTTCGCGGTGACGTCCTCGCCGGTGACGCCGTCGCCGCGGGTGGCGGCGCGGGTGAGGCGGCCGTTCTCGTACACGAGGTCGACGGCGAGGCCGTCGATCTTGACCTCGCAGAGGTAGGGCTCGTCGGGGACCTCGGCGGTGATCCTGTCGGCCCAGGTCTGGACCTCGTCGAGGCTGAAGACGTCTTGGAGGCTGAGCATCTTCTCGAGGTGCTGCACGGGGGTGAACGCCGTGGAGAAGGTGCCGACCTGCTGGCTCGGCGAGTCCTCGTTCTTCAGCTCGGGGTAGGCCGTCTCGAGGTCGACGAGCTCGTGCATGAGCTCGTCGAACTGGCTGTCCGAGATGGTGGGCGCGTCTTCGGCGTAGTACCGGCGGCGGTGCTCGGTGATCTCCACCGCCAGGTCCTCGTGTCGCGCGCGGGCGCGGTCGAATGCGGGGCCTGCGGTCCGGTCGGTGCCGTCCGGTTCTGCGTCATGGGTGCTCACGGCCCCATTGTGTCAGCTGGGTACGACGTTTCGGGGAGGCCGAAGCCTTATGCAACCGGTCACCTTGCGTTCACGTCGTGCTTGCCTCGCCAACCCCGTGGAACGGAAGGATCGGCCGCGTACGGCCCGTACAGCCCCTCTTACGCCCCGCTCAAAGGAGTCCGGAATGGCGATCACGTCGATCGGCGGCTCGAACCGCCGCAGCTTCCTGCGCCGCGGCGCGACAGCCGCGGGCGCGAGCCTCTTCGCGGTCGCCGCCATGGAGGGCCTCGCGGTCCGCGCGGCCCACGCGAAGGACGGCGAGAAGGACCGCGACTGCCCCGACAACGGCGGCTACGGCGAGCTGCGGGAGCTGACGCGGACCGACCCCGAGACCGGCTTCTCCCAGACCCTCTGGCTCCCTGAGGGATTCGACTTCAAGGTGTTCGCGGTCGCCGCGTCCCCCATGCGGGACGGCTTCCGCACGCCGCTCGCGCACGACGGCATGGCCTGCTTCCCGACCGGGCGGCGCGGCCAGTGGCGGCTCGTGCGCAACCACGAGGAGCGCAACGAGCCCGGCGCGGGCGTCCCGGCCGGGAGCCCGGAGTTCCGCTACGACGCGCTCGCGGGCGGCGGGACCACGACGATGAGCGTTCGCTGGGAGGACGGCGAGCCGCACTTCACGGAGGCCTGGCAGTCGCTGTCGGGCACGATCGTGAACTGCGCGGGCGGGCCGACCCCGTGGGGCTCGTGGCTCTCGTGCGAGGAGACCACGGCCGGGAAGGGCGCGGGCTGGGCGGCCGAGCACGGGTACGTGTTCGAGGTGCCCTCGGCCGAGGACGGCGAGACGGTTCCGGTGCCGCTCAAGGAGATGGGCCGCTTCGTGCACGAGGCGGTCGCGGTGGACCCGCGCTCGGGCGTGGTCTACGAGACCGAGGACCAGAACACGGCCGGGTTCTACCGGTTCCTGCCGAACGTCCCCGGCGACCTCGCCGAGGGCGGGCAACTGCAGATGCTCAAGATCGCCGACGAGTGGAACTACGACACCCGCACCGGCCAGCGCGCCGGGAAGGGCCTGTACGTGGAGTGGGTCGACATCGACGACCCGGACCCGGCCGACGCCGAAGAGGACCCGCTGGCCGTGTTCAACCAGGGCTGGGCGCGGGGCGCGGCGGTGTTCGGGCGGCTCGAGGGCTGCTTCTACGGCGACGGCGCGGTCTACATCGCGTCCACGTCGGGCGGCGACGAGGGCGAGGGCCAGCTGTGGGAGTACCGGCCGCGCGGGCACAAGGGCGGGACGATCAAGCTGGTGTTCGAGTCGCCGGACGCGGAGCTCCTGTCCTATCCGGACAACATCACGGTGTCGCCGGGCGGGAACCTGATCCTGTGCGAGGACACGAGCCGGGACCTGCCCGCGATGCGCGGCCTGACGCGGGACGGGGAGATCTTCCCGCTGGTGTACCACGAGGGGAGCACCGAGTGGTGCGGCGCGGCGTTCTCGCCTGACGGCAAGGTGCTGTTCGCGAACATGCAGGGCGCGACGCGGGGCACGCTGGGCGACCCGGCGCTGGAGCCGGGGCGGACGGTCGCGATCTGGGGGCCTTGGAGCAAGGGCGTCCTCTAGGAACTTCATCTCCCGAGTGGCGGTCCGGCCGCGCGCACGTCCCCGTGCGCGGCCGGATCGCCTTTTTCGCTCTCCGGACGATGTCGAGCCTCCAGTGAGGGGCCGGATCGCTCCTTTCTTGGGCCGGGCCGCGCGAGACGCCCTCGAACCGCCAGCCGGTCCGGCCGGATCGCCTTTTCGCTGCACTGCGGCGGTTCGGCGTGTCACACTCAAGGTAATTCACTAGTCGATGAATTAGTGGTACGCTGAATTCATCAATCGATGAATTACTGGAGGCTCCGATGCCACCCACCACCCCCGACGCCGCCATCGCGGTCGACGACCTCGTCGTCGACCGGGGCGGGCAGCCCGTCCTCAGAAACGTCTCGACCCGCATCGCCGCCGGGTCCGTCACCGGCCTGCTCGGCCCCTCGGGCTCGGGCAAGACCACGTTCATCCGCGCCGTCGTCGGCACGCAGAAGGTCAAGTCCGGCACCGTGAACGTTCTCGGCCACCCTGCTGGCGCCAAGCCCCTGCGCAGCCGCGTCGCGTACGTGACCCAGGACGCCTCGATCTACCCGGACCTGTCGGTGAAGGCGAACGTCGCCTACTTCGCGGCCCTCTACGGCCGCAGCCGCTCCGAGGCCATGGGCGCGATCGAGCGCGTCGGCATGGGCGACCACGCGCACAAGCTCGCCGCGAACCTCTCGGGCGGCCAGAAGACCCGCACGTCGCTCGCGTGCGCGCTCGTCATCGAACCCGAGGTGCTCGTCCTCGACGAGCCCACCGTCGGCCTCGACCCGGTCATCCGCGAGGAGCTGTGGGACCAGTTCCGCGAGCTCGCGAAGCAGGGCGCGACCCTGCTCGTCTCCAGCCACGTCATGGACGAGGCCGACCGCTGCGACCGGCTCCTGCTGCTGCGCGAGGGCCGCTTCATCGCTGACGACACCCCCGCCGACCTGCGCGCCGCCACGGGCACTGCGAACCTCGAAGCTGCCTTCCTCCACCTCATCCGCGAACTCGAGAAGGCGAACTGACATGTCGCTGCGCATCACTTTCATCACCGCCGGGCGGATCCTCCGGCAGCTCCTCAACGACCGGCGCACCGTCGTGCTCATCCTCGCCGTGCCGAGCCTGATGATCGCGCTCATCTCCGCCATCATGGACGCCGCGCCGCAGGTGTTCGACACCGTCGGGCTGATCCTGCTGGCGTTCTTCCCGTTCATGATGATGTTCATGATCACCTCGATCACGCTGCTGCGCGAGCGCACCGGCGGGACCCTGGAGCGGCTGATGACCACGCCGACAGGGAAACTCGACCTGGTGTGCGGGTACGCGATCGCGTTCGGCGCGGCCGCAGCGGCGCAGACCGCGATCGCGGCGACCGTGGCGTTCGCGTTCCTCGGGCTCGACACGGCCGGTCCGGTGTGGGCGGTGTTCCTCATCGCGATCGTCGCCGCGCTGTTCGGGATGGCGTTGGGGCTCTTCGTGTCCGCGTTCGCGACCACCGAGTTCCAGGCGATCCAGTTCATGCCCGTGTTCGTCGTCCCGCAGCTGCTGCTGTGCGGGCTGATCTGGCCGCGGGACCAGATGGCCGGCTGGCTGCAAGGGGTCTCGGACGTCCTGCCGGTCACGTACGCGGTCAAGGCGCTCACCGAAGTGCAGGTCAACACCGAGATCACGGCCGCCATGTGGGGCGACCTCGCGATCGTGGCCGCTGCGGCGCTCGTCGCAACGGCGCTCGGAGCCGCGACGCTGCGGCGGCGCACGAACTAGGGTTCACCCGTGGCCAGAACGAAGCGCGCCGGACGGCGGTCAGGCAATCCCGACACGAAGGCCGAGATCCTGGCCGCCGCGCGGCGGCTGTTCGCCGAGGAGGGGTTCGAGTCGGTCTCCATGCGGCGCATCGCCTCCGAGGCCGGGGTCGACCCCTCGCTGATCCACCACTACTTCGGATCGAAGGACGACCTGTTCCTCGCCGCCATCGAACTGCCGATGGACCCGGCCCCTGAGGTCGCGGCCGTCCTCAGCGCGGGCGGGGTCGAGGGCGCGGGCGGGCGGCTCATGAAGGCGTTCGTGGCGATCTGGGACGGCCCGCACCAGGAGAAGCTGCTCGCGGTGGTCCGCACGAGCCTCTCGAAACCCGCGATGTCGTTCGTGCTGCGCCAGCTGTTCGAGCACCGGATCGTGAAGACAGTGGAGGACATCCTCGGCGACGAGGTCGACCGCGTCCCGGCGCGGGCGAGCTTCATCGCCAGCCAGGTGTTCGGCCTGGTCGTGGCCCGGTACATCCTCAAGCTCGAACCGGTCGCGTCGCTGAGCCCCGACGAGCTCGCCGAGACCATCGGGCCGACCATCGACCGATACCTGACCATGCCCGTCGAGCACCTGGGCGAAGTCGAGCGCCCTCGAATGTGACGGCCGCTCGCGTGGGTTCCGGTCGGTCGCGGCCGGTGCCTAGACTGGCCTGATGCCGATCGTCGACAGCGCCATCTACCGCAAGGGAGTGCGCGAGTCGCACCACGTGACCCTCGACCAGACCTTCGAGGACCTCCACGAGCACGGCGGCTTCGCCTGGATCGGGCTCTACCGCCCCACCGGGGCCGAGCTGGCGGCCGTCGCCGAGGAGTTCGAGCTGCACCACCTCGCCGTCGAGGCCGCCCGGACCGGGCACCAGCGCCCGAAGCTGCAGCGCTTCGGCGACACCCTCTTCGTGGTCCTGCGCCCCGCCCGCTATCTCGAGGCGACCGAGCAGGTCGAGTTCGGCGAGGTGCACCTGTTCATCGGCCCGAACTTCGCCATCACCATCCGCCACGCCGAGTCCCCCGACCTCGCCAGCGTCCGCAGGCGGCTCGAAGCGGACCCCGAACTGCTCGCGCTCGGGCCGCAGGCGGTCCTGTACGCCGTGCTCGACGAGGTCGTGGACTGCTACGCGCCCGTAGTCGACGGCATGGAGGACGACATCGACGAGATCGAGGACCAGCTGTTCTCGAACGACCCCGACGTCGCCCGCCGCATCTACGAGCTCGCCCGCGAGGCCATGGCGTTCCAGAGGGCCACGCATCCGCTCGTGCGGATCTTCAAGTCCCTGGAGTCCGGGTACGACAAGTACCAGGTCGACATCGAGCTGCGCCGCGACATGCGGGACGTGCTCGACCACGTGCTGCGCATCGTCGAGCGCGCCGACACGTTCCGGGCCCTGCTGGAGAACGCGCTCACCGTGCACTCGACGCTGGTGACGCAGGCGCAGAACGAGGAGATGCGGCAGCTCTCGCACGCGAGCATCGAGCAGGGCGACCAGGTCAAGAAGATCTCGTCGTGGGCGGCGATCCTGTTCACGCCGGGCCTGGTGGCCGGGATCTACGGCATGAACTTCACGCACATGCCGGAGCTGTCGTGGGTGCTCGGCTACCCGATGGCGATGGGCCTCATGCTGCTCTCGGCGGGCCTGCTGTACGTCGTGTTCAAGCGCCACAACTGGCTCTAGGCGGTGGCGACGCCGAACGCGGAGCCGATCACGTAGGTCGCGACCATCGTCAGCGCGCCGACTGCCATGACCCGCAGCATCGCCCGGCCCTTCGGCGCGCCGCCGAGCCGCGCCGAGGTGAACCCGGTGAGCGCCAGCGCCGCGATCACCGCGACCGCGCAGCCGATCACGCGGATGCCCTCGGGCAGCAGGGTGATCGCCAGCAGCGGCAGCAGTGCGCCGCACGTGAACGCGAGGAACGAGGAGATCGCGGCGTGCCAGGGGTTGGTGAGGTCGTCGGGGTCGAGGCCGTATTCGACGACCGCGTGGGCGCGCAACGGGTTGCGGCGCGACAGCTCGCGGGCGGCGTTGCGGGCGGTGTCCTCCGTCAGGCCCCGGTCGCGCAGGCTCGTGGCGAGTTCGTCCTCGGCTTCCTCGGGGTTCTCGTCGAGCTCGCGCTTCTCGGCCTCGACGAGGCTCGACTCGGTGTCGCGCTGGGTCGACACGGAGGTGTACTCGCCGCCCGCCATCGAGAACGCGCCCGCGACGAGCCCGGCGACGCCGGAGACGAGGATCGTGGAGCGGTCGGCGGTCGCGCCCGCGACGCCGATGACGATCCCCGCGACCGAGACGATGCCGTCGTTCGCGCCGAGCACGCCCGCGCGGAGCCAGTTGAGCCGGCTGCCGATCGAGCCGGGCCCGCCGCCGTTGTGGGCCCCGCTGTCGTGGTCGTGGTCGTCGTGTCCGCTTTGCGCCATCACGAATCCAGTGAACCACAAGGTTGCGGCCGGTGGGAGTTCTCACAACACCTCGGGAATTGCGGGAGCTTGGGCGAATTTGTCCGGCACATACCAGCGACGCTCTGTAGTGGACACTTCCCATGGTTGACGACGACCGCTATTGTCGGCACTCCCTCCGATGAGAAGGGGCTCTTGAATGAGCGAACCTGCTGACTCCCCAGCTCCGCGGCCCGAGGACGCCGAATCGGCACCCGGTGCGACCGCGAGCGAACCGTCCCGGACCGAACCGCCTCAGGCTGAGCCGTCCCGAGACGCTGCCGGGCACCGGCCCGAGACGCCGATGGGCGACTCCCGCCCCGAGACCGACCCCGCGGACGCCGTCGGGCCCGCGCCCGCCGCCGGACCCGAACCGCTTCCCGCGCAAAGTGACCCCGCTCCCCCGCAGCCGACGAACGCCACGGACGCAGACAGGCCCGCGGCGGCCGCTCCGGCCCCCGGCCCCGAACCGGTTCCCGCGCAAGGTGATCCCGCTCCCCCGCGGCCCGCGGTCGTCGCCGCCGAGCGGCCCGCCGCCGCCGTCCCGCCCCCGCCGCCGCTGCCCGCGCAGCAGTACGCCAGGCCGCTGACCCCAGCCGAATACCAGCGGCAGGCCGCCGTCTACGACCAGACGGGCCGCCCGCGCTACATCGCTCCCCCGAACCCGCGCTGGCACCGGCCGGACGAGACCCCGCGACCGGCGGTCGTCGTCCTGGTCGTCGCGATCGCCCTGTTCGGCACCTGGGCGGCGTTCACCGGTTCGGGCGTCGGCATCGGCCTGTCGCTCACCGGCATCGCCATGGTCGCGGTGCCGCTCGCCGCGGGCGACCCGAGAGACCTCGTGCCGCGCCTGCCGGGAGCGGTCCTGGTCGCGGCCCTGTGGTCGGTCGCGGCGGTCCGCGACGCCGGATGGGTCGTATTCCTCTGCACCGCAGCCGCATTCCTGCTGACGCCGCTCGCGCTCGCGCCGCAGCGGCGCTTCAGCGGCACCACGATCACCATGTTCGGCGGCTGGCTCGAAGGCCTCGCCGAGTCGTTCCGCTGGGCCAAGCGCGGCCGCGGCACCGGCGAACGCGCGGGCGGCTCCAGCATGCGGAACCTGTGGGTCGTGCTCATCACCGTCGCGCTGCTCCTCGTCTTCGGCGGGCTGTTCGCCGCCGCCGACAGCACGTTCGCCGACCTCGTCGTGCAGCTGCTGCCGGAGATGAACTTCGGCGAGTTCGTCCTGCGGCTCATGCTCGCCGCCATCTTGTTCCCGCTCGCTCTGGTGTGGACGTACACGGCGGTCGCCAGGCCGGGCTTCGACTCCGACCGCCCCGAAGGGGAGCACCGCACGGTCTCCCGCTTCGAGCTCGCGGTACCGCTGGGCGCGTTGAACCTCCTGTTCGTCGCGTTCATCGCGGTGCAGCTGCGCGTGTTCTTCGGCGGCGAGGAGTACGTCATGGAGACCGCCGGGCTCACCCCCGCCGAGTACGCCCGCCAGGGCTTCTGGCAGCTGAGCTTCGTCGCGGCGCTGTCCCTCGCGGTCATCGCCGTCGCCGCGTGGCTCGCGCCTAAGCGCACCAAGGCCGACCGCCTCGCCGCCCGCATCCTGCTCGGCCTGCTCTGCGTCCTGTCCATGGTGGTCATCGCGTCGGCGCTGTACCGCATGTACACCTACGCCGAGACGTTCGGGCTCACGCGGATGCGCGTCTGGATCTTCACCGTCGAGATCTGGCTCGCGGTTCTGTTCGCGCTGGTCATCGTGTGCTGCTGGAAGCTCAAAGCCGCGTGGCTGCCGCGCGCCGTGCTTGCCTCGGGCGCGCTCGCGCTGCTCGGGCTCGCCGCGGTGAACCCGGACGCGCTCATCGCCCGCTCCAACATCGAGCACGACCGCAAGCTCGACCTCGCCTACCTCGACGACCTGTCCGACGACGCGGTGCCCGAGTTCGCCTCGCTCACCGAGGACGAGCTCGTCTGCATCCTCGGCAACCGGTACGACGGGGACCGGGAGCTCATGGCCTGGAACCTCGGCAGCCAGCGCGCCGCGGACCTGCTCGAGGACTACAAGGACGCCGACCCGTACATGTACTGCGACTGGGGCGGCGTCTACGGCCTGGAGGACGAGTACGACGAATACGACGAGGACCGCGACGACCCGCCAACGGTCGACGTACAGGAGTCGTACGCGCCGAACGAGGACGCGGCGGCGCCGCCCAAGGTCGGGTTCTTCCAGGTCGAGACCTGCGAATCGCTCGACCACGG
The DNA here is from genome assembly GCF_043202775.1 of Glycomyces sp. NPDC048151. Lineage (NCBI taxonomy): Bacteria > Bacillati > Actinomycetota > Actinomycetes > Glycomycetales > Glycomycetaceae > Glycomyces > Glycomyces sp. NPDC048151. The sequence continues at coordinate 128,113 of NZ_JBIDBB010000011.1, read as the reverse complement.
CAGGACGAGCGAATGGCTCGCCGCGGAGACCGAACGGGGCCTCGAGCCCGGCGGCGCCACGAACGCGTTCATTGACGAGGCGCCGCCCGCGACGGCGTGGCTCACGTGCGGGTACTTCAGCGGGGACGTCCGCGTCGAAGCGAAGCTCGAGTACACGGATTCGGCCGCGACCGCGTCGGACCGCGTGGCGGGCGCCGTCGAGGGGTACTCCGGCGGCGACTGGCTCGTCCAGGAGCGCACCAGCGGGTACGTTCTCTCCTCCGGGTCCGGGGCGGAACGCCAGCTCCAGTACTACATCACGTCCGAGAACCTGCTCTTGTACGCGCTGGTCACGGGTGTCGCGAGCGACGCGACGGCCGAGGCGGCCGCAGCCGACCTGACCGGGCAGATGGCGGGCGCGTACGCGACGTTTGCCTGAGGGAATGTCCAAAGTCACTCCCGGTGGCGCGGCGGCCACTGAGCTGCCGCGCCATCGGCGTCCCGCTCACCGGGACTAGACGCGAGCGTCGATCGCACTTGTGGGTTCTGTTGCGGCCGTTTACGTTACGTGAATGTTGCGAGTAATCGGAGCGGGACTCCCGCGCACAGGAACCATGACCCTCAAGAACGCCCTCGAAACCCTCCTCGACGCCCCCTGCCACCACATGGCCGAGGTCTTCGGCCGCACCGAGACCGACCCGCCCGCCTTCCTGGCGGCGGCCCGCGGCGACCTCCCCGACTGGGAGGAGCTGCTCGGCGGATACGCGGCCGCCGTCGACTGGCCGGGCTCGGCGTTCTACGCCGAACTGGCCGAGGCCTACCCGGACGCGATCGTCGTCCTCTCCCGCCGCGACAGCTTCGAGACCTGGTGGAAGAGCGCCAACAACACCATCTTCCAGGCCTTCGAGTCTCCGGAGAAGAGCGCGGAATTCGGCGGACCGGACTGGCCCGCCATGATCGACGCCCTGTGGGAGAAGACCTTCGGCGACGCCGACCGCTCCGAGCCCGCGGCCGTCAAAGCCGCCTACGACCGCTACCACGAGCGGGTGCGCGCGACGATCCCCGCGAACCGGCTCGTCGAGTTCGAGACCGGCGCGGGCTGGGGGCCGCTGTGCGCGGCCCTCGACCTGCCGGTGCCCGAGACGCCGTTCCCGCACCTGAACTCGACCGCCGACTTCAACAAGCAGACGATCGACGAGGTCGTCGCCAAGAACCGGGCCGACAAGGCCTGAGTGAAAGGTCAGCCGCGGAGCCGGTCGGCGGCTTCGCGGCTCGCCTCCATAGCGAACCGCGCCCACTCCGGGCTCGCCCCGGCCATGCCGCACGTCGTCGCGACGCTCACCTGCCGCGGCAGCTGCTCGTCGCTGAAACCGAGCCGGTGCCATAGGGCCCGAACGCGGTCGGCCGCTTCCTTGCCTACCCCGGGCCGGGGCTGCCCGAGCGAGGGCACCACACCGGCGATGAGCCGACCGCCGCCGTCGAGGTACTCCCCCAAGGCGTCGACCTTCGGCACGTCGTCGAGGTCCACCAGGGTCAGGTCGAGCGAGAGCGCCTGCGCCCCGGCCTCTTCCAACAGCTTCACGGGCACGTCCGGCGCGCAGCAGTGCACGACCGCCGGGACGCCGACCTGGTCGATCAGCTCCCGCAGCCGCTCGCGCGCGACCTCGGCGGGCACGCGGCGGTAGAAGTCAAGCCCCGACTCGGTGTTCACGCGGCCCGCCAGCGCCGCCGGGAGGCTCGGCTCGTCGATCTGGACCGACAAGGCGGCCTTCGGCATCCGCGCCTGCGCTGCCGCGACGTGGTTCCGCAGCCCTTCGGCGAGGGACGCGGTGAGGTCGGCGACCGCGCCGGGGTCGGCGAGCATCGCGCCGCCGGTGCGCCGCCACAGGTTCGCGGCGAGCGTGAACGGGCCGACGCTGGTGAGGCGGACAGGGCCGTCGGCGTCGACCTCGTGGAGGGCGTCGAGGTCGCGTTCGAGGAAGTCGAGGGCGCGGCGCGCGTCCCGGCCGGGCAGGTCGGCGATCTCCCAGCGGAACGCCCACCACTGGACGGGCAGGTTGACCAGGAGCGCCGCGCCGCGGCCGATCATGTCGGCGCCGAGGCCCCGGTCGGGCAGCTCGGGCAGGTGCGGCCATTCGGGGAGTTCCCCGAAGACGACGTTCACCGATTCGGCGACATCGGTTCCGGGGAGGGAGCCGACGCCGGTGGCGACCCCCATGGGCAGTGCGTCAGACACCCGCGGCCTCAACCGATTCCGTGGCGTCGATGGTGCCGGACGCGAGGACCGCGTCGCCTTCGGCCGCCGGGTCGTAGACGACGAGGGCCTGCCCGGCGGCGACGCCGAACGCGGGCTTGTGGAGCTTCGCGGTGAGGCCTTCGGCCCCGGGAGTGATGGTCGCGGGGTAGACCTCGCCGTGGGCGCGGAGCTGGATCTCGGCCTCGAACGGGCCGGTCCGCTCGGGCGCGAGCCACACGGGCGCGCCGGTGCGGATGCGGTCGACGCGCAGCGCCTCGCGCGGCCCGACCTCGACGCGGTTGTCGACGGGCGTGATCGACAGGACGTAGCGGGGCTTGCCGTCGGCGGCGGGGCGTTTGAGGCCGAGGCCGTGGCGCTGGCCGATCGTGAACTGGTGGGAGCCGTCGTGGCTGCCGAGGACTTCCCCGGAGGCGGCGTCGACGATCTCGCCCTCTTTGCGGCCCAGCCGGTTCTTGAGGAACCCGGAGGTGTCGCCGTCGGCGATGAAGCAGATGTCGTGGCTGTCGGGCTTGCGGGCGACGGCGAGGCCGCGGGTCTCGGCCTCGACGCGGACCTGGTCCTTCGGGGTGTCGCCGAGTGGGAACATGGACCCGGCGAGCTGGGTCGGGGTGAGGACGGCGAGCACGTACGACTGGTCCTTGCCGGGGTCGACGGCGCGGCGCAGCAGCCCGTCGTCGCCTTTGCGGGCGTAGTGGCCGGTGACGACGGCGTCGAAGCCGAGCGCGAGGGCGCGGTCGAGGACGGCCGCGAACTTGATCTTCTCGTTGCAGCGCAGGCACGGGTTCGGGGTGCGCCCGGCCGCGTACTCGGCGTAGAAGTCCTCGACGACGTCCTCGTGGAAGCGCTCGGCCATGTCCCACACGTAGAAGGGGATGCCGAGGACGTCGGCGGCGCGGCGGGCGTCGCGGGAGTCCTCGATGGTGCAGCAGCCGCGGGCCCCGGTCCGGTAGGTCTGGGGGTTCTTCGACAGCGCCAGGTGGACGCCGGTGACGTCGTGCCCGGCCTCGACGGCGCGGGCGGCGGCGACGGCCGAGTCGACTCCGCCGCTCATGGCGGCCAGTACTCGCAGTTTCACGTCATCAACCTTAGGCCCGTTTCCGGAAGCCGCTAGGAGAGCCCGGCGGTCTTCGCGCGGCGCACGGCCTCGGGCAGGGCCGCGACGAGCGCGTCGATGTCGGCTTTCGTGGTGGGCCAGCCGAGCGTGAAGCGCAGGGAGGAGCGGGCGTCGTCGGCTTCGGCGCCCATCGCGAGCAGCACGTGCGAGGGCTGCGCGATCCCCGCCGAGCAGGCCGAGCCTGTGGCGCATTCGACACCGGCGGCGTCGAGGAGCATGAGGAGGGCGTCCCCTTCGCAGCCGGGGAACGAGAAGTGCGCGTTCCCGGGCAGGCGCGACTCCGGGTCGCCGTTGTAGATCGACTCGGGGACGACCAGGCGGATGCGGGCGACGAGGTCGTCGCGGAGCGCCGCGAGCCGCTGCGACTCGGCCTCCTGGGTGCGCACGGCGTGGGCGACCGCCTCGGCGAGCGCGGCGATCCCGGGCACGTCCAGGGTCCCGGAGCGGATCTCGCGCTCCTGGCCGCCGCCGTGGAGCAGCGGCACGGCCTTCACGTCGCGGCGCAGGATGAGCGCGCCCGTGCCCGTGGGGCCGCCGAGCTTGTGGCCCGAGAGGGCGAGCCCGGCCGCGCCGGACGCGGCGAAGTCGACCGGGACGTGGCCGACGGCCTGGATCGCGTCGGTGTGCACGGGGATGCCGTGGGCGGCCGCGAGCGCGGCGATCTCGCCGATGGGCTGGAGGGTGCCGACCTCGTTGTTCGCCCACATGCAGGTGAGCACCGTGATCTCGTCCCCGCGTTCGGCGAGGAGCTCGGCGAGGGCGGTGGTGTCGACGCGGCCGACCTTGTCGACCGGCAGCTCGGTGACGTCGGCTTTCTCGTGGTCGCCGAGCCAGGCGACGGCGTCGGCGACCGCGTGGTGCTCGATCGCGGTGGTGACCACGCGGTTGCGTCCAGCGGTGCGGCGGTGCCAGTGGACGCCCTTCACGGCGAGGTTGTCGGCCTCGGTGCCCGAGCCGGTGAAGACGACCTCCCCGGGTTTGGCGCCCAGGGCTTCGGCGATGCGCTCGCGGGCCTCCTCGACCGTGCGGCGGGCGGTGCGCCCGGAACCGTGGAGGGAGGAGGCGTTGCCGAGGGCGCGGGCGGTGCGGACGTAGGCGTCGAGCGCCTGCGGGAGCATCGGCGTGGTCGCGGCGTGATCGAGATAGGCCATGGCCCGTCCATACTACTTTCGGTTCGGGGCTCCCCTGCTCCGCCGTGGCCCGGGCGTCCAGGCTCACTCGCGCGGGCCCCGGGACCCCCTCCGCGCCGTTCCGCACCGTGGGATCCGGAGGCCGAAATCTTCCGCATTAGTCGGCGTAATACGTCGTGGTGCGCGCGAGATAGAATCTGACGAATCCTCCTACCTTTCCGATCAGAAGGGGTCGCCGCCCCGGGACCGGGTGCCGCAGAAGGTCGAGTCTTCGACGCCCGTGTCGAGAGAAAGTGTGTGTGCCGATGACGCCTGAGCTCGCCGAAGCGCTTCGCGCCGGGCCGTTCCACACTGCCCTGCGGGTGGCCATCCAGACCAGCGGGCTCGGTCTCGACCGCATCCGCCACCGCCTCGCCATGCGCGGCATCACCGTGTCCACCACGAGCCTCAGCTACTGGCAGTCCGGCCGCTCCCGGCCCGAGCGCGCCGAGTCCCTCGCGGCCGTCACCGCCCTCGAAGACCTCCTCGAGCTGCCCGCAGGCTCCCTGCGGGTCCTCCTGGGCCCCAAGCGGGCCCGCGGCCCCCGCTCCATCCGCGGCCAGCTCCCCCGCCCCGACGCGGTCCTCGGCGGCGACGCCGTCCGCGAACTGTGCGACCAGGTCCCCGCCTCGCGAGAGCACACCCTGGACATCCTCAGCCAGCAGGTCATCGTCCACGTCGACTCCGAATGGCAGGAGTCCGTGTTCGAGCTGTCGATGCTCGTGCGCGCCCGCCGCGACGACGTCGACCGCTACATCCTGCTGTACCGCGGCGACGAGGGCTGCGACATCGACGACATCGAGTTCAAGCCCGTCCGCGACTGCACCGTCCCGAACATCCTGCGCCACCCGGACGCGCCGGTCGCACTGGCGGAGATCGTGTTCGACACGCCGCTGCCGAAGGGCGCGACGCACCTGTTCGAGATCGTCGTGCAGGGCAACGGCGGCACCTCCAGCGGGCACGGCAACGCGTTCCGCTACCCGGTGGACCAGTACTCGCTGCAGGTGCGGTTCGCGCCGGACGCGATCCCCAAGCGCGTGTACCGCTTCGCGCAGTCGAGCCTCCAACGCGAGAAGCGCGAGACCGGCGACCTCCAGCTGGGCCCGAACCGGACCGTCGCGCTGGCCGAGCCGGTGCCCAGGCCCGGCGCGCTCGGCATCGGCTGGGAGATCGAGTAAGGCGAACGTGACAGGGCCCCACCGGAGATCCGGTGGGGCCCTTGCGCTTCGCGCCTCTGGTCGCGCCCTAGTCCTCGCTGTGGCGGAACCGGTTGACGAGCGCCCAGGTGCCGGGCAGGAGCAGTGCCGCGACGACGAGCTTCACGGCGTCGCCCGCGAGGAACGGGGTCATGCCCGCCGCGATCGCGTCGCCTGCGCTCATGTCGAGCGCGAAGGCGAGGTAGGGGACGCCGAACGCGTACATGAGGACGTTGCCGACGACCATGAGCCCCACGGTCTTCAGGATCGTGCGGTCCCCGCCGCGCTTGGCGAGGAAGCCGACCGCGACGGACGCGGCCAGGAAGCCGATGATGTAGCCGAAGGTCGGCATCGCGTAGCCCGAGGTGCCCTCGGTGAACCACGGGACGCCCGCCGCGCCCGCGGCGAGGTAGAGCGCGAGGGTGACCCCGGCGCGGAGCGGCCCGTAGGCGGCGCCGAGGAGGAGCACGGTGAACGTGGTGAGCACGAACGGGACCGGGCTGATCTGCGGGATGGTGATCGCGATCTGCGCGGAAGCGCCGACGGCGGCGGCGCCGCCGAGCACGAGCACGGCGTCGCGCGCGTACGCGGCGGCCTTCGTGCGAGCGGGCAGGAGATCAGCGAGAACGCTTGGCGCGGCAATCGCGGCAGCTGGGGCGGCCATTGCGGATTCCTCCAACATCGTCTGTAGGTTCTATATAACGAGAGGCTGCCACGAAGCGTAACGCACCGTTGTTTCAACGACATGTCGGTCCCCCGAGGCACCATCGAGAACGGGGGCGACACCACACGCGAGTCTTCCACACGTCCCGGCCGCGCCCCGCCACCGCGCAACCCCGCCGCCTTGTCGGACCCCGATGCGATCATCGATTCGGGGGCGCCTGCGAACGCCCGATTTGCGGCACTCGCCGCGAACCGCCCGACTCCCCCAAGCGATCAGCACCCCTGTCGTACCCCCGAGGGACCATCGAGAACGGGGGCGACCGCGAACACGAGCCACGCTCGCCATCGCCGCCCGGCCGCGCTCCGCGCGGCCCGCAGCGCCCGACGACACGCGGCCCGGCCGCCCCGCGAGGGGCGGCCGGGCCGCGTCATGCCGTTGCGCTGCTCGCGCTTTCGACGGCTACTTGCGCTTCTCGATCTCCTCGACCGCCTGCGGGAGCACCTGGAACAGGTCGCCCACGACGCCGAAGTCGGCCATGCCGAAGATCGGCGCGTCCGCGTCCTTGTTCACGGCCACGATGACCCGCGAGGTCTGCATGCCCGCGCGGTGCTGGATCGCGCCGGAGATGCCCGCCGCGACGTACAGCTGCGGGCTCACCGTCGTGCCGGTCTGGCCGACCTGGAACTTGTGCGGGTAGTACCCCGAGTCCGTCGCCGCGCGCGACGCGCCGACCGCGCCGCCCAGGGCGTCGGCCATGCGCTCGATGAGCGCGAAGTCCTCCGCCGAGCCCACGCCGCGGCCGCCCGAGACGACCACGCCGGCCTCGGCCAGGCCCGGCCGGTCCCCCGCGGGCTCGTCGACCCGCTGCGTGACGCGCACGCGCTGGTCGGCCTCGGACACCGTTGCCGCGACGGCCTCCACAGTGGGCGCACCCGGCGCCGGTGCGGGCTCGGTCGAGCCGGCCTTCACCGTCGCGAGCGTGAACCCCTTGGTTGCCTTGGACTTCACGATCGTCGCGCCCGCGAACGCGTCCTGCGTCGCGGTCCCGTCGGACTCCAGGCCCGACACGTCGGTCAGCAGGCCGTTCTCCAGCGCCACCGCGACGCGCGCGGCCAAGGCCTTGCCCTCGTCGGTGCTCGGCAGCAGGAACACGCCCGGCGCGGCCGAGCGCGCCAGGTCGATGAGGACGGTCGCCTTCGGGTCCACGAAGTAGTCGTCGATCCCGGCGCCGTCGACGCGGTAGACCTTCGCCGCACCGTACTCGCCCGCCAGCGCGGCCGAGGCGTCGTCGAAGGCGATGGCGGCGACGTCGCCGAGGGAGCGCGCGAGGGTGAGGACCTCGGCGGCGTGCTTGCCCGAGTTCGGTACGTACACAAGGATGTCAGTCATCATCGGCTCCTAGATGAACTTCTCGGCGGCGAGGAATCCGGCGAGCGCGACGCCGCCCTGGCCTTCGTCGGTGACGATCTGGCCCGCGGTGCGGGCGGGGCGCTCGGCGGCGCTGACCACCTCGTTGTTCGCGGCGGCGGGCCCGGCCTCGGTGACGCCGAGGTCGGCGAGGGTCAGGGTCTCGACGGGCTTGCGCTTGGCGGCCATGATGCCCTTGAGGGACGGGTAGCGCGGGGTGTTGATGGTGTCCCAGACGGAGACGATCGCCGGGAGGCTCGCGCTGAGCACGTCGTACCCGTTGGCGCGCTGGTGTTCGACGGTGACGCTGGAGCCGTCGGTCTCGATCTTGCGGGCGCCGGTGAGGGCGGGCTTGCCGGTGCGGGCGGCGAGCAGCTGGGGCATGACGCCCATGCCGGAGTCGGTGGACTCGGCGCCGGCGATCACGAGGTCCCATTCGAGGCGGCCGAGGGCCGCGGCGAGGATCGCGGAGGTGGTGAGGGCGTCGGAGCCGCCGACGGCGTCGTCCTCGATGTGGACGGCCTTGTCGGCGCCCATCGCGAGGACCTTGCGCACGGTCTCCGTGGCCTGGCTCGGGCCCAGGGTGAGGACGGTGACCTCGCCGCCGTGGGCCTCTTTGAGCTGGAGGGCGGCTTCGACGGCGTATTCGTCGAGCTCTCCCATGACGTTGTTGGCGCCGTTGCGGTCGACCCGCAGCTGGGCGTCCAGCTGTCTCGCGAGTCCCGAGTCCGGGACCTGCTTGACCAGAACCACGATGTTCATCGACAACCTCCGAGGTCGTACTAGAGGACGCTTGTTGGCCTTAGTTTTCGTTCAGGCGTCTCGGCCTGAACTATATCCTACGAAGTTACTAATGGGTAACCACCCGAGGCGTTGTTGTCCCGGGCGCGGCGGACAGGCATGATTGGACCATGATCCGCGCGTTCGTCTTCCTGGTCCTCGCACACCTGGCGCTGGTCATCGCAGCCGTCGCGGACTGCCTCGGCGGTGAGCACGCGCCCAGGAAGCTCACGCGCGCCTGGTGGGTGCTCATCATCGTGCTCGTTCCGATCGTCGGCGGCATCCTCTGGTTCACCGTGGGCAGGGCCCGCCCGCCGCGCCCCGAACCCGGTCCGCGCCACGGGAACGCCGGTCCGCGGCACCCGCGCGGCCCGGTCGCGCCCGACGACGACCCGGACTTCCTGCGGGACATCGACCGCCGCCTGCGCGACGAGAACAAGGACGACTGAGCCTCCGGCGCCCCGCTCAGGCCGACTTCTCGCGCCTGGGACGGACGGCCCTGCGCGGCGAGGACTTCGTCCTCGGCACCAGGGTCGGGTTCACGTTGCGGCGCACCACGTCAGCGGTGATCTCCACCTTCGCGACCTCGTCGGCACGCGAGGGGATCTCGAACATGACCGGCTGCAGGACCTCCTCCATGATGGCCCGCAGGCCGCGCGCGCCGGTGCCGCGCAGCATCGCCGACTCGACGATCGGCTCCAGGGCGTCCTCGGCGAACTCGAGCTCGACGCCGTCGAGCTCGAGGAGGCGCTGGTACTGCTTGACGAGGGCGTTGCGCGGCTCGGTGAGGATGCGCAGCAGCGCGGCCTTGTCCAGGTGGTCCACAGTGGTCAGGATGGGGAGGCGCCCGACCATCTCGGGGATGAGCCCGTACTTCAGCAGGTCGTCGGGCATGACCTGGGAGACGATCGCGTCGTCCGCGTCCTCGGACTCGTGCAGGTGGGCGGTGAACCCGACGGTGCGCTTGCCGACACGGGACTTGATGATCTCCTCGATCCCGGCGAACGCGCCGCCGCAGATGAAGAGGATGTTCGTGGTGTCGATCTGGATGTGCTCCTGGTGCGGGTGCTTGCGCCCGCCTTGGGGCGGCACGGCCGCGTGGGTGCCCTCCAGGATCTTCAGGAGCGCCTGCTGCACGCCCTCGCCGGAGACGTCGCGGGTGATCGAGGGGTTCTCGGCCTTGCGTCCGGCCTTGTCGATCTCGTCGATGTAGATGATGCCGGTCTCGGCGCGCTTGACGTCGAAGTCGGCGGCCTGGATGAGCTTGAGGAGGATGTTCTCGACGTCGTCGCCGACGTAACCGGCCTCGGTGAGGGCCGTGGCGTCCGCGATCGCGAACGGGACGTCGAGCATCCGCGCGAGGGTCTGCGCCAGGTGGGTCTTGCCCGAGCCGGTGGGGCCGACCATGAGGATGTTCGACTTCTGGAGCTCCACGTGGTCGCCGCCGCGCACCGAGCCGAGCTCGTCGAGCTGCACGCGCTTGTAGTGGTTGTAGACCGCGACCGCGAGCGAGCGTTTGGCGGCGTCCTGGCCGATGACCCACTGGTCGAGGAACTCGACGATCTCCCTGGGCTTGGGCAGGTCCTCCCAGGCCACCTCGGCCTCTTCGGCGAACTCCTCTTCGATGATCTCGTTGCACAGGTCGATGCACTCGTCGCAGATGTAGACGTTGGCAGGCCCGGCGATGAGCTTGCGGACCTGCCGCTGCGACTTCGAGCAGAACGAGCACTTCAAGATCTCGCTGTCACCCAGGCGAGGTGCCATCGCGGTAACTCCCTCCCTCGGCGGGCCCGTGGGCTCAGGCCGAGCGTGCTTTCTTGCTCCGTCGTTGAAAGGTCAACCCGTGCACCGGTCCGGCTCCGTTGATTCAGGACGAACCGGTGTCTCGATCCAGTATTTCGCATTTGCGGCCACCGCGCCACCCTTGCTGGACCGGGGGCCCGGCCTGTGCCACGGTATCGCGGGCGGGCGACATCGGGGGCGGATCGATCGGAGGTGAGGCGGCGTCGTGAAGAGGTGCCGCCGGGTGCGGGGCGGGTGCGTGGGGCCGGGCGCCGCGGGCGGGCGCCCGGCCACACGCCGGGTTTGCTACGCCGCGGCCTCGGCGGGCAGGGCGTTCTTCTTGCGGTAGGTCAGGACGTTGTCGACGATGCCGTACGCGACGGCCTCTTCGGCGGTGAAGATCTTGTCGCGCTCGATGTCGCGGCGGACCTTGTCCACGGGCTGACCGGTGTGGCGGGCGAGGATCTTCTCCAGCTGGTCGCGCATGCGCATGATCTCGCGGGCCTGGATCTCCATGTCGGAGGCCTGGCCGAAGGTGCCCTCGGTGGCGGGCTGGTGGACGATCACGCGGGAGTTCGGCAGCGCGGTGCGCTTGCCGGGGGTCCCGGCCGCGAGCAGGACTGCGGCGGCCGACGCGGCCTGGCCCATGCACACGGTCTGGATGTCCGGGCGCACGTACTGCATCGTGTCGTAGATGGCCATCAGCGCCGTGAGCGAGCCGCCCGGCGAGTTGATGTACATGATGATGTCCCGGTCGGGGTCGTTGCCCTCGAGGACGATCAGCTGGCTCATGATGTCGTTCGCGGAGGTGTCGTCGACGGGGGACCCGAGGAAGATGATCCGGTCCTCGAACATCTTGTTGTACGGGTTCATCTCCTTGATCCCGTACGAGGTCTTCTCCGTGAACGACGGGACGATGTAGCGGGCGCGCGGGTCGAAGCCGCCGGCCTGGGCGTGGATGTCCATCATCTGGTTCCCCTATTCCTTACTAGTTGGCCTCGGCGGGGACGTCGGCCACCCGCTTGACGACGTGGTCGATGAAGCCGTAGTCCTTCGCCTCGGCGGCGGTGAACCAGCGGTCGCGGTCGGAGTCGCGCTCGATCTCCTCGATCGTGCGGCCGGTGTGCTCGGCGACGCGCTCCTGGAACATCTGCTTGGTGTAGAGCATCTGCTCGGCGAGGATCGCGACGTCGGAGGCGGTGCCGCCGATGCCGCCGGAGGGCTGGTGCATCATGATGCGCGCGTGCGGGAGCGCGTAGCGCTTGCCCGCGGTTCCCGCGCACAGCAGGAGCTGGCCCATGGAGGCGGCCATGCCCATGCCGACGGTGGCGACGTCGTTCTTGATGTACTGCATGGTGTCGTAGATGGCCATGCCGTCGTACACCGAGCCGCCGGGCGAGTTGATGTAGAGCTTGATGTCGCGCTGGTCGTCCTCGGCTTCGAGCAGGAGCAGCTGCGCGCACAGGCGGTTGGCGATCTCGGAGTTGACGTCCGAGCCAAGGAAGAGGATGTGCTCCTTCAGCAGGCGGTCGAAGACCATGCTGTCGAGGCCGATCGAGGAGGCGTCCCCACCGCCGCGACGAGCCACCGCGGTGACGACGTCCTTCTCCAGCTGCGAGGAGAATGGAATCGAACGGTCCATGTCTTGCACCTTCATTCTGTCTCGGCGATATGCACTCGGCGTTGCGGTTACCAACCCAGACCTTAGCCCGTCGGGGCGACGATCGGACGCGGCTGGGCGCCGTGTTCGCTGCGAGCGGAGCGCGGGCCCCGGCGACGCTTGCGAGCCGTGAATCTGCACTGTGCCCTGCCGCGCATCAAGGGGTGGGAACCGCTGCGCGCGTCCGCACGGGATGTCCGGCTTCCGGGGCCCGGAAACGCGATCGGGGCCCGGCAGCGTCTGCCGGGCCCCTGTGGAACTCGTGCTAATCGGTGACCTGCAGGAGCAGGTTCGGGCTCCCTTGGACGTCGCTCACCGCTCCGGAGACGGCCGCGCCCGTGAGCGCGTCGGCGACCTCGGCGGGGGTCGCGTCCGGGTGCGCCGAGAGGTACACCGCGGCGGCCCCGGCCACGTGCGGCGACGCCATCGACGTGCCGCTCAGGGCGCTGGGCTGGCCGAGCAGGTACGGGGAGGTGATGTTCTCGCCGGGCGCGAAGAGGTCGACGCAGGCCCCGTAGTTGGAGAAGTCGGCGCGGGCGTCGGCCTCGGTCGATGCGGCGACGGTGATCGCCTCGGGGGTGCGGGCCGGGGAGACGCCGCACGCGTCGGCGGTCTCGTTGCCAGCCGCGACCGCGTAGGTGACGCCGGAGTCGATCGAGGCCTTGATGGCCGCGTCGAGGGCGTCGCTGACGCCGCCGCCGAGGCTCATGTTCGCCACGGCGGGTTTGACGGCGTTCTCGGTCACCCAGTTCACGCCCTGGATGACCCCGGCGGTGGTGCCGGACCCCAGGCAGTTGAGGACCTGCACGGGGACGATTGTGGCCTCCTTGGCGACGCCGTAGGAGGTGCCGCCGACGGTGCCCGCGACGTGCGTGCCGTGGCCGTTGCAGTCGAGGCCCTGGAGGCCGGGGAGGATCGCGGAGTAGCCGGTGCCGGTGCGCCCGGAGAAGTCCGCGGTGCTCGCCCAGATCCCGGTGTCGATGATGTAGGCGGTGACGCCTTCACCGGCATTGGGGTAGGTGTAGGAGCCTGAGAGCGGCAGCGCGGACTGGTCGATCCGGTCCAGGCCCCACGAGGGCGGGTCGTCCTGCGTCGCTTGGATCTCCACGGTCTGGTTCTGCTCGACCCAGGCCACGGCGGGGTCGGCCGCGAGCCGTTCGGCCTCGCTCTCGGTCATCTGGGCGAGCACGGTGTCGACCGAGCCGAAGACGGACTCGACGTCGCCGCCGAACGCGTCGACCGTGGCGGTCGCGTCGGCGAGCCCGTCCTCGAAGGCGACGAGGTACTCGCCGTGGATCGCGTCGGGGCTGTCGGCGGCGACGATCCAGCCGCCGGGGTCGGCCTGGGCGGGGACGGCCGCGATGCCGGTCGCGGCGAGGGTTACGAGTGATGCGGTGAGGAGGTAACGGCGTACGGGGGGATGGTTCACCATGTACAGGCACCCTTCGGGAGAAAACGGGCTATGGCATCTGTCACAAGGTACCAAGAAATTGGTAGGTTTGGTTACCTCGCGGTAGCGAAAACCGAAAATCCCTCTTAGCCCACAATGGAGTGACTGTGTCCGGTTCCCCCACAACCCGTCTCCGCTTCCTCGGACTGCTCTTCTGGATGGCCGGCGGGGCCGTCCTCACCTTCGCATGGCTCGGCATGGCCGAGCTGGCGTACGTCGACGGCCAGATGCCCTACCTCGTCTCCGGCGGCGCGGCCGGTCTCGCGCTCGTCGTCGTCGGCTCGACCCTCGTCCTGTCGGCCGCCGTGTCCGAGGCCGCCGAGCGCGGCGCGCAGCGCACCGCCGAGCTCCTCAAGCAGGCCGCGGACGAAGCGGCCGACGAAATGGCCCCCCGGGCCGCTGACGAGCGGAAACGCGCCGCCGACGCGGATCCGGAGACGGATGCGAAGGGCAGTGCCGCGGCCGCCTAGGCGGGGATAGGCTCGAAGAAAAGTTGCAGTTCAATACCACCTAACGCGCGCTACTGTCGCGCGTTAGGAAAGATCTGCTATGGTCGGGCAAGCGCATACCCGGGTGACTTGGCACACGCGGATGCGTCACAGCGGACGACGGCCGGGGGCCGGCGCCGCACCGAACCCCGACGGGCCCCTCACCGGCCCGCATCCTGAAGAGAGAGCTCAATGAAGAGAAGACTCATCCTCACCGCCGGCACCGCCGGCGCGGCGGCCCTGCCCCTCAGCGCCTGCGGCTTCATCGGAGGCGGCGACGACGAGGGCGACACGAAGACCCTGAAGTTCTGGCTCTCGGGCGACGCCAACCAAGGCGGCGGCTTCCAGAAGATGGCCGACAAGTACTTCGAGGAGACCGGGGTGACGATCGACATCGACGACATCCCCTACGACGACTTCAACACCCGGCTGCGCAACGCCGCCCAGGCCGACGGCCTGCCCGACTTCGCGCGCGTCACCGCGATCGACCCGATCTGGCAGAACCAGCTCGAGGACCTCTCCGACATCGCCGCCGAGCGCGGCGTCATGGAGAGCCTGCTCGCGGAGAACGAGGACGGCGAGATCCCGACGTTCCTCACCGACCTCACCGCCGTCGGCCTCTACGTCAACAAGAGCCTGTTCGACCAGGCCGGCGTCGCCTACCCGACCACCGCCGACGGGCTCTGGACCTGGGACCAGTTCATCGCCGCCGTCAAGGAGGTGAAGGCCGCGACTGGAGCGCGCTACGGGCTCGTCATGGACCCGTCCTCGCACCGCCTGCGGTCCTTCATGTACCAGTTCGGCTCCGACGGGTTCGTCCTCGGCGACGACTGCACCTACTCGACCGACGAGGCCGCGACGACCGCCGCGCTCCAGACCTTCGCCGACATCAACGACGACGACGTCATGCCCAAATCGGTGTGGGTCTCCGGCGACGACGCGAACGCGCTGTTCAAGAGCGGCCAGGTCGCCGCGTACTACTCCGGCTCGTGGCAGGTCGCCGACTTCCAGGCCAACATCGCCGACTTCGAATGGGCCTCGGCGCTCATGCCCGCCCAGACCCGGCGCGCCACCAACCTCGGCGGCGGCTACATCGTGGCGTACAAGGGCGACAAGTCGCAGGCCGCGCTCGACTTCATCAGCTGGCTGTTCGAAGCCGAGAACTACACCGAGATCTGCGAGATCTCCGGCTTCCTGCCCGTCGTCCAGGGCCTCGACATCGACTACGGCGCCTCGCAGGCCAGCTTCGACCTGTACAACGACGAGATCGCGGCCTCCGCGCCCGTCTCGGCCGAGCAGGGCAACTCCGCCCTCGAGATGGTCTACAAGGGCCAGACCGCGGGCGGCGACGCCGACCCGCTCAAGGACGAAGCCGTCAAGCTCGCCAACGGCGAGCAGGACGTGGCCACCACGATCGCGAACATCATCGCCGGTCTCAACGAGAACATCACCTGCGAGTAGACCTTGACGGCCACCGCCATCCGAAACGAGTCCCCCGCCGGGCCGCGCAAGCGGCCCGGCAGGGGCCGCCGCGCCCAATACCGCCTCGCGCCGCTCGCGCTCGCCGGGGTCAGCATCGTCCTGTTCCTCGTCTTCTTCGTCTGGCCCGGCAGCCTGGGCCTCATCTACTCCTTCACCGACTACTCCGGGATCGGCACCCCCGAGTTCATCGGCCTCGACAACTACGAGAAGCTCTTCGCCGACCCGACGTTCTACGAGTCGCTCACGCGCACACTGCTCTTCGCCGCCCTCAGCGTCCCGCTCATGTACGTCATGTCGCTGTCCATCGCGGCGCTCCTGGTCTCCAACTACACCAAGGGCAAATCGGTCGCGAAGATCGTGTTCTTCTTCCCGTGGCTCATCTCCCCCATCGTCGCGGGCGTCGTCTGGCGCTGGATGTTCGGCGAGAGCTTCGGCTTCGTCAACTACTTCATCTCCCGCCTCGGCGCCGACCCGCTCGCCTGGCAGACCGACCCCGACCTCGCGCTCATGGTCGTCGTCATCGCCGCGACCTGGGGCGGCACCGCGTTCAACATGCTCATCTTCATCGCCGCGCTCAAGAACGTGCCCCGCGCCTACTACGAGGCCGCCCAGATCGACGGCGCCAACGCCTGGCAGCGCTTCCGCCACATCACGCTCCCGTCCATCGCGCCCACCTCGTTCCTGGTGATCCTCCTGTCCTCGCTCGGGGCCATGAAGGAGTTCGCGATGGTCCAAGCCCTCAACGGCGGCGGGCCCGGCACCTCCAACGTCCTGCTCATCCAGTACATCTACGAGACCGGCTTCAAACGCGCCGACATCGGCTACGCCAGCGCCGTCTCCATGATCCTGCTGCTCATCCTGCTCTCCATCGCCCTCGTGCAGATGGCCGTCAACCGGAGGCGCTCCGCATGAGCACCGTGACCAAGCCCGCGACCCGGAAGGCGCGCAAGGCGAAAGAGCTCGGCTCCGTCGTCCCCATGACCACGTTCATGTGGCTGCTCGCCGTGCTCTACGCGTTCCCGCTCGTCTGGTTCCTCCTGAGCGCCTTCAAACCCGGCTCCGAACTGTTCCAGTACCCGCTCACGATCCTGCCCGAGAACCCCACCCTCGCCGGGTTCGAGAAGGCCTGGGACCGGTTCGACTTCATGCTGTACTTCTCGAACACGCTCGCCGTGGCGCTCACGACCACCGTCCTGACGGTGATGGCCAGCGCCATGTGCGGGTACGCGCTCGCGAAGTACCAGGACAAGGTGTGGATCCGGGTGTTCTTCATCTGCATCCTCGCCACCACGATGCTGCCGACCGAGGTCATCCTCTCCCCGACGTTCCTCGTCATCCGCGACCTCGGCATGTACGACACGATGGCGGGCCTCGTCGTCCCGTCGATCCTCACCGCCACCGGCGTGTTCATGTTCCGCCAGTTCTTCGTGTCCATCCCCGACGACATCATCGAGGCCGCCCGCATCGACGGCGCGCGCGAGACCGGGATCTTCTTCCGGATCATGCTGCCCATGTCGCGGCCGATCATCATGACCCTGGCGATCTTCTCGTTCCAGTGGCGCTGGAACGACTACATCTGGCCTCTGATCGTCGTCGGCGACGAGCGGAAGTTCACGCTCCAGATCGCCCTGCGGTCCATCGTGGGCGCCGAGAACATCGACTGGCCGCTGCTGCTGGCCGCGTCCGTCATGTCGATCCTGCCGCTCGTGCTCATCTTCATCGTGTTCCAGAAGTACGTCATGAACGAGGACATCAATGCCGGACTCAAGGACTGACACCGCGTTCCTCGCCGCCGTCGGCGAGGCCGCCGACGCGCGGGCCCGCGAGGTGCTCGCCGGCGTGGACGGCCTCCTGGCAGGCGCGCCGCACCACCGGGCCGTCATGTCCGCCGCGAAGACGCTCGTGGCGTGCGCCGTCCACCCGCCCTCGGCGCTGTACGCCTCCGAGGAGGCCGCCCGCGCCGCGTCCCGGCTCGTCGACTTCCTGGCCGGGATGCAGGGCTCCAACGGCCTGTTCGACAGCGAGAACCTGGCCTCGCCGCCCGACACCGCGTTCACGATCAACGACCTGTGCGACACGTACGCGCTCCTGCGGCTGGACACCGCACCGGCCACCTTGCGGCCCTTGGCGGCAGCGCTCGAGGCCATCGCGGTCGCGGCGGCCGGGCCGCTGCGCCTGGGCGGCGTCCACACCCCGAACCACCGGTGGGAGCTCAGCGCGGCCCTCGCGCGCCTGAACGCGCACTGGCCTGACGAGCGGCTCGTCGCGCGCGTCGGCGAGTGGCTCGCCGAGGGGATCGACATCGCCCCCGACGGGATGTACTCCGAGCGGAGCCCGAACTACTCCCTGCACGTCTCGAACCCGTCGCTCACGGCCATCGGCACGCTGCTCGACCGGCCGGAACTGCTCGACGCGGTGTGCCGCAACCTCGAGGCGATCCAGGCGACGGCCCTGCCCGACGGCACCGTCGAGACCGTGCACTCGCGGCGGCAGGACCAGCGCGGCGGTCCGTTCCCGTTGGCGCCGTTCCTGATGCAGTTCCGGCGGTACGCGATCGCGCGCGGGCGAGGGGACTTCGCGGACGTCGTGCACCGGATCCTCGCATCGCCCATCGTGTACCCGGCGGACGCGCTGGCGGAGATCCTGCTCGACCCGACGCTGGCCGGGGTGCTGCCGGAACCGGAGGCGCCGAAGGCAGTCGAGTCGGTGTTCTTCTCGGCGGGGCTGGCGGTGGTGCGGGACGGCGATGTGGCGGTGACGGTGTTCGGCGGGACGGACTACGCCGGGCACGGGTGGATCCGGTCGGGGCTGTCGAGCAATCCGACGTTCCTGCGGATGTTCAACGGCGGGGCCGTGCTGGATTCGGTACGGCTGTCGCGGGACTTCTTCGGCATGGGGCCATTCCGGGCCGACGATTTCGAGGTGGACGCCGGACGTTTCATTTTGACCGAGCGGGTGGCGGCGGCGTACTACCAGCCGATGCCTGCGGCGTACCGGCGCGACGACGGCGAGTACGCGCTCGCCGACGACGGCCGGTTCTCGGCGTCGATGGACTTCGCGCACCGGCCGCGCGACGAGTTCGCGCTCGAGACCGAGGTGCAGGTCGTGGTCGGCGAACGTGAAGTGCGCCTTGGAGTGGTGTCGGCTCCCGGCAGCGTCCGGCAGGTACTGGAGCTGTCCTTCAGGGACGGCGGCAGCCTGGAGGGTGTGCGGCCCGCGAAGGAGGGCGGGTTCGAACCGGTGGACGCGTCGTTCACCTACCGCCTCGGCGACAACCGAATCAAAGTAAGCGTCGACGAACTCGGCAGGCCCGGCGCGGGCTACCACCCGGGCGAGGACTACACCCACTTGTCGGGAACCGATGCGGCCCAGGGACTCCGGGTCTATGTGCCGATCCCGGCCTCGGACCGGATCGCGATGCGGCTGCAAGCGGCCTAGACCATCACCGGCGAAGGCCGGTCCCAGTGGGAGGGACCGGCCTTCGCGCTGTCTCAGGCAAGCAACAGCAGCACTGCGATCAGCATCATCGAAGCGGCGGTGGTGAGGTGCACGCCGATGGCGGCCGCTCGGGGTCCCTTGGCGCGCAGGACGGTCAGGCCGTCGCAGATCGGCATGACGGCGGCCGCGAGCATGACCCACCCGGCGAGCGAGGTGGTGCCGAGCAGGGTGACGATGAGCAGCATGAGGCCGGAGCCGAGGTCGCGGTTGCCCTTGACGGTGAGCCAGGCGGTCAGGACCGGATCATCCTGCGCCTCGGCGGTGCCGGGGATGCCGAATCCGGCGTAGAACGAGGGCCGGAGCATGCCGGTGATGCCCATGGCGACGACGGCGAGCGCGACGACAGCAGCGAGAACGGTGGCGATGGTGGCGAGCACGGGGGTGGTCCCTTCCGAGAGGCGAGTCAAAATCTAGCATTGCTAGAACCATGATCAACGCTATATCAACCTCGCCAGAAAATCTAGCAGTGCTAGAATCTTGTGGTGACTGCCACTGAACGCCGCGAACGGCAACGCGCCGAACGACACCAGCTCATCATCACCACCGCCCGCGAACTCGCCGAAGCCGAAGGCTGGGACGCGGTGACCACCCGCAAGCTCGCCGACAAGGTCGAGTACAGCCAACCAGTCCTCTACGGCCACTTCGCCAACATGCAGGCCCTCCGCGACGCCGTCGCAGTCGAAGGCTTCGGCGAACTCCACGAGCGACTGCGCGACGCGCGCCTCGAAGCTCCCGCCGCAGAAGGCATCCGCGCCATCGCCGCCTCCTACCTCGCCTTCGCCGCCGCACACCCGGCCGCCTACCAGGCCATGTTCATCCTCCCCACCCGAGTGCAGTTCGGCAGCCCCGAAACCCCGGCCCCCCTCCGCGCGGGATTCAACGAGATCGTCGGCGCCTTCGGTCCCCCGAACGACCGGAACAGCGCGCTGGCCGAGCTCTTCTGGGGCGCACTGCACGGCCTCGCAGTCCTGCAGAACGAAGGGCGGATGCCGAAGCAGTACCAGGAGCAGCGGGTCGAACTCCTGGTGACCCTGTTCGCGAACGCCCCAGCCTGAAAATCGCCTTCCCGACACCCGCATTCGTATACTGGCGGGCATGGCATCCCGCATCAGCGAACTGATCCTCGACTGCGAAGATCCCGAGACGCTGGCCGCGTTCTGGTGCGGCGTCCTCGACTACGTCGAGCTCGGCCGCGAGCCCGACGGCGGCGTCGAGATCGGCCCGCCCTCCGGGTTCGGCGGCCTCCAGCCGACGCTGATCCTCAGCCCCAGCGCCGACCCGAAACCCGCGAAGCTCCCGCTCCACATCGACGTCAACGCCACCGACCGCGACCAGGAAGCCGAACTCGAACGCCTCCTCGCCCTGGGCGCCCGGCCCGCCGACGTCGGCCAGACCGGCGACGAGGACTGGCATGTCCTCCAAGACCCCGAAGGCAACGTGTTCTGCCTCCTCCGCCGCCGCCTCGACCCGGCCTGACCGAGCCGAACGAATGATCCTGGGCTACACGGACTTCGAAGTCCGAACCGACTCACCGGCCCGGGCTCTACCGGGTCTCGCCCGGGGCCTGGGGCCTTCGGGCCTGTCTTGCTGTTGTTGTAGCGGGGGCGGTCGGCCTGGCTAGGGCCGACCGCCGCCTCGCTGCCGCGGCCGTCTGGTGCAGGTGCCGGCGACGCGGGTGCCAACCCGCGCCTCCAGTCTTGCGGCGGTCCGATCGGCTCCCACTTACCGCCGACCTACACCAAAACTGAAGCCAGCCTCCCACAGAAAGTCAAGACACTCAAGGAATCTTTTCTGCCTGTGGATAACTATGTGAGCTGCACTTTTGTTGCCTGATCAACGGCCTGTGGATAACCTTTCGGCGGCGTCTGCGGCGTCAGGGAGAATGGGCGGCGTGGATGCGATCGAGATCCGGCCGGCCCGGGACGAGGAGTTCACCGCCGTCGCCGGGCTGCGGTGGCAGTGGGAAGTCGAGGCCGGTGAACAGCCGGACGTCGCACGCGAGGTCTTCGAGAAGGAGTTCGTGGCATGGGCACGGCAGCACACCGAGTCGCATCGCTGCACGGTGCTGCGCCGCGACGGGACCGTCGTCGGTATGGCCTGGCTGGCGGTCGTCGCGCGGGTGCCGACCCCCGGGAACATGGCGCGGGCGATTGGCGACCTGCAGTCGGTGTACCTGGTGCCCGAGGCGCGCTCGGGCGGCCTGGGCGGGCGGCTCGTCGCGGCGGTGCTCGACGAGGCGCGGGCGCTCGGGCTGCCGAAGGTGACCGTGCAGTCGACCACGCGGGCCGTGCCCGTCTACTGCCGCAACGGGTTCGCGGCCTCGCCGAAGGTGCTTCAGGCCGAGCTTTAGCGGAAGTCGGCGGCGTGGGCTTCGGCCCACTGCTCGAAGGCGCGCGGCGGGCGGCCGGTGATCTGCTCGACCGTGGAGAAGAGCCGGGACTCGTCGAGGTTGCCGTCCACATAGAAGTCCCAGAAGGCGTGGACGTACTCGGCGGGCATGGTGGCTTCGAGTTCGGCCCGGGTCTCGTCGAGGGTGAGGGCTTCGAAGCGGAGCGGGCGGTCGAGGACGCGGGCGAGGATCGCCAGCTGCTCGGCGGGGAGCATCGCGCGGGGGCCCGAGAGCTGGTAGACGGCCCCGCTGTGGGCGTCGTCGAGGAGCGCGGCGACCGCGACGGCGGCGATGTCGACCGGGTCGACGCACGCCAGCGGGATGCCGCCCCAGGGCGCACGGACCGTGTCGCCGGTGCGCAGTTGCGGGAGCCAGCGCAGGGTGTTGGACATGAAGGCGTTGGGGCGCAGGATGGTCCAGGCGAGGCCGGATTCGCGGGCGGCGTCTTCGGAGCCTTCCATCATGGCGGTGACGGCGTTGGTCTTGTCGCCGGTTCCGGCGGAGCCGCCGGAGAGTTGGACGACGCGTCGCACGCCGGCGTCGCGGAGGCGTTCGTAGAGGGCGGGCATGTCGGGGTAGCCGGGGAGCATGAAGGCCGCTTCGACGCCTTCGAGCCAGGGCGTGAGCGAGTCCGGGTCGTTCAGGTCGGCCACGGCGGGGACGGTGCCTTTCGGGGCGCGGGTCTCGTCGCGGACCAGGGCGCGTACGGGGTGGCCGTGTTCGACGAGGGCGTCCGCTACTGCTCCGCCGACGTTGCCTGTTGCTCCGGTTACGAGGTACATGGGCCGATATTAGCTTTGGTCGGGTTGGGGCCCAATGGGTTTAGGTGCCGAAGTAGGCGGCTCGGACGGCGTCGTCGCCGAGGGTGTCGCTGCCGGTTCCGGTGATGGTGATGCGGCCTTGCTGCATGACGAAGGCGGTGTCGGCCTGGGCGAGGACGCCTGCGTTCTGTTCGACCATGAGGACGGTGGTGCCGCGCTGGTTGATGAGTTTGACGGCGGCGAAGACCTGTTCGGTGAGTTTGGGCGAGAGGCCGAGTGAGGCTTCGTCGATGAGGAGGAGTCGGGGGGAGCTCATCATGCCGCGTCCGATGGCGAGCATCTGCTGTTCGCCGCCGGAGAGGGTTCCGGCGGTCTGGTCGGCGCGTTCTTCGAGGCGGGGGAAGATCTGGTAGACCTCGCGCAGGTTGGCGCGGACGCGGCGGGTGTCGCGGCGGATGGTCCAGGCGCCGAGGCGGAGGTTCTGCCTGACGGTGAGGGCGGGGAAGACGTGGCGGCCTTCGGGGACGAGGACGATGCCGGCGCGGACGCGGGCGCCGGGGGTGCCGGTGAGGGGTGTGCTGTCGTAGCGGATCTGGCCGCCGGTGGCGGGGAGGAGTCCGGCGAGGGTCATGAGGGTGGTGCTCTTCCCGGCGCCGTTGAGGCCCAGGAGGACCGCGTTGGAGCCTTCGGGGATGTCGAGGGTGACGCCGTGGAGGACGGGGACGGAGCCGTATCCGGCGCGCAGGTTCTCGAGCTCAAGCAGTGCCATTGGCGGCTCCTTCGGGTTTGAGGGGCCACTCGGGGGGTGCGGTGGTCTCGGCGGTGCCGCCGAGGTAGGCGGCGATGACCTCGGGGTGGCGTTGGATGTCGGCGGGCGGGCCTTCGGTGAGGAGTTCGCCGAAGTTGAGGACGTAGACGTAGTCGCAGACTTCGGCGACGAGGGGGACGTGGTGCTCGATCATGAGGATCGTGAGTTTGAGGCGGTCGCGGAGTTCGCGGAGGGTGTCGCCGAGGCCGAGGGCTTCTTCGGGGCTGAGGCCTGAGGCGGGTTCGTCGAGGAGGAGCATGCGGGGGTCGGAGGCGAGGGCCATGGCCATGTCGCAGGTTTTGCGGATGCCGTACGGGAGTTCGCCGGTGCGTTCGCGGGCGACGTCCGCGAGTCCGAAGTAGTCGATGATCTCGGCGGCGTCGCGGAGGAGTTCGCGTTCGCGGTGCCAGGTGCCGGGGAGGCCGAGCATGCCTGCGAGCGCGGCGTATCCGGTGCGCTGGTGCTGGGCGAGCATGACGTTCTCGGTGACGGTGAGGGTGTCGATGACGCCGAGGTTCTGCCAGGTGCGGGCCATGCCGAGGCGGGCGCGGCGGTGGGTGGGGAGGTGGGTGATGTCGCGTTCGGCGAAGTGGACGCGGCCGCTTTGGGGTCGGTAGATGCCGGTGAGGCAGTTGAAGCAGGAGGTCTTGCCTGCGCCGTTGGGTCCGATGAGGCCGACGATCTGGCCTTCGCGGACAGTGAGGGAGAGGTCGTTGAGGACTTGGAGGCCGCCGAAGCGGAGCGTGAGCCCGTCGACTTTGAGGATCTGGCGGCGTTTCATCGCGGTGCTCCGTGTCGGGGGCCTTCGGTGAGCCATTTGGTGGCGGGTCTGAGGAGTTGTCCGAAGCCTCCTGGGAAGAAGCGGAGGACGATGAGGAGCATGACGACCACGATGAACGGCGGTAGTACGTGATATACCGCTTCGTTGAGGAAGGGCGGCTGCCAGGGGAGGCCGGAGAGGAAGTTGGGGAGGGTGAGGGGCAGGAGGGCGAAGAACGCGGAGGCGAGGATGACGCCGAGGCGGGAGCGGAGGCCGCCGACGACGGTCATGAGGACCCAGACGAGGGCGACTTGGAATTCGAAGTCCATGGCTTGGACGATCTGGTTCCAGTGGGCGAAGAGGCCGCCGGCGAGTCCGGCGATGAGGCCGGAGAGGCTGAAGGCGGCGAGTTTGTAGCCGGTGACGTTGATGCCGAGGGTGGAGGCGATGCGTTCGTCGTTGCGGACGGCGGCGAGGGCGCGTCCGGTCTTGGTGGAGACGAGCCGCCAGTCGAGGTAGAGGACGAGGCCGAGGACGCCGAGGCACAGGAGCGCGAAGGCGTGGTCGGAGGCGAGGACGGCGGGCCTGGGGGCGAGGGCGCCCGCGCCGCCGCCGGTGAATTCGCGCCAGTTGAAGATGGTGGTCTCGGCGGTGAGTCCGAAGGCGAGGGTGACGAGGGCGAGGTAGAGGCCGGTGACGCGGAGGGCGACGAGGCCGATGGCGGCGGCGGTGAGGGCTCCGGCGACGGCTGCGGCGGCGAGGCCGATGCCGAGGGGTGCGCCGAGGCGGGAGGCCGTGAATGCGGCGGCGAACGCGCCGATGCCGACGAACGCCTGGTGGCCGAGGGAGATCTGTCCGGCGTGGCCGGTGAGGGTGTTGATGGAGAGGCCGATGACGGCGTAGATCGCGGCGCGGCTGATGCGTTGGGCCCAGACGTCGCCGCCGAGGAGGAGCGGGAGGGCGGCGAGGGCGAGGAGGGCGAGGATGAGGGTGACGCGGAGGGCGAGGCCGAAGCGGCGTTGGACTTTGACGCGGGTGAGGACCATGGTCGCGGTGGTCATTTAGGCCTCCTTCCCTAGTAGGCCTTGGGGTCTGATGAGGAGGACGAGCATGAGGAGGGCGAAGACGCCGAGTTCGGCTGCTCCGGGGACCTTGAGTTGCTGTCCGAGGTAGTAGATGCCGAGGTTCTGGACGACGCCGATGGCGAGGCCGCCGATGAACGCGCCGGGGAGGCTGGTCATGCCGCCGAGCACGGCGGCGGCGAAGGCGGGCACGAGCATCGTGAGGGTCATGAACCCGGGCGTGAAGATCCCGACGGGGGCGTAGAGGAGCCCGGCGATGCCGCCGAGGAGCGCGGCCATGCCCCAGACGAGCCGGGAGACGGCGACAGGGCTGATGCCGACGACCTGCGCAGCGCGGGTGTCCTGTGAGGACGCGAGGACGGCGAGTCCGGTGTCCGTCTTGAAGAACCAGGCCATGGCGGCGGCGAGGACGGCGAGGACGGCCATGATGATGAGCTGCTGCGGGAGGATGCCCGCGCCGAGGATGTTCACGCCCTGGCCAGTGATCAGAGGCGGCATGACTCTCGGGATGGGTTGGCCGACAAGGACGATGATCGCGATGGTGAAAAGGGCGACGCCGACGAGTGCGACGAGCATGATGGTGCGGCTGGAGGATTCCAAGGGCCGGACGATGACGCGTTCGACGATGAGGCCCATGGCGACCGCTGCGGCGAGGCCGCCGACGACGCCGACCCAGTAGGGCAGGCCGGCGCCGACGACGATCGCGAACGCGGTGAAGGCGGCGACGCCGCCGAACTCGCCTTGGGCGAAGTTGAAGACGCGTTTGGCCTTGTAGACGAGGACGATGCCGACGGCGAGGAGGCCGTAGACCGCGCCTTGGAAGAGGCCCAGTGCGAGGAAGGCGCCCATCGTCAGAACCCGTTCACGAAGGCGTGGTCGGTCTCGTAGTGCCCGCCGCCGTCGCAGACGTTGCGAAGGACGCTGACTTGTGTCGCACCGAAGGGCCCGTTCGCGTAGTCGAGGTCGGGGAAGACGCCGGTGGAGAACTTCTGGCCCGCCACGGCGTCCATGAACGCGCCCCGGTCGAGGTCCTCGCCTGCTTTGTCGAGCATCTGGTGGAGCACTTTGGACTGTCCCCACATCATCCAGGTGACGTCGTCGGCTTCGATCCCGGCGGCGTCGACGGCGGCGAGGAAGTCGGCGTCGTATTCGCCGGCGTCGGCGAACGCCGGGGTCGGGTTGAAGAAGCGCGCGCCTTCGGTGGAGCTCGCGGCGCTGCAGCCGGTGCTGGCGACCTGGTCGAGGCCCATGCTGACGCCGACGCCGACGTACTGGGGGCGGCAGCCGGAGGCGGCGGCCATCTCGAGGTAGAAGGTGGGGCTGGTGAGCACGAAGACGACGTCGTAGTTCTTGACCGTGCCGGTGCAGAGGTTCCCGGCGGCGGAGGAGCCGCGTTCGTTCTTGTCGGGCCGGAAGACGTCGACGCCGTCGAACGCGCCGGTGAAGCCTTCGACGGCGTCGTCGAAGTTCGGGGTGTTGGTGACGACGGCGGCCACTTTGGACGCGTCGGTGACGCCGAGCTCGTTCTTGATGTAGTCGGCGAGCATCGGCGTCTGCTGCTTGTAGGTCATGGACGCGGCGAAGTACGTGTCGAGCGAGCCCATTCCCGTCTCGGTGACCCCTGTGGACAGATAGGGGACGTCTTCGCTCGCGGCGTACTGGGCGCACGCCTGGATCTGGTCGGTGCCGCCCGCGCCGATGAGCGCGAACGCTTTCTGCTCCTCGGCCATGGTCTGGCAGACCTGCCGGGCCGTGGAGGGCCGGTACTGGTCGTCGGCGAACACGGTCTCGACGGTGCGGCCGTGGATCTCGACCGGTTTCCCGCCGTTCCCGTACTGCCAGTACAGGTCCTTGCCGGTCTCGAACGACGCCTGCTTGAGCGGGGCCGCGCCGGTGAGGGGCGCGTGGATGCCGATGGTGATGGTGTCGGCGGTGACGCCGGTGGTGTCGCCGTTCCCGGCGTTCCCGTTGTCGTTGCCGCCGCCGTCGCCTCCTCCCCCGCCGTCGCCGGAGGAGTCGCCGCCGCCCTCGCCGTTCCCGGCGGCGTCGGTGCCGTCGGCTCCGGAGGACGCGCCGTCGCTGCTCGCGGCGTCGCCGCCGCCGAGGCCGGGGTTCTCGCCGCCCTGGGCGACGAAGTCGTCGTGCACGCCTTCGAACTGGCCGCACGCGGGCAGCACGAGGAGCGCGGCCGCCAAGAGCGCCAACGTGGTCCGCGTCCTCATGGGCGGTCCCCGCGGCCGGTGAGCTTCTGCCACAGCCCGGCCGGGATCGGCAGGGCCCAGCCGCGCTTGTCGAGGTTGTGCGCGCGGATGCGGTCGATCGCGCCGCCGCCGCCCGCGGCCGCCCCAGAAGCGCCCATCACGGAGTGGAGGACGTATGCGCCGACCAGCGCGGCCGGGATGAGCGTCCACACGTACCAGGGGGCTTTCGGCTCGATCGGTTCGTACGCGGCCGGGGCGAGCTCCTCGCTCGACGCGGGGTCCTCGGCGGCGGGCTCGTCGCCGCCGTCCGAACCGGAGCCGCCGCCCCCGCCGGAGGAGCCGCTGCTGCCGGAGGAGCCGCCTCCGGAGCCGCCCGTGGAGCCGGAGTCGGGGTCGGTCGCACCGTCGGTCGGGGCCTGGCCGGGGGTGAACGCGAACGTGGCGGCGAGCCGGTAGGCGGTCGCGTCGTACTCGTTCACGGGGGTCTGGGTGTCGTCTCGCAGCGGCAGTTTGAGGTTCACCTGCCACGTGTCGACGGGGGTCGCGCCGTCCATGACGGGCATGAACATGACGCCGTAGTTCTTGAAGGGGTCCTGGCCCCAGTCCTTCGCGAGCGCGGTGAGGTCGAACGTCCAGGTGGGCAGCGGGACCTCGACGGCGGGCGTCTCGGCGGTCCCGCCGTTCGCTATGGCCTCCTGGGTGGCGGCGATGAGCGCTTCGGCGTCGGCGACCTCGGCTGGGTCGGGTTCGGCGCGTTCGCCGACGGCGCAGGCCTCGCCGACTGGCGGCTGCACGTCCCACATCTCGGCTTCGCCGGAGGACCAGGCCTCGGTGATCGGGCAGGCCTGGACGAGTTTGCCGGTGGGGTTGAAGGTGGGCGAGTCGCCCGGGTCGTCGCCTTCGGCGACGGTGAGTTTGAAGTCGGTGATCTGGGAGCCCTCGGTGACGCCGCGTTCGGCGAGGTTGAAGGAGAGGGCGGCGACCTTGGTGTTCTCGCCGAGTTCGACGGCGACGGGCATCGTCGTCGCCGACTGCGGGTTGGGCCATTCGACCTGCTGTGCGATGGAGCCGAGTTCGAGGGTCTCGTCGATCTGGCGGCTCCAGTACCAGGAGACGCCGTCGACGCCGTAGTCGAACGCGAGGTCCTGCCCGGCGGGGTCGTCCTGGGCGGCGGCCGGGGCGGGCCAGGCGAGGACGGCGAGGGCCAGTGCGGCGGCGGCGTGCGGGATCGGTCGTGTGGTGCGGTGTCGGGGGATCATAGTGGGGCACTCCCGAGACGGTGGGCGGCGTGGTCACGGCGGGTTGAGCATTGATGGATGTAGATACACACCATAGGTCAAAGTGACGGCGGTCTCTACCCGTGAGTAGCAAAAATTTCGGGATCCACCGGGGCAAAGCGCTCCCATTCCGGCAAGACGAAAGGGGCCCGACGCGGATGCGTTGGGCCCCTTGGGAAAACCGGTGAGGATTTACTCCTCGGTCTTCTCCTCTTCGTCTGCTTCGGCGTCGGCCTCGGCGGCCTTGCGGCCCGGGAAGAGGTCTTCCTCGGTCAGCGCGGCGCCGGAGGCGTCGGTGATCGAGGCGTCCTTGACGACCTCTTCGAGGGCGAGCTGCTGGCGCAGCGACGCGGCGATCTGCTGGAGGCCGCCGTTCGTGCGGAGCTCGTCGACGAACTTCTGGAACTGGTCCTGCGGGACGCCGCGCTGCTGGGCCTGGCGGACGACCTCGGCGGTCATGAGCTCGCCGGAGACCTCGAGCTCGCGCTCGCGGGCGATCTTGCCGAGGATGATCGACTGGCGCAGGCGCGCCTCGGAGTCGGCGATCATGTCGGCCTTGAACTCGTCCTCGGACTTGCCCATCATCTGCAGGTACTGCTCGAACTGGGCGAGGCCCTCGGCGGTCTCGCCGTCGTGGCCGCCCTTCATGTGCATGAGCTCGTGCTCGACGTCCTCGGAGACGACCTTCTCCGGCAGGGGCAGTTCGACGGCCTCGACCAGCGCCTCGAGGGTCTTCTGGCGGGCCTCGTTGGCCTTGCCGGTGCGGGCCTGGTTCTCCAGGCGCTCGCGGGTGGCGTCGCGCAGCTCGGCGAGGGTGTCGAACTGGCTGGCCATCTCGGCGAAGTCGTCGTCGAGCTCGGGGAGCTCGCGCTCCTTGACCTGGGTGACCTTGACCTCGACGTCGGCGGTCTCGCCTTCCTGCTCACCCGCGAGGGTGGACTGGATGGTCTTCTCGTCGCCGGCGGACATGCCGATGAGGGCCTCGTCGAGGCCGTCGAGGAGGTTGCCGGAGCCGACCTCGTGGCTCATGCCGGTGACGGAGCCGCCTTCGACCTCTTCGCCGTTCTGGGTGGCGCGCAGGTCGAGGACGACGAAGTCGCCGTCGGCCGCGGCGCGCTCGACGGTCTTCAGCGAGGAGAAGCGCAGGCGCTGGGACTCGAGGTCCTTGTCCACGTCTTCCTCGGTGACGCCTTCGGCTTCGACGGTGACCTTCAGCGAGGCGAAGTCGGGGAGCTCGAACGCGGGGGTCACGTCGGTCTCGACCACGAACTCGAACGGCTTGCCGTCCTCGATCGGCTTGACCTCGGTCAGCTCGGGGCGGCCGAGCGCGTTGACGTCGTTCTCGGTGACGGCCTTGTTGAGGTTCGCCTGCACGGCCGGGTCCATGGCCTGCGCGTAGACCGACTCGCGGCCGATGCGCTGGTCGATGACCTGGCGGGGCGCCTTGCCGGGACGGAACCCGGGGACGCGGACCTGCTGCCCGACCGTCTTGTACGCCTCGTTGATGAACGGCGCCAGCTCCTCGAACGGCACCTCGACCGACAGCCGCACCCTGGTCGGGCTCAGGGTCTCGACAGTGCTCTTCACAGACGTACTCCTAGATCGTTTTCGCTCGATTGCCCTGCGGCATTGACTTGCGTCGGGGCGGGGGGTTGCGGTGGCCGCTTCGGTCCGTCGGCAGCGCAGCATCGACCCCCTCCGAAGCGAGTCTAGGCCGCCGCACCTGCGGGGCCCCGGCGGGTGTGGTCGATATCGCCGCCCGTCACCTGTGGGGGGCCGGTCCGGGCGGGCCGGGCCGACGGTGCCGAGATCGCCTAGACTACGCCCTGCAATCGTTCTCAGGAGGCGTCGGACGTCCCGTCCTCCGGCCGTCCGGAACGACGCCCCGCCCCGAACAGGAGTGAACGCTGTGGTCGCACCCGCCATCCTCGTCTTCACGAAGACGACCGGTTTCCGGCACGACTCGATCCCGGCGGGCGTCGCGGCGGTGGAGCGCATCGCGGCCGGGCTGGGCTGCGAGCTCGAGCACACCGAGGACGCGGCCGTGCACAACCCGCTCGACCTCGCCCGGTTCGCGGCCGTCGTGTGGCTCTCCCCGTCCGGGGACGTCCTCGACGAGCTCGAGCGGGCGGCGCTGGCCGACTTCGTGACGGGCGGCGGCGGCTGGTGCGGGGTGCACGCCGCGTCGACGGCCGAGCGGTCGTGGCCGTTCTTCCGGGAGCTCGTGGGCGCCCGCTTCATCGGCCACCCGCCGGGGTGCACGCCCGGCGAGATCGACGTCGTCGGCCCTTCCCACCCGGCGACCGCGCACCTGCCGCAGCGGTGGGCGTGGACCGACGAGTGGTACAGCTTCGACGAGCGGCCGAAGGACGTGGAGGTGCTGCTGGAGGCCGACGAGGGGACGTACGACACGGCGGGCCTGGCCATGGGGGCCCCGCACCCGCTCGCCTGGCACCGCCGCCTCGAGGCGGGCCGGTGCTTCTACACGGCCCTGGGCCACGCGGCCGAGGCGTACGAGGACGAGGTGTTCCTCGCCCATCTGGAGGGCGGCCTGCGAAGTGTGCTGCCGTCCCGCTGAGCGGATGCGCTACACTCGTCTGCGTCCGCTTCGGCGGGCCAGCGCGGGTGTAGCTCAATGGTAGAGTCTCAGTCTTCCAAACTGATTGCGCGGGTTCGATTCCCGTCACCCGCTCCAGACATCGGAACCCCCGGCCGTCGGCCGGGGGTTTTTGCGTTCCCGCGGGGCCCGGCACACGCTTGCTCATCGATACTCATCAATGTATTCTGTTGGGACCCTCACGGAAGTTCACTCGCAATCCCGGCATGAGTGGTCTCACCGTTGACGCCGGCGCGCGCACGCGCCCTCCTCACCGTCGATGATGGACTGTCGCCTCTGGTCAGACAAGGAATCTGCCATGGCATCATCGATCGACTCCCCCGTCCGACACCGACTCAGATTCGCCCTCGTCCTGGCGGCCGCGCTCGCGGTCGCCTTCGCCTTCGTGCTCGCACCGCGCCTCAACCAGGCGGAAGCGCAGGTCACGGCCGCTTCCGAATGGGACGGCGCGGACTGCGGCGTGGCGGTCCCCGGCAGCTGGGCGTCCAGTTCGCTCCTGCCCGACCCGTTCACCAGGATCGACGGCACCCGCATCACCTCCCAGAGCCAGTGGGAGTGCCGCCGCTCCGAGATCAAGGAGCTCGCCGAACGCGCCGTCTACGGCGACAAGCCGCAGCCCGACAGCACCACCGGCACCGTGACCGCATCGCGCATCACCGTCAACGTCAGCGACAACGGGCGCACGACGAGCTTCTCCGCGAGCGTGCAGCTGCCCAGCGGCACCGGCCCGTTCCCCGCCGTCATCGTCTACGGCGGCTTCGGGGCCGACACGGCGACGATCCTCGCCACCGGCACCGCCGTCGTCAACTACGACCCCGGCGCGGTCGGCGCGGAGGGCACGCCCCGCAACAACAAGCAGGGCGCGTTCTACAACCTGTACGGCGCCACCAGCACCACCGGCGTCCTCATGGCGCAGGCCTGGGGGGTGAGCCGCATCATCGACGTCATCGAGCAGTCCGGCGGGAGCATTTTGAAGCCCACCACGGGCGTCACCGGGTGCTCGCGGTACGGCAAGGGCGCGTTCGTCGCCGGGGCCTTCGACCAGCGCATCGCCCTGACGATGCCGATCGAGTCCGGCAGCGGCGGCACCAACGCGTTCCGGTCCATCCCGCAGGAGAGCGGCTCGCAGCCGCTCAGCAGCGCCTACGGTGAGCAGCCGTGGCTCGGCGACGCGTTCAGCGCCTACACCGGCAACCCTGCCGCGCTCCCGGTCGACACCCACGAGATCGTCGGCATGATCGCCCCGCGCGGCCTGTTCGTCATGGAGAACCCGCACGTCGAATGGCTCGGGGCGCGCTCGGGCGCGCTCGCCGCCCTCGGCGGCGCCGAGGTCTACAAGGCGCTCGGCGCGGGCGCGAACATCTCCTACCACTCCAACACGTCGAACGGGACGCACTGCGCGACCCGCACCGAATGGCGGACCCCGCTGCAGCAGAGCATCAACAAGTTCCTGCACGGCACCGGCAACCCGCCCGCACAGATCACCATGCACCCCAACAAGACCGCGAACCTCGCCCAGTGGAGGAGCTGGACGACGCCGACACTGACCACCGGGAACCCGAGCGAGACGACCACCCCGGCCGAGACCACCAGCCCCGCCCAGACCACCTCCCCGCCGCCGTCCGGGACCGGCTGCACCGCCGCCGTCCAAGTCGTGGGCCAGTGGGACTCCGGCTGGCAGGGCAACGTGGCCGTCACCGCCGGGGCCAGCGCGATCAACGGCTGGACCCTGACGTGGACGTGGCCGGGCGGCCAGCGCATCACCAGCTCCTGGAACGCGTCCGTGACGAGTTCGGGGGCGGCGGTGACCGCGGAGGACGTCGGCTGGAACGGCGCGGTCGCCGCCGGGCGGACGACGGCCGCGTGGGGCTTCGTCGCGAGCGGCACGGCAGTGACACCGGCAGTGACCTGCACGCCCGCTTAGCACGAGGGCCGGGGCGCGGCATGCGCCCCGGCCCGAATTCATCACATAGCGGTCCCTTGACGTGATCGATGCTCGCTACTGCTTGGTACGTTCCGGGCGTGTCCGAGCCCCGATCCCTCCCCCTGCGGCGTCTGGCCCTGCCGATCTACGGGCCCACGATCCTCATCTCGATCGGGATGGGCGCGGTCATGCCGCTCGTGGCCCTCTCGGCGCTCGACCTGGGCGCGAGCGTCACGCAGGCGGCGATCATCGTGGGGCTCGTCGGGTTCGGGCAGCTCGTGGGCGACCTTCCGGCGGGGGCGCTCGCGCAGCGGTTCGGCGAGAAGCGGGTGCTGCTGGCCGCGTGCGTGGTCGAGGCGGCCGCGCTGATCACGGCGTCGCGGACCGGTTCGCTCGCGGTGCTCGCGGCGACGGTGTTCGTCATCGGCATGTCGGCGGCGGTGTTCGGGCTGGCGCGGCACGCGTACCTGTCGGAGGCGGTGGCGCTGGGCTTCCGCGCCCGCGCCATGTCGACGCTGGGCGGGACGTTCCGCATCGGCGGGTTCATCGGGCCGTTCGTCGGCGCGTTCCTCATCGAGCAGTACTCGTTCGGCGCGACGTACGCGTTCGCGGCCGCGACGAGCCTCGCGGGCGGGCTCCTCAGCCTCGCCCTCCCCGACCTGCCGGCCGCGCGGACGGCCGCGGCGGTCCCGGAGCGGCGCGGGATGTGGTCCGTGCTGGCCGAGCACCGGAAGGTCCTCGCCACGCTCGGAACCGGGGTCCTCCTCATCATGATCGCCCGCGCCTCGAGGCAGGCGATCATCCCGCTGTGGGCCGAGCACCAGGGCCTGGACGCGACGGCCACGGCCCTCATCTTCGGCATCGCCGCCGGGGTCGACATGCTCCTGTTCTACCCGGGCGGGGCGATCATGGACCGGTTCGGGCGCATGTGGGTCGCGCTCCCGGCGATGCTCGTCATGGGCGCGGGGTTCCTGCTGCTGCCCTTGTCGGGGACGGCGGTGGCGATCGGGCTCGTCGCGTGCTTCATGGGACTGGGCAACGGGATCTCGTCGGGGATCGTGCTCACGCTCGGCGCGGACGTCGCGCCGGACGAGGGGCGGCGCCAGTTCCTCGGCGGGTGGCGGCTGTGCGGCGACCTCGGCGGGGTCGCCGGGCCGGGCCTGATCAGCCTCGTGTCACTGGTGCTGCCGCTGGGCGCGGCGGCGATCGCGCTGGGCCTCATCACCTGGTTCGGTGCGGCGTGGATGGCGAAGTGGGTCCCGGTCTACGACCCGGCCCGCAGGCGCGAGAAGGCCGCCGTCTAGGACCCCGCCGGGAAGCCCCGGTTCGCCGGTCCGGCCGCGAAACCGGGTGGCCTCGGCCTCCTGGGATCGTCATACTGCCTTGGGCGCAACGAGAACCGAGGGAGGCGCGTGCGACTCGACGACCGGGAGTGGAAGGTGCGCGTCGGCAGTGTCCGGCTCGGCGCGGCCGCCTATCGCGTGATCCGACCCGAGCGCCCGCCCGCGCACGGGGTGCTCCACCACGATTTCGGCATGCAGTTCTCGGTCGACAAGCAGGCCACGGTGGATCTCGCGATCGCCTGGTGGCTCGCCGCGAGATCCCGCAGAAGCATCGTCTGGCTTCCGCTGCGGACAGGCGACGCGGACTGCGGGTCCGCTCCGGGGTCCCGGCGCCTCGACCTCGTCCTGCTCCACCACAGCCTGGCCTTCCGAGTGTCGGAGTGGAAACGGGTCCGCGCCCGGATCGCGGAGTCGCACGTCCAGAAGGTGACGTTCCCTGCGGGCGGGCTCCCTCCGTACCGGTCGGGGCCGCACGACGTCCGCTGGCACCACGGGTTCCGCGACCACCTCGACTGGCGGGTCGCGGCCGACACCCTGTTCATCGTCGGCAGCCGCCCCGCCTTCGAACGCGAAGGCTGGAAGCTCCGCGAGCTCGCCGAGGAGGCCCCCGCCCGGCTGGCCGAGGCGCCCGACGGCCACTGCTGCGCCGAGATCGCCATGGGCCGGTACCGCTCGCGCACCTACGCGGAACTGCACGTCGAATGCTGCAACCGGCACTGGTGAGCGCCTTCGGGCGGACGATGACCGATTGAAGTCCGTAGGCAGTGACTGCCTTCTGGCAGTGACTGCCTATACTGGTGCCATGGAGACCGAAACGGCTGCGCCGCAAGGACTGCAGGCCCGCAAGAAGCTCGCGGCCATGCACCGCATCCAGGCGGCCGCCCTGGACCTGTTCGAGGAGCGAGGCTTCGACCAGGTCGGCATCGAGGCCGTCGCCGCGGCGGCCGAGGTGTCGCCGCGGACCGTGTACCGGTACTTCGGCACCAAGGAGATGCTGGTCATCTGGGACGAGGCCGACGAGCACCCCACGAGCCCGCTCGCCGCGCTCTTCGCGACCCCCGACCCGATCGGCGCGCTCCGGCAGGTCCTCGCCGCCGCCTTCGCGGCCATGGACGAGGCCGAGCTGCGGCTCATCCGCCGCCGCCTCGCCCTCGTCCACACGCACCCGGCGGTCGAGGGCGCGTACATCCTCCACTCCTACGAGAAGTCGCGCTCCATCGCCGGGTCGCTGCTGCCGCAGTCGGACGGCCCCGAAGCGTCGATCTTCGTGCACGCCTTCGTCGGCGCGACGATCGGCGCCATGCGCCACTGGTGGCGCTCGGGCTTCGAAGGCCACCCCTCCGTGTTCGTCGACCGGGCCCTGACGCTCCTCGCGGACGGGTTCGACGCCACTCGATGATTCCCTGCGTCACATTGCGCCAGAAAGACTTCCGGTCCCCGCCGAATTCCACTACCGTTTAATTCAACAGGCGATGAATTATTGTCGCCGTCCCACCCCCAAGGGAGACATGCCATGTCTGCGAACCAGGCACAAGTCATCGTCGTCGGCGCCGGCCCCACCGGCCTCCTCCTCGCGGGCGACCTCGCCGAAGCCGGGGTCGACGTCCTCGTCCTCGAATCCCGCGGCGCGAACCTCTCGAACCTCTCCCGCGCGTTCGGCGTCCACGCCCGCACCATGGAGGAGTTCGACGCCCGCGGCATCGCCGACGAGCTCCTCGCCTACGGCGGCGCGCAGCTGCCCGGCATCCGCCTGTTCAACCGGGTCACCCTCCACCTCGCCGACCTCGAGACCCGCTTCCCCTACCTCCTCATGACCCCGCAGTACAACGTCGAAGAGGTCCTGCGCAACCGGGCCGCGAAGGCCGGAGTCGCGATCCGCTACGAGCACAAGGTCACCGGCATCACCCAGGACGGCGAGAGCGTCACCGTCCACACCGAGCAGGGCGACTACACCGCCAGGTACGTCGTCGGCAGCGACGGCATCCACTCGGCCGTGCGCCGGGCCGTCGGCATCGACTACCCGGGCGAGGCCGTCCTGAAGTCGATCATGCTGGCCGACGTCAAACTCAGCGAACCGCCCGCCGAGAGCCCCGCGATCCAGGGCGTCAACGGCGCGTTCTGCTTCGTCGCCACCTTCGGCGACGAGTACTGGCGGATCTTCGCGTGGAACAGCGCCGACCAGAAGGGCGACGACGAGCCCATCGAGCTCGACGAGGTCAAAGAGGCCGCCCGCCGCTCCTTCGGCACCGACTTCGGGATGCACGACCCGCGCTGGATCTCCCGCTTCCACTCCGACGAGCGCCAGGCCACCACGTACCGCGAAGGGAACGTGTTCCTCGCGGGCGACGCCGCGCACTGCCACTCCCCCGCGGGCGGCCAGGGCATGAACACCGGCCTCCAGGACGCGGCGAACCTGTCCTGGAAGCTCGCCGCGGTCCTGCGCGGCGCCGACCCGGCCCTGCTCGACACCTACAACGCCGAACGCCACCCCGTCGGCAAGGCCGTCCTGCGCTCCAGCGGCGCGATCATCCGGCTCGCCGCCGAACGCTCCAAACTCAAGGCCGCCATCGGCGGCGCGGCCGTCGCCACCGCCATGCACATCAAGCCGATCGAGGCCAAGGCCATGGGCATGATCTCCGGCGTCGGCATCCACTACGGGCACGGGAAGGGCGAGGACGCCCTCGTCGGCCACCGCGCCAACGACATCGCCCTCGCCGACGGCACCCGCCTGTACGAGGCCCTGCGCGGCGGGAAGTTCTGCATCCTCGACAGCACCGGGACCTACACCGGCGACTTCACCGCCAGCGCCGCCTCGGCCCACCCCGACGGTGAGGTCAAGGTCGTCAGGCCCGACGCCTACATCGGCTGGGCGGGCGAGGACGACCCGGCCGCGATCCGCGCCTACCTCGCGAGCCACGCGGGCCAGAGCTGATTCCAACACCCACGGCGGCGGGCTCCGGCCCGCCGCCGTTCACGTTGCGGCCCTAGGCTGCGCGCTGCTCGGTCCAAGCGGCGATGCCGCCTTCGGTGAGGATCACGTCCCATGCGGCCTCGGCCGCGCCCAGGAGCGGCGCGTCCGGGCCGAGCACCGAGGGGACGACGCGCGGCGGGTCGTCCCGGCGGAACCCCATGAGACCCGCGCCGTACGCCGCCGCGAACGACTCGGGCGCGGCCCGGCGCAGCTCCGGCGCGAGACCGCCCAGGCACACTACCTCCGGGTCGAGGATGTTCGCGAGCCCGGCCGTGCCCCGGCCCAGGACCGCCGCGCACTCCTCAACGGCCGCACGGGAACCCGGATCCACCAGGGCCTCGATGAGATAGGCGCGCGGGTCCTCCGGCTCGTCCTGCCCCAGCAGCCGCGCCACCGCGCGGCCGTCGACCGCGACGTCCCAGCAGCCCGACGCGCCGCACGGGCACGCCACGGCCGGATCGCCCAGCGGCGCGTGCCCGAACTCGCCGCCCGCGCCCGTCGCGCCCGTCACCGCGTGCCCCTCGTCGACGAAGATCCCGCCGATGCCGACCTCGATCGTCAGGTACAGCACGCTCCGGCCCGGGTGCGAGAGCCGCGCCTCCGCGAGCCCCGCGAGCGTCGCGTCGTTCCCGAGCACCTGGGGCACACCGGGAAGCAGCGGTGCGACCTCGAGGTCGCGCCAGCCGAGCACACTGGACTGGACGATCGCGTTGCGCCGCACCGTGCCCGTCGCCGAGACCGAGACGGCCCGGACGCGGCCGCCGTGGCGGTCCGCGAGCGCGGCGACGGCCTTACGGATGTCCGCGAAGACGCGCTCGGGGCGCTTCGAGGCGTGGCGGCCGTGCGTCGAGTCGACCAGGGCCCCTTCGAGATCGGCGATCGCCACGACCCAGTCGGCGAAGCGGACGTCGACGACGGCCGCGAGCGGCCCGTCCGGGTGCGCGTGCAGCGTGGTCGTGGGGCGGCCGCGGCCCGAAGGCGGCGCGGGGGCCTCGGCGAGCAGGTCCAGGGCGCGCAGGCGCGCGGCGATCTCCGTCGCGGTGCCGGATCCGACGTGCATCGCGCGGGCGGCCTCGGCGCGGGTGACGCCGGGCCGGGAGCGCACGAGGCGCAGCAGGTCGAGCGCGCCGCTCCAGCGGGCCGCCTCGGCGCGCCCGACCTTCGCGGGTCCGTCGGCCGGGCCGTCTGCGGGAGCAGGGGTTCTGGCTTGCACTCGGGAACCTCCAGGAATTATCCTCGCGTTACGAGTTTATTTCTACCCCGGAGGGCTTCATGCGAAGCTACAGCAACCCCGAAGCCGTCCTGCTGGACATGGACGGCACACTGGTCGATTCCGACGGCGCCGTCGAACGCGCATGGGCCGCATGGGCCCTCGAATACGGCGTCGACCCCGCCGTCGCCCTCGAGAACGCCCACGGCAGCCCCGCCTCCGTCACCGCCGCCAGACTGCGCCCCGACCTCGATGCGGCCCAGGTGGAAACGGCCGCGCAGCGCCAGCTCAAGCTCCAGTACGACGACCTCGCCGACGTCGTCCCCGCCGCCGGAGCCGAACGGCTCCTCGCCGCACTCGACCGCACCGCCATCCCGTGGGCCGTCGTCACCAGCGCCGACGACCGGCTCGCCAAGGCCCGCCTCAACGCCGCCGGGATCCGGCCGCCGCTCCTGTTCACGTTCGAGCACGTCGCGCACGGCAAACCCGACCCCGAGGGCTACCTCCTGGCCGCGAAGGCGCTCGGCGTCGACCCGGCCGCGTGCCTCGTCGTCGAGGATTCCGAACCGGGCCTGGCGGCCGGGCGCGCGGCCGGCGCGATGACCGCGTCCCTGCGCGGCCTCCCAGCCGACGTGCGCCTGCGTGACCTCGGGGACCTCGCGGAGCTGCTGGTGCACGATGACCGTTGAGGCGCCGCCAGTGAAGGCCGCGACCCGCGACCTGACCCGCGTGGTCGCGTTCGCGCAGATCGGCCTCGGCCTGCTCGTGTGCTCCTACGGGCCGTACCTGGCCGGGATCGCGGTCGAACTCGACCGCCCGCGCGGCGAACTCGTGTGGCTCACCATGACGTTCGGCGCGGGCCTCGTCCTCGCCGCAGCCGCCGGACCCGCGGTGCTCCGCGCGGGCGCGGGCCTGGTCCTGCGGATCGCGTGCGCCGTCATCGCGGTCGGCGCGGTCCTCATGGCCGCGACGCCGCAACTCGCGATCGCCGGGACGGGCGCGGTGCTCGTCGGCTTCGGCTGCGCCGCCATCGCTTTGGCGACCCCGGACCTGCTGCGCGGGCCCGGCGCGGCGAAGCACATCGCCGTCCTCGTGGGCCTCTCGAGCGCGGCCGGAGTCTGCGCGCCGCTCATGTTCGGTGCGCTCGAGTCGGTCGGCGTCCCGGGCCGGTGGGCGCTGCTGAGCGCCGTCCCGGTCCTGCTCGCGGCCGTCGTGCACCGCACCGTGCAGGGCCCGCCGGACGACGTCCCCGACGGAGGGCGGATCCCGGTCGGCCCGGCCGCGCTCGCGTGGTCGCGGATCGTCCTGTGTGTAGGAATCGAGTTCTGCTTCTCGATCTGGAGCGTGGCGCGGCTGGTCGACACCGGCGTCCCGCTCGGGACGGCGTCGCTGCTGGGCGCGGGCTTCGGGATCGGCATGGCGGTCGGCCGCCTGGTCGGACCGCGCTTCGTGGACCGGCCGTGGGCGGTGCACGCCGCGCTGGCGCTCATCGCCGCGGGGACCGTCGCGGTCTACCTCGGACAGGACCCGGTGTCGGTGACGGCGGGGATCGCGGTGGCGAGCCTGGGCATCGCGCCGCTGTACCCGATCATGCTGGGGCGCCTGGTCGGCATCCCGGGCCTGAGCGGGCGGCACTCGGCGTCGATCGGGTCGCTCGCGTCGGGGACGGCGATCCTGTCGGCGCCCGCCGCGCTCGGCTGGCTGGACGGGCAGATCGGGCTGCGCGAGGCGTTCCTGCTGCCGATCCCGCTCCTGGTGGTCCTGCTCGTCCTGTCGCGGCGGCGGTAGCGCGACGGCCCCGGACCTGGGAGGTCCGGGGCCGCGACTTCGGTCGTGCTACTGCTCGTCCTTCTTCTTGGTGGCCGAGAGCGAGCCGGCGTGGGCCTTCTCCTCGGGGCTCATGCGGGTCTTGATGAGGCTCGCGACGGTGACGACCACGAGCACGCCGATGACGACGCTGAGGCTGACCGGGGTCGAGACCTCCGGGATCGCTTCGTTGATGTCGACGTGGCCCCAGTGGAGGATGAGCTTGACGCCGATGAACAGCAGGATGATCGCCAGGCCCGCCGAGAGGTAGACGAGGCGGTCGAGCAGGCCCTTGACGAGGAAGAACAGGGCGCGCAGGCCCAGCAGCGCGAAGGCGTTGGCGGTGAAGACGATGTACGCCTCCTGCGTGACGCCGAAGACGGCCGGGATGGAGTCGAGCGCGAAGAGCAGGTCGACCGAGCCGATGGCGATGAGGACGATGAACAGCGGGGTGAACAGCCGCTTGCCGTCCACTTTGGTGACGAGCTTGCCGTCGACGTAGTCGGCGGTGATCGGGAGGAAGCGGCGGGCGCCGCGGACCATCAGGTTCGACTCGATGTCGGGGTCCTCGTTGCGGTGGCGGAACAGCTGGATCGCGGTGTAGACGAGCAGCAGGCCGAACACGAGGAACATGAACGAGAACGAGTTGATGAGGGCCGCGCCGAGGGCGATGAAGATCGCGCGCATGACGAGCGCGAGCACGATGCCGAAGGTGAGGACCTTGTGCTGGTGGTGGTCGGGCACGGCGAAGGTGCTCATGATGATCACGAACACGAACAGGTTGTCGACCGAGAGGCTCTTCTCGATGATGTAGCCGGCGAAGTACTCGGTGCCCGCCGCGTTGCCGTACTGCATGCCGAACCAGACGCCGAAGCCGATCGCGACGGCGATGTAGAAGACCGACCAGGCCGTCGCTTCCTTGAAGCCGACGTGGTGGGGTCGCAGTGCCGCCAGGATCAGGTCCACCGCCAGCAGGGCGACGATGAATCCGATGGTTACGGCCCAAGTGAGTGGGCTGATATCGAGCAACGCTTCCTCCGTCAGATTGCCATCATCACGACTGCAAGTCTGACATCAGGCTCGCAGTGCCCGCATCCTAACGGCACCCGGGCCCGTTTGTCACGACTACCCCTGCGGGGTCGTGATCTCGACCAAAGCACGACCAAGGTCACATTGCAGCTGAATCGGTTTTTACCGCGCCCGGGGGCCGGGGCGTCAGGAGCGGAACCCGTCGAGCGCGGCGGTCTGCCGGGGCGTCAGCTTGAACCCCTCGACGGCGGCGCGGGGGTGGATCTCGGCGGCCTGCCACTGCTCGGCGCGGACGCTGGTGGCGACGCCGATGCGGCGCATGTAGGCGCGCAGCGTTTGGGTGAGCTCGAAGGCGTCGAAGAGGTAGACGTGGTCGATGCTCCAGGGCCGGTGCGCGCCGGACCGGGCGGCGCGGGGACCGGTCATGACCAGGTAGTACTCGAGCTCGTCGGTGTCGGCCATGTCGAGCAGGCCCTCGTGGCGGGCGTAGTGCTGGACGTTGACGGTGCGCCCGGCGAGGGGGCCGCTGCGGAACCAGCCGTCGACGGCGCGGGACGGCTCGAGTTCGATGTCGAAGACCTGCGCGGCGATCCAGTCCGAGAGGTGCCCGTGGGCGAGGGGGCGGCCGACGATGTCGGCGATGCGGGCCTCGATCCGGTTGCGCTCCTGGAGGAGCAGGGCGATCGACTTGAGTCCGCCTTCGTCCATCTGCCCTCCTCGTCCCGGCCGTGCTCCTCATC
Source organism: Glycomyces sp. NPDC048151 (assembly GCF_043202775.1). Taxonomy (NCBI): domain Bacteria; kingdom Bacillati; phylum Actinomycetota; class Actinomycetes; order Glycomycetales; family Glycomycetaceae; genus Glycomyces; species Glycomyces sp. NPDC048151. Next base: position 86,269 of record NZ_JBIDBB010000011.1, on the reverse strand, counting down.
GTACCGACGCGGGGGCGGGGGCGCCGCCTTCGGCGGGCGGCGCCCCGGTGCGGCGCTAGATCGCGTTCCAGCCGCCGTCGCTGGCGAGGACGACGCCGTTGGTGTTGCTGGAGTCGTCGCTGAGGAGCCAGGTGATGGCGGCGGCCAGCTGCTCGGGCTGGGCGGGCGCCCCGGCGTTGACGAAGTACGGCTGGAGGCGCTCGATGCCCAGCTGGGACTTCGGCGTCGCCTCGATGTTGGTGGCGACGCCGCCGGGGGCGACCGCGTTGGCGCGGACGCCGTCCTTGGCGTACATGACCGCGGTGCTGCGGGTGAGGCCGATGACCGCGTGCTTCGAGGCGGTGTAGGCCGCGCCCGCGGCCGAGCCGCGCAGGCCCGCCTCGGAGGCGACGTTGACGATCGCGCCGGAACCGGCGGCGGTCATGAGCGGCAGGACCGCGCGGGTCAGGCGCATCGGCGCGGTGACGTTGACGCCGAAGACGCGGTCCCAGGTGGCGTCGTCGACCTCGGCGGCGGGCAGGAAGCCGTCCATGATGCCCGCGACGTTCGCGAGGCCGTCGGCCTTCCCGTCGGCGGCGGCCACGACCTGGTCGATGACGTCGGCGGCGGTGAGGTCGCCCGCGACGGCGCGGATGTCGATCTCGGAGGCGAGCTTGTCGAGGCTCTCCTGGTTGACGTCGGCGGCCACCACGGTGGCCCCTTCGCTCGCGAGGCGGAGCGCGGTGGCGCGGCCGATGCCCGAGCCCGCGCCGGTGACGATGACGGTCTTGCCGGAGAAGCGGTCTGCAGTTCCCATGGGTCTCCCTCGGTTCCCGGCCGCCTCCACGGCGGCCCGTGTCGCAGTATTCCCCTGGGCCGGGCCCAGAGCGGTGGATTCTCTCGATCCCAATGATTAAGTCAATCATTTGACTTAACATTAACGCGGGTGGAGACGCCCCGCGAGAGAGCGGGCCATGAGATCGGTCATCCCGCGACCGGGCGGAGGCCCTAGTCGGCGGCAGTCGCGCAGGCCCCGGCAAGGAGGCGGCCGATGGCCTCGAGCCGGTCGGCCATGGACTCGGGGTCGAGCGGGTCCTCGCCCGAGGCGAGCCAGTCGCTCATGAGCGCCGCGCCACCGCCGGTGATGAACACGGCCAGGTCGTCGGCCATGCGCGGGGCCATCGTGTCGCCGAACCGGGCCAGGAGCGCGTCGCGGCGCAGCGGCGCGAGCAGGCCGCTCACGACCTGGTGGAGCGCGAACGCGCTCGCCGTGGCGAACATCGCGCGGTAGAAGCCCTGGTGGGCGGCGAAGTGGCGGGCGACCGCGAGGGCCCGGCCGCGCCCGACCGCCTCGGTCGGGTCGTCCTCCCACGGTTCGGTGAGCTCGCGGCGGGCCAGGTCGAGGGCCGCCTCCAGCAGCAGGGTGTCGCGGTCGCCGTAGTGGAGGTAGACGAGCTGGCGGCTGACCCCGGCGGCGTCGGCGATGTCGGACACCGGGACGTTCGCGGTGCCGCGCTCGCTGACCAGCGCGGTCGCGGCGCCCAGGAGGGCGGCGCGGGTTCGTCGCACCCGGCGGTCTTTGGCGGGTGGCGGAGTCGGGAGGCTCACCCGACGAGGTTAGGCGGGTGGCGATGCTTCGACAAGTCGTTCGACGGCCCGACTGTCGCGCTTCAGGCGGGACCCGTCGCGGCAGGCGGAGCTGACCAGGGCGACAGCCGGGGCAGGTCGTTTCAGGTGAAGCTGATCGCGTCGACGTAGGTCCAGTCGCCGCCGATGCGCTCGAAGGCGCTGTCCTCGGTCTGGGAGCCGGGCCCGTCGGCGTCGGTGTAGTCGGCGCGGAAGCGGACGGTGCCCTGGGTGTGCAGCGGGGAGCCGCCGGTGGTCGCGAGGATCTGGAGGCCGGTGAAGCGGCGGCCGTCGCCCGCGAGGTCGAGCCGTTCGGGGCGGGTCGCGGGGTGCCAGGTGCGCAGGAGGTAGGCGGCGTCGCCGAGGGCGAACGCGCTGTAGCGGGAGCGCATGAGGGCTTCGGCGGTGGCGGCCTTGGCGGTCGCGGCGTGCAGCGGCCCGCAGCAGTCGGCGTACGCGGCGCCGGAGCCGCACGGGCACGGGCGTGGCGGGCAGGAGCGTCTGGGCATCACAGGATTGTGCCGCACCGGCCCGGGGGCCGGTGCGGCGGTTGCGCCTAGCAGTCTTCGAGGTACGGGGTGACGACCTCGGCGTAGGCGGCCTGGCCGGCGGCGTTCGCGTGGAACGACTCGATCGTGCCGGTGTAGCCGAGGATCCACGGGTCGGCGGAGCAGACCTCGTGGCCGGTGAAGGCGTCGCGCACGTCGGCGAACGCGAAGCCGTGCTCGTCCGCGACCGAGGCGGTCGTCTCGGCGAGCAGGTCCGCGGTCTCGTTGAGCAGCGCCTGCTCCTCGGGGGTGATCGCGAGGGTGCCAGAGCACGAGACGCCGCCGAACAGGCGCGGGTTGCCGACGACGGTGACGTCGGCGAACGGCGCGAGGTCCTCGACCTGGGTGTAGAGGTCGTCGAGCTCGGCCGGAAGGGTCCCGGTGATGACGTTCTGCGCGTTGGCGACCGCGCCCTGGCACAGGGCGGTGTCGGTCCCGGCGCAGGCGCCGAGCACCGAGGAGAACCCGGCGTCGTTGCCGCCAACGCCGATCGAGACCTCGCGGGTGCGCCAGGTCAGGTTCGCAAGCTGCTCGGCGACGACGTCTTCGACGCGCGCGCCGGAGCAGGCGTCGAACGACAGGCGCGCGCCCATGGCCTCGGCGGCGAGCTGCGGGTAGGCGTTGGCGGAGCGGTAGCAGTCGGTGCCGTCGTCGGCGTAGTCGCCCGCGCCGACGCCGGACACGTACGAGTCGCCGAGGGCGACGTACCGGGGCGACCAGGTGTGGCCGGCCGACGCGGGGGACGCGAACGACGCGGCCGCGATACCGGCGACCGCCGCGGCGGCGAGGGTGCGCGCGATGCGCTTGGTGGAGGGTCGGGACATGGGTCTCCTTCTGGTGTTTGCGGACCGGGCCCGGGAGGCCCGCCCCGTCGGGGTCCCGGCATTGTATGCGCGGCGGTCCAAAATGCCCGTGAACGCGAACCGGCCCCGGAGGGAAGACTCCCCCGGGGCCGGCCCAGGTTGCTTTAGTAGTCGAGCTGGGGCAGGACGACGTCGGCGTACGCGTCCTGGCCTGCGGCGTTCGGGTGGAAGGACTCGAGGGTCCCGGTGTAGCCCAGGATCCACGGGTCGGCGGAGCAGACGCCGTGGCCCTCGAAGGCAGCGCGCGGGTCGGCGAAGTCGAAGCCGTGGTCGGCCGCGACGGCCGCGGTGGTCTCGGCGAGCAGGTCGGCGGCGTCGTTGAGCAGCGCCTGCTCCTCCGGGGTGATCGCGAGCGCGCCGGAGCAGGCGGTCTCGTTGAACAGGCGCGGGTTGCCGACGACGACGATCTCGGCGGAGAAGGCGCGGTTCTCGACCTGGGTGTAGAGGTCGTCGAGCTCGGCCGGGAGGGAGTCGGTGATGATGCTGCGCGCGTTGGTGATCGCGGTCTTGCACAGCGCGGTGTCGGTGCCCGCGCAGGCGGTGAGGACCGAGGAGAACCCGGCGTCGTTGCCGCCGACGCCGATCGTGACGTGCTCGGTGTTGACCCGGTAGAGGTGGCCCAGCTGGTTGGCGACGACGTCCTCGACGCGGGCGCCGGAGCAGGCCTCGAACCAGAGGCGTTCGCCCAGTTCGGTGTTGACCTGGTGCGCGTAGGCGTTGGCGGAGCGGTAGCAGGCAGTGCCGTCGTCGGCGTAGTCGCCCGCGCCGACGCCGGAGGCGAACGAGTCGCCGAGCGCGACGTACTGCTGGATGGTGATGTCGGCCGAAGCGGGGCCGGCCAGGCCGGCGATGCCGAGGCCCGCGGCGGCCGCGACTGCGGCGACGCGGGCGAGGACGCGGCGCGACTTGCCTTCCTTGAAGGACACAGGGTCTCCTTGTTGTCGTCAGGGCCGGCGGGCGGACCGGCTGTGCTCTTGGCACGAGGGTCCGCCGCCGGAGGACCGCGTCATTATAGGCAGCGAAGTCCATTGTGTCGCAATAGGAACGGTGCGTGACCGTGCGTCGCGCGGGCCCGCTGCGCCCCGCTCCGCGCAAAACTGTTTCGGGAAGTTTCCCGAACCGGTTCGGAAACTGTTTCCGGATACGGCTAGAATGGCGGCACACATGTCGAAGAGGTGCAGCAGATGAGCAACCGCCCCCGGGCGACCCTGACCGAGGTGGCCGAGCGCGCGGGCGTCTCCAAGGCCACCGCCTCCAAGGTCCTCAACGGCCGCCCCGGCGTGGCCGACGAGACCCGCAGGGCCGTGCGAGAAGCGATCGCCGAGCTCGAGTACGTGCCGACCACCGGCCCGCGCGAGACGCCTGCGCCACAGACCGTCCACGTCGTGTTCGACACGCTCCTGAACATGTACGCGGTGTACGTCCTCGACGGGATCGTCTCCGGCGGCAGGGAGCTCGGCGTCGAGATCGTCACCAGCTCCCTGGAGGCCGAGACGCCGGGCGCCAACGACCCGATCGGCACCGACCGGATCAAGGCGATCGCCGCGCAGGGCGCCGCAGGCCTGGTGCTGGTGACCGCGCAGCTGACCACCGAGGAGATGGACGCCTGCGAGCAGCTGGGCCTGCCACTGGTCGTCATCGACCCGGCCAACCCGCTCGACGAGCGCGTCACGAGCCTCGGCGCGACCAACTGGGCCGGGGGCGTGCAGGCCACCCGGCACCTGCTCGACCTGGGGCACACCAGGATCGGCTTCGCGGGCGGCCCGGCCGGGTCGCTGCCCGCGCGCGAGCGCCTGCACGGCTACCGGGAGGCGCTCGAGTCGGCGGGGATCGAGGTCGACCCGGCGCTCACCGGCTCGGGCACGTTCTACGCCGAGACCGGTGCGGCCCTGACGAACCGGATGCTCAACCTCGCCGACCCCCCGACGGCGATCTTCGCCGCGAGCGACAGCATCGCCGTCGGCGTCATCCGCACCGCGCGGCAACGGGGCCTCGACGTGCCAGGCGACCTCAGCGTCGTCGGCTTCGACGACACGTACAACGCGATGTGGATCGAGCCGCCGCTGACCACGGTGAAGCAGCCGCTGCGGCAGATGGGCCGCGTCGCCGCCCGCACAGTGCTCGACCTGGCCGCCGGGAAGGTCCCCGACTCCCACCACGTGCAGCTCGCCACGAGCCTCGTCGTCCGCGAGTCCACCGCCCCGCCGCGCTAGTCGCCCGGCTCCTCCAGGGCGCGCTCGTAGGCGAGCAGCGTGTCGACGAACAGCCGCCGCTGCTCGTTCGTCATGGGCGCCAGGGCCTTCCGCCACGCAGCGGCGCTCCCGGCGAGCCAGGCCTCGATCTCCTCGCGCTCCCCGGAGGCGATGCTGACGATGCGGCGGCGCCGGTCGTCCTCGTCTTCGCGGCGCTCCAGTACGCCCTTGCGGCTGAGTTCAGCGACCATGAGGCTCACCGTGGTGGGCGCGACCTCGAGGCGGACGGCGAGGTCGCTGACCGTCGCCGGGCCGTCGAAGAGCAGGAGCGCGAGCAGCGAGAGGTGGCGCGGGCTCAGCTCGAGGGAGCGGACGCGCTCGGGCACGGGCAGGCGCTTGGCCCGGCCGACCATGCGCGGCATGAGCAGCAGGAGCTCCCGGATCGCGTCGTCGGGGCTTGACAAGCGCCCACCTCCAAATTACCTTTGACATAAAATAATATTTGCAAGCAAAGCAAATAGATTCCAGGTCCATGCTACCGAGGGCGCGCCCCGCGCCTCGCGTCCGCATGCCCTCCGAACAGGAGCAACCCCATGACCATCCTCGTGACCGGCGCCAAAGGCAACATCGGCTCCCGCCTCACCGCCCGCCTCGCCGCGACCGGGCACCGGGTCCGGGCGACCGCCCGCGACACCGCCGGGCTCGACGTCCCCGAAGGCGTCGCGACCGCGACGCTCGACCTGACCGACCCCGACCCCGCCGTCCTGCAGAGCGTCAGGACCGCCTTCCTCTACCCGACCTTCGGCGACATCACCGGGTTCCTCACCGCCGCAGCCGAAGCAGGGGTCGAGCACGTCGTACTGCTCTCCTCCCCCGCCGCGTACGACCCGGTCGAGCACGCGGGCCCGATCGGCGCCGCGCACCAGGCGATCGAGGCCGCCGTCCGCGACTCCGGGCTCGGCCACACCGTCCTCTACCCGTCCTGGCTCGCCACCAACCCGGCCCGCGACTGGGCCGAGCAGCTCCGCGCCGGCAGGGTCGCCGTCGCCCACCCCGAGTGGCGGGTCAACCCGATCCACCTCGACGACATCGCCGAGGTCGCCGCCGACCTCCTGGTGCGCGAGCAGTTCCGGGGCCGCAGCCTCATCCTCACCGGTCCCGAGTCGCTCAGCCAGCGCGAGGTGATCGCCCGGATCGCCGCGGCGCGGGGCAAGCCGATCGAGGTGGTCGCGCTGACGCACGAGGAGGCGCTGGCGGCCCGGCCCGGGTGGTTCCCCGAGGCGATGTTCGCATCGCTCCTGCAGGTGGCCGCGAACTTCGGCGACCGCCCGGCCACGGTCAACAACAATGTGGAGCGCGTGACGGGCCACCCGGCCCGGTCCTTCGACGAATGGCTGCGGGGCAACGGCTAGCCGACTGGTCCCGCCTTCTCGGACTGCGCCGACGGGTAGCGCTCCTCGAGTTTCGCCCAGGTGCGTTTCGAGAGGGTCCAGCGGAAGAGCCGGAGGCGTTCGTATTCGCCGTCGGGGCGGAGGACGAAGAGCCGGCGGTCGGAGGCGACGAAGCGCTCGCCGCGCTCGAGGGGCCTCGTGAGCTGCATGCCGGCGCCCTGCCTGACCTCCCAGTAGCCGCGTTCGTCGACCTTCGCGAAGGGGATCGCGAGGCAGGCCAGGGTGATGAGCGCGAAGACGCCTCCGGCGATGCCGAGCACGGCGAGGATTTCGAGGAGCGCGGCGAGGTCGGGGACCGCGGAGAGGTCGTCGCCGTCCTGCACGGAGTCGACGAGACCGAAGACGAGCGTGACGGCGGCGCCGAAGGCGCCGACGATCGGCACCATCCACAGTGAGGGGCGAAGCTTCATGAGGGTCCTTCCATTATTGCAGCAGACGTTACCGGCCGAAGCGCGACCGCAGGGTCCCGCTCCACCGCCCGCCGGATCTTCGCCTGTAGGCGGCCATTGCGATGTAAGCGTTCGCACGCTATCCTGACAACACTCCATTATATCGATTCAATTCAATGTTTCGATGCTATTCGAATCGGTCGAGCGCCCCCGGCACGGCGCTGCGTCCGCGTGCCTTCCCCCTTGTGCCGCAGCGCGCCCCCGCGCGGTTCCATCGCCGCGGCGGGAGCGCCCCTCACGTCAGATTGGGAGCGAACATGAACGAGTCCACCCCGCTGCGCAGGCGCCTGCGGGCGCCCGCGGCGGCGGCCGCCGGGCTGGTCGCCGCGGCCACGGCCGTGGTAGCGATGACCGGCGCGAACGCCGCCACCGTCCGCTACGAGGCCGAGACCGCGCCGGCCGTGTGCGACGGCCTCATCGAATCGAACCACACCGGGTTCTCCGGCTCCGGCTTCTGCAACTCCAGCAACGCGGTCGGAGCCGCGGCCCAGTTCACCGTCAACGCCTCGAGCGCCGGGACGGCGACCCTCGCCATCCGCTACGCACACGGCGCCACCGACTCCCGCCCGGCGAACATCGTCGTCAACGGGTCCACAGTCCAGTCCGCCAGCGCGTTCGCCGCGACCGGGGCGTGGACCGCGTGGTCGACGAAGACCGTCACGGTGCAGGTCAACGCCGGGAGCAACACCGTCCGCCTGGAGGCGACCACCGCCGCGGGCCTGGCGAACATCGACTACGTCGAGCTCACCGACGGCGCCACGGCCCAGACCGGGGCGATCATGGAGGACCTGGGGCGCGGGGTCACCGTGGTCCCGGCCAGCGGCGGGAACCTGGTGAGCTGGCGGCTCCTGGGCACCGACTCGTCGAACACGGCGTTCAACGTGTACCGCAACGGGACCCTGCTCAACGCCAGTCCGATCACGGGCGCCACCAACTACCTCGACACCGGCGGCAGCGGCACGTACACGGTGGCGGCGGTGAACGGCGGGACGGTCGGCTCCCAGTCGGGCGCCGAGGCGGTGTTCAATTCGAGCGGCTACAAGGACATCCCGATCCAGGCGCCCGCGGGCGGGACGACGCCGTCGGGCGAGGCGTACACGTACAACGCGAACGACATGAGCGTGGGCGACCTCGACGGCGACGGGCAGTACGAGTACATCGTCAAGTGGGATCCGAGCAACGCGAAGGACAACTCGCAGTCGGGGTACACCGGGAACGTCTACATCGACGCGTACCGGCTCAACGGCCAGCGGCTGTGGCGGATCGACTTGGGCCGCAACATCAGGGCCGGGGCGCACTACACGCAGTTCCAGGTGTACGACTACGACTCCGACGGCGACGCGGAGATCGCGATGAAGACCTCGGACGCGACGGTCTCGGGCACCGGGCAGGTGATCGGCTCGGCGAGCGCGGACTACCGCAACTCGAGCGGGTACATCCTCACCGGCAGCGAGTACCTGACGATCTTCAACGGCGCCAACGGGGCGATCCTGGACACGATCAACTACCAGCCCGCGCGGGGCACGGTGTCGAGCTGGGGCGACAGCTACGGGAACCGGGTCGACCGGTTCCTCGCCGGTACGGCCTATCTGGACGGTCAGCATCCGAGCATGGTCTTCTCGCGCGGTTACTACACGCGCAGTGTGATCTGGGCGGTGGACTTCAACGGCACGGACCTGGTGTCGCGGTGGGTGTTCGACTCGAACAGCGCCGGGAGTCAGTACGCGGGCCAGGGGGCGCACAGCCTCTCGATCGCCGACTTGAACGGCGACGGGAACCAGGACGTGGTGTTCGGGGCGATGGCGGTCGGCTCGAACGGGCAGGCGCTGTGGAACACCGGGTTCGGGCACGGCGACGCGCTGCATGTGAGCGACCTGGTGCCGTCCCGGGCGGGCCAGGAGGTGTTCATGGTGCACGAGAGCAGCAGCCAGCCGTCCTCCAGTCTGAACGGGTCAAACGGGTCGATCCTGTTCCAGACGTCCGCGAGCGGCGACAACGGCCGTGGCGTGGCGGCGAACGTGCTGGGTTCGAACGCGGGCGCCGAGTACTGGTCGTCGAACGTGAGCGGTCTGCTGAACGCGTCGGGCGCGAACATCGGGGCGAAGCCGGGGTCGATCAACTTCGTGTCGTGGTGGGACGGGGACGGCGAGCGGGAGCTGCTCGACGGGACCGCGATCGCGAACTACCCGTCGGGGACGCTGCTGTCGGGTTCCGGTGTCGCGTCGAACAACGGGACGAAGGCGACCCCGGGCCTGTCGGCGGACCTGTTCGGGGACTGGCGCGAGGAGGTGGTGTGGCGCACGAGCGACAACAGCGCCCTGCGGATCTACGCGACGTCGTCCCAGACGAGTCTGCGGATCGCGACGCTGATGCACGACCCGCAGTACCGGGTGGCGGTCGCGTGGCAGAACACGGCGTACAACCAGCCGCCGCACCCGAGCTTCTACATCGGCAGCGACGTCACGAGCTACCCGTTCCCGGCGATCCAGACGCCGTAGTCCTCCCCCAGAGGAACCGGGGCCCGCGCTCGTCGGCGCGGGCCCCGGCCCTTCACACGGAAAGGTCGGTCTCCGGGATCGGGCCCGGCGGGTCCGATGCGTTCGTCGCCGCCTTCCACGCTGGTGGCCTTCACTTCCACGGTACGCCCGCGGCGGCCCGCGCGGTTCGGGCTGCGCCGATGATTCCGCGCGGGCCGTGTCGTCTCTATGCGAAAGGCGCCTATTGAACGGGGAGCGATTCCACATGCACGATTTCAAGCTCGTCACCGACCGGGTCGCGGGCCTGCTCAGCGGCGTGTCCGACGCGCTGTTGTCCGGCCCGACGCCGTGCGGGCATTACACGCAGGCGCAGCTGCTCAACCACCTGCTCGGCCTGTGCCTGGCGTTCACGGCGGCCGCGAGGGGCGAGACGGGGCCGTTCAACGACGCGCCTCCGGGCGAGCCGCCCACAGGCCTCGAAGCTGGATGGCGGGACGAGCTGGAGCAGAGGCTCGGCGTGCTCGCCGACGCGTGGGGCGAGGCATCCGCTTGGGAGGGGGACGCGCTGGCGGGCGGCGTGACGCTCCCGGCTCCGGTGATGGGCCTGGTAGCGCTCAACGAGGTCGCGGTCCACGGCTGGGACCTGGCACGGGCGACCGGCCAGCCGTATGAGCTCGACGACGCCACGCTTGGCGCGCTCACGGCGTTCGTCGCCCAGGACGCGGACGACCAGGCCGCCCGCGACGGGATCTACGGCCCGGCGCTGCACCTCCCGGAGGACGCCGCCCCGCTGGACCGCCTCATCGGTCTGACGGGCCGCGACCCGCTCTGGCGCCCTTAGCAAACCGGGGCGGGCCGTGCGGCCCGCCCCGGTCCTGTTCGTTCGGTGTTATGAGGGCGTGGCGCCGGTGATGGTGAGTTCGTACGGGAACGGGTCGCCGACGCCGGTCTGCCACATCGTGTAGTTGCGGTGCTGGGACGGGGTGGCGGCGACGACGAGCATCATGTGGGTCTCCCCGCTCTGGAGCGAGAAGTTCGCGGTCTGGCCCGGTGTGTAGAGCGGGCTGTAGCGGACCGAGAAGTCGGCCTTGACGGCGACGAGGCGGAAGCGCCAGTCGGCTCCGGCGAGGCTGGAGGCCCCGGTGAGCTGGACGCCGACGCTGCTCGTGGTCGGGTTGAGGCGGATCATGTTGTGGCCGTACTGGTGCGGCGCGTCGCTGTTGGCGATGCGGTACCGGTTCGAGCCGAGGCTGGTGAGCGGGTCGGTGTGGAGGGGGCGGTAGGAGCCGCCGCCGCGCCACAGGTCGGTGCGCATCGCGGCGCCCTGGTCGAAGTCGTAGACGACCTGGCGGGAGGTCATCTCGCCGATGAGGGTCGCGAACTCCTGGTGGTCGAGCTGGAGGACGCGTTTGATGGTGTCGATCGGGTGCTCGCCTTGGCGCGCTTCGTACCAGAGCCGGTCGACGGCTTCGGCACCGTAGAGTTCGGCGATGGTGTCGAACATGAGCCAGTCGCCGTAGTAGGTCTCCTGCGCGAGCCAGCGGAAGTGCTGGCGTTCGAGGTAGTAGCCGGAGCCGAGGACGACCTCGGGGCGCTGCATGCGGGCCATGTAGTTGGCGTGGGCCTCCCAGACGGGCCCGGCGACCGGGTTCCCGGCGCCCCAGCCGCCGCCGTTGCCCATGTCGATGTTGATGTCGACGGCGTAGGACTGGAGGATGTGGTTGAACTCGTGGGACTCGACCCAGTCGTCCCAGATCTTGTCGTAGGGCAGGCAGATGTGGCCGACGCCGATCTCGTCGGGCCCGGCCCAGTTCGCGGGCGGCAGGAACCCGTTCGACCAGGTCCCGCACAGGTAGACGTTGATGCGGTACCGGGAGCCGGTGTCGTGCTCGGCCGGGTCGACGAAGCCGACCTGGTCGACGTAGTAGTCGTAGATCTCCTCCATGTGGTCGGCGACCCACTGCGGGTAGTTGCTGTAGCCGTGCTGCTGGCCCCAGGTGACGGCGTTGACCGCGTCGCCCCAGCGGACGGTGAAGTTCTCCGATTCGACGAAGTTGGACGTGGAGGCCCCGGCCTCGATGAGGAACGCGGGCGTGCGGGTCTGCTTCTGCTGCTGGGGGTTTCCGGTGGGCTCGCTGCTGGTGGGCGAGTTGGTGGGGGTGTTCGTGGGGGTGCTGGAGCCGCCGCAGGCCTGGCCGTTGACCTTGAAGTTCGTCGGGGTGGTCCCGGTGCCGGTGACGGTCATCCCGAAGAGCTCTTTGGTCTGACCCGCGGTGATCTGGGCGTTCCAGCCGACGTCCTCGCCGGTGAAGTGCGCGCCGGACTGGGTGTAGTCGACGTTCCAGGCGTTCTGGACGGTCGAGCCGTTGGGGAGGTCGAACTCGACCTTCCAGCCGTTGACCGATTCCGATCCGGCCTTGATGGACACGGCGGCGTTGTGGCCGGTGCCCCACTGTGAGGTGATGGAGTACTGGACGGCGTCGCAGGCGGCGGCAGATGCCGGAGCTGCCGCCACTACGGCGACGGACGCGGCCACGACCGCCCCCACCGCCAGTCCGACGGCGCCGAGCCGCCGTTTCCGGGTTCGCGTGACTTCCATGGGTGGCGCTCCTTCGCTCGGGCGCTTCGCTGCGCCCTCGGCCGGGCGGTGCGGCCCACGCAGGCCCGGGGCCCGCACCGCAATTAATATTTACGGACGTAAATATTAGATCGCGGTGTCCGCTGACGGGGCAAGCGATTGGGTTTTCGGAAACTCCCCTGGGGACGCCAGCGCTTCAGCGCACGGCGGGCGCGGGTGCGCCCGCCGTGCGGCGGCGGCTAACCGGTGCGGCAGCGCGGGACCCGGTTCGCGTCGGCGCGGATGGCGCCCTTGGGGACAGGTTGAAGCCCCGGCGCACTCAGCTCGCCGGGGCCTGGTGAAGGTCGATCGATCAGCTGGTACCGCTGGGGCCGCGACGACGGCCGAAGAGGTAGGCGCCCAGGCCGGCTGCCGTGAGCGCGCCCGCTGCGAGCAGCAGGCCGGTGAGTTCCTCGCCGGTCTTCGGCAGCTGGGCCGGAGGCTCGGACTCCTCTTGTTCGGGAGCGGGAGCTTCCTCCTGCTCCTCCTGCTCCTGCTCTTCCTGCATCGGAGCTTCCTCCTCAGCAGGGGGCTCCTGCGCGGCCGGCGGCTCCTCGGCGGGAGGCTCTTCAGCAGGCGGTTCCTCAGCCGGCGGTTCTTCCGGCGGAGGCTCCTCGGGCGGAGGCTCTTCCGGCGGAGGCTCCTCAGGCGGAGGCTCTTCAGGCGGAGGCTCTTCCGGAGGCGGTTCCTCCGGAGGCGGTTCTTCCGGCGGAGGCTCCTCTGGCGGAGGAACCGTGCCGGGGCAGGCGTGCGTCAGGTTGAACGAGTCGGCGCCGCCCTCCACGGTGTTGATGACCGCGGACGCGCCGATCAGCGTCCAGCCCGCCTCGGCGACGACGAACGCCTTGTTGTCGCCCGAACCCTCGACGAGGGTCCCGCCGAGCGTCTGCTCGTTGCCCTCGTTGTCCTCGAAGGTCGCCGACAGCGAGATGAAGTGCGCGTCTGGGTCGCCTTCCGCTGGAAGCACGAACACCCAGCCGTCCTCGAACTCGCCGAGCTCTGGCAGGTTGTCGCAGCCGCCGCCGAAGTCCTCGGCGGTGGTTGGGATGTTCCCTGGATTGATGGATACGTCGACGTCCTCGCCGTGCGAGGCGCTGGCCGTCATCGGTATCGCGATGAGGAATGCGGAGGCACCGGCGAACACCGTGCCCCGCAGGAATGACTTGAGAGACATGTCGCCTCCCGGTGGATGTGCCTTCGTGGGCACGCGGAAGCGAATGGGCGCAGTAACTTTCGGCGGCGCCGGATCGCTGGCACGGCGCCGTGCGAAACGGGCGCCGCTACGCGGCCGAGTGCCGCGGGCGCTCGCCCGTGAAGGCCTCAGCCGGAGGATGCACGGCCGGGACCGATGGTCAGGCGTAGGAACACATCGAAGACGATCTACTCGTTAGGCAAGGATCGAATGGTTCCGATTTAGGATAAACATGGTTTCCACCACGTCGGCATCCCCCGAACAGGTCTTCAGGCCTGACCGAAAGTACTAGTTGCCCAAAGTTACCGGTGGGTCAGACGATGCGGTCGGGCCTGGTGTAGAGGTTCATCGTGTCGTCGCGGACGAAGCCCGCGAGCGTCAGGCCCGACTCCTCCGCGAGCTCCGCGGCGAGCGACGACGGGGCCGATACCGCTGCGAGGACGGGGATCCCCGCCATGACCGCCTTCTGCACCAGCTCGAAGGAGGCCCGGCCCGAGACGGCAAGGATCTTGCCGCGCAAGGGGACCTGGTCCTCGCGCAGGGCCTGCCCGAGGACCTTGTCGACCGCGTTGTGCCGCCCGACGTCCTCCTTCGCGGTGAGGAGCGTCCCGTCGGCGGAGAACAGCCCGGCGGCGTGGAGGCCCCCGGTGCGGTCGAAGATCTTCTGCGCCTTGCGGAGCAGACCCGGTAGGGACGCGAGCGTGTCGGCGTCCACCGCGGTGTCGTCCTCGGCGACGCTCCATGCGGCCTTCGTGCGGACGTCCTCGAGGCTGTCCTTGCCGCACACCCCGCACGCCGAGGTCACCGTCGTGTTCCGCTTCGCCGACTTCGGCAGGGCCGCCACGTCGGCGGCCAGGACGATGTCGAGGAGGTTGTACGTCTGCTCGCCGTTCGCGTCGACGCCCGCGCAGTAGCGCATGCTCACGATGTCGCGCGGCCGGGTGATGACGCCCTCGGCGAGCAGGAACCCGGCCGCGAGGTCGAAGTCGTCCCCCGGGGTGCGCATGGTCACCTGCAGCGATTCGCCCCCGACCCGCAGTTCGAGCGGCTCTTCGACGGCGAGCGTGTCGACCCGCGCGGACCGGTGCTCCCCCGCGACTCGGACGGTCTTGCGGCGGACGGTGACGCGACCCATGCGGCTTCAGGTTCCCTTCAGGCGGCTTCAGCTCCCCTTCAGGTTCGGCGAGCTGTACTTGCCTGTATAGCGCGGCGGGCCGCCGAACAGCGAGGAAGGAGGTCCGAACTCACGACCCGCCGCTGTCGGCCTCGAAGCGCACCACGATCGACTTCGACGTCGGGGTGTTGCTCGACTCCGCGACCGAGTCGAGCGGCACGAGCACGTTCGTCTCCGGGAAGTACGCGGCGGCGCAGCCGCGCGCCGTCGGGTAGTGGACGATCCTGAAATGCGGGGCGCGCCGGTCACCGTCGGACCACTCGCTCACCAGATCGCAGTACGCGCCGTCGGCCAGGCCGAGCTCGGCCGCGTCCTCGGGGTGGACGAGCACCACTCTCCGCCCGTCGTGAATGCCCCGGTAGCGGTCGTCGAGACCGTAGATCGTGGTGTTGAACTGGTCGTGGCTGCGCAGCGTCTGCAGCAGCAGCCGCCCCGGGCCCGCCTCCGGCGACGTCACCGGGTTCACGGTGAAGTTCGCCTTCCCTGTGGCCGTGGGGAACACGCGCCCGTCGCGCGGCGCGTGCGGCAGTGCGAACCCGCCCGGGACCCGGGCGCGCGCGTTGTAGTCCTCGAAGCCGGGCACGACCCGCTCGATCCGTTCCCGAACCAGGTCGTAGTCCGCGGCGAACGACTCCCACGGCACCGGGTCGTCCGGCCCGAACACCGCGCGGGCCAGCCCGGCCACGATCGCGACCTCCGATCGCATCTCCGCGCTCAGCGCCGGAACCGAACCCCGCGAGGCGTGCACGATCCCCATCGAGTCCTCCGCGGTGACGAACTGCTCCCTGCCGCCCGGCGCGTCGACATCGGTGCGGCCCAGCGCGGGCAGGATGAGCGCCCGCGCGCCCGTCACCACGTGCGAGCGGTTGAGCTTCGTCGACACGTGCACCGTCAGGCGGCATCCGCGCATCGCGTCCTCCGTCGCGGCCGTGTCGGGCGTGGCCGCGACGAAGTTCCCGCCCATCGCGAAGAAGACCTTGACGCGGCCCTCGCGCATCGCCCGGATCGTGCCCACGGTGTCGAGGCCGTGGTCGCGCGGCGGCGCGAAGTCGAACTCGGTGCCCAGCGCGTCCAGGAACCGGTCGGGCATCCGCTCCCAGATGCCCATGGTCCGGTCGCCTTGTACGTTGGAGTGCCCTCGCACCGGGCACACGCCCGCGCCCGGCCGTCCGATGTTGCCGCGCAGCAGCAGGAACGCGACGACCTCGCGGATGGTCGGCACGGCGTGCCGGTGCTGCGTCAGGCCCATCGCCCAGCAGACCACGATCTTGTCGGCGGCCAGGACCATCGCCAGCAGCCGCTCGATCTCCTCGGCCGCCAGGCCGGTGCGCTCGACCGCGTCGGCCAGGGCGGCGGCGTCGCCGTCGGGGTCGTCGGCGCCGTGGTGGGCGGCGAAGGCGTCGAAGCCGTGGGTGTGGGTGGCGATGAAGTCGCGGTCGAGGGCGTCGGGGCGGGTCTGGGCGGTGCGCAGGAGCATGCGGTTGAGGATGCTGAAGAGGGCGAGGTCGCCGCCGACTTTGATCTGGAGGAAGAGGTCGGTGAGCTGGGTGCCTTTTCCGGCGAGGCCGCGTGCGGTCTGGGGGTTCTTGAAGCGCTGCATGCCGGCTTCGGGGAGGGGGTTGACGGTGGCGATCTTGGCGCCGGCGCGTTTGGCGTGTTCGAGGGCGGTGAGCATGCGGGGGTGGTTGGTGCCGGGGTTCTGTCCGGCGACGATGACGAGGTCGGCTTGGTGGAGGTCGTCGAGGGTGACGCTGCCTTTGCCGATGCCGATGGTTTCGGCGAGGGCGGCGCCGGAGGACTCGTGGCACATGTTGGAGCAGTCGGGGAGGTTGTTGGTGCCGAGTCGGCGGGCGAGGAGCTGGTAGAGGAAGGCGGCTTCGTTGCTGGTGCGGCCGGAGGTGTAGAACGCGGCGGCGTCGGGGGTGTCAAGGTCGTGGAGTTCGTCGGCGATGAGCCGGTAGGCGTCGTCCCAGGTGATGGGTTGGTAGTGGGTGGCGCCTGCGGGGAGGTGCATGGGGTGGGTGAGGCGGCCTTGCTGGCCGAGCCAGTAGCCGGTCTTGTCGGCGAGGTCGGTGAGGGGGTGGCGGGTGAAGAAGTCGGGGTCGACGCGGCGGCGGGTGCCTTCTTCGGCGACGGCTTTGGCGCCGTTCTCGCAGAATTCGGCGGGGTGGCGGTGGGCGGGTTCGGGCCAGGCGCAGCCGGGGCAGTCGAAGCCGTCGGTCTGGTTGATGCGGCGGAGGAGGGGGAGGCCGCGTCGGGCGCCTGCTTGGTGGTGGACGACGCGGAGGGAGTTGGCGACGGCGGGGAGGCCGACGGCGTGGTGTTTCGGGGGGCGGACGTCGGGGTCGTCCTGGGCGGGGTCGTGTTCGGGCGCCTTGCTCATCGGGGAAGTGTATGCCGGGGCGGGCGGGGAGGTGAGGGTTCTCTGGGGGTGTGTTTTCTGGGTGAAATCCCTGCTCTTGGTGGCAGAGGTGGGGGTATCGGGGCGTTTCGGCGCGGACTGTCGGGGGGTGGTGGTGCGGGTATCCTGGGGGGCCGGGCCGGCGCGGGTCCTGCATCCCTGTCCCGTGTTTCGGTCCTTTGTGGAAGGCGGTGGCGGTGGAGGAGTCCGGTGGCGCGCCGGGTGGGCGCGGGCGTCTGCACGGTCGGCTGCTGCAGGTGCTGGGCGGGGTGTCGGCGGTTGCGGTGGTGGTCGCGTTGTGGCAGTTCGGGGTGTTCGGCAGCGGCCCTGAGCGTGACGCGGTGAACGTGGCGGAGGACCTGGAGTCGCTGTCCATTCCGGAGGGTGTGAGCGAGTCGGGCAGCGCTTCGGCGCAGGCGTCGAGTGCGGCGGTGGAGTCGCCTTCGGCGTCGTCGGCGGCGCCGAGTACTGCTGCGGCGGTGTCGGAGTCGCCGTCGAGCGCGGTGCCGTCGGCGCCGGTGGAGACGTCGGCGGCCGTCGAGGAGGGCGGGTCGGCGGCGTGCACGGCGAGTCTGACGGTGGCGCAGGAGTGGGAGGACTCGGTGGAGGTGACGGTGGAGGTCGTCAACGCCGGGAGTGTCGCGTTGGAGGCGTGGGAGGTCGATCTGGACCTGCGGGACGTGTCGATCTACAACCACTGGAACATGCGGGAGCTCGATCGCGGCTGGTACGGCAACGAGGACTGGAACGCGCGCCTGGATCCGGGCGAGGACGCGGTGGCGGGGTTCCAGGCTGAGGTCGACGACGGCGCGGAGGTGCCGGGTTCGGTGTCGTGCTCGGCGCGGTCGTGACGTTCAGGTGTCGAGGAGTCGTTTCGCTGCGGTGGCGGCGCCGTCGGTGCGGATAAGCTTCGCGGTCGCGGCGGCTCGGGCGCGGATCTGCGGTGTGAGTGTGGTTTCGATTGCGGCTGTGAGGGATCGGGTGGTGAGGGTCGGGCCGGTGTGGGCGGTGCCGATGCCGAGTTCGCTGACGCGGCGGGCCCAGTAGGGCTGGTCGACGATCTGCGGGAGGACGGTCTGGGGCGTGCCCGCGACGGCGGCGGTCGCGGTGGTGCCCGCGCCGCCGTGGTGGACGACGGCGGCGACGCGCGGGAAGAGTTGTTGCTGGTTGACGTCGTCGACGGTGATGCAGTCGTCGCGGTCGTCGACGGGGGCGAGGTCGGCCCAGCCGCTGGCGAGGACGATGCGGCGGTGGTTGCGCCGGGCGGCGCCGACGGCGATACGGGCGATGTCGTGCCTGGGGCGCATGGGAATGCTGCCGAATCCGATGTAGACGGGCGCGGGTCCGGCGTCGAGGAACGCGTCGAGTGCGGCGGGGAGCGGCCGCTCATCGGGGAGGATCCACGGGCCGGTCTGGGTGATGCCGGTGTCGTCGGGGTGGAGCGGGTCGAGGACGGGGTCGGTGGCGAGCAGGGGCTGTCCGGTGTGGACGTGGTCGCGGACGTTGACGAGTGGCGGGAGTCCGTTCGCGGCCCGGAGCCGGTTGACGGGTGCGCCGTAGAGGGCGTGCATGCTGTCGGCGTCGTGGGCCCAGAGTGCGAGGTTGCCGCCGCTGGCGGGGAGGGGCCGCCCGGGGCGTTCGGGCGGCGGGTGGGTGCGCGAGGGCAGGAGCGTCGGCTGGAGGCTGACGTGGCGGTAGCGGATCCCGAGCGCGTCGGCGGCGGTGCGGGCCGCTGCGGCGGCGGGGAACATGCCGGTCGCGCAGATCATTTCGCATCCGGTTGCGGCGGTGAGGATCGCATTGAAGTGCTCGTCGAGGACCGCGTCGGTGCGTGCGGCGAAGTCCCCAGTCGGCGGGGGCCCGGTGCCGGTGACGAGGGGCCGCACGGGCCGCCCGGCGGGGACCATCGGCATGTCGGCGGCGGCGAGCAGCCGCGCGAACTCGGGGTCGGGCGGCGCGCACACGACCGCCTCCGCGCCGAGCGCCCGGAGGGCGACGGCGAGCGCGGCCATCGGTTCGACGTCGCCGCGCGAACCGTAGGTCGATATGAGCACCCGCATCGCGCCTCCGTTCGAACGGTTTCGGCTCGGGCCGCCCATTCTGGCGCGCGGGTGCAAACGCGGCGCGGGTTCAGTAGGTCGCGGTGAGGGTGCGGTTGTCGCCGTCGACGCGGACGGTCCCGCCGTAGGGGATGACGAGCTGCGGGTCGGTGTGCCCGAAGTCGACGCCGAGGACGGCGGGCGTGGAGGGCGCGTACTCGTCGAGGGCGCGCAGGACCGCTTCGCGCTGTTCGGCGCGGAACCGGTCGGCGTCGGACTCGTCGAGCCTGCGGTCCATACTGGAGGATTTGGGCCGGCCCATGAGGAACGCCGCGCAGCGGGCGAGCAGGCCGCGTTCGCCGATCGCGCGGAGGACGCGGTACACGTCGTCCGCGCTCGGCATCTCCTCGGAGGTCTCGAAGAACAGGACCGCGCCGTCGAACGCGTCCGGGGCCGGGATGCAGCGGTCGGCCATGAGCAGCCACGACACGATCTCGAGGCTCCCGCCCCATGTCGGGCCCTCGACGGCCGGGCCACGGTTGCGCCACTCCCAGGGCGCGGCGGCGCGCATCGCGGGCGGGTGCGTGAAGGTGGCCGGGTCGGCCCAGTCCCCCGAGGTCTCGCCGAACTCGGCCGGCTCGGCGAGCGTGAACGGCCCGGAGGTGAACAGGGCCGCCCGCAGGGACGCCTCGGTGACCGGGTGCATGGCGTGAGGGCGGCCGAACGCGGTCATGACCGCGCCGCCGTGGTAGGAGACGATCCCGGTCTCGGCGAGGTACGCGAGCAGGTTGGTGCAGTCGGAGAACCCGAAGAACGGCTTGGGGTTCGCGGCGATCAGGTCGCGGTCGAGGTGCGGGAGCACGGTGATCTGGTCGTCGCCGCCGATACTGGAGACGACGGCCTTCACCGTCGGGTCGGCGAACGCCGCGTGCAGGTCGGCGGCGCGGTCGGCCGGGGCCGCGCCCATCCGCCGCGTCGCCGGGTACTCGACCGGGACGAGCCCGAACGACTCGGTCAGGCGGCGCAGGCCCAATTCGTACGGCAGGGGCAGCGCGGCGGGCAGGCCCGAGGACGGCGAGACGATCGCGACCCGGTCGCCGGGCGCTGGTTTCGGCGGGTACAGCACCCCGACAGGCTACCGGCGGACCGGTGCCGTGCGGTCAGATCGTGCGGAGGAGGTCGCGGAGGGCGTCGTTGAACTGTTGCGGGCGTTCCATGTTGGGGTAGTGGGCGGCGCCTTCGACGACGCGGGCCGTGCCGGTGCCGACGAGCGCGACGAGGCGTTCGGCCATGCCGTTGTGGTCGGGCGAGTCGAGCGCGCCGTTGATCGCGTGGACGGGCACGTCGATGCGGGGGACGCGCTCCCAGGTGTCCTCCGGCGGGACCATCCACTTCGGCTCGCCGAAGGTGTGCTTGGCGAACGAGCCGCGGATCATTTCGAAGAGGCGGCGCACGACCTCGGGGTCGAGGTCGTCGAGGGTGCGGGTGGGGCCGTGCGTGAAGCGCATGAACGTCGCGATCGCGGCCTCGGCGTCACCGGCGGCCATGTGCGTGCCGAACTCGGCGAGGACCGTGTTGGTCCAGGGGTCGGTGAACTCGGGTTCGCTGGTGCCCGTCCCGGAGACGACGACGGCTTCGACCAGGTCGGGGTGGTCGAGGGCGACATCCACGGCGATGCCGCCGCCCATCGAGAGTCCGATGAGGACGGCGGGGCCGGTGTCGAGGCGGCGCAGGAGCGCGGCGAGGTCGTCGCCGTGGCGGAACGGGCCGGAGGCGTTGGGGGAACGGCCGTGGCCGCGCGCGTCGGCGGCGATGACCCGGTGGTCGGCCGCGAACACCGGGATCTGGTCCTCCCACATGCGGTGGTCGAGGAACCCGCCGTGGACGAAGACGAGGGGGCGGCCCGACCCGGTGTCGCGCCAGAACAAATCCGTCATGGCCACCACGTTGCCACAGATCCGCGGCCGCCGCTGACCCCCGAACCCTCAGCGGCCGAAGCGGACCGACACTCCCGGGGAGGCGAGGACGCTCATCGGCTCCCCCGCGACCCGCAGTCCCGCCGCGGCGAGCAGGTCCTCGTCGCATTCGACGAGCTCGGCGCGGTACAGCGGCCAGCGCGGGTGGTCGTTGCGGAGGTACCGGAGGCGTCCGGCGACCGTGTGGTGGAGTCCCCAACGGGCGGTGAGGAAGTGCTCGAGCGGAGTCGGGTCGTGGAGGGGCGGGCCGGTGCGGACGGTGATGCGGGCGCGGGCGCCGCGGGGTCCGGGCCAGCGGCGGGCGGTGGTGTAGGTGCGGGTGTCGCCGCGGGTGCGGATGGCCATGCGGGACCAGGTGTAGGGGAGGCGGAAGCCGGTGCGGGCGGCGAGGACGGGGACGAGGCGGGCGGCGTCGAGGGAGCGGAAGGCGACGCCGCGGCGGCCTTGGGCGTCGACGGTGTAGAGGCGGACGTTGATCTCGGGGAAGGTGCCGAAGTAGGGGATGCCGGGGAGGCCGAGCCAGCCGACGCGGTGCATGCGGAAGGGGACGAGGCCGACGTAGGTGTCGCCGTCGAACGTGTCGGGGACGGTCCCGGGCGGGATGAGGCGGGCGGCGGTGTCGACGGGGATGCGCCAGTGGAGGAAGGCGAGGTCGAGCCAGGACTGGGTGAGGAAGGGGCGGGTGACCGGTGCGGGCGGGTCGGGGGTGACGGGCTGCGCGTGCATGGGTCCAGGATGGCAGGGCCGGGCTGGCGGTGCGGGGGGTTCGGGCCTTACGCTGCGGGCGTGGAGGTTTTCGAGGAGCGGCGCGGGCTGCTGCAGGCGGTGGCGTACCGGGTGCTGGGGACGGTGTCGGACGCGGAGGACGTCGTGCAGGAGGCGTGGCTGCGCTGGAGCGGGGTCGACGCGGACGCGGTGGAGGATCCGACGGCGTACCTGGTGAAGGTGACGACGCGTTTGGCGGTGGACCGGTTGCGGAGCGCGCAGGTGCGGCGGGAGTCGTATGTGGGGCCGTGGCTGCCGGAGCCGGTGCTCACGGGCGGGGATGTGGCCGATGACGTGGCGCTGGCGGACACGGTGTCGTCGGCGATGCTGCTGGTGCTGGAGACGTTGTCGCCGCTGGAGCGGGCCGTGTTCGTGCTGCGTGAGGCGTTCGGCTACTCGCACAAGGAGATCGGGGAGATCCTGGACCGCAGTGAGGCGTCGGTGCGGCAGACGGCGATGCGGGCCCGGGAGCATGTGGAGTCGCGGCGGCGGCGGTACGACACGGATCAGGTGACGCGTCGGCGCGCAGCGGAGTCCTTTCTGGAGGCTGCGGCGGGCGGGGACCTGGCGGGGCTGATGGCGGTGCTGGCGCCGGACGTGACGCTGGTGTGCGACGGTGGCGGGCTGGCTCCGGCGCCGCGGCGGGTGCTGGAGGGTGTGGAGCTGGTGGCGAACGCCTTGATCTCGTTCACGCGGCGGATGCCGGAGGAGCCGAGTGTGGGCTTCGAGGAGGTGAACGGCGGCCCGGCGGTCGTGGTCCGGTCGGGCGTGGCGGCCGCGGTGGTGATCATGCTGCACCTGGTCGACGGGGTGGTCGAGGAGATCCACCTGGTGTCCAACCCGGAGAAGCTCGGCGCTATGTGACATATTATGTGACGGTGGTCACAGCAACTCACGTTTTCAGGGGCTGTCTCGTCCTTGGGGCATGAATGACATCCTCGTTATCGGCGCCGGCTACACCGGCATGATGGCCGCCCACGGCATCGCCCACCGCAACCGCGACGCGCGCGTCACGATCCTCAACCCGACCGACCGGTTCACCGAACGGCTGCGCCAGCACCAGGTCGCGGCCGGGCAGGAACTCGGCTACCACCGCATCTCCGCCATCGTCGCGCCCGCGGGCATCCGCTTCGTCGAGGGCCGGGCCGCCGCCGTCGACACCGCCGCCCGCAAGGTCGCGCTCGACGACGGGCGCGAACTCCACTACGACCTGCTCGTCTACGCCATCGGCAGCTCGACGCCGAAAGTCAAGGGCGCCTTCACGATCGACGACCCGGCCCTCGCCGAGCGGCTGCGCGGACGCCCCGACGGCGTGCTCACCGTGAGCGGCGCCGGGCTCACCGGCATCGAAGCCGCCACCGAGATCGCCGAGGCCTACCCCGAGATGCGGGTGCGGCTGCTCAGCCGCGGCGAACCCGGCTCGATGATGGGCCCCAAGGCCCGCGCCTACCTGATGGGCGCGCTCGCGCGGCTCGGCGTCGAGGTCCGCACCGGCGTCACCGTGACCGAAGTCCACGACGACGCGGTCGTCCTCGACAACGGCGAGCGCCTGCCCACGGACACGACACTGTGGACGACGGGTGTGCGGGTCGCACCGCTCGCCGCCGAAGCCGGGCTCGCCGTCGACGACGCCGGGCGCGTCCTCGTCGACGCGGGACTGCGGTCGGTCTCGCACCCCGAGGTGTTCGCGATCGGCGACGCCGCCGCGATCCGCCAGGACTACGGCGTCATCCACGGCACCTGCCAGAGCGGCATCCCCTCGGCCGCGCACGCCGCCGAGTCCGTCACCCGCGTCCTGCAAGGCAAGGCGCCCAAGCCGTTCCGGTTCGGGTACATCCACCAGCCGGTCTCGCTCGGCCGCAAGGACGCCGTCATCCAGTTCACCAACCACGACGACACCCCGAGCCGCTGGTACCTCAAGGGGAAGGCCGCCATCGCCTACAAGGAGGCCGTCAGCGGCAGCCCCCTGAAGTTCTACCGGTCGCGGCGGGCCATCCCGGCCCGCATGACCGGGCGCACCGGCGGCCGCCGCAACCCGGTCCCCGCCTAACGCGCGGCCCTCGCTCACATGGAGCACGGCATCGGCCCCTTCCAGCATCGACCGGTCGAGCGGGAAGGGGCCCTGCGGCGCGGTGAGGTCGGCCCGGTCCGACCCGGCTGGAACGTCGGCCGCCGCCACGAGGCCCCACGACGCGAAGCGCTCCTGCAGGCGCCCTTCATGAGTGCCCGGGTCCGGCGCGGGCACGCCGATGCCCTCGCTGCGGCCGAGACTGCCCACGACGCACGCGTACCCCTCCCCCAGCAGCGACGCGAGGATCGCGCCCGTCCCCGACCACTCCAGATCCATGCCGCCCATCGACATCCGGCTCGGATTCCGCTGGATATGCAGGTTGTGCCCGGAGAGGAACGTCGGGCCGCGGTCGGCCTCCAGGGCCAGGATGTCGAGCGCGTTCTGCGCCATCACCGCGTCGCGGACCGCCCCCAGGCGGCTCCACCGGACCCCGTCCTCGCCGGGCCGGG
This sequence comes from Glycomyces sp. NPDC048151, assembly GCF_043202775.1. Lineage (NCBI taxonomy): Bacteria > Bacillati > Actinomycetota > Actinomycetes > Glycomycetales > Glycomycetaceae > Glycomyces > Glycomyces sp. NPDC048151. The sequence continues at coordinate 62,000 of NZ_JBIDBB010000011.1, read as the reverse complement.
CCGCCTCCGCGTGGTAGCGCAGCAGCCCCAGCGCGGTGGTCGCGTGCACGCGCGCCCGGTCCCAGCGTCCCCGCGACAGCGGGACGAGCTCCGGCGCGCGCACGTAGAGCTCGTCGAGCAGGTCGTCGGCGAGCACCCGCAGCCGGGCCGCCTCGGGGGTGCCGCCCGGGGACTTGGACGGGTCGGTCACCGCCTCCATGCCCGACCAGCGGCCGTCCTCGCCCGCGAGCGAACGGATATCGACGTCGAGCCCCAGGTAGTCCGCGACGTGCTCGAGGTAGCGGCGCGGGCTCTCCGCGGTGAACTCGAACGGCGCGTCGATCCCGTGGAACGCGAGCTGCTCGGCCGGGGCGCGGCCGGTGTTGTACTCGCGCATCCACGCCACCAGCGCCAGGTTCGCCTCGAACGCGCCGAAGCCGTGCGAGAAGCCCTGCGCCATAACATCATCGAGCGAGCCGGTGCCGTGCCGGACGAAGTCGTCCACCGCGAACGCGGCCACCCGGTCCGACTCGATCGCGAACGAGCGGAAGCCCGCCTCGGCGAGCTGCGCGAACAGCTCGTTGCGGATCGCCCCGAACGCGGGCTCGCGGTGGTCGGGCTCGCCGAGGGCGACGAGGCGGTGGGCGGCTGTCACGAACGTGCGGAGATCCTGAGTCATGGCCTCAAACGTATCGTTGCAAGCTCGGTTGAGGCTTGCGACGGGTCGGGCCTCGACGGCGGGCCCGAAAGCCTCCATCCGGGGTGGAGGCGGGCTCGGCCGGTCCGGCGCGAGCCGCCGCGACCGTCGGGGGCGTGCCCTAGGGTTCGGGGCATGACCATGCGATGGCCCGAGGCGATCATCGGGCAGCTCGAGTTCTACTGGGACTTCCACCTCAGGCCCCGGCTGGAAGGGCTCACCGACGACGAGTACCTGTGGGAGCCCGTCGGCGGGTGCTGGAGCCTGCGGCCCGGCCCCGACGGCGCGCTCTTCATGGAGCAGACCGAGCCCGCACCCGAACCGCCGCCCGTCACCACCATCGCCTGGCGGATGGTCCACATCGGACGTGACGTGCTCGGCATCCGCGCCCGCGCGTTCTTCGGACCCCACGAAGGCCTCGAGGACGCCGACATGTGGGACCAGCGCCTGTGGCCCGACCCGCTGCCCGGCACCGCCGCCGACGCAATCGCCATGGTCGACGCCGCCTACGCGCACTGGCGCGACGGCGTACGCGCCCTCGACGACGCCGCGATCGAGCAGCCCCTGGGCCCCAAGGGCGCCTGGTTCGCCGAGGACACCATGGCCGCGCTCGTCCTCCACCTCAACCGCGAGGTCATGGCCCACGGCGCGGAGATCTGCCTCCTCCGCGACCTCTACCGCGCCGAGGGCCGGTGACTCACGCGGTCTGCAGGCCGAACCCGAAGGGGTACAAGGGGTCGTAACCGGTGTCGCCGACGTTCATCGGCTCCTGGTCGTTCGCGCGCGGCCACGTCACCGGCAGGCGCCCGCCGTACGGCGCGGCCCCGAACAGCGGATCGGCGACGCCCGCGCCCTCGCTGCCCGGCAGCCAGGCCGCGACCAGCGCGTCCACTTCCGCGAGGTGCGAGGTGAGCTCGATCGGGCGGCCCGAGACGACGATGACGACGCAGTCCACTGCGGCGCAGACCGTGTCGATCGCGGCGGCGTCCGCATCGGACACGCGCATGTCGTGCTCCCCCGCGCCCGCGTCGCCCACGCCCTCGGCGTACGGGTCCTCGGCTACCACGACGACCCCGACGTCCGCGTCGCCGACCGGCTCCGACGCCGTCTCGCTGTAGGTGATCGACGCGTCCGGCGCGACCTCGCCCATCCCGGTGAGGATGGTCGTGCCCGCCGTGACCGCCTCGACCGTGCCCTGCCAGGACGCGGTCCAGCCGCCCATCTGGCGGCCCAGCGAATCGGCTCCCGAACCGGCGACGTAGACGGACTCGTTGCCGTTGAGCGGCAACAGGTCCCGGTCGTTGCGCAGCAGCGTCTGCGACGCGGCGGCGGCCTGCCGGGCGACCTCGCGGTGCTCGGCCGATCCGACCTCGGCCGCGCCGGAGGTGTCGGCGAACGGCTGCTCGAACAGGCCCAGCGCGAACTTCTGCGTGAGGATCCGTGAGACCGCGTCGTCGATGCGGTCCTCGCTCACCCGGCCCGCGTCCACTTCGGCCACGAGCGTGTCGATGAAGCGGCGGTACTCGAAGGGCACCATGACCATGTCGACGCCCGCGTTGATCGACAGGCGCACCGCCTCGGCGTAGTCGTCGCTGACCTGGTCGATCGCCTGCCAGTCGGAGACGACGAACCCGTCGAAGCCGAGCTCGCCCTTGAGGACCTCGTTGATGAGGTAGCCGTCCGCGTGGGCCTTCACCGGGCCGTCGCCAAGGTCGGTCGAGGAGAACGACGCCATCACCGAGCCGACGCCCGCGTCCACCGCGGCCTTGAAGGGCGCCAGGTGGATCGCGCGCAGCTCCTCCTCGGTCAGGGTCGTCACTCCCTGGTCGAGCAGGTACGTCGAACCGGGCGGGAGCAGGTCGTTCGGGGTGGTCGAGGTGCCGAACGCGGTGCCGCCGTCGCCCACGAAGTGCTTCGCGGTGGCCAGGACGCTCGTGTTCGCTGCCAGGTCCTCGCCCTGGTAGCCCCGGACGACCGGACCGGCGTACTCGACGGCCAGGCCCGGGTCCTCGCCGTAGGACTCGTACGTGCGGCCCCAGCGGCTGTCGCGGGCCACGCACACGCACGGCGCGAACGTCCAGTGCACGCCCGTCGCGCGGGTCTCGGCGGCGGTGATCGCGGCGGCCTGCGCGGCCAGGTCCGGGTCGTGGGCCGCGCCGAGCCCGATGTTGTGCGGGAAGATCACCGCCCCCGGAAGGGCGCCGTTGCCGTGCACGGCGTCGATGCCATACATGAGCGGGATCTCCAGGCGCGACTCCAATGCCCTGCTCTGGAAGCCGTCGATCATCTCGGCCCACGCCTCCGGGGTGTCGTGGAGCGCTTCCGAGCCGCCGTTGAGGAGCGAGCCGATGCCGAGCGACGCGATGTCGGACGGGACGCCCTCGATCGCGGGGACGGCGACCTGCGTCATCTGACCCACCTTCTCCTCGGTCGTCATGCGGGCGAGGAGCGTCGCGACGCGGTCGTCGACCGGCGCGCCGGGGTCGAGATAAGCCGACTCGTCGGGCTTGCTCGGGACGACCACGAGCACCGTGATCACGGCGGCCGCGAGCGCGGCGGACAGGGCCGTCCAGAGGACGGCCGGACGACGGAGGACTGCGGGCAGATGTGCGCCCATGGGGCGGGCTCCTTGAGGGGTGAGCGATCGACTACGGCCCCAACCTGATTCGACTGTAGTGTAAGAGCGCTCCCATGTCCAGAGCCCCCTGGAGGTTCGGAGGCGACCGGCGCCGGGGAAAGTTTTTCGGCGCCGTATTGCGGGAGCCACCGCCCCCTGTTATGTTGGGTCTCCAAACTAACCCTTCGGCGGCCCTCCGGGGCCGCAACCCTCACGTCCCTCTCTTGCCCCTAGGAGCACCCGTGCGACGACGCACTCTCGCCGCTTCTCTCGGCGCCGCCGCGGTGGCCGCCACCGCCGTGCCCGGCACCGCCGGCGCCAAGACCTCCGGCCGCTGCGAGGACGCCTACACCTGGCGAAACGCCGTGGTCAACGGCGGCGGCTACGTCCCCAGCATCGTCTTCAACGAGACCGAGGCCGACCTCATCTACGCCCGCACCGACATCGGCGGCCTCTACCGCTGGCAGGAGGACACCCAGACCTGGACCCCGCTCCTGGACTGGGTCGGCTGGGACAACTGGGGCTGGTCCGGCGTCGTCTCCGTCGCCACCGACCCCGTCGAGACGGGCCGCGTCTACGCCGCCGTCGGCACCTACACCAACGACTGGGACCCCAGCCCCGGCGCGGTGCTCTACTCCGACGACTACGGGAAGACCTGGGGCGCAGCGGAACTGCCGTTCAAGCAGGGCGGCAACATGCCCGGCCGCGGCATGGGCGAGCGCCTCGCCGTCGACCCCGCCGACAACGCCGTCGTCTACCTCGGCACACCCAACGGCAACGGCCTCTGGCGCTCCGTCGACCACGGCCGCAACTGGTCCGAAGTAGACAACTTCCCGAACCCCGGGAACTTCGTGCAGGACCCCTCCGGCGACTACTCCGACGACAACCAGGGCGTCGTCTGGATCGAGTTCGACCAGGCCGGAAGGATCTTCGTCGGCGTCGCCGACCCCGCCGACCCCCTCTACGTCTCCGATGACCGCGGCCAGACCTGGCAGCCCGTCCCCGGCGCCGCCCAGATCGGCACCGTCGACGGCAACAAGGCCATCCCCAAGCAGGCCGCGATCGACCACGCCAACGGCCACCTCTTCATCGTCACCAGCTGGGACCCCGGCCCCTACAACGGCGGCCCCGCCACCGGCAAGGGCGGCGCGGTCTGGCGCCTCGACCTCGCCACCGGCGCGTGGACCGACGTCACCCCCGCCTACAGCCCCACCGGCAAGACCCCCGGCTTCGGCGGCGTCACCGTCGACCGCCAGAGGCCCGGCACCCTCATGGCCGCCAGCGAGAACAACTGGTACCCCGACGAGATCATCTACCGCTCCAGGGACTCCGGCGCGACCTGGGAGACCAGCTGGGACTACGCGTTCGACGCGAACTGGTCCTGGCCGCCCGCCCGCGCCGACCGGTTCACCATGGACCCCTCCGGCAGCGAGTGGCTGTCGTTCGGCGCGAAGGACGACGGGGTCGCGTACGCCGTCAAGCACGGCTGGATGATCGACGCGCTCGCGATCGACCCGCACGACTCCGACCGGATCATGTGGGGCACCGGCGCGACCATCTGGGGCACGGAGCGGCTGACCGAATGGGACGCGCAGGGGCCGCTGGTGGGCTGGGACGCCGTTGCGGGGCACCAGGTCGCACTGCCGGTGGAGCAGTTCACCGTCGCCGTCCGCGCGGAGGGCCTGGAGGAGACCGCGGTGCAGGACATCGCGGCGCTCGGCGGCACCCTCGTCTCGGCGACGGGCGACCTCGGCGGGTTCGTGCAGACCGATCTGGGCAAGGCGGGCAAGCAGATCCGCCGTCCCGACTGGTCGTCGGGGCGCAGTGTGGACTTCGCGGCGCTCAACCCCGACGTGGTCGTCGGGACCGGCGACGTGCACGGCGACGTGGACGGCCACGTGGGCGTCTCGGTCGACCGGGGCGCGACGTGGCTGACCACGAAGCGGCTCGAAGGGGTCGCGGGCGGCGCGAACGCGGGCACCGTCGCGGTGAGCGCCGACGGCGCGGTCATCGTGTGGACGCCGGGCGACAACGCGACCGCGCCGGTGTTCAGCACCGACCTGGGTCAGACGTGGACGCCGGTGGAGGGCCTGCCCGCCGGAGCGAAGGTCCGCGCCGACCGGGTCGACGCGAACCGCCTGTACGCGTTCGCGGCCGGGAAGGTGTACGCGAGCGGCAACGGGGGCTTGACGTTCACCGCCACGGCCGCGACGGGCCTGCCGTCCGAAGGGGACGTCGATCTGCGTGCGGTGCCGGGCAAGCGCAAGCACCTGTGGCTCGTCGGCGGGAAGGCCGACGGCGTGTACGGCATGTGGCGCTCGACCGACGGCGGCGTGTCGTGGCGGCGGATCCGGGACTTCGAGGAGGCCGACGCGGTCGGCTTCGGTAAGGGCCGCGGGCGGCGCGGGTACCCGGCGGTCTACACGTCGGCGAAGGCGGGCGGGCAGCGCGGGATCTGGCGTTCGACGGACGAGGGCCTGAGCTGGCAGCGGATCAACGACGACGCCCACCAGTGGGCGTGGACGGGCAAGGCGGTCACGGGCGACCCGGACGTGTACGGCCGGGTCTACATCGCGACGAACGGGCGCGGCCTGATCTACGGCGACATCGCCCCCTAGCACTTGCGGACACCCCTGCTCGACGCTCTCTGGGGAGCGGCGGCCGGCCGCGGGACCACCGTTCGGTCCCGCGGCCGGCTGCGTTTTCGATGCGGCTCGGTGGTGTTGCGGCTCGGTCGTGTTGCGGCTCGGTCGTGTTGCGGCTCAGGCGGTCATGGGTTCGGGGCGAGCGGGGGCGATCGTCAGTGCCGCGGCGGGGGCGTCCTGGTCCTCGCCGCAGAGCCCGGCGTAAAGGAGTTCGTTCCAGGCTTTTTCGAGGGCGTCGGGGTCGGCGGTGTCGTGGCGGTCGACGATGTTCCAGGCGACCGAGATCTGGCGTTCGCCGTCGAGGGAGTGGAACGAGTTGGCCTCGTGGCCGAGGGTGTCGCCGTTGTGGCCGAGGAAGACCGCGCCGGGGTCGGCGGCGCAGCCGGGCCGGATGCCGAAGAGGCCCAGGCCGTAGCCGACGCCGCCCGCGTCCTCGAACGCGGTGGCCTCGGCGAGGGAGGCGGCGTCGAGGAGGGTGCCGTCGGTGAGGGCCGCGTAGAAGTCGTTCAGGTCGCCCATCGTGGAGACGACGTTGCCGCCCGCCCACAGTTGGCTGTACGACAACCCTGAAGTGTCCACATAGGGCTTATCGGGGTCGCCGGTGGTGAGGTACGGGTCGAGGTGGGGGCCGCGAATGCCGGAGGTGCCGGGGCGGCCGAAGTAGGTGCGGTCGAGTCCTGCGGGCTCGAAGATGCGGTCTTCGAACACGTCGTCGAGGTCGTCGCCGGTGAGCTCCTCGATGAGGAGGCCGAGCGCGGTGTAGCCGGTGTTGGAGTACGCGAAGCCGTCCCCGGGCGGGTTGACCTGGTCGCCCGCGGTGCCGATGGCGATGAGTTCGCTTGCGCTGTAGTGGGTCCGGTAGTTGGCGTAGAAGTCGGTCAGGTCGTCGTCCTCGAGCAGCGAGGCGTAGAGGCGCCGGAGGTAGTCCGGCACGCCGCCGCGGTGGCCCATGAGCTCGCGGACGGTGGCCTCGTCCTCGTACGGGAGGACGCCGGGCAGGTGCGCGCTGAGCGGGTCGTCGAGGTCGAGCGCGCCTTCGGCCTGGAGCTGCAGCAGCACCGTGGAGGTCATCGACTTGGTGATGCTGCCGATGCGGACGCGGTCCTGGGGTTTCGCGTCGCCCTCGTCGTGTTCGAGGCTGCGCGGGCCGACGGCGGCGGACCAGGTCTCGTCGCCGTGGCGCACCTCGGCGACGACGGCGTGGTCGGCGGCGGCCGCGAACGCCTCCAGTTTCGCGTCGAGGAGCGCGGTGTCGAGACCGGACTGGGACGCGAGGGCGGCGGCGGGGGCCGCGGCGACGGCGAGCGCCAGTCCCGCGGCGGTGAGGATTCGGGTGTGCATGCGCCGAGGCTAAAACCGGATTGCGGTGCGATGCAATGCGAAAGGACGGTTCCAGTAGAAGAGACCCGCAGGCGGGAGGGCTCGGGTACAGGCTGCGGTACCGTCCGCCTTCCGCCGCGGGCGCGCTTCCACGGAGATTGCGGTTCCTTGTCGTGGACTGTCGGTAATGCCCAGTACGAACAGCCGATCGGCACCGGTATGGTAATCGCATGAATCGCCCTGTATAGGAAGGACTACCCCTGGTGCCCGACGTGCCCTCCACTCGTCTGGTCTACGACGCCCTCCTCATCACCTCCCTCGACGACGCGTACAAGCCCGCCACGGGCACCCGCGTGACCGGGCTGGGCATCGGCGCGGCGCTCCTGGCCGAACTCGTGCTCTCGCAGCACCTGATCGTCTGGGCCACAAAGGGAGTCGACCTGGTGTGCTTCGACGAGCGGTACCGGCCGCCGGAGGACTCCTTGGCGCTGTGGCTGGTCGAGCACGTCCGCGCCGAGCGCACCAGCCTCAGCGTCCGCGACTGGCTCGAGTTCCTCTCCGCCGCGGACGTGTACACCAAGACCGCCGAGCACATGACGATGCTCGGCATCATGGCCCGCCACGAGTACCGCTCGCGGTGGTCCCGGCGCGTGGAGGTCGGCTACGAGCCGAGCGACGCCCTCATCGCGAACGCGGTGTTCTCGCGTCTGCGCCGCCACCTGTCCCTCGCGGAGCGGGACGTGTCCATAGAGGACGTGTTCCTGCTGGGACTCACCGAGGCGGTGGGACTCTCCAAGCCGCTGTACAACCAGTTCCCCTCCGGCGCACGCGAGTACGCCGGACAGCGGCGGCAGGCCCTGCCCGCCGCGCTCCGCGCCGTCCTGGCGCACCTGGCGGCGACGGTGGCGGACATCGCCATCACCGGCGGCCGCTGAACCTCCCCCGAATACCCGAAGAAGGAGTCCCTGCCCCCATGTCAACTCCGTCCTCGCCTCCCAGCGCGGTGCAAGCCGTCCTGGCCCGCGACAAGCTCGGCACGCTCAGCCTCCTCCACTTCTCCCTGACCGCCGCGACGCCGCTGACGGTGATCGCCGGCGGCGTGGTCGTCATGTTCGCCCTGGCCGGGCAGATCGGCATCCCGCTGGGGTACGTCATCATCGCGGCGTGCCTGTGGCTGTTCAGCGTCGGCTACACGACGATGTCGCGGCACATCACCAACGCGGGCGCGTTCTACGCGTTCATCGCGCGCGGCATCGGCCGCGTCCCGGGCGTCGCGGCCGCGTGGGTCGCGGCGACCTCCTACTGCGCCATGCAGATCAGCCTCTTCGGCCTGCTCGGACTCACCGCGGAGAGCGTCTTGGCCCGGGCGGGCCTGGACGCGCCCTGGTGGGCCTGCGCGCTCGCCGCGTGGCTGCTCATCGGGCTCCTGGGCACGCGCGCGGTCGACATCAACGCGAAGGTGCTCGCGACCCTCCTCGTCGTCGAGATCGCCGTGATCCTGCTGTTCAGCGCCTCGAACTTCGCCAACGCCGCCGACGGCGTCCCGCTCGCGGCGATGTCGCCGTCCACGCTCGGCGGCGAAGCGGCCGGAGCCATGCTGGCGCTGGCGGTCACCGGCTTCATCGGGTTCGAATCACCCACCGTCTACGGCGAGGAGGCGAAGGACCGGCGCCGCACGGTCGCACGGGCCACCCTCGCCACCGTCGGCATCCTCGCGTTCATCTACATCGCCTCGTCGTGGTCGATCATCGCCGCCGTCGGCGCGGACGAGGTCGTGTCGGCCGCCATCGCGGACCCCTCGCTCATGTTCACCCTCGCAGGCGACCAGCTCGGCGCCCCGTGGGCGGTCATCGGCGAGGTACTGCTGCTGACCTCGGTCACCGCCGCCGCCTTGAGCTTCCACAACACCACCGCCCGCTACCTGTTCGCGCTCGGCCGCGAGCGCGTCGCGCCCGCGTGGCTGGGCCGCACCGCACCGCGGACCTCCTCCCCCGCGGCCGCGTCGCTCACCCAGACCGCCGTCAGCGGCGCGGTCATCGTCGCGTGGGCGGCCCTCGGCCTCGACCCGCTGGTGCACCTGTTCTTCTACATGAGCACGTCGGCCGGGATCGGGCTGCTCGCGCTCATCGCGACGTGCGCGGTCGCGGTCGTCGTGTACTTCTGGCGCGACCGGCGCGGGGAGTCGCTGTGGGCCACCAGGATCGCGCCGGTCCTGTCGGTCGCGGCGCTCTTGTGGGTGCTGTACCTGTCGGTCCTGCACTTCCACACGCTGCTGGGTGTCGAGAAGGGATCGACGCTGCCGGTGCTCGTGCCGATCCTGTTCGCGGCCTTGGCGATCCTCGGCGCGGGCTGGGGCGCGTACCTCAAGTGGGGCCGCCCGGACGTGTACGCCGGGATCGGGCACGGCGCGAAGGCCGCGCTGGTGACGGCGGAGGCCGAGCCGGTGGGGGTGGCCGGTGGCCGCTGACGCCGCGCAGGTGGCGGGGCTGCTCGCCGAGGCGTTCGTCGACGTGCCGACCGCCGTGTGGCTCGTCGAGGACCCGGCCGAACGCGTCGCCGCCGTCGGGGGCCAGTTCGCGATCCTCGTCGAGCACGCCGTCGCCCACGGCGGCGTGGCCACGGCCGGGGACGAGGGCGCCGTGGTCTGGTTCGACCGCACCCGCGAGGAGCCGCCGATCCCCGACTACGATGCGCGCCTTCGTGACGCGTGCGGGAAGCACTACGACGGGTTCGCCGAGCTCGACCGGGTCATGGACGAGCACCACCCGGCCGAGCCGCACAACTACGTGGCGCTCGTCGGCGTCCGCGCCGACGCGCGCGGGCGCGGCGTCGCCAGCGCGATGCTCCGGGCCCACCACGAGCGGCTCGACGCCGAGGGCGTCCCCGCGTACCTGGAGGCGGTGTCGCCGCAGACCGCGGCCCTGTACGCGTCCCTGGGCTACCGGCGGCACGGCGAGCCGTTCCGCATCGGCGCGGGCGGCCCGCCGCTGTACCCGATGTGGCGGCCCGCGGCGTAGACGAGCGGCGCTCTAAGGTCGACGCATGAGTGAGCGAGGCGTCCGGTGACCGGCTGGTGGTGGGCGGACCTGCTGCTGGCGGTCGCCGGAGGCCTCGTCCTCCTCTGGGCCGCGTCGATCATCGCGCTCGCGGTCGCAGGGCCGCGCGGACCGCTCCTGAAGGAGGCCCTGCGCGTCCTCCCCGACCTGCTGCGGCTGGTGCGGCGGCTCGCGGCCGACCCGGACCTGCCGCGCGGCGTCCGGGTCCGCCTCGGCCTGCTGTTCGCGTACCTGGCGCTGCCGTTCGACCTCGTCCCCGATTTCATCCCCGTGCTCGGCTACGCCGACGACGCGGTCGTCGTCGCACTCGTCCTCCGCTCGGTCGTTCGCCGGGCCGGGATCGACGCGGTCCGCGCCCACTGGCCCGGCACCGGCGACGGGTTCGCGGTGCTGTGCCGGCTCACCGGACTCCCCTTGCCGCGCAACGGCTGACAGACTGGACCCCGCCGGGATGACCTGCGGGTTAGCATCGGGGAAGCGGCCCGCACCTCGGCGGCCTCCACCGAAGGCACCCCCATGAACGACTCCGCGCACTTCGAGTTCGAGCAGATGCCCGACTCCGACGACTACACGGCCTACCCCGTCAGGCCCGACACCGCCGAACGCCACCGCATCGCGCTGCCGTTCACGCCGCTGTTCAGCGCGTTCGTCGCCGCCGTCACCCTCGCCGGGTCCGTGCTGTTCCTCCTCGTCGCGCTGCCGGGCGAGGAGACGGCCCTGGTCCACCGGGGCGTGGAGGTGCAGTCCGCGGACTGGTGCGAGACCGGCGAGGGCACGCAGGTGCTGTGCATCGAAGTGGCGGACAAGGTCGTCACCGAGACCGGTTGGGGTGCGGCCCAACTCGTGTTCGCAGCCGTGCTCGCGGCGGCCGCCGCCTTCCTGGTCCGCGAGATCACGTTGCGGCTCAAGGCGCGCATGCGGGCGCGCAGCCCGAAGGCACCCAAGGAGAAGAGGTACTACTAGGCGTCCCAGGGCGGTTCGGCGCGCGCGACGGGTTCGGCCGGGCCGAGCCGGTGCAGGCGGGCCCGCACCGCGCCGCAGACGCAGCGGGTCCACACGATCACGCCCTCGGACGTGTGGTGGCGCGAGACGACCGCCGCGTCGTCGTCGGTCCAACCGCAGACCGGGCAGACCGCGGGCTCGCGCTCACGCATCGCGGACGCCTCCTCCGGCCTGCGTGACCGGGCAGGCCGCGCCCCCGCTGATGCACGCGGCCCGGTCGCACAGGCGGCACAGCAGCTCCCCTAGGGCGTCGTCGGGGACGCGCTCGGCCCGGCCGGTGCGGTCGTGCACCGCGTACAGCAGCTTCGTCAAGAGTCCTTCCAGCGCAACGCGTTCGGCGGGATCCAAAGCCGCGACGAGCGGGGCGAGGACGCCTTCGCGGCGCTCCAGGAGCCGCGTCACGGCGCGCTGGCCCGCGCTGGTGAGGTGGACGGCGACGGCGCGGCCGGACCCGGTGCGGCGCTCGACGAGGCCGCGCGCGGCCAGGCCGTCGACCATGCGGGCGGCGGCAGGCTGGCTCAGGCCGATGTACCGGCCGAGCGACGTCACCGCCAGGCCGGGGAACTCGTCGAGGGTGAGCAGGGCGGCGCTCGCGCTCTCGCCCAGGTCGGCGGTCTTCCGCTGCTCCTCGGCGACGAGGTCGGCCACGTTCAGCGCGGCCGCGCCGAGCAGGTTCGCCAATCGGTCATGCATGACTCATGCATACCGCGATCGGCCGCGGCCTAAACCTCGGCGGAGGACCCGGGTCAGGCTTTGGCGGGGAAGTTGGAGAGGACCTCGAAGAACTGCGCGGGGGTCAGGGGGTCGCCCGGGAGCGGGTGGGCCGCTTCGGCGCGGAGGCCGTCGACCATGAACGCGAGGAAGCGCCGCCAGGCGTCGGGGGCGGTGTCGGCGGCGGCGCGGGCGAGGGCGGCGTTGGTGCCGAGGATGAACAGGATGTCCTCGGGGGCGAAGTCGGGGCGCAGGGCCCCGGCGTCGCGGGCCCGTTCGACGATCTGCTGCGTGACGGCGAAGGTGCGGTCGCAGGCGGTCATGAGCGGGCCGACGCCGGGGTAGCGGCCGCTGAGGATGTCCGAGATGGCCGGGTCGGCGGCCTGGAGTTCGCAGAGCCCTTCGAGGTAGCCGACGAACCCCTCCCAGGGGTCCTCGCAGTCCAGAGCGCGCGTGGCGACGGCTTCGAGCCGGTCGACCGCGAGGTCGGGCAGGACCGCGTTGATGAGCGCTTCACGCGTGCCGAACAGGTTGTAGAGGGTGCCGTGGCTCACCCCGGCGCGGCGGGCGATCTCCTTGAGCGGCGCGTCGAGGCCGCGTTCGCGGAACAGCTCGGTCGCGGCCTGCCGCAGCTTGTCGGCGTTGCGTTGGGCGTCGGCCCGCATCAGGCGCTCCTTCCGGTCGGGCTCAATGCTCCCATCTTCCCGGACACATCAACTTGACAGTGGGGTCAAGTTCCATGCTACCGTCGGACCGAGAAGTTGACCCTATGGTCAAGTTATTCGCACGAGCAAGGAGCACACCCATGTCGAAGGTCATCGCCGTCTTCGGAGCCGGAACCGGTCTCGGCGCCGCAGTCGCCCGCCGGTTCGGCGCCGAGGGCTTCCGCGTCGCCCTGGTCGCCCGCCGCAAGGACCGCCTCGACGCCCTCGTCGCGGCGCTCGCGGACGAGGGGGTCGAAGCCGCCGCGTTCCCCGCCGACCTCTCCCGGCCCGCCGAGGTCCCCGCCCTGGTCGCGGCCATCCGCGAGCGCTTCGGCCGCATCGACGTCGTCGAGTACGGGCCCATCGGCACCGAGCAGGGGTTCATCCCCGCGCGGTCGCTCGACGCGGCCCAGCTCGAGGCCATGGCGCCGCTGCTCCTGTTCACGCCCCTCGAAGTCGCCCAAGCGGTCCTGCCGGAGTGGACCGAACGCGGCGAAGGGTCGTTCCTGCTCACCCACGGCCTCTCCGCGGCCGTGCCGATGCCGCACATGAGCGGCGTCGGCCCGCTCATGTCGGCCGCCCGCAACTGGCTGTACTCGCTCAACGGCGAACTCGCCGGGACCGGCGTCTACGCCGGCACGCTCGCCATCGGCGCGATGATCGCGGGCACCGAGGTCGGCGAGGCCGCGGCCGCGAGCGTCGCCGAATCCGGGGTCGCGTTCCCCGTCGTCGAGCCCGCCGAGCTGGCGGACCTGTACTGGGACATGCACGTCAAGCAGGACCGGGTCGAGCAGGTCCACCCCGAGTTCGCGGCGTCCTAGAGCTGCTTCGCGAGGTCCGCGGCGGTCGCCAGCGCGCCCGCCGCGGCCTCGCGTTCGCCGTCGTCGAGCGGTGTCGCCTCGATGCGCTCCAGGAGCGCGGCCGCCGTCGCGTCGTCGCCCTGGCGGAGGGCGAGTTCGGCGCGGTAGGCGAGGGCGTCGAGGAGTTCCGGCTTGGGGGCCTCGTCGCCGCTGCGGGCGAGGGTCGAGTCGAGGAGCTTCACGGCCTGCGCGGTGTCGCCTTTGGACTCGCCGAGGACGACGGCCTTGACGAGCGTGCGACCCAGTTTGCTCTGCGGCGCAGCGGATTTCTCGGTGTCCTCGCGCTGCGGGAAGAACCGGATGATGTTGCCGCTGGGGTCGGTGAGCGAGAACCCGGCCATGTTGCCGGTGTTGGCGCGCTTGCGCGGGCGGGTGACGCGCGGGATGCCGGAGACGAGGACCTTGCCGTGGACCCGGCGCATCCCGGCCGCGAACTCGTCCCAGAGCGCGCCGGTGTCGGGCACGAACACCAGGCAGGTGCCGTAGGTGGTCTCAGGGTCGAGTTCGTCGACGCCGAAGAAGTGGATCTCCCAGTCGTCGCGGGCCATGACGATGTACGGGTTGGGGCGGGTCTGGTGGTGGGTGCGCCGGAAGCCGAGCATCCCGTAGAACTCCGCGGCCTCGTCGATGGACCTGCACGGCAGCAGGGGGACGGTGAACTCGCCGCTCATCGGGTTCCTTCCGGTCGGAGCGCGGCAGTGAGCGCGCGCAGGGCGGCCGTGGCGGCCTCGATCTGGGACGGGGCGAGCCGTGCGGCGAGGGCGTCGGCCCAGACGGCATGGGCGCGTTCGACTTCGGCGAGGGCGCGGCGCCCGGCGGGGGTGGGGTCGAGGAGTCGCGCGCGGCGGTGGCGCGGGTTGTCGGTGAAGTACGCGAGGCCGTCGGCGGCGAGCGCGTCGGCGGTCTGCCGCACGCTCTGGCGGCGCAGGCCCATGGTGCGGGCGATGTCGGCGACGGTGGCGGGGGCGTGGTCGATGACGCCGAGGACCTGCCAGCGGGCGCTGGTGAGCCCGGCGGGGCGGGCGAGGTCGTCGCCCGCGGCGATGAGGGCGCCGTTGGCGCGGAAGACCTCGACGGCGAGTTCGGACACGGCGAGGCCGCGGGGACTGAGCTGCACGTCCCCGAGGCTACGCCGTTTGACAGGTACCTGTCAACTCAGGGAGGCGGCCATGCGGTCGACCGCTTCGGCGAGGATCTCGGGCGAGGTGGCGTAGTTGAGGCGGACGTGGCCCGCGCCTCCGGTGCCGAACAGGTGCCCGGAGTTGAGGGCGACCCGGCCTTGTGCGAGGAAGTGCGCGGCGGGGTCGTCGCCGAGCCCGAGGGCGCGGCAATCGATCCAGGCGAGGTAGGTGGCCGGCCGGGGCCGGTAGACCGCTTGCGGCAGTTGGGATTCGATCGCGTCGGCGAGGAGGCGGCGGTTCTCGGCGAGCCCGGCCAGGAGGGCGTCGAGCCAGGGGCCGCCTTCGCGGAACGCGGCGGTCTGCGCGATCGCGCCGATATGGCTGGTGCTGCCCGCGATCCCCTCGGGCATGCGGGCGAGCTCGACGGCGGCGTCGGGCCCGGCGACGGCGAGGGCGGCGCGCAGGCCGGGGAGGTTCCAGGCCTTGGCGGCGGAGGTGACGGCGAGGCCGTCCTCCCCGCCGGGGACGGTGAGGTACGGCGTGAACGCGGTGCCGGCGTCGCAGAGCGGGGCGTGCGCCTCGTCGGCGACGACCCGGATCCCGTAGGAGGCGGCGACTCTCGCGACCCGGGCGAGCTCCGCTCTGGTGTGGACGGTCCCGGTCGGGTTGTGGGGGCTGCAGAGGAGGTAGGCGGCGCGTCGGCCGCGACCCAGCGCGAGCTCGAAGGCCTCGGCGAGGGCCGCGAAGTCGATCCGGTGGTCGGGACCGAGCGGGGCCTCGATGACCTTGCGGCCATTGAAGGCGCAGAAGTCGTAGAAGGGCGTGTAGACCGGGCTGTTGACGATGACGGCGTCGCCGGGGGCGGTGAGGAGGTCGAGCATCGCGACCACGCCGAGCATGACGTCGGGGACGGTGCGGACGCGGGCGGGGGTGAGGTCGTCCCAGCCCCAGCGAGCGGCGGCGAACTCGGCGTAGGACTCCGCGTAGGCGGTTCCGGCGGGGTAGCCGGTGTCGCCCGCGGCTATCGCGTCGGTGACGGCCTTGGTGATCGGCTCGGCGAGGGGCACGTCCATCTCGGCGACCCAGAGCGGGAGGACGTCGTCGGGGTGGGCCCGCCATTTGGCGCTGGTGCGCTGGCGGAGCTGGTCGAGGTGGAGTTGCCGGAGCGGGTTGCCGGGCAGGTCATTCGAGGCATTTGTGACGGCGCTCATAACAGAACGGTAGCGAAGTTTCTCCGCTCTGTCACCTAGTGGCGGTTGCGGTCTCACGGGTGAGCGGGGTCACGGAGGTCGAACAGGCGCGGCCCTTGTAGTTCGTAATACGAACTATTATGGTTCGTAGTACGAACTAGATTTCCGGAGGGAAACGACATGACGCAGCAGGGGAAGACCGTGGCGGTCGTCGGCGGCGGGTACGGCGGGGCCGCCCTCGTCAAGGCGCTGGACGAGCACGCCGATGTGGTCCTCATCGAGCCCAAGGACGCCTTCGTCCACGCCGCCGGAACGCTCCGGGCGCTGACGCAGCCCGAGGCATGGGCCGCGCGGATGTTCTACCCGTACGACGCGTTCCTCAAGCGCGGCAGACATGTCCGCGAATACGCGTCCGGTGTGGACGAACGCGGCGTGACCCTCGCCTCCGGCGAGCGCGTCGAGGCCGACTACATCGTCCTGGCCACCGGCTCGGGCTACCCGTACCCGGCCAAGACCCGCACCGACTCCACCGAGGAGGCCCTGGCCCACTTCAAGGAGACGCACGCCGAACTGGCCGGGGCCGGGCGGGTCCTCATCGCCGGGGCCGGGCCGGTCGGGCTCGAGCTCGCGGGCGAGATCAAGGCCGTCTGGCCGGACAAGCAGATCACCATCGTGGACCCGTCCGAGGAGCTGATGCCCGGGTACGAGGCGGCACTGCGCACCGAACTCCACGCGCAGCTGGAGAAGCTCGGCGTCGACGTACGCCTCGGCGTCTCCCTCGACGACGAGCCCGCCGTCGAGCCCGGACGGGCCGGAGCCGTCGCGGTCACCGCGAACGGCGAGACCGTCGAGGCCGACATCTGGTTCCGCGCCTTCGGGGCCAGCACCAACTCCGGGTACCTGGAGGGCGGCATCGCCCGGCTCAACCGGCGCGGCCAGCTCCCCGTCACCCCGAAGCTCAATGTGGAGGGACACGGGCACGTGTACGCCATCGGCGACATCACGGACGTGCCCGAGGAGAAGCGCGCCGCGGCCGCCGGGCGGCACGCGGAGGTCGTGGCCGCCAACATCATCGCCCAGATCGGCGGCGGGGAGCCGGAGCTGGAGTACCAGTCCGCGCCGTACCAGGTGATCGTCCCGCTCGGCCCCGACCTCGGCGTCGGCCAGATGATCACCGAGAACGGCCCGGTGCAGCTGCCGCTCGAATCGGTCGTCGAATGGAAGGGCCGCGACCTCATGACCGGCATGTTCGACTCGCTCTATCGGACCGCCGCCTGAGCAGACTCCCCCGTCCGCTCGATCGTCACTGGACGGGGAAGGCCCCCGCCGCACTCCTGCGGCGGGGGCTTCGTCGTGCTTGCGGAAGCGCTGCGCGCCTTGGCTACTCGGTGCAGTCCTTCGTGGACGGGCAACCCGATTCGCTGAAGACCACGGGCACGTGGTTGTCGGCGACGATGCGGGTGAGCAGGCCGACCAGGACGTCCCGCTCCTCGTCGCTCAGGCCCAGCGGCAGCTCGGCCACGCGCTTGGTCGTCTCGTCGTGGAACCGCTCGGCGAGCTCGGCGCCCTTGTCGGTGAGGACCACGCGGAAGGCGCGCCCGTCGCCCGGATCGGCCTCGCGGCGCACCAGGCCGCGCTTCTCGGACCGGTCCACCAGCCCCGAGATGCTCGACTTCGCGAGGTTCAGGGTCTTGGCCAGCTCGAACATCCCGTACGGCCTGGGGATGAGGACGCACAGCAGCTGCGCCTGCTGCATCGTGAGGTCGAACTCGCGCACCGAGTCCGCGTACACGGCGTCGACCACGAAAGCGGTCCGCACCAGCGCGGTCCCCATGCTCATCGTCTCGCCCGCGTACTCCTCCATGAACCAAGCTTACCCGCAGGCCACGGCCGGTGCCGGTGTCGTCGGCCACCACAGTGCCCCGTGCGGGGCCGGGGCGCGTCCGTCGTGACAGGCAGTTTCTTTGTTGTTACCGGCAATCAAAAGGTTGACATGCGGCATTTGGCCCTGGAATCATGGCCGGAGCGTTTCGACCCCGCAATACGGGATCATCCCGGCAAACCAACAACCAGTGCGCCGCACGGAGGCCGACCCGGCATTGCCCTCCAGCGGCGCAGAAAGAGTGATCACCCTTGCGACGCAAACCGATCAGGCTCATCGCTGCCCTGATTGCGGTGGCGGCGGCAGCCGCCGCCGCGCTCACCGTCAGGACCGCCTTCGCCGAACCCGAAGCCCCGCAGGCGGAACCGGCGCAGCTCACCGCCGCCGAGACCGTCGCGGCCATGCAGCCGGGCTGGAACCTCGGCAACTCGCTCGACGCCGTCGGCGAGGACGAGACCGCCTGGGGCAACCCGCGCATCACCCCCGAACTGCTCGACGCCGTCCGGGCGCAGGGCTTCAACTCGATCCGCATCCCCGTCACCTGGTCCGCGCACCAGGCCGAGAGCGGCGACTACGCGATCGACGCCGACTACATGGCCCGCGTGCAGGAGGTCGTCGACCTCGCGCTCGACGACGGCTTCTACGTGCTCATCAACATCCACCACGACTCGTGGCAGTGGGTCAACCAGATGCCGACCCAGCACGACCAGGTCCTCGCGCGGTACAACGCGGCGTGGACGCAGATCGCCGCGGCCTTCGCCGACGCCCCGGAGCGACTGGTGTTCGAGAACCTCAACGAACCCCAGTTCGCCGACGTCAGCGAGGAGGAGGGCGACGTGCTCCTCGACGAGCTCAACGACTCCTTCCACCAGATCGTGCGCGGCTCCGGCGGCCGGAACGCCGACCGGCTCCTCGTCATCCCGACCCTGCACACCAGCAGCGATCAGGCGCGCCTCGACGCCACGGCGAAGAGCATCGCCGACCTGGACGACCCGATGATCGCCGCGACCGTGCACTACTACGGGTTCTGGCCCTTCAGCGTCAACGTCGCGGGGTACACCACGTTCGACGACGAGGTGAAGGCCGACCTCGAGGCGGTCTTCGACCGCGTCAAGGCGACGTTCACCGACAAGGGCGTCCCGGTCATCCTCGGCGAATGGGGCCTCCTCGGCTTCGACAAGCACGTCGGCGTCGTCGAGCAGGGCGAGAAGCTGAAGTTCTTCGAACACCTCGGGTACTACGCGGAGCAGACCGGCCTCACCACGATGTGGTGGGACAACGGCCAGCACTTCGACCGCGAGGCGTTCACGTGGCAGGACCCCGACCTGTTCGCGCACGTCGAGTCCGCGTGGGAGACCCGCTCGGGCACGGCCGCGTCGGACCTCGTGTACGTGCCCGCCGGGGCCGCGCCCGCCGCGCACACCGTGGCGCTCAACGAGAACGGCCTCGCCTTCGCGGGCCTGTGGCACGACGGGACCGAACTGGCCGCAGGCGCCGACTACACGGTGGACGGCGGCGCGCTGACCCTGAGCGCCGACCTGCTCGGCCGCCTCGTCGGCGACGGCGGGCTCGGCGAGCGGGCCGTGCTCGAAGCCCGGTTCTCCGGCGGCGTCCCGTGGAAGCTCCACGTGATCTCGTCCCAGGCGCCGGTCGCGCAGGACGCCGACGGCACCACCGCCGGTCTCGCCGTCCCGGTCCAGTTCAACGGGGACCAGCTCGCGACCATGGAGGCGGTCTACCCGGACGGGACCCCGGCGGGCCCGCAGAACTGGACCGCCTACAAGGAGTTCGCCGTCGCGTTCGAGCCCGACGCCGAGGCCGGGACCATCGCGCTCACCGAGGCGTTCTTCGCCGAGGTGAACGACAATTCGACCGTGAAGCTCACCTTCCACTTCTGGAGCGGAGCGACCCTCGAGTACACCCTGGAGCGTTCCGGCTCATCCGTAACCGGCAGCGCCGCTTAGGAACTCGCCCTATATAAACAACCGTTCGAACGGGGCGCCCGGTTGCCGGGCGCCCCGTTTCCGTCCGTTTCTGGGAGCGTTTGCGCAGCCTGCCGGGGTGGAACGGAGTGCCACTACCGGTGTGCGGCAGCTCGTGTTCAACCCCCCGATGGGCTAGTCTGGACCGACGTCCCCGCCGGCGGGGGACCGCTAGCGCGCTCCAGCGTCCCCAGTGCGCCGCGACTGCCCGACGCGACGCCCCGCTCCCCTGTCACCTGCCCATTCAGCGCCGATTGGAAAGCCTTGAACGACGCAGCACCGCAATGGCCGCCGCCGGGGATCGACCCCGAGGTCCCCTCGACCGCGCGCGTCTACGACGCCGCCCTCGGCGGCAAGAACAACTTCAAAGCCGACCGCGAGGCGGTCGAGGTCTTCGAGCGCCTCATCCCCCAAGTGCGCGAGGCGACCTGGCTCAACCGCAAGGCCCTCATCCGCGGCATCCAGTACCTCGTGCGCGGCGCCGGCATCGACCAGATCCTCGACATCGGCTGCGGCCTCCCGACCGAGCAGAACACCCACCAGGTCGCCCAGGAGATCAACCCCGACACGCGCGTCGTCTACGTCGACAACGACCCGATGGTCCTCTCCCACGGCCGCGCGCTCCTCGCCGACAACCGCACCACCACTGTGGTCACCGCCGACCTGCGCGACCCGGTCGGCATCCTCGAGAACGCGGAGGTGCGGGCGCACCTCGACTTCGACCGGCCCGTCGCGGTCGTCATCGTCGGCATGATCATGCAGATCCACGAGAACGAGAAGCCCGACGACATCATCGCCGCCCTCATGGCGCCCCTGGTCTCCGGCTCGCACCTGTTCCTCACCGCCTGGCCCGACACCGGCGACCCGGCCCAGCGCGGGCTCTCCCAGGGGTGCCTGGAGACGCTCGGCAACGGCTGGATCAGGCCGGTCGAACGCCTCCAGAAGCACTTCCTGGGCATGCCGATGGTCCCGCCCGGCCTCGAATACGTGTCCCGCTGGTACCCGGAGGAGCCCGACCGGAAGGTCCCCGAATTCGAGGAGTTCGAGCCGTACGAGCGCACGCAGATGGCGGGCATCGCGGTCAAACCCTGACGCGGGACGCCCGGCGGCCGAGCCGTAGATTGGTACCGCGCAGCGTGTTCGAGAAGAGAAGAGACCGCCAATGCCCATGCTCGAGATCCGCCGGCACAGCAAGCGCGACGGGGACGAGGCCGTCCACCTCTCCCAGGAAGGCGTCGAACTGGCCCGCTGGTCGGGAACGCTCATGGGGCCCTTCGAGGTCGTCGCCACGAGCGTCGCGCCCCGGGCCCGGGAGACGGCGATCGCGATGGGGTTCGCGGTGACCGTGGAACTCCCCACCCTCCCCAACGTCAACGGCTTCCTCCAGGAGTCGCAGGCCGCCACCTACGACGTCGGCGCGCCGTTCACTCGGCTCGCCCGGCTCGTCAACCGCCGCGGCAGCACCGCGTCCGACTACTCGCACGCGCTCGCCCGGCAGTGGTCGGACCTCATGGCCCCGCTCGGACCGGGCGACGCGGCCCTGGTCATCGGCCACGGCGGGCACATCGAATGCGGGCTCGTGACGCTGTTCCCCGAAGCCGACCACGACGAGTGGGGCGCGCTGTTCGGGTACATGGAAGGCGCACGGCTGCACTACGACACGGCCGCCAGGCGCTTCCACGACATCGAGTTCGTGCGCGGCTGACAAAACGCACCGAAACGAGGGGCCGACGATGGCGTCGGCCCCTCGGCGTTCACTCCCTGCCGGCCCTGACGGCCACGCGCGGCAGGTACCAGACGGCGGCGGCCGCCGCGGCCAGCGCGTACCCGATGAGGAGCGGGACCGGGAAGCCCAGGGCCACACCGGAACGCTCGAACTCCAGGTTCTCCAGGGCCGAGACCATCGGGCCCGACGACAGCATGTCCTGGAAGGTCAGCTGCTGCCAGAACAGGTCCTGGGCGTTGACGAGGAGCAGCGCGAGGCCCATGAGGGCGACCATGGGCCAGGCCGCTTTGAGGAACGCGGCGCGGGCCGCGCGGGGCTCGGTCCCGTGCAGGATCGCGGCGCGGCGACGGTCCTCCAGGCCCCAGAACAGGGCCGTGAAGAGGAACAGGAGCGGGATCGCGACCCACGCGCGGGGCGGGAACGAGCCGATGACCATGTACTCGCCTTCGCCCGCGACCGCTTCGAGGTTCGCGGCGCCGAGCGGCCCGGAGCCGGTGAACAGCCACGGCGCGAACAGGAGCAGGAGCCAGCGCGAGGCGTTCCCCAAGGGCCGCAGGGCGCCGAGGGCGTAGCCGCCCGCGGCGGCGACCGGGAGCGCGACGGCGGTGGTGATGAGCGGCGGGCCCCACGTGCGGCGGATCGCGAGCCACAGGTCCGCGCCTTCGCTGGTGTCCTCGCCCGCGCGGACGAGCCACGGAAGGAGGTAGGCGCCGGCGGCGACGAGCAGGACGACGAGTGCGGCGGCGCCGAGGACGACCGCCAGCGGCCGGGCCGGTGCCGGGTCGACCGGGCCGACGTCGATCCTGATGCGGGCGGCGGCGAACACGAGCGCGGCGCCGATGCCGAGCACGGCGAGGATGGCCATGAGCAGCACGGACTTCGCGGAGGACAGCCCCGGGGAGAAGCCCGAGTAGAGGCCGTTGAAGATCTGCGCGACGGGGGTGCCGGTCTCGAGCGGGAGGCCGCTGATGGTGCCGTAGGCGAAGGTCTGGAGCCCGGCGGCGGTGACGGCGAGCGCGGCGAGGCAGGCGGTGACGAGCAGCGCGGTCGGCTTCCCGTTCGCGGCACCGCGCGTTGCGGTCGGTGCTCCCGTCGCGCTGCCGCGCATCGCGGCGAGTCCGGTGAGGACGCAGAGGCCGAGGACGACGCCGGAGATGAGGCCGGGCCAGTCGTAGAGGCTCGCTTCGCGGTCGCCGCCGGAGACGAGGCGGGCGATGAGCCAGGCGACGGTGAGGGCGGCCGGGGCGAAGGTGACCGCGGCGAGGCTCCAGACGACGGTGGCGGTGGTCCGCAGCCGCCGTCCGGACCGGTGGATGAGCCACGCGGCGAGCGGGGCGAGCACCGCCCCGACGAGCACCATGACCGCGATGGGGCCGGCGAGGGCGGCGAGCCCGTCGGCAAACGCCCCTTCGGCCGCGACTTCCTCGTAGTTCGCGGGGCCGATGGTCTCGGCGGAGCCGAAGACGCTGAGCCCTTCGATGCGGCTGAGCTGGATCGTGCGGACGGTCGGCAGGAGGTAGGCGGTGACGGCGGCGGCCACGGGCGCGGCGAGGAGGAGGACGGCGAGCGCGATGCGGGCGGTGTCGCTCTGCGTCTGCAGCAGGGTCGAGTACGTGGGGTCGAGGTCGACAGGGCCGGTGGTGTGCGGGCGCTCGGCGCCGGACGCACCGGACGCTGCGGGCTCGTGCCGGGGGATGCCGCCGGTCGTGCCCGTGCTGCCGTTGGGTCGTTCGGGCGCGGGGCGGCCCGGGGCGGGCAGGAACTGGGGCGCGATGCGGGCGGGGGCGGAACGGGACGACGGGGGCGGTCCGCCGGCCCGGGGCGGGTGGTCCATGAACACTCCTGAATGGATAAAGGGTGGGAGGTCATGAAAATTATGCGCCACGTCACCCACTCGAAATCAAGCGGGCATCCGTACAGCCCAGAGGACATCTAGGAACCCCAGTGCCACATCACATATCACACGTGACGCACCACAAACCCGGACGCTTCGGAATGGGGTTGCCGCCTGCGCTGGCGGGTGCTTTGATCGGGTCATGCCAAGCACCGCGCAGTACCTGGGCTTCGTCGTCGCCGCGCTCATCCTCATCCTCATCCCCGGCCCGTCGGTCATGTTCACCGTGAGCCGGGCCCTCGCCTACGGCCGCACGCAGGCCGTGCTCACCGCCTGGGGCAACGCGATCGGGACGTTCGCCGCCGCCACGCTCGCGGCGGTCGGGCTGGGCGCGCTCATCCAGGAGTCGGCGCTGGCGTTCGCGATCGTGAAATACGCGGGCGCGGCGTACCTGGTGTTCCTGGGGGTCAAGGCGCTCCGCGACCGCAAGGGCGTGATGGCCGCGCCCGACGAGGCGGGGTCCCCGAAGCGGGCGCTCGCGACCATGGCGGAGGGGTTCGTCGTGGGCATGCTCAACCCGAAGACGATCCTGTTCTTCCTGGCGATCCTCCCCCAGTTCATCAACGCCGAGGCCGGCTCGGCCACCGTGCAGATGCTGCTGCTCGGCGCGACGTTCGCGGTGCTCGCGGCCGCGTGCGACACGGTCTGGGGCCTCGTCGCCTCCGCCGCCCGCGACGTCCTCCGCCGCCCCCGCGCGAAGCTCGTCCTCAACCGCACCGGCGGCACGGCCCTCATCGGCCTCGGCATCGCAGCGGCAACGGGCGAACGCGCCTGAAGCACCGCGTCCGACCCAGCGTCCTCTTGGGAGCGCTTGCATATCGAAAACCGTGGATATATAGTGTGTTGACCCTCACTGCGACGATCCCCAACGATCTTCTTCCGGCACACGCGGCCCGCTCCGGGCCGTCACGGCGCGACCGGCAGCGCCAAGAGAGGACCCCATGTCAGCCTTCACCCTCCCCCGCATGCGCAGAGGCCTGATCGCCGCGGCCGCCGCGGTGTTCGTCGCCGCCGTCGCGCTCGCCGCGGTCATGATCCCCAAGCCCGCCAGCGCCGCGTCCCTCACCCAGATCACCGGTTTCGGGAACAACCCGAGCAACCTGCAGATGTACCTGTACGTGCCCGACAACGTGGCCCCCGAGCCCGCCATGGTCCTCGGCATCCACTGGTGCGGCGGCGACGCGAACGCGTTCTACAGCGGCACCGAGTGGGCCCGCCTCGCCGACCAGTACGGGTTCGTCGTGGTCTACCCGTCGGTCACGCGCTCCAGCAAGTGCTGGGACGTGGCCTCGGCGGCTTCCCTGAGCGGCACGGGATCCGACTCGGTCGGCATCAAGTCCATGATGGACTGGACGATCGCACAGCACAATGTGGACACTGACCGGATCTTCTCGACCGGCATCTCCTCCGGCGCAATGATGACCAACGTGATGCTCGGGGTCTACCCCGAGGTCTTCGAAGCGGGCGCGGCCTTCTCCGGCGTCCCCTACACCTGCTTCCGCACCGACAACGGCTCCGAGTGGAACTCGCAGTGCTCGCAAGGCCAGGTCAACCGCACCCCGCAGCAGTGGGGCGACGAGGTCCGCGCGACCAACCCCGGCTACAGCGGCCCGTGGCCGCGCATGCAGATCTGGCACGGCACCAACGACGACGTGCTGTTCTACCAGAACTTCCAGGAGCAGATCGACCAGTGGACGAACGTCAACGGCACCGACCAGACGCCCGAGCTCTCCGACACGCCGCAGGCCAACTGGAACCGCACCCGCTACGGCGGCACCGGGACCCAGGCCCCGGTCGAGGCGATCAGCCTCCAGGGCGTCGGCCACAACCTGATGGCGAACGGCATGGCGGCCAAGGCCCTCGAGTTCTTCGGGCTCGACAAGCCGGTCGACCCGACCACCTCCCCGACCACGGTCCCGACGACCCCGACCTCGAGCCCCACGGGCGGCCCGGCGGGCGGCTGCTCGGCGGTCGTCAAGGTGGTCAGCACCTGGAACTCCGGTTGGCAGGCCAATGTGGACGTGACGGCGGGCAGCGCCGCGATCAGCGGCTGGAAGCTCACCTGGACGTGGCCGAGCGGCCAGACGATCTCCAGCTCGTGGAACGCGGCCGTGACCTCGTCGGGCGCGTCGGTCACCGCCGAGGACGTGGGTTGGAACGGCGCCGTCGCGGCGGGCCAGACCAAGACCTCCGCGTGGGGCTTCATCGGCACCGGGTCGGCGGTGGCTCCGGCGGTGACGTGTACTCCGGCTTAGCCCAAGGGCCGCAACGGGGTCGCGGGCGCGAAGGCGCTCGCGGCCCCGTCGGCCTATCGGGCCGGGGCGGTCGCCCGCAGGCGGCTGCCGAGGAACTCGGCGATCTCGCGGCGCGCGGGCCGGGCGGCCGGGACGATGCCGGGGACGCTCATGAACTTGTGGACCGCGTTCGGGTACCCCGTGAAGCGGGCGTCGTTCCCGGCCGCGCTCAGCAGCTCCACATAGGTCCGGCCGTGGTCGTAAGCCGGATCGAGCCCGCCCGCGACGGCCAGCGCGGGCGGCAGGCCCGTGAGGTCGGCGGTCTTCAAGGGGGACACCGTCGTCGGGTCGAAGCCCGGGGAGACGGCGAAGCCGCGGGCGAAGCGCAGTTCGGCGGCCGAGAGGCCGGGCTGGCCCGCGTTGCGGGCGACCGAGGGGTAGTCGGTCATGGTCTCGGTCCAGTCGAGGGCGGGGTAGAGGAGGACCTGGGCGCGGATCGCCGGGCCGGTCTCGCGGGAGCGCAGGGCGAGCAGCGCGGCGAGCGTGCCTCCGGCGCTCTCGCCGACGACGGCGATGCGGTCGGGGTCGGTGCCCCAGCCGAAGGGGTCGTCGGCGAGGCGGTCGAGCGTGTCGCGGGCGTCCTCCACGGGCGCGGGCAGCGGGTGCTCGGGGGCGAGGCGGTATTCGACGGCGGCGACGACGGCGGGGAGGGCGGCCGCGAGTCCGCTGTTGAGCCAGTCGTTCTGGGCGGCGGTGCCGGTGATGAAGCCGCCGCCGTGGAAGGAGAGGACGAGCGGGAGGCGCTCGTGGCGGCCGTCGGGGCGGTGGACGCGCAGGGTGATGCGGCGGCCCGGGAGTTCGAGGGTGCGGGTCTCGATGTGTGCGCGGGGGTCGGGGCGTCCGGCGATGAGGCGCATGGCGGGCGAGGCGACCAGGCGGGCGAGCTTGGCGCGTCCGGCGAGGACGTCGGCGGCGGTGAGGTCGTGCCAGTCGGGCCGGTTCTTGAGGAAGAGGCGGGCGCCGATCGGGGCCTTGGTGGTCATGGGGTCCTCCGGTTCCTGATTACGCTACTAATAGTAGCGTAATTGAGAGGCTAGCATGTTGCCGTGCAGGAATCCACTTCCCCGGGAGCCGGGCGGCCGCGCTCGGAGCTGAACGCCGGCGTGTTCGCCGCGACCCTGCGCTCGGTGCACGAGTTCGGGTACGCGGGCGCGACCATGGACCGGATCGCGGTCGCGGCGGGCGCCGCGAAGACGACGCTGTACCGGCGGTGGCCGTCGAAGGGGGCGCTCATCACCGCCTGCCTGGTGGACGCGTTCGGCCCCGCGCCCCTCGTGAGCGAGGACCGGGACGAGCTGCTGGCCACCGCGGTCCGGTGGGCCGCGGCGAAGACCAGCGAGCCCGGCGTCGGTGCGGCCTTCGCGGGCGTGTTCACCGACGCCGTCAGCGATCCGGCGCTGCGCGAGATCCTGTCGACGCAGCTGCAGGCCCCGTACCTGGCGGTGCTCCAGGACGCGCTCGGGGAGTCCGAGCAGCGCGTCCGGTTCGTCATCGACGTCATCATGGGCACCCTGCTCCACCGGCTCGGCATCGACGGGGAGCCGATGGCCGAGGACGACGTGGAAGCGCTCATCGCGATGGTCCTCGGCGTCTTCCGCTAGGCGCACAGGCGCGAACCTAGACTGGGCTCACCGAAACCACACCGACGTGAACGGAGCCGCCCGAGATGACCGAGTTTCCCGCAGAGGTCCGCGACCGGTTCGCCGGAGCCGGGGTCGACCTGGACAAGCTGTTCTCCGCCGGGGAGCTCGGCGACCGCATGGGCATCGACGTGCTCGAGGCCGCCCCCGAGCGGGTGGTGGCGCGGATGGCCGTCGAGGGGAACCGGCAGCCGTACGGGCTGCTCCACGGCGGGGCCTCCGCGGTCCTCGCCGAGACGCTCGGCTCGATCGGGGCGATGCTCCACGGCGGGCCCGAGAAGATCGCGGTCGGCGTGGACCTCAACGTGACCCACCACCGGGCCGTCCGGTCAGGCACCGTCGAGGGGGTCGCGACACCGATCCACCGTGGACGGTCGACGGCGACGTACGAGATCGTCGTGAGCGACGAGGAGGGCCGCCGGGTCTGCACCGGCCGCCTCACCTGCCTGGTCCGCGACGCGCCGTCCCGGAACTAGACAAGGCGCTTCGCGCGCCGCGGCCCCTCGTCCGCGGCGCGCGAAGCGCCGTTGTCCGTGCGGCTCAGGCGGTCGCGACCGGGAGCTGCACGGGCGCGTTCGCCGACTGCCGGAACCGGTGGACGCGCACCTCCTGCCACACGCCGCCGGTGCGGAACGGATCGGCGTCGGCCCATTCCTGTGCGGCGGCGCGGTCGGGGACGTCGATGATGAAGAGGCTGCCGATGCCGCGTTCGCCGTCATCCGAGAGCAGCGGCCCGTAGACCAGCGGCTTCGGCGAAGCGGTGCGCAGTCGGGCCGAGTGCGCGGCCGTCAGCGCGGTCCGGCGTTCGGCCCCGTCGTCGCCGTCCAGGCAGTGGAGGGTGAAGAGCATCGGATCAGCGCCCCATCGCCGTGGCGCGCGGCCGCGGCGCGATCTCGTCCCGGAGCGTCTGGCGCGCGGCCATGGCCTCCTGCTTCTCCGCGAACCGCTCCGGGATCACCCGGATCTCCGCCTCGAAGCGGGCGGCGATCCGGCCCGACTGCTGCACTTCGACGGTGAAGGCGATGACGTGCCCGACCGGGCCCTGCTCCCGGCTGCGCAGGCGGTACTCCAGTTGCGCCGGAATGGGGAACACGAAGTTGAGGAACGTCGAGTTGACATGGCTGATGACGAACCGCGAGCGCGGCTCGGGGCCGATGAGGTGCCGCTCGGTGACGGCCGTCCACGTCTGCCTCGCCGCCTCCAGCAGGGTCACCGCCGGAATGTGCAGTCCCGTCAGGTGGTCCTCGAGGACCTCCACGCGCTCGTCGAGGACCAGCGGGGTCCGGTAGCGGCCCTCGCCGAGCCGCTCGAGCTCGCCGATGAGGACGTTCTTCTCGTAGACCTTGTGGGTCACCGAGCGCTCCACCGGCAGCGGCACGCGGTCCTGTGTGGCCAGGACGCAGCGGCCGGTGTCGGCGAACTTGTCGAGTTCGGCGAGCTGCTCCCCCGTGAGCCCCTGGCCGACCGTGATCTTCGGCGGGCCGTCGCCGCCGCCGGTCCGCAGGAACTCCAGCAGCGCGGACACCGCGATGGTGCCCGGGTGCGTGAGGAAGTCCTCGAACCGGTCGCCGACGACCATGACCGACCGCTCCTGGACGTCGGCGCTCATACCGCGACCTCCTGGTTCGTCGCCGCGACGTACGCGTCGGCGAGCGCGGCGATCGTGCGGACGTCCGAGATGACCAGGTCGCCCTCGGCGAACGGGTCGGCGCCGAACTCGATCTCGAGCTGGATGATGAGGCGCGCGAGCAGGAGCGAGTTGAGCCCCACCGCGTTCAGCGCCTCCGAGCCGTCGAACGCACCGTGCTCGATCTCCGCTTCCGCGAGGAGGTCGACGATGTGGTTGCGGACGGTGTTCAGGGCTTCGATCTTGTCTAGCATGTGATTCCTCCGTCGACGATGATGGTCTGTCCGGTGATGAACGAGGCGCCGGGCGAGACGACGAGCAGGACCGCGTTCGCGATCTCCTCGACATCGGCGAGCCGGCCCAGCGGGGTGCGCTTCTGGATGCGCTCGCGGTTCTCGGCGGTGACCGCGGCGGTCATGCCGCTGTCGAAGAAGCCGGGGACCACGGAGTTGACGCGGATGTGCAGCGGCCCCAGTTCGCGGGCGAGGCTGCGGGTGAACCCGTCGAGCCCTGCCTTCGCGGCCGCGTACACCGCGACGCCGCGGAAGCCGCGGACGGCGTTGATCGAGGAGATGTTGACGATCTGGCCGCTCTGCTGGGCGCTCATGACCTTCGCGCAGGCCTGGGTGAGCGCGATGGGCGCGGTGAGGTTCCGGGAGATGAGGTCCTCGATGCGCTTGCCCGGCACGGTGAGGAACAGCTCCTGGTCGGTGAGGACGCCGGCGTTGTTCACCAGCAGGTCGATCCGGCCGAAGCGGCGCCGGGCCGCGGCGGCGAAGGCGCGCAGCGCGGCGGTGTCGGCGAGGTCGACTGCGGCCCAGTGGAAGTCCTCGGGGTGCTTCTCGGCCATGGCGTCGGTGAACTCGCTGGCGCCGCGGCTGAACGTGGCGACCCGCCAGCCCTCGCCGAGCAGCCGTTCGGCGAGGACCATGCCGAGGCCGCGGCTGCCGCCGCTGATGAGCGCGACCGGTGCGGCGCTCATGCCGCGCCCCGGATCTTCTTGAAGCGGTCCGAGTGCTGGCGTTCGTGGGAGACCTCCACGACCGCGGGGATCTTGAACGCCTCCAGTTTGGACTTGCAGTGGGCGCGCACCTGGCGCTGCACTGTGGAGGGGTCCTCGGTGGTCTCGGGGCTGAGCAGGACGGTGGCCTTGACGACCATGCCCATGACGTGGCTCGGGTGCCCGCTCACGGTGACTTCGGCGATGCCTGGCACCTCGAGGATCGTGTTCTCGACCTCGCTGGGGTAGACCTTCTCGCCGCCGACGTTGAT
The DNA here is from genome assembly GCF_043202775.1 of Glycomyces sp. NPDC048151. Classification (NCBI taxonomy): domain Bacteria; kingdom Bacillati; phylum Actinomycetota; class Actinomycetes; order Glycomycetales; family Glycomycetaceae; genus Glycomyces; species Glycomyces sp. NPDC048151. The sequence continues at coordinate 31,781 of NZ_JBIDBB010000011.1, read as the reverse complement.
GATCTCCGAGCGGCGGCCGAGGATCCTGATCCACTCGCCGTCGGTCTCGACCACGTCCTGCGTGTTGAAGAACCCGTCGGCGTCGAAGGGCGCGTCGGCGTTGAGGTAGCCGAGCATCGCCATGTCGGAGCGGATCCACAGCACGTCGTCGATGATCTTGTGCTCGAACCCGGCGTCGCCGAGCTTGACCCAGAGCGTGTCGTCGCCGCGGGACTTGGTCGGGAGGATGCCGAGCTCGGAGAGCCCGTACGTCTGCTTGAAGCGCACCCGCGGCAGCGCGGCGGCGAGGCGCTTGAGGGTCTGGATCGGCATCGGCTCGGTCCCGTACGTGACCAGTCCCAGTGAGCTGCAGTCGAACCGGTCCAGGACGCCGGAGATGAGCACCATGTTCAGGAACGTGGGGGTCGTCGGCAGGACCTCGACCTGGTGCCGCTCGACGGCGGCGAACACGGCCTCGGGGCTGCGGTTGGCGATGGTGATGACGGTGCCGCCCTGCACGAGCGTGTGGAGGAGGGTGTTGATCCCGCCGATGTGGTCGAGGCTGAGGAACGAGAGGATCCGCTGGTCGCGGCCTTTCGCCTGGTAGCGGCCGAGGACTTTCGCGAAGTCGAGGACGGAGGCCTTGCTGCGGCCGGTCGTGCCCGAGCTGAAGAGCACGAGTCCGGGGTGGAGTGCCTCGCGCAGCGCCTGGTAGTGGGCGTGCCGGGCGCGGGTTCCGGTGCGCTCCAGGCCGCGGGTGCCGTTCTCCTCGGCAGAGACGACGACCTCGACTTCGGCGACCTCCAGGAACTCGGCTCGCTTGGCCTCGGGCAGCGCGCTGAGCGGCACGACGATCGCGCGGCGCTCGATCAGGGCCAGGAGGGCGGCGCACAGCAGCGGCGAATAAGTCCCTTCCAGAGCGACGACGGTGCCCGGTCGGATCTCGTGGCCGTCGAGGAACCGCAGCCAGTCGCCGACCATCGCGATCAGTTGCCGGTAGGTGGTGCCGTGGCCGTGGAATACGACGGCCTCGCTGTCGCCGTGTTCCGCGAGTTGTTTCACAATGGCAATGCCCATGACGCCTCCTTGTAGGAAGGGAATGCGGCCGAGACCCGACCGCAGTGCCGGTGCCGCATGGCAGGTTCACATGGATGCCCAACGCCCGCAACCTTGTCGAAGCAAAGGCGAGATTGCTTCGGGATCCATTGGGGAGAAGCCTATGCACGCTCGCGACCAGGCGCAACGTCCACTTTCGGGGCCGCTCGATCGGGCCGCCCGAATGGGTATACCCGCTTTCCCGACGAAAGCGATCGCTATTCGGCGGTGACCGCCGTGACGATGACAGATCCGTCAGTATGCCAGTTTCCGGCGAATGGGGGAACCCGCGTTCCACCGATCGTCTGAGCGCTGACGCGGATGTCGGCGGTGAACGAGCCGCCGACTCCATGCACAGTGTCGAAACGCAGCCGGGCGTCGTGGAAGCCGAGCCAGCGTTCGGTGAGCGTGAACCAGGCCTTGTAGAGGCTCTCTTTGGCGCTGAACGCGATCGCGGGCCAGTGGAGGCCGGGGTGCTCGCCGGCGAGGCGCGCGAGGTCGGCCTGCTCTTCGGGGAGCAGGACCGTGCCGATGAGCGAGTCGTGCAAGGGCAGGTGCACCTCGGCGTCGATCCCTATGGCGCGGAAGCGGTCGCGGCGCGCCGCCGCCGCCGCGCGGTAGCCCTTGCAGTGGGTGATGCTGCCGGTGAGGCCGTCGGGCCACAGCGGCTGCCCGCGGTCGCCGGTGGGGATGGGCGCGGCGGGCACGCCGAGGCGCGCGAGCGCCGTCCGGGCGAGGTGGCGTCCGGTGGCGAACTCGCGTCGGCGGGAGGGCACGGCGCCTTCGATGCGCGCCGTTTCCTCAGGGAAGAGCCGGACTTCGGGGTCGCGGGCGGTCCAGGCGGAGGCGACGCCCGGAGGGAGCACTCGTTCGATCACTTCGGACGGTCCTGGCGCGGTCTGCTCACCGCTGGCACCCCTGAGGCCCCGATTCGCTTGCGGGAGTGACGCATCGGGACGCCGGGACCGGCTCGGGCCCCGGCGTCCGGGGCGTCACGGGTGGTCGAGCGGGGCGGGGAGCGGGCCGGGCGTCGCCGGGAGCCGGTCCCAGCCAAGGCGCTCGGCATGCTCGGCGAGCACGGGATCCTCGCCGACCACGCACGGACGGCCCACCTGCTGGAGCATGTCGAGGTCGCTCATGTGGTCGCCGTAGCAGCGGCAGTCCTCGGCGGCGAGGCCCCGTTCGGCGATGGTCTCGCGCACCGCGAGGGCTTTCACCTCGCCGATCATGGGCCGCACGATGTCGCCGGTGAGCCTGCCGTCGTCTCCGACGATCGGGACGGAGCCGAGCGCCAGGTCCGCGCCGAGCTCCTCGGCGAGCGGGTCGAGGCAGGCGGCGAAGGACCCGGACACGAAGACGACGAGGTCGCCGTCCCTCCGGTGCGCGGCGATGGCGTCCAATGTGGCCGAAACGAACGCGTCAGGCCGGAGCCGGTACGCCGCATACCATTTGCGGCCCTCCTCCAGGAGCCGGTCGTACGAGGTCCCGGCGAAGCCGCGGTAGTAGGCGCGGTTGACCGCCGAGCGCGGGGCGCCCGAGGCGGCCAGTGCGTGGAGCTCCCCCGCGGCCTGTTCGTAGGTGCGGTCGTCGCCACCGGTCTCGAGCCAGTGGCGCAGGAAGTCGAACATGCTCTTGACCGAGATGACGGTCTCGTCGACGTCGAAGAAGGCGGCTCGTCGGTTTCCGTTGGCCATTCCGGCTCCGTCTCAGGTGGTGTGCTGGCATTCGAGTAGGTGGTGCGCGGCTGGGTGGGGGTCGTCGTCGGCGCGCGGCTCGCGTGCGGGGGCGCGGGAGGTGTGCAGGCCCTCGCGGAGGATGCGGGTGACGGCGAAGGTCCTGTTGGGAGAGTCGAGTTTGGCCAGGATGCTGCCGACGAGGCGTTTGGCGCCGTGCGGCGAGATGGCGAGTCGGCGGGCGATCTGCTTGTTGCTCATGCCTTCCACCAGGAGCGGCACGACTTCGCGTTCGCGGGCGGTGAGGCGCGGCGGGCGCCGGGTGTCGGCGGGCCGGGAGGTGAGGAGGCGCTGCGCGAGGCGCGCGGGGATCGGGACCTCGCCGATGGCGACGCGTTCGAGGCAGTCGCGGACGGCGTAGGTGGTGAGGTCCTCGGCGTCGAGGATGCCGGCGCTGGGGACGCGGACGATCTGGGAGAGGTCGACGTCGGCGGTGCGGGTGACGAGGAGGACGGAGCGGAGGTCGGTCTCGCCGAGCATCGCCAGCGCGGAGGGGCGGAGCTCGTCGAGGACGAGGAAGATGAGAGCGGGTCCGAGCGGGTCGGTGCGTCCGGCCGCGGTGTGGATGGCCATCTCGGGGCTCTCGTGCGAGGTCACGTTGCGCACGAGGTCGAGTCTGGCGAGGATGCGTTCGAGTTCGGTGCGGAGCTGTTCGCCGCCGATGCCGAGGGCGACGTTGAACACTGCTTCGGCCCAGCCCTGCCCTGGTGGTCTGTCCAGCATGTCTGCCCGACTCCTGTCTCTGGTCGCGGGGACTCGGTCATTGGGTGTTGGTGCGCCGGGTTTCGCGGCGTCTCCGGATGCCGGTCGCGCGGTCGGTCAAGCCGCTGGAACCGGTGCCGCCGTCGCGGCTTCCGGGTCTTCTTTGCGAGAGGGGTGCGGCACTCGGAGGGAGGGGGTTCCCGGGTCCGGCGAGGGTCCGGTTCGGGGTGAGTGCGCCCGGTCGACAGTGGTGGCGACGTTGCCGCAAACCATCGTTGCCCGGCCTTATCCGAATGTCAACACCGGATGTCCGGAATCGGACACGCAGCGTGCGCGCGTTTGCCGGGAACACCCGCGGTCATTGCGGGCCCCCGTATCATTTTTAGGAACTTCCGTCCCCACCGCACAGCCAGTTTCTCTATGCGACAAGGAAGGTCACCGTCTTGACAACCCCGGCACAACACCCGAGCACGCCGAGTTCGTCTCCTCGCGACAGAGAAGTCATCGCACACCTCATCGCCGCTCCGGACCAGCAGACGGCCGCTGCGTGGCTGGGGATCACGGACCGCCACCTGCGGCGGAGGGTCGATTCGATCATGCGCCGGTTCGGTGCCGAGACGACGTTGCAAATGGTGGTGATGGCCACACTCTATGGTGATGTCAATCCGAAGGCGGTCCCGGTGCACAGCCCTGCCCATGCGCTCCTGACTGAGGCGTTCAATCGGCGGAACAGGGCGTCCGGGACGCCTTGAACCGCAGTCGCCTCCGAGTCCGAATGCGACTGGAGCCGAATGCGTTCCGGTGTCCTGGTGCGACTTCCGGCGCGCGCCGCGGCCTCCTCCCCGCAGAGGGCCGCGGCGGCTCCGTCGGCTACGAGCGGTCCCGGCTCCCGGGGAGGTTGACGACGATGACCGCGAGGATGGAGATGATCAGTCCGGTGAGGTGCACCATCTGGACCGGTCCCATCTTCATCCAGTAGCCGAACCACATGCCGCCGCAGAGGAACACGGCGAACAGTCCGGCGAGCGCCGTGAGGCCCAGGTTGGCGGCGCGGAGCGCGGGGGCCGCGAGCGCGGGCTCCCGGCGCACCAGGGTCTTGATGGCGAACACGGCGCCCCGCCACAGCAGGACGATCGACAGGAGCTGGTAGGCGATCACGCCGATGAGGGCCGGGACGGCCAGGCCCTCGGGCATGGCGCGCCATTCGATGCCGTTGCCGAACACGTCGTCGGCGGCGAGCTCGTCCATCGTGAGCATCCCCGCGATGAGGGAGCGGTTCGTCCCGAAGTCGTTGATGTTGTTGGTGACCACGAGGGTCAGCCACGCGGCGGCCCAGGTGAGGATCAGGGTCTGGAAGAGGAGTATCCCGGTGCGGCCGGAGCGCTCGGGTTCGGGGACGACGCGCAGGGGCGCCGCTTCGGTCTTCGCCGTGGGGGTGGACATCTGGTCTGGTCCTTTCTCAGTTGACGCTTGCGTGGGGGGGATCGAGTTCGGGGCCGACGCCGTCGTGGGCGGCGATCCAGTCGTCGTGCAGCCACATCGGGGTGCCGCGCCGTGCGCGGGCGGCGTCCCAGCGGATGCCTCGTTCGTAGGTCAGGCAGACGCCGCCGGGGCCGACGACCGCCCAGGTGTAGCGGCCGTCGGCGTGGCGGGTCTGGACTTTCATGCCGGTGACGGTGCGGTGCGCGCCGTCGTCCTCGGTCACGGTCTCGGCGTGCGGTTTGATCCACTGCACGACGAGGTCTTCGGCGTAGGCGCCGGCGGCGCGGCGGATCAGGTCGAACGCCGCTTTGCGGCTCTCGGCCCGTTCCGGGAGCCCGGCCTGCGGCGCGGCCCTGAGGCTGGTGTAGCCGAGGAGGCGGCCGTCCCGGTCGGCGACGACGGTGGCGTGGGGGCCGCCGAGGCGGTAGGGGCCGGGCTGGCGGCGGATCACGGTGACCGGGAGGCCGTCGTGGTCGCCCGACCGGACGTCGACGACGTCCCAATCGGACGGTGGTTCGAGCCCGGTGCCCAAGAGCGCCTGGGCTTCGAGGTTGCGTGCGGTGGCGAGGTCGATGGCGTGGGTGCGCGTCATGTGGGTTCCTGGGTGTTGAAGCCCGTTAAGGCCGTGCTGTTCCTGGTGCGGCGGGCCGCGAAGGCGATCGTTGCCCCCGCGGCGAGAAGCGTTCCTGCGGCAAGGCAGACGCCGACGAATCCGGCGGCGTCGGCGAAGGCCGCCAACTGGGGTCCGAGGCTCGCCCCGATGAACAGGACGAACGTGTAGAGCGCGGTGGCGGCGGCCCGGGCGGGCCCGGCGACCGAGCCGACGGCCTCGATGAGCCCCGGCGCGGCGAGCGCGATGCCGCCGACGAACTCGAGCAGGCACACCGCGATCGCCCAGACGCCGAGGCCGGAGACGGCGGCGGCGAGGAAGGCGCTGGCGGCGGCGACCGCGAGGGCGCCGACGACGCGGGTGGTCGGGGCGTAGCGGCGCAGGCGTCCGGCGATCCAGGGCGCGGCGAGGAACGCCGGGAGCGCCGAGGCGCGGAGGACGAGCATCGCGGTGGGGTTGCCCGCCAGGCCTTCGGGACCGACCGTCTCGAGTCCTGTGTAGACGGCGACGAACGAGGAGAGGACGGTGGCCGTCGCGAGGTACAGCAGCAGTGTGTCGCGGCGTTGGAGCAGCGTTCCCATGGCGCGCAGCGGGTTCGGTCGGTCGGTCGCGCCGCGTGCGGGGTCGGGTTCGAGGACGAGGAAGAGGATCGCGGCGAGCCCGAGGACGCAGACCGCACCGCCGAAGAACGCCGACTGCCAGCCGAACGCGGGCAGCAGGAGCGTGGCGGCGGCCTGGGCGATGATCGCGGAGGCGATGAAGCCGCTGGTCATCGTGGTGAGCGCGATCGGGCGGCGCGGCGGGGCGATGCGCTCGGCGACGTAGGCGAGCGCGGCGGGCGCGAAGAACGCCGACGTGAAGCCCTGGATCGCGCGCAGCGTGAGCCCGGTGGTGAGGTCGTCGGCGAAGCCCACGGCGGCGGTGGCGAGGGCGGAGGCGACCATGCCGGCCAGAAGCACGCGGCGGCGGCCGAAGCGGTCGGCCGCGGGGCCGGAGAAGAGGAAGCCTGTCGCGTAGGCGAAGCCGAAGGCGGTGACCATCCAGGCGGCCTGGGCGGTGCCCGCGCGCCAGCCGGAGGTGAACTCGCCGAGCAGCGGGATGACGACGTAGAGCTGGCCGACGACGAAGACGGCGGCCGCGGCCAGCGGCACCATCGTGCGGGCGGTGGGAGCCCACTGGGCGGGTCCGCGGTCCTCGCCGGGCGAGACGGCGGGTCGGGTCTGGGCTTGCTGGCTCATGATCCCATTACACCACCAACTCGTTTGTTGGTCAACATCGGAGTTGGAGTATTATTACGTTCATGTCGGATTCACAACTTCGCATACGCGACACGAGCGCGGACCAGTCACCGCTGACGACCCGCGAGAAGCTCCTGCGAGCCGCCCGGGAGGTCTTCGCCGAGCACGGCCTGGCGCACACCCGCATCTCCGACATCGCCGCCCGGTCCGGGGTCAACCGCGAGCGGGTCTACGGGTATTTCGGCAGCAAGGAAGGCTTGTTCGACGCCGTCGTCAACGACGCCCTCGACGAGCTCGCCGAGGCCGTGCCGCTCACCGCCGGGGAGGACCTCGTCCAGTACGTCGACCGCGTGCACGAGTTCCACCGGCTCCACCCGCAGCTGCTGCGGCTGCTCCTGTGGGAGGCGCTGCACTACCGGACCGAGCCGCTGCCGGGCGAGGCCGACCGGCAGGTGCGCTACCGCGAGAAGGTCAAGGCCCTCGAACAGTCCCTCGGCGCGGCCGAGGGCCGCCTCCAGGCGGCCCCGACCCTGTTCATCCTCATCGGACTCGCCGCCTGGCCGAGCGTCGTCCCGCAGCTCGCCCGCCTCATCCTCGGGGCCGACGAGAGCGAGAACCCGGAGATCATGCGCCAGCATGTCCTGTCGTTCGCCGAGGCGGCACTGCGAACGGACGCGCCGGAACCGAAGGCCTAGGCGAGGAGGCCGTTCATCGTGCCGTAGGCGATGCCGCCCGCGATCGGGTCGTACGAATCCTCCTGGAGGAGACCGATCGCGGCCTTGCGGGCGAGTTCGTATGCGGCCGTGGCGAGGCCGGGGCCGAGGCTGATGCGGGCGACGCCGAGGCGTTCGAGCTCGGAGGGCGCGAGCGCGCCGGGGCCCGCCATGACGTTGAGCGGCAGGCGGATCGCCCGCACGAGCGCGGCGATCACGTCCGGATCGGTCACGCCCGGGACGAAGATGCCGTCCGCACCGGCCTGCGCGTACGCCTCCGCGCGGGCCACGGTCGCGTCGAACCGCTCCGACTCCTCGCCGATCCCGGCCAGGTACATGTCGATGCGCGCGTTGACGAACAGGTCCGGGCCGGCACCCTCCCGGGCCGCGCGCAGGCGTTCGACCTGGTCGGCCACGGGCCGGAGCGAACCGGGGGCCTCGGCGGTCGTGTCCTCGATGTTCACGCCCACCGCGCCCGCCGCGGCGACCGCCGCGAGCGTCTCGGTCACCTCCTTCGGCGTCGCGCCGAAGCCGGACTCGATGTCGGCGGTCACCGGCACGTCCACGACCCGCACGATCCGGGCCACGGCGTCGAGCATCGCGTCCCGGTCGAGCGCGTCGCCGTCAGGGCGACCGAGGCTCCAGGCGACGCCGGCGCTCGTCGTCGCGATCGCCGGGGCGCCCGCGGCGGCGATGACCGCCGCGCTGGCGGCGTCCCAGCAGTTCGGGAGGCGCAGGGCCGGGGCGGTGTGAAGGGAGCGGAAGCGGGCGGCAGTCGGATTCGTCATGCGCACAATGAAACCAGTGATGTCGCCCCGTGGCTGGCCGGGAGGCGACATCACCGTCGGCGCGTCAGGCGCGGCCCACCGCGGAGACGATCGCGTCGGCCAGCTCGGCCGGTTTCGTGAACTGCGGCCAGTGCCCGGTCGGCACGTCGATGTACGCGATGTCCTTCACCGAGGCCAGCTCCTTCACGAACGGCACGCCCTGCTCGATCCAGGCGCGGATCATCGCGCTGCCGATCTCGCAGCAGATCAGGGTGACCGGCACGTCGAAGCGGCGCTCGTCGCCGAGGACCTGCTTGTCGAACGCGACGCCGCGCGGCGTCGGGATCGCCTTGGCGCGGAACGCCTCCCGCAGTTCGTCGTCGAGGTCGACGAGGTCCTCGTCCTCGAAGACGTTCCAGTCCGGCAGCGGGATCTCGCCGTCGACGACCGGCAGCTCGTCGTTGATGACGCCGCCGGGGCCGAGCGGCCCGGAGTCGACGTAGACGACGCGGGCGATCCGGTCGGGCCGGGCGTCGGCGACCGCGTGCGCGACCGCGCCGCCGCCTGAGTGGCCCACGAGCGCGACCTGGCCGTCGAGCCCGTCGACGGCCGCGACCACCGCGTCGATGTGGTCGCGCAGGCCGATGCCTGACCGGTCGGCGTCGCGGGACTCCATGCCGGGCAGCGTGATCGGATGCGGGCGGTGGCCGGCCTTCTCGAGCGCGGGCACGGTCTCGCCCCACGACGACGCGTCGAGCCAGAAACCGGGAATGAGGATGACGTCCATCGCCCGACCATAGCGGCGGGCACCGACATCCCCCGCTATTTCCCCGCCCGCAAGGTCATCACCGTGATGTCCGCGTCCGCGCCGACCCGGATCGGCGGGCCGTTGGTGCCCGCGCCGTTCGTGACGTACACCTGCGTGTCCCCGTGCAGCTCCAGACCGGTGAGCTGGCCGCTGCGGATGAGCGACGCGTAGTGCACCGGCCACATCTGGCCGCCGTGGGTGTGCCCGGAGAGCTGGAGGTCGACGCCGTATCCGGCGACGCGGTCGACCGCGTTCGGCTGGTGCGCGAGGAGGACCACCGGCCGGGACGGGTCCCGGTCGCCCAGGGCCGCTTCGAAATCGGGGCCGGTCTCGTCTTCGAAGTGGCGCTCCTCGACGACGAGGTCGTTCACGCCCGCGACGTCGAACGCGGGCAGTTCGACGCGCGTGTTCGGCAGGCCGATCATGCCGAGCTCGGCGACGCGGTCGTACCACTCGTCCGCGCCCACATAGTGTTCGGCGTTGCCCGCGACGAAGAACGTCCCGTCCCGGGACTCCAGTCGCGCGAGCGGATCGGTGGCGTCACGGACCTGGTCGGCCTCGTTGCTGGCGAGGTCGCCGACGAACGCGATCATGTCGGCCTGGGCCCGGTTGATCTGGTCGACCACGCGTTCGCAGTAGCCGCGCCCGCGCACCGCCGAGAAGTGCGTGTCCCCCACGACCGCGATCCGGTACCCGTCGAACCGCCGGTCGAGCCGCGCCAGGTTGACCTGGACCGGCTTCAGCGGCGGGGTCCGGTAGCCCTCGTACAGGCCGTGGCCCACGGTCGCGACCGCCAGCGCCGACGCGCTCAGGCCGATCGCCCGCGACATGACCAGCCGTCGCGTCCGACCGGTGCCATGTGATGTACTACCGGCCTTGTCGGGTGTGGACCCTTCGCCCGCAGGGGTGGTGCGTGACGTATTACTGGCGTTGTCCGGTGCCGGTTCGGCTGGCTCTGGCTCCGGGCCCGGGGTCTCGGGGCGCTTCCAGAGTTTGAGCCAGACGAGGATCGAGCGCAGGTGGTGCCAGAAGCCGTCGGCGCGGTCGGCTGCGATCTCGGCCTCGGTCATGCCGCGCCGGGCGCGGCGGATCACGGCGAACCGGATCGCCTCGCCTACGACGAGCAGGCCGAACAGGTACAGGAACAGCCCGAACCAGATCAGGCCCGGGTAGCCGACGAACGCCTGGACGTCGAGCGGCGCATCGGAAGGCGTCAGGAACCGCGCGAGCAGACCGAACAGCGCGAGGACGCCGAGCGCGACCGCGCCGGTCGCGCGCCAGCGCGACCCGGGCTTCGTGGTGTCGCGGAACAGCCGCCACCACAGGTAGTAGTGCAGCACGGCGAAACCGGCGGTGACGGCCAGGAGCCGCACGACGAACCAGAAGAATGCCATGGGCTCCCGTTCGGAGGTGTCAGCGGCCCGCCAGCGCGCCGCCGTTGGACTGGAGGATCTGCCCGGTGACGTTCCCGGCCGCGGGCGCGGCGGGCCAGTCTACCCGGGGCCGCCCATACGGGCGTGTTCGGCCGCAGGCGGCGGTGGTCAGTCGGCGCGGGCGATCTGGACGAGGTCGGGGGTCTGGCCGCGGCGGGCGAGGAGGGCGCGGCCGGGCGGGAGCTGGCGGCTGGCGGTGCCGTTGATGAGCCGGCCTTCGAGGCGGTCGCCGGAGAAGAGCAGGCCGGGGCTGGACATGTCGCAGAGCTGGCGCATGAGCGGTTCGTACACGGCGCGGCCGGCGCCGCCGGTGCGTCGGGCGAGGATGAGGTGGAGGCCGAGGTCGGCGCCGTGGGCGGCGAGTTCGGTCAAGGGCGCCAACGGGTTTCCGGCAGAGGTGACGACGAGGTCGTAGTCGTCGACGACGACGAACACCTCGGGGCCGGCCCACCAGGAGCGTTCGCGCAGCTGCCGGGGGGTGACGTCGGGTCCGGGGAGGCGCTTCTTGAGGGCCTCGGCGAGTTCGGCGGCGTTCTGGGCTGCGTGGGCGGCGGTGTTGCAGTAGGTGATGAGGTGCTCCTCGGGGACCTCTTCGAGGTGGGAGCGGCGGTAGTCGACGAGGAAGATCCCGGCTTCGGTGTGGGGGCGGCGCACGGTCTGGCGCATGATCGTGCGCAGGAGCGTGGTCTTGCCGGTCTGGGTGTCGCCGAAGACGACCAGGTGCGGGTCGGTGTCGAAGTCGATGACGGCGGGGCCGAGGTCGCTTTCGGCGACGCCGACGACGGGCGCGAGCGCGTAGGGGTCGCCGTGCGGGTCGGGCGCGGGGAGGAGTTCGCGCAGGGCGATGTCGACGGGGAGGGCTTTGACGGCGGTGACGCCGGGTCCGGGCCAGCGGCGGCGGGCCTCGCGGGCGAGGTCGGCGAAACCGTCGGTGAGGTCCTCTGTGGAGTCGAGGTCGTCGATGCGGGGCAGGGCGATGTGGCCGAAGCGCTTGTCGGCGGTGAGGACGCGGCCGGGGATCTCCTTGGGGAGCTCCTCGATGAGCTTGCGGTCGATGACGGAGTCGAAGGCGTCGGCGAGGCGCAGTTCGATGCGGCCGGAGAAGGACGCGGCGAGGCGGGCGCGCACCTGCGAGGAGTTCACGGCGGTGAGGACGGCGTGGACGCCGAGCGCGGGGCCGCGCGAGGCGATCTCCATGAGCAGGTCGTTGGCGTCTTCGTTGGCTTCGGTGAGGCCGCCCCAGCCGTCGACGGCGAGGACGAGGTCGCCGGGGACGTCCACAGTGCCGTCGCCGGCGGCGCGGCGCAGCCCGGCGGCTGAGTCGATGCCCTTGCGGCGCATCAGCATCTCGCGGGAGTCCAGGAGGGATCGGACTTCGGCGAGGGTGCGGGCGACGAGTTCGGGTTCGGCGCGTCCGGCGGCGACGGCGACGTGCGGGAGCCGGGCGAGGCCGCCGAGCGCGCCGCCGCCGTAGTCGATCACGTAGGCGGCCACGGCCTGCGGCGGGTAGCGGAGGGCGAGGCTGGAGACGAGGGTGCGCAGGAGCGTGGACTTGCCCGACCCGGGCGCGCCGACGATGACGAGGTTGGCGTCCGCGCCCGCGAGGTCCCATTCGAGGGGGCCTTGGCGCTGCTCGCGCGGATGGTCGAGGAGGCCGAGGACGGCCGTGACGGTGCCGTCGGGCTCGGCTGGGTCGATCCGGTTGAGCGGCAGGGATTCGGGCAGCGGCGGGAGCCAGACGGGGCGGACGGGGTCGATGCCCTCGGCCTGGGTGGCGCTCGCGAGGGAGGCGACGAGGACGCGCAGGACGCTGTGCTCGGCGTCGGGCAGTTCGCGCTCTTCGGTTCGGCCCGTGAGGGAGTCGAGGACGTCAACGACCGGCGGCACGGGCCAGCGCAGGACCGGGAGGGCGCGGTCGGCTTCCTCGCGCGGCGGCGTGTACTTGCCGGAGACCATGGCGGCCTTGAACCTCGTGAAGATCGTGGTGTCCACTTTGAGGTATCCGGAGCCGGGTTCGGGCGGGAGCCGGTAGGCGTCGGGCACGCCGATGGCCTCGCGGCTCTCGGCTTCGGAGAAGGTGCGCAGGCCGATCCGGTAGGACAGGTGCGATTCGAGGCCGCGCAGGTGGGCGGCCTCGAGCCGCTGCGTGGCGAGGAGCAGGTGCACGCCGATGGAGCGGCCGATGCGGCCGACGGCGACGAACAGGTCGGAGAAGTCGGGCTTGGCGGTGAGCAGTTCGGAGAACTCGTCGATGATGACGAGCAGGTGCGGGAGCGGCTCGAGGTCGGGGTGCTGTTGGCGCGCTTTGTGGTAGGCGTGGACGTTGGGGAGGTTCCCGGCGTCCTTGAGGAGCTGCTGGCGGCGTGACATCTCGCCGTAGAGCGCTTCGGCGAACCGGTCGACGAGGCCGAGGTCGTCGGCGAGGTTGGTGATGGCCCCGGCGCTGTGCGGGAGGGCGTCGCAGTCGGCGAACGTCGCGCCGCCCTTGAAGTCCACTGTGAGCAATGCGAGGCGTTCGGGCGGGTGGCGGACCGCGAGCGCGGCGACGAGGGTGCGCAGGGCCTCGGACTTGCCGGAGCCGGTGGCGCCCACGATGAGGCCGTGCGGGCCCATGCCGCCGAGCGCGGACTCCTTGAGGTCGAGTTCGACGGGGCGGCCGTCGGCGTCGACGGCGAACGGGACGCGCAGCAGCGACGACTCCTCGCGCGGCGCCCACGTGCGGCGCCAGTCCACTTCGGCCGGGTCGGCGACGCCGAGGATGTCCGCGAGGCCGTGGACGCCCGAGAGCGCGCGGGAGACGTCGTCGAGCGCGAGCCGCCAGGGGCTGAGCGCGCGGGCGATCGCGGCGAGGTCGGCGGGGTCGATCCGGTCCGGCGCGCCGGTGCTCGTGGTCTCGGCGACGGCGCCTTCGGACCGTTCGATGCGGGTCACCGCGATCGTGTCGTCGTCCACTTTGATGCGTGCCGCGGTGTGCTCGGGTTCCTGGCGCTGCTCGGCGACGAGGGTCCAGACGTGGACGCCGAGCAGGTGCGCCGCTTCGAGGTCGCCCATGAGGCCGGGCAGGGACACCTGGTGCTCGCCGTCGACGACGACGAGCAGGCGGCGCGAGCCGGGCCCGGGCGGACCGCCGCGGCGGCGGCGCAGTTCGGCGGCGCGCACGGCGAGGTCGTCGGCGAGGAGTTCGGCGAGTTCGGCTGTGGTGGAGCAGATGAGCGGGACGGGCGCTTCGCTCTCGCGGGGGTCGGCGAGGAGGTGCGGCAGCCACGAGAGCGCCGTCCACTCGGGAGCGATGCCGGGGTGGGCGACGACGGCCACGCGCAGGTCCTCGGGGGCGACGAGGACCGCGAGCTGCGCGAGCATGGCCTGTGCGGCGGCGCGGGTGCGCGCGTACTCGCCGACGATCGCGGTGTCGCCGACCACTGCGAGGTCGAGCGTGAGCGGCTGGTCGGCCAGTCGCGCGTACTGGTCGACGAGTTCCTCTGCGCCCGACTGGCATACGGGGTCGTAGACGGTGAGCGGGTTCTGCTCGTCGATCTTCAGCGAGAGCGGTCGGGAGAGCGGCACCGCCGCGAGACCGCATCGGACGGTGAGGAGGTCGGCGTCGGTGGCGCGCCGCTCCCAGCGGCGGCCCGGGTCGCACGCGAGGCCGAGGAGCAGCCCGGGGTGCGGGTGGCGGCGGGCGGCGTGGTCGCGCTGGGCCTTCACGGCCTCGCGGATCGTGTGCCGGGCGTCCTCGAGGTAGTCGAGGTAGCGTTCGCGCTCCTGCCGGAGCTTCCGCCTCGGGCCCGAGCGCATGGCGGCGAACAGGACGATGCCCATCGCGACGCTCGCGACGAGCATGAGCAGGCCCGCCGTCGCGTACAGGGGCCGTTCCAGGTTCGACAGGACCATGATCATCGCGCCCGAGCCGGACATGAGCGGCATCATGAGCATCGGCGCGCCCATCGCCGCCGACGGCGGTTCGCCCAGGGCCGGAGGCGAAGCGAGCGTGATCGGCTCCCGGGAGACCTCGGGCGCGGGGCGCCGCGCGGGGCGGCGGACGACGTCGGTGCCCATGTCAGACCCCGGCGACCATCGCGTACAGGCCCGCCAGGTGCCCGGCGAGCACGAACATGCCCGCCACCAGGATCGTCTCCGCGACGGCCACGACCCGCCGCCACCAGGCCGCCGACACCGCCGAACGCGACACCGACGCGACCGACACGTACGCGAGCCCGGCCAGGACCGCCAGCGCCGGGAGCCACGCCAGCAGCGGCTCGGACTGGCCGATCCACTGCCATGCGGCCCAGGCGAGTGCGGCCATGCCGCACAGCCGCAGCGGCGCGACGTGGCGGACGAGTTCGAAGATCCGCGAGCGGGTCAGGAGAGCGAGGGCGGCGCACGTGCCCATGAGCGCGGCCCACGGGTCCGGTTGGGAGGCGAGGAGGGCCGCGGAGGCGGCGGTGGTCGCGGCGATGCCGCCGACCGCGCCGGTGAGGCGGGCGTCGGTGGCTTCGAGGCGGCGTCCGAGGTGGACGTCGGTGGTGGGTTCCCCGGCGCGGACGTCGCGGTCGAGGGCGAAGAGCCCGGCGGAGGCCATGGCGAGACGCGGGACGAGCGCGAGCACGAACATTCCTATGAGGACGACGAGTGTCTGGGCGCGGACGGCGCTGAGTCCGGTGTGGGTCCACAGCGCCCAGGCCCCGGCGCTGAGCGCGAGGGCGCAGGCGAGGCCGACGGCGTAGGCGGTGGCGAGGCGGGCTCCGGCGCGGGCGGCGGTGACGAGGAGGAGCGCGGCGATCCCGGCGCCGATGAGGCGGGTGGCCGGGTGGGCCGCGCCGTCGGGGGCGAGGACGCCGACGGCGGTGTAGCCGACGCGTCCGGCCCAGAGCGCGCCGCCGGTGAGCGCGAGGTGGGTCATGAGGTCGTGCTGGCGGGCCGACCACCAGGACATGAGGACGGCGAGGAGGCAGACGAGGCCGCCGGTGAGGAGGATCGCGGGGTCGGCGCCGGGGCTGAACGCGGCGGCGGCGACGAGGAGTCCGGCGGTGGCGACGGCGAGGAGGCGGCCGGTGCCGGGGTCCCAGCGGGCGCCGCCGGCGTCGACGGCGTCTTCGACCGCGTCGCGCACGTCCTCGACGGTGTCGGGGAGGGCGGCGGCGGTGGCGTCGTGGAGGAGGAGCACGCCGCCGTCGGGGACGGGGCGGGCGGCGAGGGTCTCGGCGGGCGCGTAGGTGGTGCCGTCGATGGTGGACAGCGCCCAGCCGGTGCCGTCCTCGTCGGGTTCCTCGGGTCCGGTGTGCCGCAGCAGTTGCGGGAGGAGTTCGGCGACAGGCAGGTCGTCGGGGAGGGCGAGGTCGCGGGTGGCGCGGGGTCCGACGACGGTGACGGTGCTGTATCGACCGGGCAAGGCGGGCCTTTTCGCTTGGAAGCTAGGGGGTTTCGGCGAGCACGGCGGCGGGCGGCGCGCTCAGGGCGGTGCGTTCGGCTTCCTCTTCGGCTTCGCGCTGCTTTTGCTTCTCGAAGGCGTTGGCGACCGCGAAGGCGGCGACGACGAGGGCGACGCAGATCGCGCCGATGAGGGCGGCGGGCCACAGGGGCTGGCGCTGGCGCCAGCTCCGCGCCGATCCGTAGAGGACGGCGGCGCGGAGCTGGCGGCGGCGCAGGGCGGCGGCCTGGAGCACGTAGCGTTCGCTCTGGCCGGTGCGCCGCATGGCCATCGGGGCGAGGTCGGCGCCGGGTTCGGCGGGCCTCGCCTGGGTCTCGGCGGTCTCCGAGGTCACCCGCCCCACCGGGAGTTGATGCGGGTCATGGTGCCGGACCAGTTGGTGGCGGAGTCGTCGGTGGCGGTGGCGAGCCGGTTGAAGGCGGCTTGGAGTTCGGTGAACTCGCCTTCGGTGGTGGTGTTGAACGTGCCGAAGCCGTCGGTGCCGGCGCCGACCCACTGGCCCTGCACGGTGGTGACGTGGCCCTTGATCTCGCCGAGGATGGCCTCGAAGCGGCCGCGGTAGGTGTGCTGGACGCCGGCGAGGTCCTGCAGGTTGCCGACGTTGCCGTAGAGCTCGAACCCTGAACCAGGCATAGTGGAGTGTCCCTTCTAGATCTGGATCGTGACGGGCTTGATGCCGGGCAGGTTGCCCTCGGCGCCGGTGTAGCCGCCGACGTTCTGGTCGTCGGTGGTGAAACCGTCGTCACTGGTGGCGCCCTGCGCGAGGGCGCTGAGGCCGTACTTCTCGGCCATCTGGTTGTACGCCTCGACGAACGCGGCCTTGGCCCGCTGGAAGGCGACGAGCGACTCGCCCTGCTGGGCGTCGACGTCGGCCTCCATCTCGCCGATGAGGGCCTGCAGGTCGGCGGTGAGGCCCTCGACGGAGGTGCCGTGGTTGTTGGCGCTGGTGGTGAGGGCGTTGGCTACTGAGAGCCCGAATTCCGTTCCGATTCCGGCCATGCGGGGTGCCTCCTAAGGAGCTGTGGACGGCCTGTGCGGGGGAGCGTATCGGTTCATGTTGACACGCGGGTGAAGCGAAAGTAAAGGGCCGCGACCACCACTCTGGACACCTGGAGCATTACCCCGGAACATGATCAACTTGTGTCACTTCTGTTGGGGCGCAACGAAGACAGTTCACCTGATGTTATTCCAAAACTCAGGGATTCTCGGTACGCTGACCGGAATCCGCGCCTGCACCCCCCCCTGGAGGACCGATGGATGAATTCGGCACGAACCCCAACCCCGCCAGCGCCTCCGGCTCCGAGACCATGACCCTCGCCGAGAGCTTCCAGACCCTGCGCGCCGACCTCATCGGCGCGGTCGGCCGCTGCATCGACGCCGCCGGCGAGCCCGAGGTCACCGGCGGCTACGAGGACTTCGGCGAGAAGTGGGCGACCGACCTGAACGCGACCGCCGCGCACGGCGAGAGCGTCGGCGCCACCACCGTCCTGTCGGTGACCGACGGCGTCGGGACCGACGCCGAGAACGCGGACACCGTCGACATCCCCGCCCCCAAACCCTCCCCCGCGGGCATCTCCGCGAACTGACAGAGGACGGCAAGCCATGGCGACCATTCCCACCATCGGCAGTTTCGACCCGCCCGACACGAAGGCCCAGGAGGGCGACCTCTCGGCCGAGTCGGGGTACCTCCAGGCGCACAGCGGCCGCATCATCGGCCGCGGCTCCGACGTCGTCGGCCAGATGCGGGCCTCCGCGGTCGAGTTCACCGACCTCGTCGCCGCGCCGCTCGCCCGCGAGGGCGGCAAGTTCGAGGGTGCCGCGCAGACGGCCATGCAGGGCGCCGTCTACGGCTCCATGGTCACCAACCGGTGGGCCACGTGGGTCACCGAGTTCAAAGGCGCCCGGCAGGCCCTCATCGACGAGTGGGAAGCGGCCGTGGGCAACTCGTTCGGCATCCGCGAGTCCGAAGTGGGCGGCGTGACGCCGAACCTGACGAAGGCCGAGCGCGCCGAGCAGGCCGAGCAGGCCACCGCCGCCGCCGGGGCGCTCAAGCTCGCCGAGATGAACCAGAAGGCCAAGGCCCTCTACGAGAAGTTCAAGGGCCAGGCCGCCGACATCGGCGGGATGCTCAAGGGCGGGCCCACTCCCGAGAACCTCCAGGCCCTCGCAGCGGGCGGGATCGGGACCTGGATGGGCTTCAACGTGTTCGGGAAGGACGCGGCCCTGCCGCTGGTCGGCGCGGACGGCAAGGACCTCGCCGAGGCCTTGGCCGCGGCGCTCAAGAACGGCGACGAGCTCACCCCCGAGCTGCGGGCCCTGTTCGAGACCATGATGACCCTCGCCGAGCGCGCCGAGCACCTGCAGGGGCGCGAGGACATCGCGCTCTCCAAGGGCGAGCTGGCGTTCCTCGAGCAGTTCTTCGCGGGGATGGACGGGCCCGGCCTCAACGGCTGGACCGAGCAGAACATGCTCTACTACCTGCCGGAGTACTTCAAGGAGAACGGCTACTCCGGCGCTGACCAGGCCCTGCTGCTCGGCGCGATGGGCGGCGGGCTCATGGCGCTGTCGCAGTCCGGCCTCGGCGG
Organism: Glycomyces sp. NPDC048151; assembly: GCF_043202775.1. Classification (NCBI taxonomy): domain Bacteria; kingdom Bacillati; phylum Actinomycetota; class Actinomycetes; order Glycomycetales; family Glycomycetaceae; genus Glycomyces; species Glycomyces sp. NPDC048151. The sequence goes on along the minus strand of NZ_JBIDBB010000011.1, from coordinate 13,208 downwards.
CGGCGTCGAACGGCTCCCCGAGAGCCTCCGCAGGCACGTCGAGTACCTCAACGGCACCGGCAAGGCGCCGTTCGGGGGCGGGCCGTACGACTACACGGAGATGCTCGAGGGCATCGCCCCGATGCTCGGCGCGGCGGCGGGCCAGGGCCTCGACAAGCTCCAGGCCGGGCGCGAGCTGTCGACCGGGCTCGTCTGGATGATCGCCGACACGATCGACCGCCAGTCCGACGCGGGCACCGACCACCGCAACATCTACAACCAGATGAACGGCGTCGAGGAGTTCGGCCACTGGCAGGACGCCGACAAGGGCTTCGCCGCCATCATGGAGGTCGTCACCCGCGACAACGACCTGAACGCCGACCTGCTCACCGGGTTCGTCAAGCACCCCGAGTACGGCGACGAGAGCCGCGAGCACCTGCTGCGCGGCCTGTTCGGCCGCAAATGGGAGGACGGGGGCGCGGCCGCGTCCAAGATCATCGACTGGATCCCCGGCGCACTGCACGGTTCCGACCCGTTCCTGGCGCGTGACGCCGCCGAGTCGTACTTCTCCGTCGTCGACACCATGACGAACGAGAAGGCGGGCGGCCACTGGGACCAGTCGGCATTCGAATTCTTCACCGACGGCTTCGGGAAGACGGCCGGTTTCGAGAGGGCGCCGCTCGGCGCGGCCAACCCCGAGATCACGAACGCGCTCACGAGCGCCACCATCCCGTTCCTCGACTGGTACGCCCAGGACCCCGACATGGTCTCCGACAAGGTCGAGGAGAGCACCTTCGTCAACTGGACGCTCGACCCCGCCGACCGCACCGCCTACCTCCAGATGCACGACCGCGCGAACATGTTCGAGCTCCTCCTGGGCGGGGAGGCCTCGGGGCAGGCCCTCGGCGAGGCCGTCTACGCCAAGGTCTATCTGGACGGCGCGACCCTGCCGTCCTGGGGCGACATCGACGGCCACAACGACGGCGAGGCCGAGAACCGCTTCGCCGGCGACAGCGACGGGGCCTCCGAGTACGCCGCGTACACCGGGCGGCTGCTCGGGTTCCTCGACGCCGGATACGAGAACGTCTACAAGGACGGGCTCGACGACGCCGCGCTGGAGACGAAGCAGAACAAGCAGGAGTCCGCGTGGCTGCGCGGCGGCGCCGCCATCGCCAAGGAGATCGTGACCTCGCTGCCACCGGTCAGGGGCGCCAGGATCGTCTGGGAGATCGCCGCGAAGGAGGCGTTCGAGGTCGGCAAGTGGGGCCCGAACGTGACCGAGGCCAGCGGCGGGATGTTCTCCCCGGGCGCCAACCCGGGCAAGGGCGCCGACGGCGTGACGAACGACGAGATGAACTTCAACTTCGCGCACGCCATCGTCAACACCCTGGTCAGCGACCCGGATTCGGGGCGCACGGTCGAGGAGCTGCACGACGCGTTCCCCGGCCTCACCGAGAAGGACCCCGACACCGGGAAATGGCGGCTCAAGTCCGTCGAGGACGTGACCGACGGCTACTCCTCCCGGGACCCGAACAGCTACAGCGTGACCGACGCGCTCGGCGACATCCGCGACTACATGGGGTGGAAGAACAACCAGCGCTACGACACATACACGAAGGACCTGTTCATCGAGCGGTTCGACACCGGGAAGAACTACACCAAGTAGCCGGCGCCGCCCGCCGCCCCCGGCGGGGCCGCCCGGCCCCGCCGCCGCCCACCGCTAGGAAACCCCTGTGACCCAGACCGATCCGCGCCAGCGTGCGCAGCGCGACCTGCCCGACCGCATCCAGCACGGCCTCGAAGGACTCCGCGACCGCATCGGCGCGAACAAGGCCGTCGCCGCCACGGCCGCCGTCGTCGCCGTGGTCCTCCTCGTCGCGATCGTCGCGGCCGTCGTCGCCTCCGGCGGCGGGGACGAGAGCGCCCCGCCCGGTGCGGGCGGCGAGACCTCCTCTGCCGCAAGCGAAGGCGAGGCCGCGCCGACGCTCCCGGCCGACGGCGCGTACCTGGCCCGCCAGGAGGCCACCGGCCTGTGCATCACGAACGGGCCCGAGCCGGGCAACGAGGCCCGCAGTGTCATGGTCCTCGGCGACTGCGCCGCGACCTACCCGGCGGGCCTCGCGTTCGCCTCCCAGGGCGGCGGCGTCTACACCGTCGGCCTCGACTTCGCCGCGGACGACTGGCAGGCCTGCTGGGGCGCCGACGAACCGGCCGACGAGGCCGGGTACCTCACCGCCGGGCAGGACTGCGCCGACACGGACCTCCAGCGGTTCCAGCTCACCGGGGCCGGAGCCGACTCCTACACGTTCAGTGTCGTCGCCTCCGGACTCTGCCTGGGGCTCTTGGAGGACGCCGCCGCCGAAGCGGGCGCGGCCCTCGCCACCGCCCCCTGCGACCCGGACGACCCGGAGCAGCGGTTCGCGCTCCTGGTCCCCTGAAACCCCCGCATCCCGCCATAAAGGAACCATCCGTGCCACCACGAGATCCGCGCGTCCCCCGGCACTCCGCCGGGACCGATCTGCCCGCGAGACTCCGCGAGACCTGGGAGAAGGCCCGCCTGCGGCTGGGCACCAGCCAGGCCATGGCGGGCGTCGCGGCCGTCGTCGCGCTCGTCCTCCTCGTCGCGATCGTCGCCGCCGTCATGGCCGCTGGCGGCGGGGACGACCCGGAGCCCGCCGCCGCGACTGAACCGGCCTCGACCGCAATGAACGCCACGTCGACCCCGTCCGCGTCACCGTCGCCGAGCCCCAGCCCGTCCGCCTCCCCCAGCGCTGAACCATCCGAAGAGGACGAACCCGAGCAGCCGCGCGAGAGCGAGGAGCCCACCGAGGCCGAACCGCCGCCGCCGACCTACCCCGGCGACGGCTGGTACCAGGTGAAGCAGGAGGCCAGCGGCCTCTGCCTGAGCACCGGCCCCGAACCGGGCAACGAGGGCCGCACCGTCGTCGTCCTCGCCGGGTGCGGCTCGGCGAACCCGTCCACCATCCAGGTCGTCGCCTGGGACGAGGGCGTGTACGTCTTCAACCTCCACTTCCCCGACTGGAGCGCGTGCATGGGCGCCGACGCCCCGGCCGACCAGGAGGGCTACCTCATGGCCGCCTACGGCTGCGAGTTCACCGAGACCCAGTTCTGGGAGCTCGAACCGCAGGGCGGCGGGGTCTACACGATCGCGACCAGCGCCTCCGGCATGTGCGTCGGCATCCTCGAAGGCCGCTCCTCCAGCTCCGGCGAGCCGACCGCGACCGACTCCTGCGACGCCGGGGACGCGACCCAGCGCTTCACCCTGTCCTGAACCGCGCGAAGGGCGTGCCGTACAGGCGCCCTTCGCCGTTCCCACAGCGGCTGAACGCATCCACCGATCGGTTGATGCGCCGGATCAACCGGTGCCGCAGCCGCGCGGTCGATGCCGCGCACCGCCGTTCCTGCGAGTGTTGACGTACACGAAGCAGGGAGGCCGCAATGGCGATCATCGAAGTGAAGGACCTGGTCAAGGACTACGGGAACTTCCGTGCAGTGGACGGGATCTCGTTCGAGGTCGGCGAAGGCGAGATCTTCGGCATCCTCGGCCCCAACGGCGCGGGCAAGACCACCACAGTGGAGTGCGTCGAGGGGCTGCGGTCGCGCGACGGCGGCAGCGTCAAGGTCATGGGGCTCGACCCCGAGCGCGACGGCGCCGAACTCAAGCAGGTCCTCGGCATCCAGCTCCAGGAGAGCCGCCTGCCCGACCGCATCCGCGTCGGCGAGGCCATCGACCTCTACGCGTCGTTCTACCGCGAGCACGCCGACACCGAACGGCTCCTTGACAAGCTCGGCCTCGGCGGGAAGCGCAAGACCCCGTTCGGCAAGCTCTCCGGCGGCCAGCAGCAGCGCCTGTCGATCGCGCTCGCGCTCGTCGGCAACCCCCGCGTCGCGGTCCTCGACGAGCTCACCACCGGGCTCGACCCGCAGGCGCGGCGCGACACGTGGGACCTCATCGAGCAGGTCCGCAACTCCGGGGTCACGATCATCCTGGTCACACACTTCATGGACGAGGCGGAGCGGCTCTGCGACCGCATCGCCGTCGTCGACTCCGGGAAGATCGTCGCCCTCGACACCCCGGCCGGGCTCACCGCCCGCGTCAGCGAGGAGCAGCGGGTCCGGTTCCGACCCTCCGCCGAGTTCCCCGACGCGCTCCTGCTCGACCTTCCCGAGGTCGCCCGCGTCGAGCGCAGCGGCCCGCACGTGGTCGTCACCGGCGGCGAGAACCTCCTCCAGGCCGTCGCGTCCGTCCTGGCGCGCAACCACATCGTGGCCGCGGACCTGCGCGTGGAGCAGGTCAGCCTCGACGACGCGTTCGTCGCCCTCACCGGCAAGACCCTCGACAACTAAGCACCCCAAGGAGAACGCCATGCACGCCCTCATGAAGCTCGTCCAGATCGAAGCGAAGCTGTTCCTGCGCGACCCGATGACCTTCGTCGTCGGGCTGCTCCTGCCCAGCGCGGTCCTGCTCGGCCTCGGCGCCGTGCCGATGCTCCGCGAACCCTCCCCCGACATGGACGGGGTCCGGTTCATCGACTACTTCGCGCCCTCCGTCATCGTCATGGCCGTCGGCGTCATCGGCCTGACGAACCTCCCCACGGTCCTCGCCGGCTACCGCGAGAAGGGCGTGCTGCGCCGCATGCACGCCACCCCCGTCCACCCGGTGAAACTGCTGCTCGCCCAGCTCATCGTGAACCTCGGCGGGTCGCTCCTGTCGGCCGCGCTCGTCATCGTCTCCGGGGCGCTGGTGTACGACGTGCCGCTCCCCCAGCACGCGTTGGGCTTCGCGATCGCATTCGTCCTCGGCATCACCGCCGTCTTCGCGCTCGGCATGCTCGTCGCGGCCCTCGCGCCGACGTCCCAGGCCGCCACCACCCTCGCGACGGTACTGTTCATGACGGCCATGTTCTTCGGCGGCGTGTACCTCCCCCGGTTCATGCTGCCCGACGCGCTCGCCCGGGTCGGCGACTACGTGCCCCCGGGCGTGCAGTCCCTTCTGGACGCCTGGACGGGCACCGCCCCCGCCGCGATCCCGCTCCTGGTCATGGCCGCCACCGCCATCGGCGCCGGAGCCGTCGCCGCCCGAGTCTTCAAGTGGGAGTAGCAGTCATGGAGCCGGTGTCGCGCACCGCCGAGGAGCTGTCCGAACAGCACTCCAAGGTCGAGTCCCTGTACCACCGGCTCCTCGACTGGATGCCGTACGCGACGCTCGGGCTCAGCGCGGCCCTCAGTTCGCTGATCTCCCAGCGGCCGCTGGAATACCAGCTCCAGACCCTCGCACTGGCCGCCGCCACGGCCCTGTGGGTGTACCTCATGTTCACCCGGATCCCGTCGAAGGACGAGGCCTCGAGCGCCCGCCTCGCCGTGTACCTGTTCGTGATGCTCGCGCTGGGCGCGGCGCTCATGGCCCGCGACATGATGTTCTTCATCTTCGTGGTCACCGGCTTCTTCCACGCCGGGTACATGAAGACCATGCCCGCGCTCGCCGCCGGGATCGGCGCCAGCTCCATAGTGGTCAACTCCAGCATCGTCACCTCCCCCGGCGCGGACGCCCAGGCCGCCGTGATCTACACCGTGGTGGTCCTCGTCCAGACCGCCGCGATCAGCTCCGGCTTCGGGTTGAACGAGAAGCTGGTGCGGCTGCGGACGCAGCGCGAGGAGGCGCTCCTCGCCCGCGAGGCGGCCCTGGAGGAGAACGCCGGGCTCCACATGCAGCTGCTCACGCAGGCGAGGGAAGCGGGCATCCTCGACGAGCGCCAGCGCATGGCCCGCGACATCCACGACACCGTCGCCCAGGGCCTGGCCGGGATCATCGCGCAGCTCCACGCCGCCGACGGCACCGACGACGCGGCGCAGCGCCGCCGCCATCTCGACAGCGCCGCCGACCTCGCCCGCGAGAGCCTGGCCGAGGCCCGCCGCACCGTGCAGGCCATCGGCCCGCCGACGCTCGACACGGCGCAGCTCCCCGAGGCGCTCGCGGAGGTCTCCTCGAAGTGGTCGGCGCAGCACGAGGTGCCGGTGGAGCTGACGACCACCGGAGACGCGCAGCCGATGCACCCGGAGGTCGAGGTGACGCTCCTGCGGGTCACGCAGGAGGCGCTCACCAACGCCGCCAAGCACAGCAGGGCGTCGCGGGTCGGTATTACGCTCTCCTACATGGATGACCAGCTGGCGCTCGACGTGCGCGACGACGGGGTCGGTTTCGAACCGGCGAACACGAAGGCCGCCAAGGGCAGCGGGTACGGCCTCGCGGCGATGCGGCAGCGCGTGGGCCGCCTCGCGGGGAGCCTGTCGATCGAGTCCGAGCCCGGCGCGGGCACCGTGGTGTCGGCGATCGTCCCGGCGGTCCCGCGGGCGGTGGCCGATGCCGTCTGAACCGATCCGCGTCCTCATCGTCGACGACCACCCGGTGGTGCGCGACGGCCTGCGCGGCATGTTCGACCGCTGCGAGGACATCACGGTGGTGGGCGAGGCCGCGGACGGCCGCGAAGCGGTCGAACGGGCGCTCGCCCTCGGCCCCGACGTGGTCCTCATGGACCTGCGGATGCCCGGCACCGACGGCGTGACGGCGATCCGGGACCTGGCAGCGCGCGGCGCGGCCGCCAAGGTGCTCGTCCTGACCACCTACGACACCGACTCCGACGTGCTGCCCGCGATCGAGGCGGGCGCGAGCGGCTACCTGCTCAAGGACGCCTCGCCCGCGGAGCTGCAGCGCGCCATCAGGTCCGCGCACGAAGGCGGCACCGTCCTCGCGCCATCCGTGGCCTCGCTGCTCATGGACCGGGTGCGCAAGCCTGCGCCGAGCACCGGCCCGCTGAGCGAGCGGGAGCTGGAGGTGCTGGCGCTGGTCGCGAAGGGCCGCAACAACAAGGAGGCCGCCGCAGAGCTGTTCATCAGCGAGGCCACCGTGAAGACCCACCTCATGCACGTCTACGCGAAGCTCGAGGTCAACGACCGCGCCGCCGCGGTCGCGGCGGGCTACGAGCGGGGCCTGCTCGGCGGCTAGGCCTCCTCGACCCAGTAGTTGTCGTGCTCGATGAAGAACGCGGCGCGCTCCTCCTCGGTCATCTCGCCGATGGTCGCGAGCCCTTCGAAGTAGGGTTCGCGCACCGCGCCCGGGGTGAAGAGCAGGAGCATCGAAGCGGGCTCGTCGGTGTCGTTGCGGAAGCCGTGGAGGCCGCCCTGCGGGACGTACACGAAGTCGCCCTTGCTCATCGGGGCCCACTCGTTGCCGTTGTAGATGGTGATGGTGCCGTCGAGGATGTAGAAGGACTCCGAGATGGTCTTGTGGTAGTGCGCGCCGGGGCCGCCCTTCTTGGGGCCCATGTTCCATCGGTAGAGCCCGAACTCGCCGCCGGTGGCCGCGCCCTTGGCGAGGTAGTCGGCGTGGCCGTTGTCGAAGAGGATGTCGGCGGGCGAGTCGCCTCGGCGTACGACGGCGGTGGCTTCGCCGGTGTCTCCGAAGTACTTCGGTTCGGGGTATGACATGCGAAGGGCCTCTCTGATCGCGGGGTGGTAACGGTGACTGGAGCCTACTTCCATCCCCGGTCCCGGATACGCTCGGACCATGAGCGGACTCCCCCGGCCCCTGACCGTCGCCGCCGCGCAGCCGCTGCTGCGGGCGGGCGACCTCGCGTCCAACGCTGCCGCCCACGCCGAAGCGATCCGGGAGGCCGGGGCGCGGCTCGTGGTCTTCCCGGAGCTGTCGCTCTCGTCGTACGCGATGGCGGCTCCGGCTGTGGCCCTTGCGGATCCGGCACTGGACGGGATCATCGCGGCGTGCGCCGAGACCGGCTCGGTCGCCCTGGCGGGCGCGCCCGTTGCGGAGGACGGCGGCGAGTACATCGCGACGCTGCGCATCGACGGCGAGGGCGTCGCGGTCGCCTACCGGAAGGTCCACCCCGACGAGGAGGAGTCGCGGCGCTTCCGCGCCGCCCGCGACCACGTCGTGTTGGAACTGGACGGCTGGCGGCTCGGCCTGGCGATCTGCCGCGACACCATGATGTTCGAGCACGCGCCGGCGACCGCCGAGTTCGCCAAGCGGTCAGGGCTGGGCGGCATCGACGCGTACATCGCCGGGTCGCTCTACACGCCGCGGGGGCTTCCCCGGCGCGACAGGCGGATGCCGCAGATCGCGCGCGGCTACGGGATCTGGGTCGTCCAGGCCTGCTTCGCGGGGCCCGGCAGCGACTACCCGGAGGCCGTGGGGAACTCGGCGATCTGGTCGCCGGACGGCGAGGTCGCCGCACGCGCCGACGAGCGGCCGGGCCGGATCGTCAAGGCCGAGATGGGGTTCGGCTAGCCCTCGGCCTTGGCGCGGGCGTCCATGATCGTCTCGGCGTTGCCGCGGATCCAGTCGAACATGCCGCCGAGCTGCTGCGCGGTGCCCTCGCCGAGTTCGGTGAGGCCGTAGGTGACCTGCGGAGGGACCGTGGGCTCGACGTGCCGCCACACGAGGCCGTCGCCCGTGAGGTTCTTGAGGGTCTGCGAGAGCATCTTCTCGCTGACGCCCTCGACCCGCTCGCGCAGCTCGAAGAAGCGCAGCTCGCCTTCGTTGAGCGCGAGCAGGACCCAGATGCCCCAGCGGCTCGTGATGTGGTCGAGGACCTGCACGGCCGGGCACTGACGGTGAAACACCTCACGTTCGCCCCGGACGCTGGGCCAAGCCACCTGATTTCCAACCAACACGGTATGAGCTTACTTCGAAGTGCGTCCTTCCGGAACCGCCGCAAGCCTCCTAGCTTTGGTTTCACCACCGACACAAGGAGAAACCAATGATCGTCGTCACCGGAGCCACTGGCAACGTCGGCCGTCCGCTCGTCGAACTGCTCCTCGCCGAAGGCGAGAAGGTCACCGCCGTCTCCCGCAGCGCCGCCGCGTTCCCCGAGGGCGTCGCGCACGTCCAGGCGGACCTGAACGACCCCGAGACCCTGCGCCCGGCCTTCGACGGGGCCGACCGCCTGTTCCTGCTCACCCGCGAATCCGACCACGACCTCGCCCCGGTCCTCGCCGCCGCGAAGGACGCCGGGATCCGCCGCGTGGTGCTGCTGTCGAGCCAGCGCGCCGAGACGCGCGACGACCCGTCGCAGCTGGTCTACGAGAACGCCGTGAAGGCGTCCGGCCTGGAGTGGACGTTCGTCCGCCCGGGCGCGTTCCACTCCAACGCGTTCATGTGGGCCGAGCCGGTGCGCACCGCCCGCGCGATCGCCGCCCCGTTCGGCGACGTCGGCCTGCGCCTCATCGACCCGGCCGACATCGCCGCGGTCGCCGCGGTCGCCCTCACCGAGGACGGGCACGCCGGTCGGGCCTACACGATCACGGGCCCGGCGGCGGTGACCCCGCGCGAGCAGGCCGCCGCGATCGCTGCGGCGATCGGCGAGACGGTGCAGTTCATGGAGCTCACCCGGGACGACGCGTTCGCGATGTTCACGCAGGTCTGGTCCCCCGAGATCGCCGAGGGCGCGCTGGATGCGCTCGGCAGCCCGAACGCGGCCGAACTCGCGGACAACCGCGAGGTCGAGCGGCTGACCGGCCGCCCGGCGACGTCGTTCGCGGACTGGGCGCAGCGCAACGCCACCGCATTCAAGTAACGCAGGTCACAGCTCGCTCCTGTCATGGAATCGGCGGCCGTCCCGTTCAAAGGGAGTCAACCGAAACCAGACAGGAGCGAGACCATGCAGCACCGCATCACCGTCCTCGGCGCGGGATACGCCGGCACGTTCGCCGCCGGGTACCTCGCGCGCCACCTCGACCGCGACGACTTCCGGATCACGCTCGTCAACGCCGAACCGGACTTCGTCGAGCGCTTCAGGCTCCACCAGGTCGCCGCCGGGCAGACGCTCAAGCACCGGCCGCTCGCGGACATCTTCGCGGGCACCGGCGTACGCATCGAACTCGGCCGGGTCACCGCCGTCGACGCCGACGGGAAAACCGTCGTGATCGACGACGGGAACCGCCTCGACGCGCTCGAATACGACACGCTCGTGTACTCGCTCGGCAGCACCGTCGCCGACCACGGCGTGCCGGGCGTCGGCGAGCACGCCTTCCACATCGCCTCGCGCCCTGCGGCCCTGCGCCTGCGCGACCGCCTCGACGCCTTGTGCGGCAACGGCACCGTGCTCTGGGTCGGCGGCAACCTGACCGCGATCGAAGGCGCCACCGAGATCGCCGAATCCCACCCCGGCCTCAAGGTCGTCCTCGCCACCAGCGGCGAACTCGGCGGCTGGCTCGGCCCCAAGGCGCGCCGCCACCTGCTGCGGGCCTTCGACCGGTTCGGCATCGAGGTCCACGAGCACGCCCCCGTCGACCGCGTCGAAGCGGGCGGCGCGCACACCGCGCACGGGTTCCTGGCTTCGGACGCGACGGTGTGGACCGCCGGATTCGCGGTCCACCCGATCGCCGCCGCGAGCGGCCTCGCCGTCGAAGCGAACGGCCAGATCACCGTGGACCGCCAGATGCGCTCGGTCTCCCACCCGGGCGTCTACGCCGCGGGCGACGCCGCGTTCGTCATCGGCGAGAACGGCCGGCCGCTGCCGATGTCCTGCGCATCGGCCGGGTTCACGAGCCAGCAGGCGACCGCCGCGATCATCGGCGACCTCACCGGCCGCACGGTCAAGCGCAAGGGACTCGTCTACGTGGGCAACCACATCAGCCTCGGCCGCAAGGACGCGATCCTGCAGGTCGTCGGCGGCGACGTCAAGACCAAGGGCGCGATGTGCGGCCGCACCGCAGCGGGCATCAAGAACGGCATCCTCACGGGCGCCACCTGGGGCGTCGCGAACCCGACGTTCGGGATGCCCGCCCGCAGGCACGGCATGGCCGCCCCGTCCGTGCGCGCCGCCGAAACGGTGCCCGCCTAGAGTGGCGCTCATGGACGCCGCCACCGTGGAACGCTTCGAGGCCGGCCGGCCCCGGCTGGCCTCGCTGGCGTACCGCCTGCTCGGTTCGGCGGCCGACGCCGAGGACGTCGTGCAGGACGCGTTCCTGCGCTGGCAGGCGGCCGACCGCGACCACATCAGGCTCCCCGAAGCGTGGCTGACCAAAGTGGTCACCAACCTGGCGCTCGACCGGCTCCGGTCGGCGCAGGCGCGCAAAGAGCGGGCGGTCGGCGCGTGGCTGCCCGAACCGCTCCTCGAAGGCGACCCGATGCTCGGCCCGGCCGAGACGGTCGAGCAGCGCGAGTCAGTGTCCATGGCGGTCCTCATCCTCCTCGAACGGCTCTCGCCGGTCGAACGCGCCGTCTATATCCTGCGTGAGGCGTTCGCCTACAGCCACAACGAGATCGCCGACATCCTCGACATCACGGTCGCGGCCAGCCAGCAGCACGCCCTCCGCGCCCGCCGCCACGTCGCGGCCGGACGCGACGCCGTCCACGTCGACCGCGAAGCGGCCCACCGCATCGTCGAGGAGTTCCTGGCCGCCGCAACTTCCGGCGAGACGGACCGCCTCGTGGCCTTGCTGACCGACGACGCGACGGCCGTCTCCGACGGCTTCGGCCTCATGGACAAGCTCCGGCACGAGTCCCTCCCCGACCGGATCGCCGCCTGGCTCCGCGCCGGTTTCAAGCCGACCCCGGCCAAACGCGACCTCGTGGGCGGGGCCGTGACGTTCCACTCGGCGATCGTCAACGGCGCCCCGGCCGCGCTCGCGGTCGTGGACGACCGCGTGGCGGGCCTGGTGGTCCTCGACCCGCGCGGCGGCAAGGTCGCGGGCCTCGTCTCCATGGCCGCCGCCCACCGCCTCGCCCGCGTCACCGAGCAGTGGCAGCGGTGCGGACACCGGGCCCCCGTCATCGGCCACTGGTAGCGACTTCCGAGCCGGGCGGCTCCCAACCCCGTTCCGGGCGAGCAGGCCAGTCCTCGAGCTGGGAACTGGCATTGCGCCGCTCAGGAAAAGCCTCCGCCGAAGACGGCCACGAGCCGCATCGCCGCTAGGCGAGGAGGCGAGCGAGGGTCGCCTCTCCAGCCGCCTTCCAGGTGATCTTGCCTCCGGCCCAGCCCTGTTCGCCCGCGTAGCCGACCTGGAGGAGCCCGAACGCGCGCATGAGCGCCCATCCGCGCGCCCGGAGGATGGTCGACTCGTCCGCGTCGGCGTAGGCCTCGAAGCACCGCTCAGCCGATCCTTCGGGCAGGAGCATCCAGGCGGCGCAAAGGTCCGCGGCGGGGTCGCCCGCGCCCATGTCGCCGAAGTCGATGACGCCCGTCAGGGTGCCGTCGGTCCCGAGGACGTTCGCCGGGTGCAGGTCACCGTGGACCCACACTGGAGCAAGCTTCCAAGGGTCGGCGGCGAGCGCGTCGTTCCAGACCCGGCGCATCGCGGCCGCGTTCGCCTCGGTCGACCAGGCTTCGATGCCCTGCTCCACGTCATCGGCGTGGTCCGGCAGCGGCAGGCTCCGGTGCGGGTTGACGGGCGCGTCCTCGGGGGCCGTCTCGTGTAGGGCCGCAAGGAAACCCGCGAGCGCGTCGGCCGATTCGGGGCCGTTTTCGAGAGGCTTACGGTCGACCGGCTCGCCCGCGACCCAGGTGGTCACGAGCCACGCCGCCGGGAACGCGTCGCCTGGCGTGCCGAGCCTGACGGGGGTCGGCACCGGGAGCGGCAGCCGCTCAGCGAGGTCCGGGACCCAGCGGTACTCCTGCTCGAGGAGCTCGGGCCCGCGCGGCGTGCGCGGGATGCGGATCGCCAGGTCGTCGCCGAGTCGCCACATCCGGTTGTCCCAGCCGCCGTCGACTTCCCGCAGCTCGAGCCCGGCCAGGTCGGGGTGCTGTTCCCGCAGCATCGCCCGCACGAGGGCTTCGTCGATCACGATGTCGCTCAACTGCAAGTCGGCCATCACCGCAACCTACACGTCGACGGACGGCGCTTGCCACCACAGCGTGCGGCACCTGTCAGGCCCTTCCTGTTCGGCGACAGCGGCGGGACAGGCCTGTGACAGGCGCGCGGATCAATATTCTCCACATGAACACGAACTCCCCGGCCGCCCAGAGCGCCGCCACCCAGACCCGCCCCCGCAACCGATTCGTCGAACTCCTGCTCGCCGACCGCCATTCGATCCCGCTGTCCATCGCCCTCCACCTCGTCCCCGGCGCACTCATCGTCGCCGCCTACGCCTGGATCGGCGCGCCGATCTCGCGCGCCATCGGCGCCCCGATCTTCGCCGCCTGGGCCATCGGCCTCATGGTCGTCCTCTTCCCGCTCTGGTTCGGCCTGTTCTG